>NZ_AZVV01000003.1:0-581037 GCF_000514395.1 Pseudomonas sp. URMO17WK12:I12
AAGGCCGAAGAACACCACACGGTTTATGCCGATCGCAAAGTCGAAGCCCGCGCCAACGACCACCTGACCGTGGGCGTGAATCAGCACATCAAGATCGGCACCGGGCAGTTCATTGAAGCCGGCCAGGAAATCCACCTGAGCAGCGGCATGAAAGTCGTGCTTGAAGCGGGCAGTGAGTTGACGCTGATCGGGGGTGGCAGCTTTATCAAGATCGATGCTGGCGGCGTGACCATTAGCGGGCCGGTGATCAATATGAACTCCGGGGGCGGGCCGGGAAGCGGGACGGGGGCGGCGCCGTTGTTGCCTGGACCGTTGAAGCAGGCGGATGCGGATAAGGCTGGGCAGGTCGTTGCGCCTTCCCTGGCTTCGTATAAAGCGCAAGCAAAAACGGGAGTGCTACTACCTATCCCTTCGTGCCACCTAGATGCTTCCGGCCATTGCCCCATTCACCAGCCGGGTAAATCAGCATGATCGATTCTATTCCTTCGCCGTTCGAACGACCTCCGTCCCTGGGCACCCTGTGTCTGATTCTGGATGGCAGCTTTGATGTGGATTTGCTGGCGCGTCTGTTTCAAGGTGACGAACAATCTCGCCCTCGGTGTATTCCACTGTTCCTCAATACGCCATATGCCGAACTTCAACCTGCTGGACCTTACGTTATCGTGTGCCCTGCAAAAGGCGAATCAACGGCGTATGCCAGTGCCCTGCTGGAGCAGTCCGATGCCGGCTGTGTGGCCTGGCTAAGCAACGAGCACGACCTGGACAACGGGGTTGAACATTGGCGAAGTCTGCTCACTGTGCGCACCGACGACGCGCCGCAACAGATGATGCGGTTTTTCGATCCTCGATGGTTAGAGCCCTTGCTGCGCAGCCTTAATGAAACTGAGCGCAACCAGTTTATTGGGCCATTCACCAGTATGGCCTGGCGTAACGAAATGGGCTGGCGGTACTACGCCAGGGCGCCCCAGAGCCCAGCGGCCGCACTGCAACCTCCCGCTTGGCTGTACCTGAATCGGGATCGCGAAGAGTTGATCGAGCAAGGTCGATTGAAGGTCATTGCAGCACGCTTTGCCGAAGACTATCGCGAAGTGTTGCCTGCCCAAGACACTGTCGAGTTTGTACATCGTCAATTGCTGGCAGGACAACAAGCGGGCTACCAACAAATGGCAGATCAGGAGCGCTGGCTACGCCTCGCCATAAGCCGTGGAGATTCCTTTTGGGCGAATGGCCCGGATGCGGAACTTTTGGCTCGTAACGACGTGGCGCTGGGTGAAAAATTGACTCAGCTGGAAAGCCTCTGAATCACAAGGACGATGAGTAATGAGCAACACCTATACCGTCAAAAGCGGCGATATCCTCGGCAATATTGCCAGCGCAAACAAATGCTCTGTGGCGGATCTACGGGCACTTAACCCCATTATTACCGACCCCAACCACATCAAAGCCGGTTGGGTGTTGCAGCTACCAGCCACTAAAGTGTTGCCGCCGCCCAAGCATGCGGACAACCAGAGCACCACCAGTGTCAAGGGCGAAGCTCAATGCAAGGACGAACTGGTGGACGTGGTGCATATCACCGGTGAAGACACTTTTTATATTCTGACGGAAAAAGAGTCGAAAGCACTAAAAACACAGACTGACCTCGTCCAGAAACTCATGGACGAGCTGCACCAGAACCTGGCCAAAGCCACCGAAGCGAGTAAATGCACCAAGGCATCAAATCCTCAGACCTATTGCGCCTGCTCGCGATGTGTCAAAGACGCCTGGAACGTCAAGGCTGAAGATGCCGGGTTGGTACAGCGCTCAGAGCCACCGCCGGAAAAAAAAGCGACCGCCACCATAACTCGTAAAGAAGACTTGCAGGGACAGTTGGCAACGGTGCAGCAGGCACGTGACTGGTACCAGCGGTATGAGCCCAAGGCAACATTTGAAGGCAATTATCTGGAGAGTAACTGGAAACAGCTGCAAGCCAAAAAAGTACTCGAACTGAACGCCGAGATTGAATCCCTGCGAACCAAGATCGCAGCGCAAGGAAAGGCAGAAGCCGGCGACAGTTCCACCAGCGCCAACAGCGCTGCGCCGGACATCAAGCATGGCAAGGGAAAAGCCACCGAAAGCCAAAAGGGTCGACAAGTAAAAACGGGCATTACCGTTATCGAAGTCATCTCGTTCAGCGACCCAAGTCGCCGGCACTACATACCGATGAGTTACCGGGAACAACTTGACTGGAAAGTGAAGGTCAGCACGAAGGTAATGCAGGGCAAGCCACTCGATAAAAACCTGGCTAAAGAGCTGTTCAAGGACATCAAGTCCGCCGTCAATGAAAGCCGAAAAACCAGCCCCCTTGGTAGTCTGGAAGCCAAGTTTACGAGCTGGACGAGCAAAGACGACAACCTGCTTAATGCCCTGCACAAAGAATGCTCCTGGACTTCCAATCAGGCAGACTCCGCGAAATACGCCGTCTCCGCCGAAGCTCACGCCTTCCGTTTTGCCGCCACCGCCAGCGCCGGCATCAACAGCTGGGAGCCCGGTAAAGGCAACATCGAAGTGGGCGTGAAAGGCAGTGCAGCGATCTCGCTGGCGGAAGGCTCTGTTGCGCTCAAGAGTTTCTTCCCCGATCAGGGCGGTTACGTGGTGCGGATGCCTTACCGCAATGCCGAAGGCAAAGAAGTGGTGAGTGACATCGGCATTTTCCGTCTCGACGGAAAAGTGGAGCTATCGTGTTTCGCCGGGGCGACAGCCCAAGGTCAGGCTGGCGTCAAAGCGCAATATAAACCCAAAGAAGTTGAAGCGTCGGGGGCTACAGCGTTGCTCAGCACACCGAGCATGGCGGTGGATAAAAAGCGCGGAGGCAGCGTTGGTTTGAAGGGCAACGCCTTCGCCGGTGTACAAGGTGGCGGCACATTGACCGGAACGTTGAAGTGGCTTGATCCGGCCAAGCAAGGGGGCGGCAAAATTGTCGCGGGACAGGCGAATGATAGTGGCAGTACAGACTGGGCGAGTCTAGTTGAGGTCAAGGCTGAAGGCAATGTGGCGCTTGGCATTGGAGCGGGTTTTGATTTCGGTATTGAGATCAATGCAGATCGCTTGGCAATCAACTGCAAGGCCAGCCTGGTATTTGGTCCGGGTGCCGGCGGTGGATTTGGTACAGCAGTAGATTTGGAACAGGTAGGGAATCTTGCATTTATTTTTTGCAGTGCATTGTCGAAAGCAGACTTTCATTATCAGCTGGCAGTGACGGAAGAAGCGTTTAGCTACATGGCCAAGGGGTTATTTCATGTTGCAACACATCCGGGGGAAGCAGCTGGAAAAGCTTTCGTAGAAGGTTTCGATAGCATGGAACGTTGGTGGCTGAGACGAAAGGCTACAAAGGAAGAAGCTCAAAGCCTTGCGACATATTTGCTTAGTAATCAATTCGTCAATGTTAATGGTAAAAAAATCCCACTCCAAATGATGCCGCCAGAAACCCTTGGCCCCATGCTTTATTTATTAACGGAGAGCTTTGTTGAAAGCTGGGCGGAGAATCAGGAAAAAGCTGTTGTCTTGTTGCTGTCACATTTGCGAAGTTGGCGTCACTTCATCGAGGTGTTGGAGCACTGTTCTAAAAATGGCAGCAAAGTAAACGCAATACATAGTTTAGACCGTCTAAATGCTCTTCTAGACGGAAGCGAACAACGAGAATTCAACCGTTTTATCGGTTCGTTAGCAATAAGTACCAATTCATCCGCTCAACCTAAGGGAATGCTGGCTTGGACACCAGGTTTACCGTGGCGCAAAGAAAATGTTTTAGTAGCTGCTCGACGTAGTAACTTATTTGACGGATTAGCTTAAAGACAGACGACCAGTAGGGGCACCCTTGGCGCCCCCTACTCCGGATACTATAAAGATTTATCCGATTGTATAGCACAACGAAAACTGGTTCCTGGATAGTGTGCATCTTTTGATGGGGCATCAGCCCAGCGCCGAACAACTGGAGCTGCAGCTATAGGTCCCTCAGGATAATTTGACCCACGCCGGACCCTCTGAGTACCAAGTTCAGGACCCCGTGGATTCTCCAATGGAGAATGCTGATAATAATCCTTCCCGTACCAGTCGCTAACCCAATCTGTAGCATTTCCAGACATATTATATATACCTAGCGGATTGGGAGTAAAACTATCAACCGCATATGTATTTCCTGTACTTTTAGCTGGAAAATTACGCCCAAAGTTTAAACTACCATTATCAGTGGGATACAGTACATGCTGACCACGACTACGCGCCGCATACTCCCATTGCGCCTCTGTCGGCAAATCAACTGGATACCCACTTAACCGGCCAATCCAAAGACAATAATCTTTTGCTTCTTGCCAACTTTTGGTGGGCGCTGGAAGATCAGGCGCATATAGATACTTTAAGTCTTCGCGCTCTCGATCTTCAGCATCAAACAATGGTTGTCCCATCGCGGCAAAATACAAGTCAAAATCAATCAACCTAGTCTGAAACTTAGAAAAATAGTAGCTACTTAGCTTGACTGGATGTACAAAATCATCATTCCCATCTCTGCTAATGTTACAAAGCTGCTTGGGGTCTTGCCCGCAGGGCCAGGTACACACATCCTTTTCATCATATTCACAAATCCAGCCAAAGTCCCCCATATCAAACTGTCCACCCTCGACAAACACCATATTGTCGATGGACTGCACGACGGTGTTGAGCACCTTCCCGCGCAGTTCGCTGGAAAGATGAGGGTAAGTCTTCGCAATGGTGGCAGCGATGGTGGAGACTTTCTCTGGTGCAAGACTCTTGCTGGTAGGCAAAGGACCGGATTCCGCCTCGCAACCGACTAAAAACATCATGGCTGGCAGGGCAAGTACGAGCTGACGTAGCACTGGAAATATCCTTATAAAATGCAACAGAGACCGAACATTAACATCCCCTGCCCGCACAACAAAGTCCCGCACAAAGCCTTTCAATATCTCGGTATTTACCAGGCTGTTTCATCGACCGAGAGCGCGGCAAACACCTGGCCAAGCGCAACCTGGAACGCCACCGCAGCGACTTCCAGCTGGCCGAAGGCAAAAGCGATCAGCCGTTGCTGGTCAGCGGCCATTTCCTGGCCCTGACCCAACACCCGAAAGCCAAATGGAACGACCTTTGGCTGCTGACCGAAGTCCTGCACGAAGGCAAACAGCCGCAGGTGCTGGAAGAATCGGTCACCAGCGACACCACCAGCCTCAAGGGCGATTTCCACCAGGGTTATCGCAACCGCTTCCAGGCCACCCCATGGGACGTGCCGAACCGTCCGCCGCTGACGCAAAAGAAACCGCGCATCCTCGGCAGCCAAAGCGCCGTGGTCACCGGGCCCAAGGGTGAAGAGATCCACTGCGATCAGTACGGCCGCGTCAAAGTGGAATTCCACTGGGACCGCGAAGGCCAGGCTGACGACAAGACCAGCTGCTGGCTGCGCGTCTTTTTTAGTTTTTGAAGCCGTTGTTCGAATGAAAGCATTTGTAAATCTTTGGTTTTTATATCGTATTCTTTTCAATGCGGTTAAGCGTGCCGGGTTCACCGTAATCGAATTCTCGGACCAGCGCGCATTTTTCGGTTATTGGTCGTTGACTGTCGAAGGCCATGGAGCAACCTATCTGATCGTCAATGAAGGACGCAATGGTTGGATGATTTGTTATCGAGCTAGTGCGGCGGGAACAATTACAGAGCTGGACAAGAGAGAATCGGCTTGGATGGACGATACCGATAAGCCAGCCCAATGTCTGACTTGGCTCTCTGACTTTCCGTAACCACAAAACGCCAAGATCCCGAAAAATCAGGAAAGTTAGACAGTCACCACTCGCAGTACATCTACCCTATAAATCAAACAAGCAGGGCCTCTCATGAATAAACACCAGATCAGTCTTTCAAACGGCTGGATTGCAGAGTTCGAGAATCAGGGGGAATTTCGCATGTCAGCTGAAGGCTGGAATCTGGTTCTGCAGGGACCGGATCAGCGAAAAATCCAGTACTTCAGAGACAAGATCATTGTCGTCAACGATGACGATGGTGCTCAGGCGAAAACATGCATTCGACTCTCAAACGATGGTGTTTTCGGCTATTTGAGCACTGGGCTGGATCAAGGATGGGTGATTGACTTTGCGCGAGGTATGATCGCTCCGCACAGGGTAAGCATCTCCCACAGCCATGACGGATACGATGAAAGCATCTCGATGTACGAACAACCTGCCTTCAAACGTGCACGCGAGTATATAAGTGTTAAAGGCAAGTACATTTATCTGACCTTCCCCCTCACTAAAGATGAAGATTTCCCTAAGGTATGGGAGGAATATCTGCGGATTCGGAAACGGCAACTGGATGAGCTTTACTTCAGGAATTGATCCGGGTGTACTGGCTCAACCCTATCGACCCGTGCTTCAGAAATCCCCTTTTCGCACCAGTTCAGCGCCGGCCGCGAGCAGCAACGTCAACAAGGCCTGCTGCTCAGCCAATACCGGTACGACGAACAAGGCCGACTGCAAGCCCACACGGTGGGTCAGCAAGATCGCAACCTGTTCCAGCGGCGCTACGCCTACGATGCCAATGGCAACCTCGCGGGCATTGACGACAGCCGCAAAGGTAATCGCAGCTACCATTACGATCCGCTTGATCGCCTGATCAACGTCCGTGGCAGCACCCCGGAAAGCTTTGCGCACGACCCGGCGGGCAACCTCCTGGGCCAGGGCGACCAGCCAACCGCAAACCTGGCCAACCTCAAAGGCAACCGCCTGCTCATGCAGGGCGACCGCCACTACGATTACGACGCCTACGGCAACCTGGCGCGCGAACGTCGAGGAACCGGACAGAAACTTGTCACCGAGTACCGTTACGACTGCCAGCACCGCCTGATCGGCGTTAGCCTCCCCGGCGGCAGCTATGCAACCTACAAATATGACGCCTTTGGCCGCCGCATCGCCAAAACCGTAGATGGCCACACGACGGAGTTCCTGTGGCAAGGCGAACGCCTAATCGCCGAAAGCGCCGACAACCGTTATCGCAGCTACATCTACGAACCGGGGTCATTCCGCCCATTGGCAATGCTCGACGGCGAAGGCCCACTCAAAGCCGAGCCGTTCTACTACCAACTCGACCACCTCGGCACCCCACAGGAACTCACCGACTACAGCGGCGAAATCATGTGGTCGGCGAAATACCGCGCGTATGGCAACCTCGCCACTCTCGACGTTGAGGAAATCGACAACCCGCTGCGCTTCCAGGGTCAGTACTTCGATGCGGAAACGGGCTTACATTACAACCGGCATCGCTACTACAATCCTGGCACTGGACGGTATCTGACGCCGGATCCGATCAAGCTTGCAGGCGGGTTGAACAACTACCAGTACGTGCCTAACCCTACAGGATGGGTGGATCCATTAGGGTTGAGCTGCGAACCGTGCGACGGTCCTGATGAGAAGCAATCAAACCAATCTCGCGAAACGGACTACGAGAGTCTTCCTCGTCTCCCAAGCACTCCAGAGGAAGGATATCTGTATCGCGGTGTTCATAAGGGCCATCCTGCCGAAAATGACGCATTTTCCGGAAAGGTAACTCCCGGAAAAATTGATGGCGTAGTAAATCCTGACGATCACAATTATGGAGGACACTCGGGAGACAGCCCCTATACTTCATGGACAAGATCACCTGATATCGCCAGGCAATTTGCGAAAGAGGATGGACTTATTCTGAGAGTTAAAATTGGCGCCCCAAAAGAAGGCGATAAGTGGTCATGGCAGTATTTGGAAGATCGTTGGGGGGAGCAAGAAGTTCTCTTGAAAGGACCCCGCAGCGGGGATATCGAGGTGTTTAAGCCATGAATATATTAGATTTGTTACAGCAGAATTTTCATCTCGCAGACGGCGGGATAAAATCGGCCCAACTATTAAAAAAATCAACTGAAGAAAGTTTCATTTTTAAAAACGATTACATTATAAAAAAAACTAGCGATGCGTATAAAAAAGAACTCACCACTCAAAAAGAAATTGCAAACACAACTTCATCGGTAATGCCTGGATTTGAAGAGCTTATAAATGCGCTTTCAAGTATGGCGCCTGACGCAATACTATCAATGCGTTTCATTGACAGTGCCAGTTGGGACGGTCGCATTTTTTATGATGAAAAAAATACATTTATTGGCGCAATAATTGGGCAAAAGAAAAATAAAAATTGGGAGACGCCCCCGAACTGGGACGGTTCAGAGGAAATGCTACGAACCTACAACGCCCAAAAAGACAACTAAAAACCCTAATGAAACGGGACACCCATTAGCCGGTCTCCAGTCAAGGCTAAAGAGTTTCTTCTTTCGTTTAAAGGCATGTCGAATTTGGATAGAGCGAAAGTAGGCGGCGCTTCATTACATAATTAAGGATGCGGTTCCTCAACAGCTTCAGTTGCACTACTTAAGACAAAATGGAAGGGACCGCTTTTTGAGCTAAGTCGTAAACCTGCATCTAGTCAGCCGTCGTATCAATCCGGATAGTAGCCAACTGCGCTATCGCTACGACAATGCGCGCCTACTGCTCAGTGAGATCGAAAACGAACGTGGCGAACACTACCAACTCGATTACTACTCTAACGGCCTAATCCAGCAGGAAACCGGCTTCGACGGTCGTCGTACCGCTTATGAATACGACCTCAAAGGCCAGTTGCTAAAGAAAACGGAGTTCGGCGACGAAATACCGAGCTGCCGACAACGATTGGCGGGTGCTAAATAGCGAGCTAAACCTTGGCGCAAAAACTCTAGAGGGCGAGGGCATATATATCGTTAAAATCAAGCCTGACGACCCAAGATTCCGCTATGAAATGCCTAATGGAAAAGAAATGGTGCGTACCCGAACGAATGGGTTCCTGGCGGGGCAACCAAAAGTGGGACAAAAGAAGCTGCTCTGATCGGATCAGATAGCGTTTCCCATAATAGTGACGTGGGAACGCTGTTGAAAAATTTTGATGACTGGGAAAAGCTTCAATGAAAACCACTTTCGAAACGGCTCTAGATCAGAATGAAATCGCCGATTTTTTCAAGGGAAACGGCATTTACTTCGCGAGGGGATCTGATTGGGGCGATCATCTTTATGTCAGCAACTGGCAGGAAATGTGCGGCGTACTTAAAACGCAAAGCGCAGCACGAAGCTTACTGACAAATATATTTGAAGAGTATGCAAAGTACCTCGGAGAAAATTACGAAGACGCGGCAGGATTACTTTCGAACATCACAGCCTATTACGTAATAAAGTACAAGTTTGAATTTTTATCTGCCGACAACTATGACCTTATTAACAGTCTCAACAGCAAAACAAAAGAAAAAACAGGCAAGCTATTTAGACTTCTCAGGAACGAGTATGACAAACAAAATAAAGACCTGCCAAACTACACATTCGAACAAGAAATCCAAAGGCTGAAAAACTTGGTTGCACTACCGAGTTCGAATCCCTTTAAAGATTTAAATAGATAAAAACAAATAAAATAGGACAGGGCTAACCACGCTCCGAAAAAAAAGGGGACGGATTTATTTTTAGGAAAGAAAATAAATCCGTCCCCTTTTCGCCGGCCTCGAACAAAAACGCCAACAGGGCCTGCTACTCAGTGAGTACCAGTACGACGAACAAGGCCGTCTGCAAGCACACAGCGTCAGCCAAGAGAAAAAGGGGACGGATTTATTTTCACGCAAGAAAATAAATCCGTCCCCTTTTCATTTCCAAAGCGCCCAGACGGCCGACATGCGACTAAACATACAAATGCTCAGTCAGCGGAACAAGCAAGATCGTTGAGCCTAGGACGAGGAACAAGAGACGGAAAACCCGAAGCTTCCTATCTACCAGACATAGCAAACAACGTCAGTGGCTTCGAAAAACAAGCGGCATACTCCGCAGTACGGGGCGGGAACGTATTTGATCACGGCGGTTCCAGGTACATGTTTTATCGATCAAATACTCCTGTTGGCTACAACAATGGTGATTTGACGCACTGGGTGAGAATAGAATTAACGAAAGCTGGGGAACCAGTAATACACAGCTTCCCAGCCTCACCTGAACAGGTTCAAAAATACATGGGAAAAATCAAGTAAAATGAATACCGAACTGAAATACAAACTCCATCCGATCCGCGTCCCCAGCGGGTGGACAATCACAATCAACAATTTATTCGAAGTTGAACTAACACCACAAACCACTGGCTGGTTTAGTAGCGCAGCTTTATTAGGGGGGGTACGTCGCAGCACAGGTCACTGCTTCGACTCAAGGGTCGAACCAGAAGGAGATCCCGAAGGAGAGTTTGTGATTGATTTTTTAACAATAAAATATGACAACAAAGGAAAACCCATAAAAAATTCCGAAATATTCCTAGAAGAGTTCAGAACAAAAAACAAAAAGGCATTTATTGAAAAAATAGAATCCTTCATGCTTGAAGCGTAGGATAATCGCAAAGGCAAAAAATTGGCACTATTACTCTTTTGGCACAAACAAAAAAAACAAAGGAAAAACAAAGGGGACAAAAACAAAAACAAAAAAACAAAGGGGACAGATTTATTTTTACGAAATAAAATAAATCCGTCCCCTTTTCGATTCTTTTCGATTCTGTTTGTTCGAAAATAAATCTGTCCCCTTTTCTCCCTATTTAATCCTCCGATTGCCTGGTAAAAACACGCTTACCGACGACATGATAATCTTCGAAGGGGAAGAGGTTTGGGGAGGGATTTTCGGCTATGGAGGAAAGCGTGAAAAAGTCAAATGGACCGAAAATAGTTTCGACCGACACGAAGGTACACGTGTAAAAACAGAAGCTGGTGTCGCAACGTACAGACGCGTCTACCATACGGATCGAGAAGGTAGAGCATTGAATAGCATTAGCGGCAAACTGTCCTACTCACCGATGGAGGGGATGACCTTACCCTCCATCGAAATTAAGGATATAGCATGGCTTTGAAAGATATCATTCAAGAAGCGCGTACCAAATATGGCGAAGCGTCCAGTGTCGTTCTGACGGCAAATGAGCCCACCGGGCAAGCTCCGATGGAGCTCTTTATTACAGATGAACATACAGAAAACTATTTATCACTAAAAACCAGCTCCGATACTGATCGTGGTCTGGTCACTGGGTTGATGGCCCTAGGAGCTGTTCCTTGTCTACTGATGGCTATTTGGTTTTTTTCTACAGGAAAAATTGAAGGCGGAGTGAACGGCCTTTTAGTTGGTATACCGATGCTTCTGATTCCATTTTTCTGGGAAATTCTCCGCCCACTCCCTCTACCGGTATTATTTAACCGACGCACTAAAGAGATTTATTTCGACAATAATGGCGAACTATTTCACTCACCATGGAATGTAGCCCAAGCTGTTGTTTGCGAGTTTCAGATGATCGGCCCTTATACAGCAGGAATAAACAATGCATCTCTTGAAGTGGTCGTCCAACAATTCGATAATCCTCAAAATATGCTCATGGTAAGTCTTGGCAGCCCCTCAGGAAAAACACTCGACATGCAAAAAGGATTTTGGGAATATATCCGATCCTACATGAATAACGGGCCTTGGTTTGACAAAACCG
The DNA here is from genome assembly GCF_000514395.1 of Pseudomonas sp. URMO17WK12:I12. Taxonomy (NCBI): domain Bacteria; kingdom Pseudomonadati; phylum Pseudomonadota; class Gammaproteobacteria; order Pseudomonadales; family Pseudomonadaceae; genus Pseudomonas; species Pseudomonas sp. URMO17WK12:I12. Next base: position 11,563 of record NZ_AZVV01000003.1, read on the forward strand.
GTACTCACAGCCAGTCTGACGCCTTCGTTAAAAGCCAGCTAGAAGCAAATTTAAAGCAATCTGAATTTCTAAAACACACACGTCAGACTATTGCTGAAAAAAGATCCGCCTCCGCAGGAAGAAACTACCTTAGCGGTATTGATTTTTTAATGCTTTTAGCAAACTTATTTTTTTATCCTTCAAGTCGCATACAAGATTTCACCTACAACATTGCCAAACGTAGGTCCCGTAATCGCTGGCCGAAAATCGTACTTGAGCGTTTGCAGTCAGATGGGCCAACTACGAAACTGACTGATATTGAGAAGAGGAAATAAAAATCAAGCGACGCTCTGTAGTTTTCCGACTTTTCGATTGACTTTGCATGCCATCCAAACCTGAACAGCAGGTCGAACTTGACTTCAGAAATCACCGGCCCATGGCGGGAGATACTCGTCGCTTTGCCACAAACAACGGGGACCAAACAAAGGGGACAGATTTATTTTTACGAAATAAAATAAATCGAAATAAAATAAATCCGTCCCCTTTTCGCTGTTTGTTCGAAAATAAATCTGTCCCCTTTTCTCTTTTTCGCACTCAACTCGAAGGGACAATGAGCGATAAACGCGGAGTCTTCGAATGGATTGTGAACTCGAAATTGCAATTAACACACCAGAGATTTATACCAGAGGGCAGAATTACTGGCACACCAAACCAAATACCATCGAGAATGCCAAAGTAGGCAACGTATGAAAGACTTATTACTTGACGGCTCCTACGTATATGCACACGCACCCTGGCTAAACTGGAGTGAGCTTCTTTATGGACTGGAACACAGCTTCATAAACGAAAAGGGAGTATCTGAATTCGCTTGCGAGGGTTTAACTGAAAAATCTTCACAAGAGGCCATTAGCCTTGCGTCTTTATTACCGAAAGAAAGCTACTTGACACTCGATTTACTCCGCGGACTTGCTACCAACGAACCAGCTATTGAAACAGACAAAGCAAAACCATGGATTTTTTTACTGCTTTCATTTTTGTTTGATAATAAAGATAGCTACAGCGACCCATTAAATATAGTGGAGCAGATATATTCAGACTTCGATTACCCAGAGGAACTTTCACCTCTAATTAGATACATGCCGGCATCAGAAGGCATCGAAGGATCTGAGGATCAGCTATTCAAAAACTGGGAAAAAGCTTTATCAGATTACAATAGTTTTTTTAGTAATCAAAATAGAAAGCCTTTGTAGAAAGTGACTCCACTCTGTTTTCGGGAGTTGTAAAAAACGTGTAAAAATAAAAAAAGGGGACGGATTTATTTTTACGAAAGAAAATAAATCCGTCCCCTTTTCGCATTATGACGTGTTAGATTCTGCAAAAAATGTTGGCAATGACAGACTGGAGCGTCCTAGAAGATGAAGAACATAGAGCTTGAGTCATTAATTTTCGATTTTTTAACCGCTGCTGAGGATTCACTAGTATTACTCGAAAGGAAATTCGGCTCGAGATCTCTCCTAGCGTTATGGCGTGAAAAAAAAATCGAGCAACGCGGAGAATTAAGCCCTGGTATAAGCTACCAACTTCATGGCAGAGGTTGCATGATCGAATACCCAGAATTCTGTATAGATTTCGACTACGGCCCTAACGAAAGAACAAATGGATTTGACGCATGGCGGCTTTACAATTACGCATGCGAATTCCCAGAAAAACACCAAAAATACACAGACCTAAAAATAGTTGAAGCAGAACTCAACCAATACGCACAGATAAAAAAAATCAAAAAAATTGACAATTCGAGTTCCGATTTATATTTTTTAGAACACAACCAACAGCCCCTATAGCCAACTAAAAAACAAAGGGGACAAAGTAAAAAAAGGCGAACAAAAATGGGACGGATTTATTTTTACGAAAGAAAATAAATCCGTCCCCTTTTCATTACCGGAAGTCTACACATAACGGCCGAATTAATATCTAATGAAGAAGATGGTTGTGGCGCACTGAAGCTAGGCGACGCCATCATACTAATCTCATTGAATAAAACAAATCAGTCTCTACCTGTATTTGTAGACATTCTCGAAGGAAGCAGCTCTGATTGGATCTGAAAAAATCAATCACGGAGCGGACATGAATAAACTTTTGAGCCAATTTGATGACTGGGAACAACTTCAATGATCAGCAATTTTGAAAAAGCGTTAAACAGAGATGAATTCCCAGAATACTTCAGAGGTATCGGCATTTATTTCACAAAAGATCCTGACTGGGGAACTCAGTTACACATCATTAACTGGCAAGGACTTTGCGGCTTTCTCAAGACACAAAAAAATCCAGCGTCAGTTCTAAAAAATGCATTTGAAAAATACGTAACGACTGTAAAAAGCACCGTAGAAGACGCGAACGATCTTCTCGAAAATATAGGGTGCTATTACTACATGCGAAAAAAAGCCCCAGTTTTATCGGAAGATGGATTTGACCTAATCAGGGATATGTCTAGCAAGGAAAAACTGACAATATCTAAATGTATGGAATTCCTGCGCCAAGAAATAAACAAAACGACGAACGCACAGGACATCGAGATTTACAACAGGCGACTATCAAAGCTGATTAATGATGGCGGACCAACTGATTTAGAGAATCTTTAACAATAAAGATCTCCGAAAAAGCGGTTAAATAGACGGATTTATTTCATGACGGGAGCCTACCGATGCCTTATTCCGAACTGAAAAATGCAATTCAGCGTGCCGGCTTCACCATTAACGAATTCTCGGACCAGCGAGTATTTTTCGGCTGCTGGTCACTCACTGTCGAAGGTTATGGACAAAGCTACTTGATCGTCAACGAAGGACGTGAGGGTTGGATGATGTTCTATCTTAAGGAATCAGGTGGGGCATTTATTGAGCTGGATAAAAAAGAATCTGCCTGGATGGACGACATTGACAGGGCGACCCAATGCCTTATCTGGCTTTCCGGCTCCCGCCTACCTCAGGAGTCCAAGGTCCGAAATTATTACGTAATTGCCGAAAAGGATCTTGTACCGGAGCTCCCCCATAGTTCTGAGTGGCCAAAGTTGATCGGGTATTGTTACGCCGATGACTATTTTCTTTTTTTTGAAGGCAAGGGACATGGACTGGGTGGATCTGCTGTCCCAGCTCACAAGGCCAATAATGCTGAATGGTTGAAACTTTTCTCTGCGTTAAATGCAGAGTGGTTCTTAGAGTTACTGGAAACTTCCCGGTTCGCGTCGGAAGAAGCATTTACCCTGGCACTGACCGCCAAAATTGGCTTAAAAAAAGGGGACGGATTTATTTTTACGAAAGAAAATAAATCCGTCCCCTTTTCATTCAAGAAAATAAATCCGTCCCCTTTTCACTTTTGCAAGAAAATAAATCCGTCCCCTTTTCATTCCTTTTCATTCCCCCACTCCCCCAGATAACCTCCCCCAGCCGCTGCAACCTCAGCGACCGGTTTTGACAGACCGAACACGATCAAGGCATGCAAATGCCGCTTTGCGGCTCCGTCCCTACAGGAGCTTCACCATGAAAAAATGTCCACCCGATTCCATCGACCCAATCGATCTCAGCCAAGCCACCCAACGCACCATCAGCGCCCGCCTCCGAGATCCGAACACCCCCGACCCCATCAGCCACGTCCTCACCACCGACCTGGCCTGCAAACTCGAAGGCTCACACCGCAGCCTCGCGCTATCAATCCAGCAGCTGGCGGTAGTAGGCGAATTGTTGGTGAACCGTGCGCTGGACAATCTCGACCCTCCTGGCGACGCATCCGAAGCCCCCCAAAGCACCCAATCTTGAGAGAAGGAGGCCCAACCATGGCTCGATACATGCCCATCACCGGCATCGACTGCCTGATCCCTTCCCTGCTGATTGATACGGAAGCGCCTCTCGATGTGTTGCACGACACAGCCGCCTACCGAATCCGCAGTGTCACCCAACTGGTGGAAACTCTATCCTTGGGTGATTCGCTCAAAGCCGACAACGCGCTACTTCAGGACTTAGCCCGGGTAATTGCAATTCCACTGCGCGACGGCTGCGACTTGCTGGACGTTATTGGCAGACGCTTACAAAAACACACCGCATAAAAAAACGGGCGATCATACGATCGCCCGTTTTTTATATATATTCATTGCCAACATTTCAAAGGAAGGTGTCCGCCCAGTGCGATGGCCTCGGCATTCCATGCACTGGTAAAGAGCCGTGACACTGGGCGAACGGGGGCATTTTAATAGAAGTTTTCGAATATGTCCGCTTAGCGAACATGAAATTTTCAAACACAATGTTTAACAAAATGTCGGTTGCAATACTATTTAAACCGCCACCAAAACTCACCACTTAGAACATTAAAACTGATTGTTCTTGTACAAAAAACTTATACAAGAACAATCATTTTATAGAGTCAATACTCAGCTTTTAGGGGCGTGAGTATGCACTTGGAGGATGTCTGTGTAGGTGACGACAACGGTTTGACCGACTTTCAGGTCTTTGAGTTTGGCTTGAACTTCCGGTCTTACGATGTCAACCGTTTTGGATTTACCCTTCGGACCTTCGAAGGTCACCTGGTTTTTCTTCAGGTCGATGTGGGTGATTTTCAGCTGAACTTCAACCTGGCGGTAAGCTTCACCAGCCGGTTTGGCGGAACCTGGCGCTGCGCGAACGTCGCCCGTACGTTCGGCGGAACCTGGCAGGGCCTTCGAGACGTCGGTATCGAGGTAGGCCGCTTCGGCGTGAACGACTTTGATATCGACTTGATCGCCGGCTTTCAAGTTGCCAAGGTTTTTCGCCTTGTCGGTCAGTTGTACAGAAACTTCTTTACCTTCAGGCCCTTTGAGCACGACTTGATGGTTTGCGGCGTCGACCGAGACGACGGTGGCGGTGGTCTGATCCTCTAACACGACGCCAGCCAGCGGGATATCGGCAGCCATGGCGCCGAGGCTGACAGCGGACAGCAAGGTAGCGAGGGTGATGGCTTTGGTCAGTGCATGGAGTTTCATAGGCGATACATTCCTTGGTAATAAAGGGCAGCAGACCGCTCTGGCACAGGCGTCAGCGCGATGTGTGCAAATGAGCATAGACGCTCTTCAAAGAGTTTTTACAGTTTCTTGCCCAGTGGGCTCGTTGTGGTCGGTGCTTTTTCCACTTTCCTTGCGCCAAGTCAGCCAAGTGTCTTGTAAGGCATCACTTTCTCGTTCGTTGGGGCCGCCTCAGGCTTCAGGATCATCGACTTCCTGGGCGACGTTCACGGCCGGCGAGTCTTTGTGAGATTGCTCGGCCCTGGCCTTCAAGTCTTGCCACTGCTGGAGGTCGATGGCGCCCTGCCCCAGCAAGTCGTCGGCCACCCGCAGCAGTTCGGCGTAATGGGCGTCGGGGGATTGTTGCCAGTAGGCTTTGTCGTCGAACAGGCGCTGCCATGAGGCAAGGTCTGGCGGTTTGAGGTCGTCGCTCATGGTGGGCTCCAGTGAACGGGCTTGTTAACGTAGGAGGACGTCGATCAGCCGAGAGTTCCGCCTCAATAACCGGTCATTTCCAGATAGCCCTGCCCGGCATGGCTGCCGCTCAGTTGCACCGGCCCCTCCCAGTAAGGAATGCGCAAATCCATCCATGCGTTGGGGTTGAGGGCGTTGAGGGTGATGTCGAGGTGCTTGCCGGGGATTTTGATCGACCAGCGCACGGGCATCGTACGGCCAGCAACTTTGGCGGTGTCTTGCGGTGTGAGGCGGATGTCGTCGGCGTGCAGTTGCTGAGTCTGCCCCTCGGCGTCGATCCAGGTACCGGTGAGGTAAGGCGCGCCGTTCTTGTTGCGCATGCGGTAGAGCATCACCTGCTCGCCGCTGTCGAGGTGCAGGGAAAACCAGTCCCAACCGGTCTGGTTGGCAGTCAGTGGCTGGCTGCTCCATTCGCGGTCGAGCCAGGCCGGGCCGCTGACTTGGTAGGTTTTACCGTCGATGTCCAGCGAGCCACTGGCCTGAAAAAACGGCTGGCTGTAGTAATACGACGCCTGGCCCTGTTCGGATTTCTGGCTGAAACCTTTATCGCCCTGCAGCACCAGCGGCCGCGTGGATGTCAGCCGAAGCTGGTAACCGAAAGCCTTGTCCCGCGCACTGAGTTGAAGATCCGCTAAAGGATCAGATCCCTGACTGCTGAAACGCCAGTCATCGATCCACGCATTGAACGGCGCCACGCTCACGCCCGCCTGACCGACGCCGCCGCGGGCGTAGCGTTCGGCCGCGTGATGCACCGTCGCCGAGGTCACGGCCGCGTGCCCCAGCCAGATCGTCTGGTTAGCCCAGCCAGCCACTTCGGGCGCTGCTTTCAAGGCGCTGCGAAAGAGCGTCCATTGCACGCCGAATTCACGGCCCTGCGCGTCCTTGAGGTTGGCGGTGACGTACCACCACTCGATGCGATAACCGTCATGGGGCCCGTGATCCGCCGGGAAGCTGAACACACGACCGGGCACCACCGGAGTAAACGTTGCCGCCTCGCCCCCGAGACCGGCGAAGCCTTTCTCGACAGGTGTGGAGTTGTCGCAGCCACTCAACAGAATGACCAGCAGCAAGCCGAGCTTAATCCTCATGAGCAAACGTCCTCAGCAGGTCCGCCGGTTGCGTGCGATACAGCGAATACAACGGCCACGCCGAGGCCAGTAACGTCGCGAACAACGCCAGCCCCATCAACTGCAACAGTTGCATCGGAAATACCCGCAATGGCAGGCGCCAGCCGAACGCCTGGACGTTGATCACCGCATCCAGGCACCACGCCAGCGCGATCCCCAGCGGCAACGCCAGCACCAGCGTCAACACTGCCAGCAGCCAGGTTTGCCCGAGGTTGAGCAGCATCAATTGCCGACGCGTCACGCCCAGCGCCCACAGCGGCGCCAACTGCCCGAGGCGGCTTTGGCTTTGGGTCAGCAGGCTGATGAACAACGCCACGCCCGCCACACACAGGGTCAGGCTGTTGAGCGCGGCCGTGGCGGCGAAAGTGCGTTCGAACACTTGCGTCGACCAGCCCTTGAGCCGCGCCTGATCGACGATGCGGTTGTCGTCGAGCGCGAAACGCGCCTGCAACGCGCTGACAAACGCCGGGATCAATGCCGGCTCGATGCGCAGATTAAATCGGTTGGGCGCCTGCTGTGGCCAGCCGTGCAGCAGATGGTTGACGTTAACCAGCAAGTGGCCCTTGGGGTTGCCGTAATCGGCGTAGATCCCGACGATGCGCGGCGACCACGGGCCGCCTGGGGTGGGAATCGTCAGGTGATCACCGAGACGTACCTTCAGGCGTCGGGCCAATTGCTCGCTGAGCATCAGCGCGTCGTCCTTCGCCAGTCGATCCCACGGGTTGTCACCCAAGGACTCCAGCAGCGGCCAATGCTGGTGATAGGTCGGGTGATCGATCACGCCAAAAATATCCGCCGGCCAGCCCTGCAACTGGATCGACACCTGCCAGCTGGGCAGCACCGCCGAGAGTTGCGGTTGCTGTTTGAGCCAGGTGTTCAGCTCGCGGGACTGCGCCGGGGTTTGCGGATTGACGTAGAGCTCGGCGGTCAGGCGTTGTTCGAGCCAGTTGCTGAATGTCTCGCGGAAACCGGCGGTCATGCTGCCGGCGCCGATGTTGGCCGCCAACGCCAACAGCAACGCCATCAAGGCCAGGCTCAGGGCCGGCAGTTGCTGACGGCAATCGGCGATAAACCATTGGCCGAGCACCGAATGGCTGCGCTGCAAAACCAGGTGGAGCACGGCATTGAGCAACACCGGCAGCGCCAGTGCGGCACCGAGCAACAGCGCCGCCATCAGCACAAATCCGCTGGCCAGGCTGTCGCCCCAGATCAAAGCGCTAAGCGCAATCACCGCCGCCGTCGCCGCCACCCAACCCTGGCGCCGCAACCAGCGTGCGTGGGCCTGATGCCAGGCTTGTGGATCGGCCAATGCCAGCAACGGCAAACGCGCCGCCCGCAGCAGGCTGTTGGCACCGGCCAGCAATGCACCGAGCAGACTCAGGCCGATACCGCTGAGCCACCACCACGAGCTGAGGCTCAACTGCCCCGCCACTTCAGCGCCATACAAGCCGCGCAGGCTGGCGGCGACATCCGGCAACAGCACGCTGGCCAACAGGTAGCCGCTGACCACACCGGCGAGGCCACCCACCAGCGCCAAACCGCCAAGTTCAACCGCCAGACAGGTGATGAGCATGCGCGCGCTGACGCCACAGGCGCGCAGGGTCCTGAGCAGGCCTCGGCGTTGTTCCAGTGCCAGGCCAATGGCTGCATGGACGATGAACAGGCCGACCACGAACGACAGAAAGCCCAAGGCATCGAGGTTCAGGTGAAAGCTCTCGGTCAGGCGCGCGAGATTGTTCTCCTCACCGCTTGTCTTGAGCTGGAGTTGATCCTTGAACGCGTCGGGTAACGCAGCGCTGAAATCCTTCGGCAACAGCAAGCGCGACAGTTGATCCGGCAGACCGAGAATCTGCTGGGCGAAGCCGATGTCCACCAGCAACACACCGGGGGCCATGTCGGTTTGTGCGTGCAGCGGTGGCAGAGGCTCACCGCTCGAACTCAGCGGACGCTCACCTTCCTGCAAGCCCAGGGTTTGCAGGGTCTGCGGCGAGATCCAGGTGCTGCCCGGCGCACTGAAAAACTCAACAACCTGTTCAATCGGTAACGCCTGCCCCGCCACGGATGAGCCGGCCGGCAGCGACACCGGTTCAATGCCCATCAACTGCAAGCGCTGCTCTTCATGGCCCTTGAGCGTCACCCGTCCTTGCAGCACCGGCGACACCGGCCACCCGGCACGGCGCAAGTCGACAAACAACGCCTGAGAAAACGTCCCGCCACCGGGCGCGCTGAGGCTGGCTTGTGGTTCGCCGCCGATCAATTGACTGGCCCGTGCGTAGCTTTCCCGCGCCTGACTGTTCAACGCCTGCACGCCCGTGAGCAAACTGGTGGCGAGCCACAACCCCGTCAGCACGCTGAAAAATTGCACTGGGTGTTGCCGCCAATGGCTCAGCAGCGCCCGTAACGTCTCGCGAAAAACCCGCACCTCAGCGCTCGTCCGCGCCAGCCAGGCGGCCACCGTGCAACACCACTTTTTCCGCCAGCCGCGCAGCCACCCGTGGGCTGTGCGTGACCATCAATAACGTGGTGGACGTGTCGTCGAGCAATTCCAGGAGCAGCTTCAACACTTCGTCGCTGGTGGCTTCATCGAGGCTGCCGGTGGGCTCGTCGGCCAGCAGCAATTTCGGCTGCGAAGCCAATGCGCGGCCCAGTGCGACGCGTTGCTGTTGGCCGCCGGACAGTTGCTCGGGATAGCGTCGCAGCACATCGCTCAGCCCCAGGCGTTGCACCAGATGCGCCTGCCAGCGCGGGTCATGCCGCCCTGCCAGCCGCGCCTGAAACGCCAGGTTGTCCTCGACCCGCAGGCTGCCGATCAGGTTGAATTGCTGGAACACCAGGCCGATTTCGGTACGCCGCCAGTGGGCCAGTTGCCCTTCGCTCATCTGCTCCAGCCGATGCTCACCGCTGCGGATGCTGCCCCGGTCGACCTTGTCCAGCCCGGCAATCAGGTGCAGCAACGTGCTTTTGCCGCTGCCTGACTCGCCCATCAACGCCAGGCTACTGCCGGGTTTCAGGATCAGGTCGACGCCTTGCAGCACCGGTAGCAGGCCTTGCGGGGTGGCGTAGCTTTTGAAGACGCCTTGGACCTGAAGCATGGGCAATTCCGTGAAGAAGCGTGAGGCAAGGATAGTGTATCGGACGCGGTGGGCTCAGCCTTCAGATCACGGGTGAATGGGCGACGCCATCGCGAGCAGGCTCACTCCCACAGGGGGGGTTGTGTACACCGCAAATCCAATCTGGGAGCGAGCCTGCTCGCGAAAAGGCCCGCCCAGACAACAACAAAATTCACTGCCCCACCGCCACACTCGTCGGCGTCTGAGACGGCGTCACAATGCTCTCCAAATCAATATGCTTCCACTCCGGCTTCGCCCCCAGCCGCGCATTGAACCGATAATTGAACGTAAACTCATCAGCCGTCGACACACTCAACGGTTTTCCGTAAAGCGCCTCAACCCCCGCCAGGTCATACCCCATCAACTGCAACAACGTCGGGAAGATGTTGTAGTGGCTGGAGCGATCTTTGTTCGCGGCCAATTGCGCGGACCAGTCCAAAGTCTTCAACCCGCTGCCCTGAATCACCACCAGCGGCACCAATCCCTCTTCTTCCACCGGGTCACCGCCGCAATGGGTATTGAGCCCGGGATTGCCCCGTTCATGAAGGTCTTGCCCGTGGTCCGAGGTGTAGATCAACAGCGCATTGCTCAAATCAGCCTGGGCGAACACCCGTGAGAAAAACTCCCCGACGTTCCACAGCAAGGTGTTCTTGTAGGCATTGCGGTACAACACCCAGTCATCCGGCTGACCGTTAAACCCGTCACGCTTTCCGGTATCGGCCACTTCGACAAACTGCCCGCGCGGCAAGGTCGGACGGTACGCCATGAACCCGTCCGGGTATTTATCGTGAACCGGAAAATGCGCGCCGACCTTGTTGATCACCACCAATTCCGGCTTGCCGTCATTGAGCAGGTCAACCAGTTTGGCCGCCGCCGCCATGTCGCGATCACGCACGCTGGTCTGGTCGAATTGCACGAACTCGTCGATGTCCTTTTTCTCGGCATCGTTCATCAGGTTCTGCAGGTTGCCGCCGGTGCGCTGAGCATCGATGTAAACGGTGCGCAGACCGGCCTTCCTGGCGTACTGCCAGATCGACGGCATCGTCGTGTTGATGCGCATGTAGTCGGCACGGGTACCGCCGTAGCGCAACGTGACGTTGGTGTCGGCGCTGCAATTGGCAATCGAGGCTGCATACCCGTAGTTGAAAATATCGACACCCGGGCGCGGTTCCTTGAGGTTGCTGTGCACACCGAACGGCGCGTTGATGTCCAGGTAGTTGCCGGAAATGCTCTCGTCGATGATCAACACGATGTCGTGGCCCACCGGTACGTCGTTACGCGCCAGGCTCACCGGCTCACGCGGGCCGACAGTGTTGTGCAGGGCTTCATAGGTAAACAGGTTCAGGTAGGCCAGCGGCGTGTACATGATCGGCAAGCCCCGGGCGCCCTCGCCGGCCCGCACGAACAACACCGCACTCAGCAGCAGCACCCCAAGCACCGGCGCCGCCACCAGCAACGCACCGGGCAGTGGCATGCGCCGACGCGGTTTGAGGCCGATGCCGAACAACAGCAGCATGCCGCCGAGCAGGCCACTGATGATTGCATCACGGTACTGGTAGATCGCTTCCTGGATGAAGCCGCCCGAATACACCAGCGACACGAAGCTGCTGTAGGTCAGGTAATCAGCCGTGACCCGCGTATAGACATCGAAAAACACCGCCGACACGAACATCACCAGGGCGAACAGATGGCGGACCAGCGTCTGCCGGATGTACGCCGTCATAAACAGCGCCACCGTCAGCGCGATAAACATGCCGCCGAAAAGAAGCACCGGAAAACCGATGCCCATCGCACTTAAACGTTCGAGGTAATAGTCGTAGTTCTTAAGTAAATAGAGAACTAACAGTACTTCTTTGAGATATCGAATCATTCTCTTTAGGTACTCATGAAGGGCTTTTGGCCAATAGATTGTCGGCCATTTTTTGACACTAGCACCGGGCCATCAAAGCGCAAGAATTGTCGGACTTTTACACAAAGCGTCAAAAAAACGTTGACTCAAATCTGACACACTTGTGGGGAAAATTCCCCGGACTTTCAAGGCACTAGACCGTCCATCGTTTTCTTCAGGTCCTTAAAAACCCCTCAAAACCGCGACAAATCCAGCACCGACAAGCACTTGATGGCATTTGGCCCCCAAAATAGGGGTTTGGCTACCACAAGAGAATGTCATTTTGCTGACACGCTTTCCCAACGCTGGGCTATACCCCTTTTGACAGTCTTATTTTCGTTATCTCAACCGTCTTACGAGGCACGCCAATATGGACGTGAGCGTATTTGGTACGGGCTATGTTGGCCTGATACAAGCAGCGGCACTGGCCGATGTCGGACATCGCGTCCTGTGTGTCGACATTGATCCAAATAAAATAAAACAACTGCAACAAGCAGTGCCACCGATCAGCGAACCTGGGCTTTCCAGCACGCTGGAAGAGAACATCAAGGCCGGTCGGCTGCTGTTTACCACCCAGGCCAGCGATGCGGTCGAACACGCCGAGCTGATTTTCATCGCCGTGGGCACGCCCGCCGATGAAGACGGTTCCGCTGACCTCAGCCATGTGCTGAGTGTCGCCCGCCAGATCGCCAACCATATGGAGGCCGATCGCACCTTCATCATCAAGTCCACCGTACCGGTCGGTACCGCGGACCAGGTGGCTGCCGCCGCCAACGAAGAACTCAAGCGCCGTGGCAAGAGCGCGCTGAATGTGCGGGTGGTGTCCAACCCGGAGTTTCTCAAGGAAGGCAGTGCCCTGGCCGATTGCATGCGCCCGGACCGGATCATCGTCGGCACGCTCGACGATGAAGCCCGCAGCCAGATGAGCGAACTCTACGCGCCGTTCTGCCGCAACCATGAAAAGCTCATGTTCATGGACAACCGCAGCGCCGAGCTGACCAAGTACGCCGCCAACGCCATGCTCGCCACGCGCATCAGTTTCATGAATGAACTGGCCAACCTCACCGAACTGCTGGGGGCTGACATCGAAGCGGTGCGCCGGGGCATCGGTTCCGACCCGCGCATCGGTTACCACTTTATCTACCCAGGCTGCGGCTTCGGTGGCTCGTGCTTCCCCAAAGACCTGCGCGCCCTGCTGCACACCGCCGAACAAAACGGCATGCCGCTGCGCCTGTTGCGCAGTGTCACCGACGTCAACGACACCCAGCGCCACATTCTCTTCGGCAAGCTCAAGGCACAATTCCCGAATGGACTGGCCGGTAAATCCATCGCGATCTGGGGCCTGGCGTTCAAACCCAACACCGATGACATGCGCGAAGCGCCCAGCCGTTACCTGATGGAAGCCCTGTGGGCCGAAGGCGCGACGGTACAGGCCTATGATCCGGAAGCCATGTCCGAATGCCGGCGTCTCTACGGTTATCGCAAAGACCTGCATTTATGCGCCACCCGCGACGACACCCTGGAAGATGCGGATGCGCTGGTGATCTGCACCGAGTGGAAGAACTTCCGCGTGGTCGACTTCGACCTGCTGGCGAGCAAATTGCGTTCGCGGGTGATCGTCGACGGTCGCAACCTGTACAACCCGGAGCACGTCGCTGCCGCCGGCTTGCACTACAGCGGTATCGGTTTGCGACACATTGCACCCGAGGCGCCGCGCCCATGAAGATCCTCGTCACCGGAGCGGCCGGTTTTATTGGTGCCCATTGCGTGTTGCGGTTGTTGCGCGACGGGCACCAGGTGTTCGGCCTCGATAACTTCAACGATTACTACGACCCGCAACTCAAGCGCGATCGCGTCGATTGGGTGCAGGAGCAGGTCGGCCCTTTCCAGCTCGCAACGGTGGACCTGGCCGATACGTCGGCCATCGAAGCCCTGTTCGCCCGTGAAAAACCCGAGGTGGTGATCCACCTCGCCGCCCAGGCCGGGGTGCGTTACTCACTGGAGAATCCTCGGGCCTACCTCGACAGCAACTTGAGCGGTTTCCTCAACATTCTCGAAAGCTGCCGCCGGCACCCGGTTCAACACCTGATCTACGCCTCGTCCAGTTCGGTGTACGGCGCCAACCAGCACACGCCGTACTCCGTGCAGGACGGCGTCAATCACCCGCTCTCGCTGTATGCCGCGACCAAGAAAGCCAATGAACTGATGGCCCACAGCTACAGCCACCTGTTTGGCATTGCCTGCACCGGGCTGCGGTTTTTCACGGTGTACGGGCCCTGGGGCCGGCCCGACATGTCGCCGATCCAGTTCGCCCGCGCCATCGCCGAGGGCCAGCCGCTGAAGCTGTTCAACTACGGCCAGCATCAACGCGACTTCACTTACATCGACGACATCATCGAAAGCATCGCCCGTCTGATCGATCGCCCACCGCAGGCCAACGCTGAATGGGACCGCGAGCAACCGGACCCGGCCAGCAGCATGGCGCCGTGGCGCATTTACAACATTGGCGGCCAGCACCCGGTGGAACTCAAGGACTACCTGGCACTGCTGGAAAAACACCTTGGTCAACCGGCCATCGTCGAGTTGCTGCCCTTGCAGCCGGGCGACGTCCTCAATACCTGCGCCGACGCCAGTGACCTGGCGCGGGCTACCGGATTTCAGCCTTGTATCGAGCTGGATGAAGGACTCGGGCGTTTCATCGCCTGGTTCCGCGATTACTACCAACTGCCTATCGCCCACGCGCCGCTTGCGGCTGAACTTCAGCGGAGGACTCTATGACTGGACATGAAAAAGGTGTGCCCCTCAAACAAATGCGCAGGGACAAACGCCTCGATCCCGAGCACCGGATTCGCATGGATGCGGCTATTCACATGCAGGGGCGTGGCTGGATGACTGGCCGTGACGGCGGTCGACCCTGGACGTTGTCACGCACCAACCGGGTGGTCGCCTGCCTCGGTGCGTTGATGATTCTGGTGTTGATTTCGCCGGTACTGCTGGGCCTGGCGCTGGCGATCAAGTTCAGCAGCCCGGGGCCGGTGATGTTCGTGCAGAAACGCACCGGCTACCGCGGTCGCGCCTTCGGCATGTACAAATTCCGCACCATGGTGGCCAACGCCGAGGAGCTCAAGGAGTCCCTGCGGCACTTGAACAAACATGGCGCCGACGCCATCGACTTCAAGATCGACAAGGACCCGCGCATCACCGGCATCGGTGGATTCCTGCGGCGCAGTAGCCTGGATGAGCTGCCAAACCTGATCAATGTAGTGACCGGCGACATGCGCCTGGTGGGCCCACGGCCTACTTCGTTCAACGCCTACCGCTACAAGGATAACCACCTCGCACGCCTGAGCATCTACCCCGGCATGACCGGCCTGTGGCAGATCTCCGGGCGCAGCAATATCGACTTCGACCAGCGCGTTGAGTTGGATCTCAGCTATATCGCCGAGCAGAGCCTCTTGCTTGATCTGAAGATCCTGTTGAAAACCCCCTTCAAAGTATTCAGCGGCCACGGAGCGAGTTAAATGGACGGTTCATCAACCAAAAGCCTGAGTATCGCCAACCCGAGCGAGTCCAACCTGACTTCGACCGTGCTGGATCAAGATCTGCGGATCCTACTGCTGACCGCCGCCAACCCCGGCGCGGGCACCACCACCAGCGCGCTGGCACTGGCCAGTCAACTGGCCCAGATGAGCAGCGGCCAGGTGCTGCTGGTCGACGCCAGCCAGTCCTCGAACAACCTCACGCAGCAACTGGGGTTGACCAAGGAACGCGGCTTTCGCGACTTGATGTTCAACAACCAGAGCCCGCCGATGCTGCAGGACTGTGTGGTGAACGTCGCCAGCCTGCCCTTCGACATTTTGCCCAACGGCCGTTATGCCCGCGGCAATGAACACCTGACTGCCGAAAGCATGAGCCCCTTGCTCGATCAACTCGGCAGCCAGTATCGCTTTGTGGTGATCGACGCCGACGCGGTGTATTCCGCCGCCGACACCCTGGTCATCAGCACGCAGGTGGACGGCGTGATCATGGTCGTGCGCGCGGAAGACACCCGCTGGGAAGTGGCACAAGCCGCGGTTCAGCGACTGACCCAGGCCGGCGCAAAAATGGTCGGCAGCGTGTTCAACCGTCGCAAGTACTACATGCCGAAATGGCTGTACAAAAACCTGTAAGCAACCAGAAAAGGATGACGCCATGAACGCCAGAATGCTTGTCCTGCTGTTGCTGCCGCTTGCAGGTTGCACCAGCAATTCGACCGAAACCCAAATGCCAGTGCAGATCCTCACGGCCTCACCGGCCAACGCCCAGGCCACCGACATGCCCAAGGTCGAACAGACCTTGCGGCCACAGGACGTGTTGGACGTGATCTTCCACATCAGCACCAGCGGCTCGGACGCCTACCGCATCCAGTCCGGTGACCAGATCGGCCTGAACTTCACCGCCGCCAGCCAGCTCAACGGCAATCAACTGGTGTTGCCTGACGGCACCATCGAACTGCCAGGCGCCAACACCTCAGTGAAGATCGCCGGGCTGTCCAGCGAGCAGGCGCGTGAGGAAATCCAGCGGGCGTATCAGCGCAAACAGCTGTTCCAGCCCAACCGCAACCAGTTGACCGTGCAAGTGATCAGCCCGCTGAGCAACGAATCCAACCTCAAAAGTGCCCTGAACCACCCCGCTACCGGCATGAGCCGGGAGATCACTGTTGGCACCGACGGTTATGCCAGCTTCCCGGAAATCGGCGCCGTGCCACTGCAAGGCATGACCGTCAATCAACTGGAAACCTTCCTCAACAAACGCTACGCCGATCTGCCAGGACGGATGACCGTCGACGTACTGCTCAAGTCCACCGCCGGCAACGAAATCTATGTGCTGGGTGAAGTCGGCCAACCGGGCTCCTACCCGATTCGCCGGCCGGTCTCGGTGCTTGAAGCGCTGACGCTGGCACGCGGCAGCAATGCCAAGGCACGGCTCGATTCGGTGGTGATCATGCGCCGCAACGGCAATCAGGTTAAGGCCGTGCATTATGACGTGGAAAAAGCCCTGGCCGGCGATGCTTCGCAAATCGCCTACCTGCAACCGGACGACATGCTCTTCGTGCCCAAGACCAAACTGGCCAGCGCCGGTGAGCTTGCGCGGCAACTGGCAGACGTCGTGTTGTTCCAGGGTGTGGGCTTCAGCTTCGGCTACCGCGTCGACAACAAAGACAGCAATAACAACAACTGACTCTCAGGTGACCTGACATGAATCCAAAGGAAAACTACCTGCACGAGTTCTTCAGGATCTTCTTTGCCAACAAGCAGTTGGTGAAGCGGGTATTCCTGGTCTTTGCAGTGATCGCCCTGGTCTTGCCGCTGGTGCTCAAACAGAGCTTCGACATCACCGCGCAAGTCATCGTGCAGTCGAAAAAACTTTCCCAGGGTGACGCCACCACGTCACTGACCGTGGACAACGCCACCTTCATTCCACCCTCGCTGGCGGACATGGAAACCGAGAGCAATATCCTGCGCTCCCCGGCCCTGATCCGGCAGACCATCAGCGAGTTGCGCGACAAGGGCGAGTACACCCCGGCCCCCGGCGTGTTCAACACACTGGTGCTGCAACCGATCAAACGCTTCATCACCTCGCCACTGCGTGAGTACGTGATCAACCCGGTGAAAACCGCGTTGGGCATGGAAACCGATCCGGTGCGCGACACCACGCTGGATACGTTGACCCAGGAAGCCATCGACAAACTGAAGATTGAAACCCTGCCGGGGTCCAACGTGATCTCGATCATCTACAGCTTCGGTGATCCGCATCAAGGCACGCAGTTTGTCGCGGCCTTGTTGCAAAACTACCTGGCCAGCCGTCAGGACCTGCAATCGATCGACCTGCCACAAACCTTCTACGAAACCAAGAAGCACCAATATCAGGTGCGCCTTGATGGCCTGGAAGGCACCCGGCTGGCGTTGCTCGAAGGTGTCGGCTCGTCTGATCCGAAGGAAGAAATCACCTTCCGCCTCAACGCGATCAACACCGAGGAGCAAGCGCTCAACCTGTATCAGGACCGCCGCCTGCAAAGCCAACGCTGGCTCGACTACCTGAAAACCAGTCTGGCCGCCGCCAGCAATAACAAGCTCAACGACTACACCTTCCCCTACACCTTCACCACCACCGTGGACAACGTGGCGTTTGAAGATCGCGAGATCAAACAGATGGGTGAGGCACTGACCAACCAGGTCAGCCGCTACATGAACGACCTGGCCATCTTCCAGCCCAGCAGTGAGCCGATGTTGCTGACCCGCGAACAGATCACTCGCACCCGTCAGCAGTTTTTGAAAGTGGTGAGCAACCGGATTCAGGAACGCACCAACGACCTGGCGATTGTCAGCTCGGTGATCGACCAGAAGACCGCGCGCATTGCCGAGTTCAAGAACCGCATCCACCAGTTGCAGGAAACCCAGAGCAAACTGCGGCAGATGGACACCGAGATCGATGCCTTGCACAAAGCGTTCTCGACCTACGCCCAGCGCTTTGCCGAAAGCAGCACCGCCCGATCGCTGGACACCGACCTGTCCAACGCCCGTGTCCTGAGCCCACCGTATGAACCGACCGAAGCGGCGTTTCCCAAGCCGTTCCTGATCATCCCGTTCGGCTTGCTCACCGGTCTGCTGCTGGCGATTGCCCTGGTCTACGTGCGTGAGTTCTTCGATCACCGCTTCAAGGCGCCTGCGCAAATCACCCACGAATTGGGCTTACCGGTGCTGTTGGTGATCAACGATCAAAGCGTGGAGCCGATCAACCCACACAAGAACTGGTCCGTGCCACGCCTCGTGCATTGGGTGCGCAATTGAACGCGCCGCTCAACCCTGCCACCGCCCTGCCGATCATTCATTTGCTCAGCAGCGGTGGGTTCTATGGGGCTGAGCGGATGCTGCTCGACCACTGCCTGGCGACGCCGGGGCAGCACCAAGTGCTGTTTCTCGATGCGCCGCCCGCATTGATCGCCCGGTTTCGCGAGGCCGGGGTGGACTGCCGTGGTTGCGCCGGGCTGGGGGAGTTGCTCGCGCATTTACGTCAGCGCCGTGGGGAAAAACCGCTGATCAATACGCACAATTTCAAAGGCCTGTTGTTTGGCTGGGTCGGCGCGACGTTGTTGCGCTTGCCGCTGGTAATCACCCAGCACGGTTTCACTCCGCGCAGTCGCAAGCAGAAGTTCTACACCTGGCTGAGCCTGCAACTGTGCCGCACCGCCTCGGTGGATCGTGTGGTTTGCGTCGCCGAAAGCATCGCCACGCTGTGCCGTCAGGCCAGTGTGCGGGCCGATAAGTTGCAGGTGATTCCCAATGGCTTGCCCGCCGCTGCCACGCAGTGGTCACCCAACGTTGACCGTCAGCGTTGGCTGGCCGGATACGTCGGGCGCCTGAGCAGTGAAAAAGGCCCGGACCTGTTTCTCGATGCGCTGATCCCGTTGTGTCAGCAACACCCGCAACTGGACGCCGTGATGCTCGGCGACGGCCCGGAACGGGAAACGCTGCTGGGACGGATCAATGCCGCCGGTTTGCAAACGCGCATCACCTTGCCGGGTTATCAGACCGACATGGGGCGGTGGTGGCGCCAACTCGATGCGCTGGTGATCAGCTCGCGCACCGAAGGCACGCCAATGATTCTGCTCGAAGCGATGCAGGCCGGAGTGCCGGTGGTGGCGTTCGGCGTCGGCGGCATTCCCGATGTGCTGCAAGACCGGCACAACGGTTTGCTGGCAACGCCCGCCGACAGCGCCGCCCTCGCCCGCCAGATCGACACCTTGCTGATGGAACCGGCACTGGCGGCGCAATTGATCGACAACGCAAAACGTACCCAACTGGATCGTTACGACCTCAAGGCCCTGGCCGAACGCTGGTCGCAGCTTTATATCCGTACTGCACGGGAGGCACGCGCGTGATCTTTCCGCTCTCGATCGTCAGTCTGCTTGGCCTTGTCTGCCTCGGTTTGCTGGCCAGTCCTTATCCTTTTCTGGCGCCGGGGGCGGTGCTGGGTCTGGTCGGTGTTGCGTTGCTGTACCGCAAACCCACCTGGGGTCTGCTCGGCATCGCGGCGCTGGTGCCGTTCGAAGGGTTCTTCAAGGACAGTTCGCTGTCGGGCACCAAGTTCATCGGCGCGTCGCTGGCGGTGATCCTGATGCTGCAACTGGCCCTGCGGCAGATTCCGTCCGAGCGCCTGCGCAGTAATACCTGGCGCTACCTGATCTGGTTTCTGGTGCTGTACCTGCTCAGCCTGCTCAACACCGATGACATGGGCATGTCGTTGGGGCATCTGCGGGAGTTGAGTGTTGGCCTGATTCTGTTTGTGATCACTCTGATGATCGGGCGGGACTTGAATCTCGATCTGTTCGCCAAACTGGTCACTGCCAGCGTCACGATGACCTGCGTGCTGGCAATGTTCTCCAGCAAATATCAGGATCAGGGGCGCGCCGCCGGGTTGCTCGAAGACCCGAACGCCTTCGCCATGCTGATCGCCTTCGCCGTGCCGCTCGGCCTGTGGCTGGTGATCCGCAGCCCGAACCTGCTGCATCGTCTGTTCTGGGGCGGTTGCTGCCTGCTGTTGCTCGGTGGCATGACCAAGACCGAATCGCGCTCCGGGCTGGTGGTGTTGTTTCTCAGCCTGATCATCGGTGCCTGGCACTACCGCACCGAGTTGACGCGGATCCGCCCACGGCATCTGGGGTTTGCCATGCTCGCCGTGGTGATCGTGATTCCCCTGGCCATTTATGCAATGCCCGCCGGTTACATCGCCCGCATCCAGTCCCTGAGTATCTTGAGCGCAGGGGCCAAGAGTCAGGACGAATCCCTCGGCCGCCGTGCCTCGTACATCGTGGTCGGCAGCGCGATGATCCGCGAGAACCCGCTGCTCGGCTCCGGCCCCGGCACCTTCCCGCTGCACTACGCCACCACCGGTTACGCCAAGGCGTTTTCGGCCAACCGCAAAATCGGCGACCTGTACCGCCGCGCCCACAACACCTACCTGGAAATCTTCAGTGAACTGGGGATTCCCGCCGGCCTGCTGTTCGTCGGCATGCTCGCCCTCGGCTTGTACAACCTGATCCGCGCCCGACGCATCTGGATGCAGCGAGCCAACCGCGAGCAAGCGGACTTGATGACGCACCTGGCGATGAGCTTTCTGTCGTTGACCCTGTTCCTGATGTTCCTCAGTGCGCCCAACCAGAAGTACGTGTGGATCATGCTCGCCCTGACCAGCGTACTGCGTGTGAAAGCCGAAGAAAGCCCGCCAAGGGAGGCCAAGGCATGAGCCGAATCAGCATTGTGATTCCGATGTACAACGAAGCGCGCCACATTGCCCGCACCTTGCTGGCCGCGAAAAAAGCCGCCCACGCGGCCGGCCTCGATTGCGAGCTGATCGTGGTCGACAACGGCTCGCACGATGAAGGCCCGCAGATTGCCCGGCAATTCGGTGCGCAAGTCCTGGAGCAGCCGGGGATCCTGATCGGCGCCCTGCGCAATCGCGGAGTCGCCATCGCCACCGGTGAATGGCTCGCGTTCATCGACGCCGACGTCGAGATGCCCGAAGACTGGCTGACGCGACTGGTCGCTCTCGAAAGCAAGGGGCAGGCCGATGTGTTCGGCCTGGATTTGCACACCCCGGCCGCAGCGCCGTGGTACGCCACGGCCTGGCAGCGCCGCACACTGCGCCCTGCGAGTCAGAGCCTGCGTAAGGTGGATTGGTTGCCCAGTTCCAACCTGCTGATGCGTCGCAGCTGGTTCGACAAGGTCGATGGCTTCAACGAAAGCCTGCGCACCGGCGAGGACAAGGACTTCACCCTGCGTCTGCACCAGACCGGCGCGCGGATTCTCGCAGTCAATGAATGCGTGGCCCTGCATTGGGGTTACGAAATGAACTGGCGCGAGTGGATGGGCAAGGAAATGTGGCGCCAGAGCAGCCACGTGCAATTGCTCCGCACCCATGGCGCGAGCCTGCGACTGCTGCGCTTTCCGTTGTTGTCGTTGGGGGCCTGGTTTCTCGATTTGCTGGCGATCTCTGCCCTGTGCGACGGCTTTCCGCATCACGCGGCGGTCATGTTGACCATCACCACCGTGCCGGCGCTGATCATGAGCCTGCGCCAGAGCCGCAAACACCGCGACGTCGGCCTGACCCTGCAACTCTGGGGCCTGCACTGGGTGCGCCTGCACCTGGCCGGGGCCGCGCTCGTTCTCAGCCTGTGTCATTGGAATGCCAGGAGGCCCGCCCGTGGCTGAATTCATTTTCTGGTTGTGCCTGCTGCTCCCGGTTTACGCCTACCTCGGTTATCCCTTGTTGCTGACGCTGTTGTCGCCGCTGTTCGCGGCGCGCCGTCATGGCGCGCCGGAACCGATGAACGTGAGCGTAGTGATTGCCGCGCACAACGAAGCGCGGCACATCGAACACAAGTTGCGCACCCTACTCGCCCAGGATTACACGCCGGCCTCGCTGCAGATCATTTTGGCCAGCGACGGCTCGACCGATGACACGGTGGCCTGCGCACGCAATGTGATTGACCCGCGCATTACCGTGCTCGACCTGCCGCGCCAGGGCAAAGCCGCGACCCTGAATGCCGGCGTGGCGCTGAGCACCGGCGACATTCTGGTGTTCACCGACGCCGACAACCAATGGTCGCGCGACACCCTCGGCCATTTGCTCGCACCGCTGAGCGATCCGCAGGTCGGCGCCTGTGCCGGGCACATGGTGATCCCCGTGACGGGCGGTGGCCTGAGCGTCGGCGACAGCCTGTATCGGCATTACGAAGGCTGGCTGCGCCGGGTCGAGAATCGCACCGGTTGCATGGTTTCCGCTGACGGCGCGTTGCTGGCCTTGCGTCGCGAGCTGTTCCAGAACGTGCCGGCGGAGGTCAACGACGACTTCTTCATCAGTACCTGCGCGCCGGTCGCCTTCAAACGCATCGTCTATGTGCCCGAGGCGCAAGTGATCGACCAGGGCGTCGATGAGGCCGACAAGCAATTCCGTCGCCGCCAGCGTGTCACCGTCGGCGGCCTGCAAAGCCTGGCGCAGCGCAGCGAGCTGCTCAATCCGCTCAAGCATGGCCTGTATTCGATTGCCTTGATCAGCCACAAGCTGATCCGGCGTCTGGCACCGATCCTGTTGTTGCCGTTGCTGCTGAGCAATTTCTGGCTGTGGGACGACCACGGTTTTTATCGCCTGAGCCTGATCGCGCAACTGATTGGTTATGCCATTGCCATCGCCGGCCTGCTGGATTCGCAACACCGCTTGCCCAAGCCCTTTCGCCTCGCCGCGTTCCTGCTGGTGACGCTGGCCGGTATGAGCATCGGCCTGTGGCAGTTCCTGCGCGGCCAACGGTACGCCCAGTGGAACCCCGAACAGAATCGTTGAAAGGATTGAGCCATGGCGATCAAACAATTACTAAAGCGCACCAGTGGTTGGCTCTACCTCAATTCGCCGGTCGGGCGTAGTCAGCTGCAAGGCGCCGGGGTAATCCTGATGTTGCACCGGGTGCTGGCCGACGATCAGGCCGCCGCCCTGCCCCACCGCAATGAATTGTGCGTCGGGCCCAAGGCGTTCGAGCACTTGCTGGCATGGCTGAAAAAACACTTCGATTGCGTGCCGCTGATGGAGATTCTGCACCCGGGAAAAATCCGCTCGGACCGGCCGAAAATCACCCTGACCTTCGATGACGGCTGGCGTGACAACGCGGTGAATGCCTACCCGCTGCTGCAAAAATACCAGGTGCCGGCGAGCATTTTCCTCTCCACCGATTTCATCGGCAGCCGTCAGCGGTTCTGGTGGGAAAGCATCGGTGAAACCTTGTGGGGCAGCCACGGTGAGCCCGCCCGAGTGCGCTTGATCGAGTCACTGCAACAGGCTGGCCGCCCCTTGCCGGTGCGGTTCACGGAACTGGATGAGGAACGCCGCAGCCTGGCGCTGCTGCATTTTCTGCAAAGCCTGAAAAGCCTGAGCCCGATGACGTTGAACCAACTGACCGATGCCTGCCCGGACGAGTCGTTGCCCCAGGCGCTGGACTGGCATCAGGTGCGTTCGCTGGAAGCTTCCGGGTTGGTGCGTTTCGGCCCGCACGGCGCCAGTCACGCAATCCTTACCGGCCTCGACGATCAACGCTTGCATGAAGAGCTGAGCCGCAGCCGCGATGCCCTGCAACACGGTTGCAACCGGCCGTTGCCGGTCTATTGCTACCCCAACGGCGACAACGATGCACGAGTGCGCGATCAGGTCGCCTTGCATGACTTCCCGTTTGCATTGGGCACCGGCACCGGGATTTATCGCGGCAGCGAAGACCCTTTGAACCTGCCGCGTTTCGGCGTCAGCCAACGCGTGGCGCGCAACCCACAACTGCTGTCATGGCGTTTGTATCGCGGGGCCCGCGCATGAGCCGTAGCTATTACCTCAAGCACCTCGCCCTGAGCATGGGCACCAAACTGGCGATGATTGCGCTGCGTTTGCTGCGCAACGTGTTGCTGGCGCGGATTCTCGGCCCCAGTGAACGCGGCTTGTTTGCCCTGCTCAGCACCCTGCCTGACCTGATCAGCGCCGCCACCAGCGGCGGGCTGAACTCGGCGGTCGGGTATCAAGCGGCCAAGCAGCGGCCGATGGGTTTGCTGCTAAGTCAAGTGTTGGTGTTCGGCTGTCTGCTGGCGGCAATGTTGACCTTGCTGGTGGTGGCGCTGGTGCGCGAATTCGGCAGCGAACTCGACATCACCACGCAACTGGGCCTGCTCGCCTGGCTGCTGTTGCTGGCGGTGCCGTTGACCGTGCTCAAAAGCGGGTTGCTGACACTGCACAACGCCTCGGGCGGCGTGGTCGCGTTCAACGCCTTGCGCCTGGTGGAATCCCTGGCGCCGCTGTTGCTGTTCCTCGCGCTGTTCTGGATGTGGAAAGAGTCGGCCCTCGAAGCGGCGCTGATCAGTTGGCTGGCGGGGATCAGCCTGGTGGTGCTGGCGGGCTGGGTCTGGCTCAAACGTGATCAACCGCTGAAGTTGCAATGGGACCGCGCCAGCCAGAACGAACTGCTGCGCTACAGCGCTCGCAGCCATCCGGATCTGTTGTTCCAGCAAGTGATCCTGCGTTCCGATTACCTGTTCATCGGCGCCCTGCTCGGCAGTACCGCGCTCGGTCATTACGCCATGGCCAGCGCCGCCGCCGAGTTGCTGCTGATCGTGCCGGAAGCGGTCACCACGCCGCTGATGAAACGCCTGCTGCAACAGGAAGAAGGCATCGACAAGGTCACGCCGCTGGCGCTGCGCCTGACCGCGACGGTGATGCTCGGCGCCTGCCTGACCATGGCGGTGATCGGTGAATGGCTGATCGTCACGCTGTTCGGCGCGGCGTATCAACCGGCGTATCCGGCGTTGCTGGCATTGCTGCCGGGCCTGCTCGGCCTGTGCTATGCAAGCATCCTGCGCCTCGATTTGCTGGGCAAAAACCGCCCCGGCACCATCTCACTGTTGATGGGCCTTGGTGCCCTGCTGAATCTGGCGCTGAACCTGATCATGATCCCGGCATACGGCATCGTCGGCGCGGCGGCCGCTTCGTCCATCGCTTATCTGGCGGTCACCATCGCGCTGCTGGTCATGTACTGCCGCTTGAGCGGCGTGCCGGTGTGGCAAACCCTGATCATCCTGCCCAGCGACGTGGCACCGATGCTGCTGATGCTGCAACGGAAATCGGCATGAGGCATTTCGCGCTGCTGGTGAGCCTGGGTCTTTCCCTCGACGCCTACGCCGGGCCGATGCGCTGGGCGGACATTCGCGACGGCAGCTTGTACCTGCAACCGGAGCGTCCCGACACGCTGACGGTGCGCTGGACTCCGGCGTGGCAAGCGGATGCCAACGAAGAACAGCTGTACCTGCTCGACGGCAAAGGCAAGCTTCAGGCTGAACGCAAGATTGCCGCCAGTGAATTGAGCGGCACCCAGAGCTGGCCGTTGGCGCCAAATGCGGCCAGCTATCAACTGGAGATTCCGGGTTACAGCTTTCGCCGCTACAAGGTTGAACACGACGACAGCACCGTGGCGCTGTTCGCCCCGGCCAAGGTGCATTTCAGCGCCGAAACCCATGACGGCGACGAGTTGTTTTTCAAGGTCGCGCCGGGTGAACACGCGGTGCTGGCCGGTAAGTTCCACGGCGGCGTCAGCGTCCTGCAAGCGCAACGGGTGGGCGACGGCAAACAGGTGTCGGTGGCGCTGAAACCTTATCGGGCCTATTGGCAGTTCGATCAGGTCGAGTTACCGGTCACCTCAAACGAACAAGTGTGGCGCCTGCGCCTGCAAGGCAGCGGCAAAGTCGCGTTCTGGCTCGACGGCACCGCCAACCTGTTCGCCCAGGACCCGCAGCAGCTCAAACCGCTGCGCGAAGACGCAGGTGATGTGCGCCTGACGCTGGGCAAAGACGTGCTCGGCCCGACGCCGAACCTCGGCATCGCCCTGCCCTACGTGATGCCGCCGCCCTCCAGTTATGCGGTGCTCGATGCGCTCAAGCCGCAAGCCGGCGCCTACTACACCTTTGTCGACGTCACCGCGAAAAAGCCGCAGTACGAAGATGCGTTCCGCCAGGTGTATCAGGACCGCTTCGGCATTTATCAAGACATCACGCTGTTGGCCGGCAGCCAGCGCCAGGCCGATTTGCGCGCCGACACCATGAGCAACACCGGCCTCGACGCCTGGCTCGCCTCGACCCGCGCCCTCGGTGGCAAGGGCACGCACTACATCGGTTTCGCTGACGAGCCGAATCTCAACTATTCGAGCTACGCCCAGTACCAAAGCATTTTCAATAGCATGGCCCGGCAAGTGCGCAGCAATCCGGCCAATGCCAAGGCCGGTGTGCGCATCGCCATGCCGGCCAGTTCACGACTGGTCAACGGTCCGTTCGCCGACAACGCCGCCGACAAGCGCGGCATCGATTGGGCCCGGCGTTTGCTGGCGGAATCGGGCGATAACGTCGATGCCCTCGCTTGGCACGAATGGATGATTCGCGACTTGCTGGCAACCCGGGTCTACCGTGACAGCGTGCGCCGCGCCGCCGATCTGGTTGGCCTCGATGGCAAGGGCCGACCACGCAAAGCCTTGTTGCTGGACCAGACCAACATGTCCAGCGGTTCCAGCCTGAGCCCCTATGATCAGGACACGCATTTCGCCTCGCTGTGGTGGGCATCTGTGGTCATCAACTCGTCCCAGGACGGCTTACTGGAAATGCTCAACTGGTTCCAGGCCGCCGATGAACCGAACTACCCCAAGGGCATGTTGAAAGTCCTCGGCGACGATCACTTCGAATTGAAACCGGTGGGTTTTGCCCAGCAGTTCATTCAGCAGCACTGGCTCGCTAACGTGATGCAAATGGAAAACAACGCCTTCGAAGTCGACGTACTGGCGATGGCCGACGACGTCAAACGCAGCCTGTTGGGGGTCAACAAAGGCAAGCGTTTGCAGCAGGTGAGCCTGGCCGGCATCACCTGCCCGCTGCTCAAAGGCTCATTGCGTTACTTCGGCGCGGACAACCGCAGCCGCGACGCGCCTTTCACCTGCCAGAACGGGCGCGTCCGCTTCGATCTGCCAGGGGAAACCCTGTTCGCTCTGGGCTGGAGCGCCTCATGAACACCCTGAATTGGTTTTCCGCGCAGGCCCTTGCCGCGCGATGCATCACTCCCAACACGGCCAACGCCGTCAGGAGACATAACATGAGTGCTTTGCACAAACTCAGTGAACAGATCAAACAGAAAGGCCTGAGCGCCACGTTCAAAAAAGTCTGGAAGCATTACGTGTTTTTCCACGAAGAACTGTTGTGGATGGAACGCGACCTGGTCAGCCCGGTGCCGCCACACAAGCTGCGGCCGTACCCGCCACTGCGGGTGGAAACCATTACCGCGCAGAATGCCGTGGCGTTCACCCGCTACTTTGGTGACCGCGTAGAGACCATGGCCGAACTGGCCCGCGAGGGTTACACCGGGCACATGCACCTGGACGATAAAGGCGATGCAGTGGCGTTTATCTGGGGGGCCGCGCGCAACTATCACGACAAGCATTACTACGGTTGCTGGTTCCCGGTGAAGGAAGGCGAGTTCTTCGAATTCGGCGGAGAACTGACCCGTGCGTATTGGGGCACCACGCTCTCGGTGGACGTGCAACTGGAACTGTGGAAAGCCATGCAGGCCCAGGGCTGCAACAAGGTGGTGGATGTCTGCGAGTCCCACAACATTCCGGCCCTCAAGCTGCACATGCGCATGGGGTATCAGGAGCAAGGGCGGATCATGAACGTGTACAGCCTGTTTGGCTGGCGCTTCTTCCGCGAAACCCGTTACACAGGCTCGCGTCTGGATGCCTTGCGCAAACCGGCCCGTGAACCTGTCCCAGCCTCGGCGACCTGACCTTATGGCGGCACGATTGGAATGGCGCACCTCACTGTGCGCCGCTGACTTCCCGGCAGCGGCTTACGAAGCGCTGCGTCTGCGGGTGACGGACCACACGCCGTTCAACACGCTGGCCTGGATGGCCGCGTCTGAACAGGCTTTGACTGCCGGGCAGCACCTGCACGTGCTGCTGGGCTGGCAAGGCAATGAGTTGCAGTTGTGCCTGCCGCTGGTGGCGTCCGTCGAGCGGTTCGCCGGGTTGCCGTTTCGGGTGCTGCATCATTTGGGTTATCCCCTCGCCGACCGCCTCGCCTTGCTCACGAACCTGGACGCCGAGGATATGCGCAAGGCCTTGGTCGAGATTCGTCGACGGCTGCCCCATGCCTTGCTGCAACTCAATGAACTCCCGGAACCAGTTGGCGAGGAAAGCGTGCTGACGCAATGGATGACCCACAGCTCGACCGGCGAACGCCGACTCAGCTGCCGGGTGCCGGTGCACTTGATCAGCGAGGCCGACCATCAGGAAGTGTCCGGCGACCCGCGCTACAAACTGCGGCGTGCGCGTAAACGCATCGCCGCGTGTGGTGCTCAGGTTCGACGGATCACCCCGGACGCCTTGACCATGGGCCCTTTGCTGCAGGCCATCAGCGAAGTCGAAGCGGTGAGCTGGAAAGGTGACGAAGGCGTCGGGATTTTCTCTGACGAGCGTCATCGACAATGGATGGACCGCGCCTTCACCGCCCTCGCCGAACAGGGGCTGGTGCGGGCGGTGGTGCTGGAACTGGACGGCCGTTGCATCAGCTACCGTCTCGGGTTGCTGGAGCAAGGTCGGCTGTACGACTACAACCTGGCCTTCCTGCCGCAATACGCCGACCTGGGCAGCGGCCGGGTGCTGCTTGAAGAATGGATTCGCTGGGGGCTGGACGAGAACTGGCGCTGGATCGATGCCTCGCGGGTCAGCCTGGAAAACTCCAGCCATCAACTGCACGAACGCATGAGTGGACAGCTGGAGCACTGGCGCTGGAGTTTCTATTCCTGGCGCCCCAGCGGTCTCGCCTTGGGCCTGGCGTTGCGCTTCTGGCAGCGACTCAAACCGGCCTGGCAACAGTGGAAAGCCCGGCGTGCGGCAGCAGCGGTCAAACCCGCACCGGTTGCCGCGCCTGTCGCCAAAGCCGTCGAGCCGGCAAAAACCATCATGGAGAGCGAACATGCCTCGCCAAGTCATAGTCAACGCTGACGATTTCGGCCTTAGTGCCTGCGAAAACGCGGTGATCCTCGGGGCCTTTCAGGCCGGGGTCATCAGTTCCGCCACGGCCATGGCCAACATGCCGGCCTTCGAAGCGGCGTGTGTGATGGCACGGCACCCGATGCTCGAAGGGCGGATCGGGCTGCACTTCAACCTCACGTACGGGCGGCCCCTGAGCCGGTCGATTCTGGGTCGCCGGACGTTCTGCGACAGCGCCGGCGTGTTCGACCTCAACCTGCCCCGCCACCGTCTGTGGCTCAGTCGCCGGGATCGGGCGGCGGTGCTCGAAGAACTCGAAGCGCAATGGCAGCGTTGCCTGGACAACGGCGTGCGCCCCAGCCATCTGGACTCCCATCAACACGTACACAACATCTGGCCCATCGGTGAAATCGTCGCCCGCTTCGCTGCCCGTCAAGGGGTGCCGGTCCGGCTGGCGCGCAACCTGGGGCAAAACCTGAGCCTGCCCAAACGCGTGTTCAAGGAGTTGCTCAATCGGCGCTTAACCCATCTGGCCGGCGCCACCGCTGACTATGTGTGTACCCCGGTTGATCTGCGCAATGCGGCGCCGCCGCTCGATGGGTTGCTGGAAATTGTCGCGCACCCCAATCAACTCGGTGCCGATTTTGGCGATGCTTATCTGGATCAGGGCGAGTCGTTGAGTGCCCTGCTGGAGCAACGTTTGCCGGGGGTGGAGCGAGTCGCCTACACCGTGGTGGGCAAGTCGTTCAGCGAGCGTGCGGAGGCCGTAATGGAATAAACACCACACGGATTTTTAACGCCTGAAAATGTGTCCGAACGGTTACATACGTTGAAACAAAAGGCCGGAGATGGCAGCGCCATTAAATGGCCACTGTGCGCTATACCCACACTACTTTCATCCACGCAAGACCATTCCTTCGTCAAGGAGGGCTTCATGAACGCACTCGACAAGCTTCGCGAACGCATCAAACAAAAAGGTCTGAGCCGCACGTTCAATACGCTGTGGAAGCGCTACGTGTTTTTCCATTGGGAACTGTTGTGGATGGAGCGCGACCTGGTCAGCCCGGTGCCGCCGCACAAACTGCGTCCCTACTCGGGCTTACGCAAGGTGATCATCACCCCGGAAAACGCCACGGCATTCGCCAAGCATTTTGGTGACCGCGTCGGCACCATGGCCGAACTCGCCGCCGAAGGTCACACCGGGCACATGTACCTGGACGACGAAGGCCATGCCTGCGCGTTCATCTGGGGCAGTACACGTGACTATCACGACCGTCACTATTACGGCTGCTGGTTCCCGGTCAAACCCGGTGAGTTCTTTGAATTCGGCGGCGAAATGACCCGAGCCTACTTCGGCACCAGCCTGTCGGTGGATGTCCAGGTCGCCCTGTGGGAAGCGATGCAGGCGCAAGGCTGCGACAAGGTGGTGGACACCTGCGAAACCCACAACATCCCGGCCCTCAAACTGCACATCCGCATGGGGTATCAAGAACAGGGGCGCGTGACTCACGTCTATGGTCTGTTCGGCCGCTGGCGCTTCTACCGCCAATCCACCTATACCGGCTCACGCCTGGACCCACTGCGCAAACCGGGCCGGCCAGTGGTGACGAGTGCGGCGCAGGCTTGATGTGTGCTTGAGCGTTGCGGTGTCAGTGACACCGCTTTCGCGAGCAGGCTCGCTCCTACAGGGGCCCCTCACCAGACATCAGTGACATCTGAACGGCCTTCTGCCATGGTTCACAGCATTGTCCATCTGCAGTCTGTGATCACAGCACGCCAACAATGGGGGTCCGTCTCATGAGCAAAGCAACCTACATTCCTCCCAAGGTCTGGAAAAACAACGCCCCGTCTGGCGGCGAATTCGCCAACATCAACCGGCCAACCGCCGGACCGACCCATGACAAGACCTTACCGGTCGGCAAGCACCCGTTGCAGTTGTACTCACTGGCCACGCCCAATGGGGTGAAGGTGACCATTCTGCTGGAGGAGTTGTTGGCGCTTGGGCATACCGGCGCGGAATACGACGCCTGGCTGATCCGCATCAACGACGGCGATCAGTTCTCCAGCGGCTTTGTCGAGATCAACCCGAACTCCAAGATCCCGGCGTTGCTGGACCATAGCGCGAAGCCGCCCATCCGCGTGTTCGAGTCCGGTTCGATCCTGCTGTATCTGGCGGAAAAATTCGGCGCTTTCCTGCCCACCGATGTGGCAGGACGCACCGAAACCTTGAACTGGCTGTTCTGGCAAATGGGCGCAGCGCCCTACCTGGGCGGCGGCTTCGGGCATTTCTATGCCTACGCGCCAGAGAAACTTGAATACCCGATCAACCGCTTCACGATGGAGACCAAGCGGCAGCTGCATGTCCTCGATCGCCGACTGGCCGAAAGCCCCTACCTGGCGGGCGATCACTACACCATCGCCGATATTGCAGTCTGGCCTTGGTACGGCCAACTGGTGCGGGACAAGGTGTACTCGGCGGCCGAGTTTCTGTCTGCACACGAATACACCCACGTGCAACGCTGGGCGGAGGAAATTGCCAAGCGACCTGCGGTCCTGCGCGGGCAGCGCGTCAATCGTACGTGGGGCGATGAGGAAAGCCAGGTGCCTGAACGGCATGAGGCGGATGATTTGAACCGCTGAAAATCCGGGCTCTCAGGTTTGATGGCTGACAGATAAACCGTGGTGCGGTCATCGCGAGCAAGCTCGCTCCCACAGGGATCTACGCCGGACACAAACGCTGTGTCTCATGAAGGTCAAAACTGTAGGAGTGAGCCTGCTCGCGATGGCGCTGGCGCTGGCGCTGGCGCATTCAAAGCTGATGTGACTGAACGATTGCTATCGCGAGCAGGCTCACTCCTACAGGGGATTTTTGGCGAACATCCGACGGCGACAACGAGGAGTTTCTTCGTGCTATCGGCTATGTGGTAAAAGCACGTGGAATGACACAAATAGCCAAGGGCTCAGGTATGGGGCGCGAAAGCCTGTATAAGGCCTTCGCTCCGGGACTACAGTGCTCGCCTCACCACCAACGAAAAACACATCGGCAATTGCGCCACCTGCCGCTCATACCGGTCATACACTTCCTCCCGATTCGAGTGCGGGTATTCCTTGAAGTGGTTGATCTGCAACCCTGCATCGAGGGCACCGGTGAAGATGTCCCCGAGGGTGTGAGCAAACCAGTAGGACGCCGCAGCCGGCTGTTCGACCTTGCCTTCGTACACAATCGGCTGATTCTGCACAAACGGTTCGCTGCGAAAATACGAGCTGTGCGGGCGATACGGATCGGCCGATTCAGGGTCGAACATCTCCAGGAACGGATGGGTTTCGTACACCACCAGCGCCCCGCCCGGCTTGAGGGTTTGCGCGACATGCTGCATGAACTCGCCGATGTCCGGCATCCAGTTCAACACGCCGATGGTGATCAGGGCCACGTCGAAACGCTGATGCAACGAGGTCGGTAACTGATGGATATCGGCTTCGATAAATTCAGGCTGATGGGGTGAGCGCGACGCCAACTCCCGCGCCTGATCGAGAAACGCGGCCGACTGATCGACGCCCACCACGCTGCGGGCACCCAGCGCATACAGCGAGAGACTTTCACGGCCGTTGTTGCAGCCCAGTTGCACCACATCCCGGCCGTCGACGCCCACCTGTTCCAGCACGCCAGTCAACGTCGCATCCAGACAGGAAAAATCCCGCTGCCCCACGGCACTCACCAAATCGCGCCATTCGCGGGTGTCTTTGTGGTGTCGGGCGGAGTCATTCCACGCCTCGCGGTTGCTGGCGATGGCTTGTTCTTGTGTCGGCATTTCCATTGCACGCTCCAGATTCGGGTCTTGATTGACCGGCCCAAGTCTAGATCGGAGTGCTGAAAAAACCTGTTGGAATCTTGTAAACCGGGCATCGCGAACGCGTGCCCGCACGACAGCTATAGTTAATGACCTTGGGGAATTGCGCGAAAACCGAATGCACAGGTGTTGCCATGAAAAAATCCGATCTGATGCTGCTCACTGTCTGCCTGACACTGGCGAGCGCCGCCCACGCGGACGACAGCCTGACGCCGACCACCGACTACAGCAGTGAATTCAACTATTACGGGGCCGACCAGCCCTTCGCTCACCCGGTTCCCCCCTCCATGAACATCATTCCGCCGGGGTCGTACATCCCGACGTCGCCCCAAACTTTCGTGCCGGTTTCAAGCCAGCACGTGTTCTCCGACTCACGCTTGCCGACAATCGCCGATGCCTCCACCCGGGTGTTCATTCGCACCTACGATGCCGAGCATGGCGTCTATGTGAACGAGGAAGTCCTCGACCCGACCTGCCTGCTCGAATGCCTCAGCCGTCAGGGCCCGGTGCTGCAATAAGCGCTACCACTGGCGTTTATCCGGACGTGCCAGGCCGAGTTTTTCGATCCGGTAACGCAGCATGTCGCGGCTCAGGCCCAATAGCCGAGCGGACTTGGTAACGTTCCAGTCGGTCTTGTCGAGCATCTTGCGCACCATGTCGCGCTCGACTTCCGGCAGGTTCATCGACTCCGTGCCGCTGTAGACCGGACGCGGTTCATGGTGTTGCGGCTCATGCTGATACATCGGCGGGTCGTCCACCAGGCTCAGGCAGACGTTCAACTGGTGCGCGGCGATGGTATCGCTCTGAGCCAGCAGCACGGTTTGCTCGAGCATGTTGCGCAGCTCGCGCACGTTGCCCGGCCAGCTGTAGCTGAGCAGCAGCTCTTCAGCCTGATCGCTGAAATGCAGGTTCGGCTTGCCATAGCGTTTGCCGTGGATCGACAGGAAATGCCGGGCCAGCAGCAGGATGTCTTCGCCACGGGCATACAGGCGCGGCACCTTGATGGAAATGATCCGCAGGCGGAAGAACAGGTCACGGCGAAACTTGCCTTGCTGGACCATTTGTTCGAGGTTGCAGTTGGTGGCGCTGATCACCCGCAGATCGACCTTGCGCTCCTTCACCGCGCCGACCCGGCGAATGGTCCGGTCTTCCAGCAGCTTGAGCAGTTTGGCTTGCAGCAACAGGTCCATTTCACCGACTTCATCGAGAAACAGCGTGCCGCCATCGGCCGCTTCCACCAGGCCGGTCCGTCGGTCCTTGGCGTCGGTAAAGGCGCCTTTCTCGTGGCCGAACAGTTCCGACTCCACAAGGTTGGACGGGATCGATGCACAGTTGAATTCAATGAACGGGCCTTTGCTGCGCGGGCCGTCGAAGTGCAGTGCCCGCGCCACCAGTTCCTTACCGGTGCCGGTCTCGCCTTCCACCAGCACCGGCGGCAGGTCGGCGTTGGCCATGCGGCGCTCGGCGTCGAGCAATTGGGCGATGGTGTTCTTCAGGTAGTTCATCGGCGCCGATTCGCCGATCAAGGCCTGCACGCCGGACTTCTGCGCCTCGCGTTCCTGATAGAACGACAGCGTGCGCTCCATGCGGTCCGTGGCCAACGCTTTGTCCAGCAGCAGCTTGAGCTCGGGAAGGGCCACCGGTTTGGTGACGTAATGAAAAGCGCCCTCCTTCATCGCCACCACGGCATCTTCGACATTGCCGTAGCCGGTCATCATGATCACTTTCAGATCCGGCGCGCTGATGCGCAGCTTCTGGATCAGGTCGTGACCACTCATGCCAGGCAACGAGTTGTCGGTCAGCACCACGTCCGGGGCGAACGTACTCAATTGCTCCAGTGCATCTTCAGCAGAGTGGCAGACCGTCACCTCGAAGTCTTTGCGCTCCAGGTAGGTCTGAATATTCTCGGCGAGGATTTCGTCATCCTCGACCAGCAATATGCTGTGCTCCATATTCCCCTCCCGTTGCCACTTTAAAATTGAGACAGACGCGGGTTCCCTCCTGCTCCTGGCTGGTCAGGTCGACCGAGCCTTCGAAACGCTCCATTATTCGTTTGACCAGGGCCAGGCCTACGCCCAGCCCGCCTTGTTTGGTGGTGAAGAACGGCTTGAAGACCATCTGTTGCTGCTGCGTGCTCATGCCTTTGCCGGTGTCACTGAGGGTCATGCGCACATGGCCCGGCTGCGCCTGTTCGATCTCGACGGTCAAGTGGCCGCCCTTGGGCATGGCTTCGAGGGCGTTGGCAAACAGGCTATTGAGAATTTGCGTGAGCAGCACCTGTTGGCTGACGACCGGTGGGCAGGTTTGAGGTGTGAAGTGCACCTCCACGTTCGAACGTTTGATCAGCGCATCGAAGGCACTCAGGGTGTCATCGATGGCCAGCACCAGGTCGACCGTTTCGTAGTCGTCATTCATGGGCCGCAACGACACCAGCAATTCCCGAACCCAGCGTGACATGCGATCAACCTGGTTGATGATGTCGCCGATGTTCTTCTGCGCACTCTGGCTGGCGATTTCCTGGGCCAGTTCGGCGCTGGAGCGAATGTTCGCCAGCGGATTGCGCAAACTGTGCGCCACCGCCGAGGACATTTCCCCCAGTGCAACAAACGTCTCATTGGTAATCAGTTGCTGTTGCTGGCTCTGCAGCAACGTTGCAGCCCGGCGCACAATCCAGAACAACCCGAGGTAAATGACCAGGCCGCCAAGTACTGTCGCGATCCAGATTGCCTTGAAACCACGCTGGATGCGCTCCACAAGGTCCACCGGTTCCTTATAGATCTCGACCATGGCGATTACTTTGCTTTTGTCGGCGTTGAACATCGGGATGTAGTTCTCGACGAACAGATATTTGGGCTCGCGCAACAGCATCTGTTCGGGACGCTCCTCGTCGATCTGGTGATAGCTGGTAGAGACGGTTTCCTTCATTTCAAAGGACTCGTCCAATTCTTCATCACCTTCGACGCGCATGCCGATCATTTGTGGATTGGTCGACCAGACCACCGTGCGATCCAGGGCGTACACCACCGCCAGCAGCGTGTCCGGCAAGTGTTCGACATGATCGAGAAACTCTATGCGGGCCGCAGCACGGGCGCCTGG
Source organism: Pseudomonas sp. URMO17WK12:I12 (assembly GCF_000514395.1). Lineage (NCBI taxonomy): Bacteria > Pseudomonadati > Pseudomonadota > Gammaproteobacteria > Pseudomonadales > Pseudomonadaceae > Pseudomonas > Pseudomonas sp. URMO17WK12:I12. The sequence continues at coordinate 47,695 of NZ_AZVV01000003.1, forward strand.
ATTGACGTCGGAATAGGCGTTGTCATCGCGCGGATCGAGCATCTCGCCCATGGTTCTTGTGAGGGGGATGCCCGCATGGCGAATTTCCGCATCACCGATGGCCTGAATGAATTGCGCGGTCAGCATGGAGTCACGTTCGATGCTCTCATCGACGACAAAACGCGTGGACACATAGCCCAACCCCAGCGCCACGGCGGCGATGATCAGAAAGCTGCCCAGGGAAAACCAGCGCAGCAGATTGAACTGTCCCAACCGGTTTTGGCCCTTTGCTGCCGGCGTGACCGGCGCAGGTTCTTTTTGTTGTTCTATTGTCGCCATAGGGTTGTCCTGGATGCTCGTATCTAGCCTGTTCAGCCATGTCACGGATCAGTGTAGGTCGCATTGAACGTGCCTGATGACCCAATGATAGTATTTCGCCGCTATTGCGCCTGTGCCGCTTGCAAAGGCTGCTGGCGCTCGGTTTCTTCCTGCAAAAAATCCACAATCGACTGCGCGGATTTCTCATCCAGGCGCAGGTTGGGCATCGGTATTTTGTCGAAACGTTCAAACAGCTCCACGGCAATCGGGTCTTTCTCCTTGAGCATGCTGTCCGGCTCGCGAATCCAGCGGTTGAGCCAGGCCGGGTCGCGTTGGCGGGTCACGCCGATCAGGTCCGGGCCGATGCTGCGCATGCCGAGGCCCTGCCCGTCCATTGGGCCCAGGCTGTGGCAGGACGCGCAGCGGGTGCGGAACAATTCTTCGCCATTGCTTGGTGGGCGGATTTGCGGAGCGTCGGCGTAGCTTTCTTCCGCGCTGGCCTTTTTCCAGTTCTGCAAGGTGTTGGCCAACTGATCGGCCAGAATCCATGGATTTTCGAACGGTGAGGCTTTCATCCAGCGACCGGTACTCTGGTTGCCGACGATCAGGCTCAGGTTGTGGTCCTTGCTACGTCCGTTGTCGACGCCTTCAATGAACAGCCCGAGTTTCTTGCGCAGCTCAGTGACGTCGGCAAATTCCCCGGTGAGGAATTTCCAGCCCGGACCGATCTTGAACCGTTGCGCATAGGCCTTGAGCACTTCGGGTGTATCGCTCAAGGGGTCAATGCTGATGGAGTAGAAAAAGATGTCCTTGCCGACCCGGTCGCCGAGCAGCTTTTGCACCTGGCGCAGGCGCGCGGTCTCCAGTGGGCAAGAGTCGCTGCACGAGGTGAAGATGAAGTTGATCACCACCACCTTGTCCTTGATCAGGTCATCGAAAAAATGCACCTGCTGACCGTCCTGGTCAGTCAGCAGAGTGTTGGGGAAATAGTCGCCGCCCCAGGGTGTCGCCGATTCCGTCGGCGACAGCACACCCTCATGGGCCAGCAATACCTGACTGGCCAGCAGACAAGTGACCAGTACCAGAATCAGGTGCATGCCCAGGGCGCGGGAGCGCGGCGTGTGCACGTGCAGGTCGGCTCCCTCGCGGCGTTTCATGGTTTGACCACCACTTTAGGGCCGAAGCCGTCGCCAGTGCGGAAGGTTGGCAGCGCGGCGGAGTTGACGTAGCGCACACCATCCCAGCTTGGCAGCGGTGTGGGCATCAATTGGAATTGCCCGGGTTTCTCAATGTCCCAACGCAGCAACATCGAGTTGTCTTCGTGCTGGGTGTTGTGACAGTGCTCCATGTAGGTCCCGGCGAATTCGCGGAAGTTGATCGCCATCTCGACGTTATCCAGGCCATCTTTTTCCGAGCCGATGCGGTACACGTCCTTACGTGCCCATTTTTCCCATTCCGGTGGCGCCTTGCCGCCGCGACTGAGGATGATCCCTTCCTCGAAGTGCACATGCACCGGGTGACTCCAGCCCGTGCCGCCGGCCTTGATGTTCCAGACCTCCAGGGTGCCGAAACCCGCAGCACCGGCATCGGTCGGACCGTTGGCCAAGTGGGTCGCCGTGTTCAAGCGCCGTGGGTCCATGTGGAAGCCGAAGCCGCCGTCGGTCTTGACCGTCCACGGTGCTTCATCGGTGCCGTCGGAACGGCCGAAGGTAAAGGTGCGGTGAAGTGCCTGGGCCAGCAGTGCCTTGTCAGTAGCGTTGTCGCGATGGATCTTCAGCGGGATCATCACCAGGCCTTCAGCTTTGCCCGGTTTGGCCGGTTCGTAGGCTGCAGGGTTCATCGCCAGGTCTTGACCGGTGTAGGCCTTGACGTTGAGTTGCAACACTTTGCCCACCGCAGGGTCGCCCTTGTCCCACATCGGCCCTTTGCTGGTTTGCTTGATCACCGCTTTGTAATTTTCAGAGAGCACGTCGGCCAGCGACACCGGTTCTTTCGGGCCTTTGCCATCGTCGTGGACCAGCAGGTTGACGAAGAAAATCTTGTCCCCCGGCTTGATGCCGTTTTTCGCGAAGTTGACGATGATGTCGAAGCGTTCGGCAATGCCCTGGGTGGGCAGGATTGCGTTGTGGTTCTGTTTATCGCCGTCGGCGTCGAGGTCCATGGAGCCGTCGAAAGGCACGCTGTGTTCCATGATGTTGCCGTCGTTGGCAATCATGTGGAACGGCACGCGGGCATAGGACACACCCGAGCCTTTAGGCCCTTGGAACTCGCCACTGGTGCCCTTGATTTCCCGCACCAGCGCAAACTTGTAGTAACGCGATACCGAGCCGTTGAGCATGCGAAACCGATAGCTGCGGGCGCGGACATCGAGGCTCGGTTTCCACTGCCAGTTGACCAGCACCTGGTCACCGAGGAAGCCATCGGTGTTGAAGGGGTTGAACCACAGCTGACCGTTCTGATCCCAGGCCTTGTCGGCGAACACCAGGTTGACGTCATAGTCACGGTTACCCCACGGCAAGGCACTGCCGCTGGGGAAACGCAGGTTGACGCCATCGTTCACCGATTCGTTGCCACGGTCCAGGGCACTGTAGTAGTTCATCATCGCCGCGTTGCCCTTGTAGACGTTCTGCGCGGTGAAATCGAGCATGTGGTCGTGGAACCAGTGGGAGCTCATGGTTTCGCGCCAGTCGCCACGGATCTTGATCGTGCCGTTCTCGCACGTCTTGCGGCTCGGGCTCATATCGTTGGTCCACAGGGTCTCACCTGGCGAGCAAGGGAATGCCGCGCGTGGATCATGAGCGTCGGTGTTGATGGTGTCGTAACCGGCCAACTGGATCGGCCAGCGATAGTCGTAATACTGCCCGGGGAAGAAAAACGCGTTGGCATAACCGTCGCTTTCGGCCGGAGCATGACCGTTGTGTTCGTGGGTACTGATGGTGTGCAAGCCAAAGCCCATGTTGGCGGCGGGGTCGATCGGCAAGCCGTTGTAGTGACGCATCAGTACCGGTTGGCCATAACGCACCATCAGCAATTTAGGCGGCAGCGTGCCGTCGAAGGTCCAGACCGAATTGTGATTCTGCACCGGCATGCTCGGGTGGAAACGCGCGTCGACCCCTTTGGCTGTGCCATCGGTAGCCGGCACCCCGGCGACGTTGTGATACAGGCCACCGGGGCCGAACTCGCCCACGGCGTAGTGGTGCATTTGCAGGCTGTCACGCCAACCGCTGTTGAGCCTCGCCCCGGTTTGCACGGTTTTGTAGGCCATTTGCGGGTAGAACTCGTTCCAGCGTTGATGCGACCAGCCTTTTCCTGGTGGACGACCTTCAGCCGACGAGCCGATATGGCGGTTGAGGAACACTTCAATCTGCGCCTGCCACGGGTTGCGATCCACCACGTTGGAATACTGGCTGGGGAACGGTGTCAGCCCCGGTTGACGCATGAAGGCATCGAGTGCCGCGCTCGGTGGTGCACTGCGGGCGGCATTGGTCGGGTCCTGTTGTGGCAACGGGCCTACCGCTGCCGGCGGAAAACCCAGCGGCGCCGCCGGTGTGGTGGGGTCGAGTTTTTCCGGGCCGAACTCTTCGAACAGCACCAACTGCTGAGTGAATGGCTGGGCGCCAAACAACGGGCTCGGCTTGCCATTGGTGGGGTAGTTGAAACTGGTCTGCACCGCCGGCGGCAGGACATTTTCCTGCCGCGTGGTCATGCGGGTGCCTTTGACACCATCGGGCAGGTCGAAGGAATCTTCGTTGGCCTCCGGCATGGTCAAAATGGCATTCAACGCCGTGGCTTCGTCAGCCGGTTCGTCGTAGTAGGCCGAAGGGTCGGACGGTTCTGGCTGTCGCTCGTCATCAATCGGGCTGGCACGCAGATTCGCTGTGCCCAGCGTCATCGTCAGAAGGACGCCCAGAGGCGTCAACAGGCCAAACCACTTGAAGGGATAACGCGCTTTTGTGTCCATCACCAGCCGCCTCGAAGTCATGAAGGGGGTGATGGGGGTTTTGCAAGGAGCTCGCCAGATTTGTAACTAATTTATACGAAAGTATTAACACCCGAAAAAACAATGGCTTATCAACATCAATGTGCCATACGCCGAAAAAACGACTGGGTCCTGACACCCGCTAACGGGGAAAGTTCACACCCAGTTTCAGGGGAATCGTTTAAACGACAAACGGACGGTCGTGCCCTCGCCTTCACGGCTGTCCAGGGTCACCGCGCCACCGAAACGATCCATGATGCGCTTCACCAGCACCAGCCCGACGCCCAAGCCACCTTGCTTGGTGGTAAAAAACGGCCGGAACGCCATGCTGCGCTGCTCCTCGTTCATCCCTTTGCCGTTGTCGCTGACGCTCACACAAATACCTTTGGTATCGGTCGGTTCCAGCAAGATCGTCAGCGTGCCGCCCTTATCCATGCTTTCCAGTGCATTGGCCAGCAAGCTGTTGAGGATCTGCGTCAGCTGCACCTGCTGGCTCAACACCATCGGTGTTTCCTTCGGCTCGAACACTACGTGAACATTGGCCTTGGCGATCTGATGCTCGAAGGCGAGCAGGCTGTCATGCAAGCAGGCAACCAGGTTCACCGGCTCCGCTTCGTCATTGAGCGGTCGCAAAGACTGCAGTAATTCCCGGACCCATTTCGACATGCGGTCCACCTGACCGATGATGTCGTTGATGTTCTTGTGGGCCGGGCCACTGTCGAATTCAAGGGCCAACTCGGCGCTGGAACGAATGGTCGCCAACGGGTTGCGCAAACTATGGGCAACCGCCGAAGACATTTCCCCGAGGGCGACAAAGGTTTCGTTGGTGATCAGTTGTTTTTGTTGCGTGGCCAACAGATTCGCCGCCCGCCGCACGATCCAGTACAAGCCCAGGTAGATCAGCCCGCCACCCAGGGCCGTGGCCAGCCAGATCAGGGCCAGGCCGCGCTCCATACGCTCGATCAGGTCCTTGGGTTCCTTGTAGATCTCGACCATTGCGGTGACGTTGTTGCGGTCGGCGTCGAACAGCGGGATGTAATTCTCGATGAAGATGTAGTCCGGCGGCGTGACGAACTTCTGCTCCATGCGCGCCTTGTCTACGTTGTGATAGCTGGCGGACACCGGGGTCTTGGAGCCGAATGCCTGATCGAGGTCCTCGTCGGCATGGATCGTGGTGCCCATCAATTCAGGGTTGGTGGACCAGATCACCATGCGGTCCGGGGCGTAGATGTTGGCCAGGATCACATCGGGCAAATGCTGGATGTGATCGAGGAATTCACCCCGGGCACTGGCTCGGGCCTGCGGGTCGACATCGGGGAAATCCTTGTCTTTGCGCGGGTCGAGCAACTCGCCCATGGTCCGCACGTGAGGAATGGACACATGGCGCACCTCGGCCGAGGCAATCGCTTCAATGAACTGTGAGGTCAGCAACGCATCACGCTGCACGCTCTCGGTAATCACAAAGCGCGTGGACACTGCGCCCAACGCCACAGCCACCGTGCCGATCACCGCCATGCTGATCAGCGAAAACCAGCGCAGCAGGTTGAACGGCTGTTTGCGCGAACTCAGGCGAATGTCGCCTTCTTCTTTGAGCAGGGCTGTGGCTTGAATAGTCATCGATGTGGTTTCCGGGTGCTCCCTATAGGTTTATAGCCCACTGCCCGATGTTTGCCCGGCTTCGGGTTTTGTCCCCCCCACTTCCCCCGTTTGCCCCACTGCCCCCATAGCCCCCCAAAACTGGGGACAGTCGCCCGCTTCAACGCCCGGCACGATTTTGCTGCGCCAGTGCCACAGGCTTTCACTGCGGGCCTGAGGCGGTGGTTTTCAAAGATTGGTATGGAAGTTGCCGAAGCCCTCTCAACTGACCCACCCCCAAGGGGCAGGTCTTCTGATAGAGGGAATACTCATGCACCCTTTACTGTCCAAAACCACGATCGCCCTGATCGTGTCCGCTCTGGCCCAAGGCGCTGCGCAGGCGGCGCTGTTTGCAGTCGACACCGGACCTTACCTGCCCGCCAACGGCAATTTCGCCGCCTGGTATCAAGACACGCACGGTCGCACCCTTGATCTGTGCCTGTCCAAGGCCGTCAGTTCCAGGGTGGCCAGCGCACCCGGCGCCCCGACTTACATGTGCTCGTTGATCCCCACACCGGGTGTTTTCGACGACACCCAACCAATGGTCTTCCCGACCAACTTTCCCGACGAAGCGTTCTGGGCAACCGGCGAAACCACCATCGTCGATGCAACCCGTGGCATCGACCTGACCTATGTCTCTGCGGTTGAAGCAGCCTTCAGCGGCGGCGACCCAGTGGAAGGCGACCAGATCAGCTTTGCGCGCATCCGCATCCGTATCGATGTGCCCACGGCCGGGACCTACGTCGTGACGCACCCCTATGGCGTCGAAGTGTTCACCGTCGATACCCCCGGGCGGCGGGCGATCAACATGACCCGGGACATCGGCATCGGCGCAGCGAAAACCTACGACGGCGCGCTCAAGGGCGATGTCGGACCGTTCCTGCGCAGCGTCAACGGCCCCTACACCGAGACCAACCCGGTCACCGGTGCCGCCGAACAGTTCGTTGGCGATCCGAACCTCCCGGAAGCCGTCACCGGCAGTCCGTTCAACACCAACTTCGTGCGCATCGAAGGCCCCAATGGCCTGGACTTGCGCACCAACCTCTTTGCCGTCTCCGGGAAGCTGTCGACGGTGGTCCGGCCAACCCCGGTCATCGCCCAGCGCAGCACCTACTCACGGCATGCCGGTACCAGCGCACCGGTGGCTCAGCAAGACGTCTTCGTCATGGCTCCGCCCGCACCGGCGACGGTGACCCTGGACAGCAACAACCCGGTGTTGAACTTCACCGAAGCCGACAGTACCGGCCATTGGTACGCGCAGTCGTCGACCAATCCATCGTTGCCGAACACCCTGCAAGTGACCGCCGACAACCACCTGGCCATCGCCAGCAGCACGCCGACGACCCTGCCCATGCCCCTGAGTGACCTGGTGGTGATTTCCCGTGCCGAGTACAGCCTGAGCAACGGCCAGATCACCATCGTCGCCTCGACCAGTGATGAAACCTCGCCACCGGTGCTCACCGCCACCTCGGGTACCGGGGCCGCCATCGGCGCGCTCAGTGGTGATGGTGCCGTGAAAAGCCTGGCCACCGGCATCTCGCCGATTCCGCCAGCCCAGGTTCGGGTGACGTCATCCAATGGCGGCAGCGACACCGAAGAAGTGGTCATCGTGCAATGAACGCTCACATGCCCAGATCCTCATCAGGAGGCATCATGAACAATTGGCCACGCCTGGCGCTCAACGCCCTGGGACTGACTCTATCGCTGTCCGGCAGTGCTTTCGCGCAACTCGCTGCCGTCGACCCCGGCCCCTATACCTTTGCCACCGGGAAATTCCCGATCTGGTACCAGGACAACAATCTGCTGTCGATGGAGCTGTGCCAGTCCAAAGCCGTCAGCTCGCGGGTAGGCGCCTCTGTACCGCCAGCCTACATGTGCACCCTGCTGCCGGCACCGGGCATTTTCGACGACACCCAGCCGATGGTGTTCCCGGATAACTGGCCAGACGAATCCTTCTGGTTCCTCGCCGAGACCACCATCCCCAACAACGCCGCAGGCTACGGGATGGACGCCTACGTCGCCGGGATAGAAGCGGCATTTGCCGGCGGGAACCCGCTCGACGGTGATCAGATCAGCTTCGCGCGGATCCGTATGAGGATCAACATTCCCGTCGCCGGCACCTACACCATCACCCACCCTTACGGCGTGGAAACGGTCAACGTCACCACCCCCGGCCGTCGTGCGATCAACATCACCAGAGACGTCGGCGTCGGTGCGCCAGGGGTCTTCAGCGGTGCGGTCAACGGTGCCATCGGGCCATTCCTGCGCAGCGTGAACGGCCCATACACGGAAGTGAACCCGGAAACCGGCGCCGTCGAAACCTTCGTCGGCGATCCGAACCTCACCGAAGCCGTGACCGGCAGCCCCAACAACACCAACTTCGTGCGCATCCAGGGGCCCGCCGGGACTATCGAGACTAGCCTCTTCACCCTGTCCGGCAAAGTGCTCGACAGCCGCGCGCAAACACCGGTGGAAATCAGCCGCGCCACGTACCGGCGCACCGGCGGAACAGGAGGCAACAGCACCCGCGTCGAAGTCTTTGGCAAAGCCGACAACGGCTCGGCCCTGTGCTTCCGCGAAAGCATCGCCCTGGTCCCCGGCCCGCCTGTTTCGCCTTGTCAGACCACCATGGTCGGCGATAACAACGGCCAGTTCTTCGGCCAGCACCTCCTGGCCAACGGCGCCGTGCCTCCGGTCGTCGTGATCACCGCCACCAACCCGACCGGTTCGACCCGTCCGACCTCCGTGTCGAGCAAACTCAGCGATGTGGTGAAAATCCAGACCGCCCGCTACAACTGGAGCAATCACAGCCTGCTGATCGAAGCCACTTCCACCGACGAAGTGGGCATACCGGACATGGTCGCTCAGGGTTATGGGCGGCTGTCGAAGAACGGCACGCTGCAACGCCTGACCGTTCCGGATCTGCTGCAGCCACCGGCCACCGTGACGATCAAGTCGGCCGCGGGCGGCAGTGACACCGAGCCGGTTGTTGTAGTCGGTACCGCACCGGATACCGGTCAGAACCAGGCGCCGATCGGCGTTGCCGATGTGGGCAGCACCACCTTTGGCGTGCCGGTCACCCTCAACGTGCTGGCCAACGACAGCGACCCGGACGGCAACACACCACTGAGCGTCACGGCACTGGCACAACCGGCCGCTGGCCAGGGCACCGTGGCATTGGCCGTCAACAATGTGGTCTATACCCCGCCCGCCATCGTCAATGCACCGTTGACCACGACCTTCACCTACAAGGTTCAAGACGCCAAGGGCCTGGCCTCGACCGATCCGGTGACCGTGACCGTCACTGTGGCGCCTAACCAGTCGCCGGTGGCTGTCAACGACAGCGTCTCGACCCAGGCTGCAGCCGTCACGATCAACGTGTTGGCCAACGACACTGACCCTGAAGGCAACCTGCCGCTGGCCGTCGCCAGCCTCACCCAACCGGCAGCAGGACGCGGCACTGTTGCCATCAACGGCACGGCGATCACCTATACGCCTCCGGCTACGGTGTTGCTGCCTTTCACCACGACCTTCACCTACGTCGCCCGGGACAGCTTCGGCGCCCTGTCGGCACCGGCCACGGTCACCGTGCAGGTGTCGCCACCGCTGGTCCTTGAAGTCTTCAACGTGACGGCTGCCACGGTCACCGCCCGTGCCGGCAACCGCTTCACCTGGAACTTCGCCGGTACCTCGTCGACGATCGTCGGCAACACGGTCACCGTCCAGGTCACCACACCGGCCGGGCTGGTCACCCTGGGCACCGCCACCGTGGCGATTACCGGACGCTGGACCCTGACGGTCACCAACACCACGGTCGCCCCATCGCTCAACCCGACGGCCACCATCCGTTCAACCCCGGGCTCGGTGCGCAACGTCTCCGTCACCGTGCAGTAAACGCTCGCCCCACCGACCGCAATGGCCGGTGGGGCAAGCCCTCAACCAAGGACTCAGCCATGAAAACGTCGACCGCCGCCCTGCTCTGCCTGCTTCTGCTTTGCAGCAGCGCGGGTGTGCGCGCCGATGACTTGATGGACAACAACGACCTCGGTCCCGGTGGCGACCTGGGCGAGTTACCCCCACCGGTTGGCCAGCACGCGCTGATCGACCAGAACGGCCAGGCCAACATCGCACTGGTGCAACAGAACGGCCAGTCGTTGCTCGGCAATATCGTCCAGTCGGGCAGCAATCAGGAGGCTTACATCCTGCAACAAGGCAACGACCTGATGGCCATGATCAACCAGCAAGGTTCCGGCAACGATGCCTCGATCACACAAACCGGCAGCCACAACCGTGCGCAGATTTCCCAGAACGGCAATAACAACGACGCCAGCATCGTCCAGGCCGGCACGGGGCTCTCCAGCGCCGTGACCCAGTCCGGGAACGGCATGAGCGTCTCCGTCAAACAATATCGCTAAAGCACTGCACCACTTGGAGGTTCCATCATGTTCAAATTAATGCCCCTCACCGCCGCCATACTGGTCATCCTCAGTGCCCAGGCGATGGCCGACGACAGCACGTCCATCCAGAACCAGAACGGCGATGCCAACATCGCCAACGTGAAACAGACCACGGCCAGTTTCAGCACGTCCACCCAGCAACAGGCTGGATCGGGCAACGATGCGGCGACGTTGCAGGACAATGCCAGCAGTACCATCGAACAGACCCAGGTCGGTGACTACAACGCCGGTTATGGTGAGCAACTGTACGAAAACGGCAGCACCATCACCCAGCAGCAGGTCGGCACGTTCAACACCAGCCATGCCAGTCAGTCGATTGGCGTGGGCGCCAGCCAGGCACTGCAACAACAACTGGGCAACGGCAACTTCTCGTTTATCTATCAGGACAGTCAGGACGGCTCCACCGGCACGACCTTCCAGCAAGGCGACAACAACGAGGCCAACATCGAACAGATGCAGTTGGGCGTGGAAAACACTGCGTCCATCATCCAGCTCGGCAACACCAACTACGGCACCGCCGAGCAGGTGTTTCACGTGGGTGGCCAAATCAACATCAACCAGTCGGGCAACGATAACTATGCCTATGGCGATCAACGCAACGGACTGGGCGGCACGATAAGCATCAACCAGCTCGGCGATGGCAACGGCAGCGAAGTCTGGCAAGACAGCCAGACTGCCAGCCAGACCACCATCAATCAGATGGGGCAGACCAACGAAACCGTGGTCGACCAGAGCTTCGGCCAAAACAACGTGGCGACGGTGCTGCAAGTCGGCGACCTCAACGCGATCTATGCCGACCAGTTCGAATCCCTCGGCTCGACCGTCGCGCTGTATCAAGCGGGCACCGGCAACGTGCATTTCACCTACCAAAGCGGCAATAGCCATGTGCTCAACGCCAATTCGGTGGGGACTGGCAACAAGGTCTACGCCAGCAACTGGAAAGGCCCGCAAACGGGTGGCCAGTTCGGCAGCAACCAGCGTGCGACCGTCAATCAGGTGGGCACCAACAACGTCGCCAACTTCACCCAGAACGGCGCCGGCCACATCATGACCACCAACCAGTCCGGCACCGGCAACTCAACCAAGGTCAGCCAGGCTGATTCCTACAACGAGCTGTATTTCGACCAGAACGGCAGCGACAACATCCTCATCGCAGACCAGCGCGGCACCACCAACCTGGCCCAGGGCAGCAGTAACGGTACTGGCAACAGCACCGAGTTCGACCAGTCGGGCAGCGGCAACCAGGCCTACACCACACAGCTGTATGGCAGCGACAACATGATCACCGTCAAACAGGCGGACACCATGAACGTCGCCTATGTGACCCAGGGCGGCACCGGCAACATTGCCAGTGTTGATCAAAGCGGCGTAAGCCAGACGGCGACCGTGCAGCAGTTTGGTAGCGCCAACCAGGCAACCGTGTTGCAGCAATAATCGCAAGGCGAAAAAAACCGCGGCCTTTGGTGAGGGTCGCGGTTTTTTTGCGTGTGATTGCTCCCACGCTCTGCTTGGGAACGATCATTAAATAAGTGTGGGAGCGAGCTTGCTCGCGATGACGGAGTGTCAGTCGACTTCAATGTTGAATGTTAAACAGCCTTCGCGACGCTGCAAATTCAGCGACCGGGTTTGGTCGCCCAGGTTTGGAATGGCGCACTTTTCATGCTTGTTTCATGGCGAGCCGTGCGTGGGAGGGCTTAGGCCCTGCCGGGTTCCATTCCCTGGTCGACCAACCTGCGTACAGGTTGCCACCCCACTGCTTGGTCGCAGTCGTGGCGAACTCCCTATTTCGAATGGAGCTTCACCATGATCAAAGAAACACCAAATCTCCCCGAAACCGACGACGTTTCCCTCTACGAATCCGTCGATTCCAAAAAATTCCACGACGCCGCCGAACGCGCACTGAATCACTACCTCAATCCCTCGGTCCTGAAATCACCGTTCACCCGCAAACCCAGCACCATGTTCCTCCTCGCACCGGACCTCAAAGACGAAGACCTGCTGGCCCACACCTGTGAATCCCTGGCCCAGGCCAGCGTGATGGCCGGCGATTTTGCCGCCTAACTGGCCGCGAACCGAATGATGGACAACCTCGAACTACCAAAACCCGCACTACAGCGCTAAATTCCCGGCAGAAACCAATCCAATTGTAGGATTGAGTACATCTGATAGGGATTGGTCGGCTGTCAGGCTGCCATCGCGAGCAGGCTCACTCCTACAATGAATCGGCGTACAGCCCTGGCTTCTCACCACTCATCAGGCCGAGCGTTAGCTCGCCTGCAGCTCTTGATCTTGATCCACCCGCCCCCTCGGGAGGCTGAGTGGAGGTGTGCATCCGGGGAGTGGCGCGCAGCGCCGTTCGACGCAGTCGAACACGCTGCATGTAGGTCGAAGCGAAGCCGACCGGAGGGCAGTGTCCCCGGATGGATACCGGAACGAAGGAACGCCCTGAAGTTAACGGCGCAATGGGTTAGCAGCGGAAGTACCAAGGCGACAGGTACCTTGACACGTACCGCGTTTGACAAAAGGGACTCGCTGTAAGAGCGAAACCATTAGCGGCCGTTACCGCAGCAACGGATATGTACACCCAACAACAAAAACCAGGTCGGCCCGAAGGCCGCCTCGGTTTACTCACTCTCCGGATCAACCTTCGACTGAGTCAGGTACCGGTCAAGCGTGGCATCGGCATCCGGCGTGTTATCACCTGCTACCTGCCACAAATGCCGCTCAATCCCCTGCGCCAGCAAATGCCCGACCGCCGCCTCGATCGCCGACAACACACACAACTGCGCCGGCTCGTTCGTGGTGTAACCGACTTCAGCCTCGAGCAACTTCTTGAACTCGATAAACTTGAACACCCCGGCACTACGGCTCACCGAGTAGATCGTCTTACTGGTCATCACGTTAGCCAACACCTGCCCACTGCGAACATCCACCGCCCGCAAGTTCACCGTGACCTGGTCCACCCGGTACTCCCGGGAAATATCGATCCCCAGATAACGCGCCCCTTCCCCCCCACTGCGAACGTTGGTGTCATAAGCAATGATCCCGCCTTCGAGCATCATGTTCGCCGCTTGCAACGGAGGCAGTTCACCCTGGATATTCACCGGCGTATTGGGCTTTTTCTGCGAAGCGCGAATGATCTTGCGCTCGGTCAGCAAGTTCTGCAGCCCTTCCCGCTCCAGCACCACAAACCAGCCGCTGGCCTGCAACGCATCCATCAACATGCTCGCCGCGCCCTGGGTCACGCTGGTTGAAAACGAACTGGCCGGGGTCGGTTTGTATTGCCCGGTCTGGTCACGAAAACCATACACCACCGCCATCAACCGGCCCTTGGGTCGAGGCATGGCCAACAAGTCGTAATAGGTCGACGCCCGAGGTGTCAGGGTCGGGGTCTTGGTGTCCTGCTCGGCCGACATCGGCTCGCGCAAACCACACCCTTGTAAGGTTGCCAACATCAGCCCTAGCGCAATTATTTTTTTCATGTCCCTAACTCCCCATCGACCCAAAGCCCTTTAAGGAGCGAGGCCATTCACCTGGATTTCCGACACTTCACCGGTCGATCGGTCCGTCACCTCAATGGTCAGTGCACCGGAGTCGTCGACAACGTTGACGATAAAAGCGTCAGTAGAAAGACTCCCCGAATTACCGGAGGAAATGTTGTCCAGCACTTGCCCCAGCAACCGCGATTGCAACTGACTGGTGAATCGCTCCAGGGCTGTGGTCCCGGCCACGGCGGTACGGTTTTTCAGGTCCGGATCGTCATAGTCGTTCTGCGCCTGGGCGTTGTTGAGTAGCCAGGTGCCGTTCAACGGGTTGCCGCCGAACGAAGGGTTGATGGGCGTGTACACCAGCTCCGTGGCCTGGACCAGGCTGGCGCTGCCAAGCCCGAACAGTAAAAAACCGGTGCACTGCAAGAACGTTGTCGTTTTCATAATTCGTCCCTCTCCAGGTCCGTGGTGTCTTGCAACAAGGCCTCCAGCTTCTGCTGGGCTATCTGTGCGCGAACCATGTCGGCCGCCTGGTAGGCTTCCTCCTGAAGGTCCACGGTGTTCGGCGGCAAGAAACGCCGATAAACCAGTCGCTGCCGATATTCCACGGTCACCAGGCTGCCCCAGCGAGCCGAAGGTCGTTCACGTACCACCAGGTTGAAATCCATCGGGCTGGTGGCGCGCAGACGCTCACTAAACGAGTAGTAAAAGTCGTGGCCGATGTGCGAGATCGTGTCATCGACAATGAAGCCGAGCATTTCCTCTTCTTCGCCGGCGCTGGCGAAAGACGCTACACACGTGAGGATCAGTACAGCGAGCCAGTGTCTGTTCATGGCGACAGCCCCTGAGGCCGTGCAGACTGGCTTTTCGGCGGGCCGGACGTACCGTCGAGGAAGGCCTTCTCGGCCACGAACTGCCAGTCTTTGTAGCTGGCCATGCCGGCGAAATCCGACCATTGGCTGGGGAAATCATTCTGCTTGAGCGGCGTATCCGTCGAGGGGCTGTTGAGGCCGGTGATGCGCCCGTCGAAACCGCGCATCAGCGTCCACTCACCCCCGCCAATCGGGTCCGGGTACAGCTGGCGCAGATGATGTTTGGGCGAGGGAAAACGCTCGTCCTGCAGCAGGTCCGCCAGTTCTTTCGGGTACTGCGCCAGGCCTGGTGAACTGCGGTAGTAGCTGCGCAGGGCCTGGGCATATTGGGTGCCGACCCACAGCAACTGACGCTCCCGATCGCGGCGCGAGGCGGTTGCCCACAACTCGCCGGCACTGGCCAGGCCCATGCCCATCACCATGATCAGAAACAGCACGCCCAGGTAGGTGAACCCCGCCTCGTCAGCCGGCTTACCACTCGGAATAAAGGCTGCCATCGCGCGCCCTCCCTGTGGCTCCACTTTTGATATCGGCCACCCCGCCCGCCACGCCATCCGGCGGCGCGACCAGCACCCAGGTGTCTTTACGCTCGGCAATCGGGTCCATCGGCGCGTTGCGCAGGTAACGCTGTTCGATCAGTTGATCGAGGGAATCGGGGTAGCGTCCGGTGTCGCCGTAGTAGTGATCCAATGCTTCGCGCATGGCCGACAGGCTCTGGCGCAGTGTGGTTTCCTTCGACGTTTCGAGGCTGTTGAAATAGCGTGGCAAGGCGATGGTCATCAGCGTCGCGATGATTGCCATGACCACCATCAACTCCAATAAGGTAAAGCCCTTTTGCCGACGCATATGCTCACCACTCCCGGTAGGCGATGCCGTTGAGCCCCTTGCCCCGGGCCTTGGAGTAAACGTCAAAGACGTCTTCACCCTCCCGCGGGTTTTGAGCCGTGCTGTCGTAAGAGCGCAGCCCCCAGCCACCTTCGTCGTCACGCTTGACCGCTGTCAGCGGGTCATGGGGCACGCGGCGCAAGAAGTAGAACTTGGCACCCTTGGCGCTGCGCACATCGCGCACGCCTTCGACCAGCACTTGAAGATTGGGTGGATAGCCGCTGCTGTTCAGCGACTTCTCGATGTAGCCGGCGTCAAAGGCGCGCTTGTAGGCGTCAATGGCGTCGCGAATCTGGTACAGCGCGGTGCGCAAATCCTGCTCTTTGCCCCGGCGCACCACGGTCTCGGTCAGCGGCGCGGCCATACCGGCCAGCAGGCCGATCAGGGCCAGCGTCACGACGACTTCGATCAAGGTAAAACCGCGTTGCGAGGCGTTCATGATCAAGGCTTCTCAACAGTGACTTGAGGAGTGGCGGAAGCCACCGGCCGGCCGACGGTCACTTCGGTGGTCACGCCAGGCACCGAGCGGTCGATGTGCTCGTTCTGAATTCGTGGCTCCATCCGCCGATCCGGCGCCTGGATGTGCATGCTGGTTTCGGTGCCGGTAGGGAATTCCATGTCCGACGGGCTCTGGTACGGCAGGTTGCGCACGATCCGTGGGGTGATCGACAGCACCAGCTCGGATTTGCCGACGGTGTCCTTGTTGCTGCCGAACAAGCGGCCAAGGCCCGGGATGTCGCCAAGACCGGGGATCTTGTTGCCCGTGGCGCCGTGGTCGTTACGCACCAGGCCGGCGAGGATCTGCGTTTCGCCGTCATGCAGGCGCAGCGTGGTCTGAGCGTTGCGGGTATCAACCTGAACCGGAATGGTGCCTTGGCGGGTCGGTTCCAGCGGCGTGGCGTTACTGACTTCCAGAGCGATTTTGATCGCCACTTCGTTGTTCAAGTGCACGATCGGCTGCACTTCCAGCTTCAGACCGACGTCGAGGTAGGTGACGCTTTCGGTGATCACCGGCCCTTGAGTCGACGGCACCGAGGTCGCACTGATGATCGGCACGCGCTGACCAATGTGGATGCGCGCCTGCTCACGGTTGCTGACACGAATCACCGGGCTGGCCAGGGTGTTGATGTCGTTGTCCTGGGCGTTGATCTTGGCTTGCGGCGACGGCGAGATGGAGATCCGGCTGGAGTCGATGCCTTTGAGTTGATCGAGGATCGTCACCGGCGAACCGTCGGTGTTGATCACGCCGAAGGTGTTCGGCCATTGCAGGCCAAGGTCGAGAATCCGTTGACGGGCCACTTCCATCACTTCCACTTCCAGCACCACTTCCGGGTTGGACTGGTCTTGCGATTGCAGGAGCTTTTCGGCCATGCGCACAGCGTCTTCGGTGTCGCGCATGGTCAGGGTGTTGAGGCGCTCATCGACGAACACGTCACGGGTCTTGAGCATGGTCTTGATCATGTTCAGCGCGGTGTTGGAATCAATGCTGGTCAGGTAAAAGGTGCGCATCACCAACTCTTGATAGTCCTTGAGCTTTTGCGGCGAGTCCGGGTAGATCAGCAAGGTGTTTTCGTTTACCACTTTCTGGTGCAACTGGTTCTGTTGCAGCAGCAGTTCCACCGCGTCCTCGATGCGCACGTCACGCACGAAGATCGTGGCTTTCATGTCCGGGCGCAGGTCTTTGTCGAAGATGAAATTCAGACCGGCCACCTGGGACAGCACTTCGAAAATGGTTTTCAGGTTGGCGTCGCGAAATTCCAGGGTCACCGGGCGGTCCAGGCGGGTGCGCAGTTGTGGGTACGGGACCACGTTGCGGCTCTGCACCAGGCGGATGTTGCCTTGCAGTTCCAGAGCACCTTCATTCTTGGGGTCGAGTTCGAGGATCTGTTTGACCTGGCGTTCGGCGCCGTAGATGTCTCCGCGACGCAGGTCGCCACGGGCCAGTTCGAGTTTTTCATCCATGCTGCGCAGGTAGTCGAGCTGGCTCAGCGCCTCTTGGGCGCGACGGTTGTGTGGCTCGATGTTCAGTACTCGGCCATAGGCCATTCGTGCCGAGGGGAAATCACGCGTGGCGCGGGCCATGTCGCCCTGGCTCAATAAATTCGTGACCGCCAGCGCTCGTCCGCTGTTGAGGGCCAGGTGCAGTTCGGTGTCGCGAGGGTCTTCACGCAACCCTTCTTCGATACGGGCCAGGCCGGCCTCGTATTGCCCCGACTCGATCAGTTGGGACGCCTCCTGGTTGGCGAGCTGCGCCGAACTGCACGCGGCCAGCGCTGCAGCGATGCAGACACTCAACAGCAAACGGGATGTGTTCATTGCGCGCTCCCCACAGACAAGGTCTGGGACAAATGCAGAGGCAAGTAGACAAAACTGAGTTCCACATCGGAAATCCGCTCGATCCGCCAGGTTTCGTCGATCACATCCCCTTTGCGTACGACGTATATTTTTTCGCCGTTCTGCAAAAACACTTGCAGGTCGGAACGGTCATTGAGCTTGCCAATGAACTGGAAAGGCATCGGCGGTACGCTGGGGGCTTGTACCACCGGGGTCTGGTTGACGGGTTGTTCGATGACGCTGGCGAGGGTCGGCGCGACCTTCCAGCTGCGGGCGGTGAACAGGTCGCCGGACGGGCTGAGGTCCTTGATCACCACCGGTTTGCCGTTGGCCGTTACAGCCGGCAGCGTGCCGGTTTTGCTTTTGACCGGGGTGGTTGAGGCGGCGACAGACTCGTCGCCCTCATCGGTTTTCTGGAAATATTGAGGTCCCCAGGCCAGTCCCGCGGCCACACCGAAGAACGCCATCCAACCCAGTA
The DNA here is from genome assembly GCF_000514395.1 of Pseudomonas sp. URMO17WK12:I12. Taxonomy (NCBI): domain Bacteria; kingdom Pseudomonadati; phylum Pseudomonadota; class Gammaproteobacteria; order Pseudomonadales; family Pseudomonadaceae; genus Pseudomonas; species Pseudomonas sp. URMO17WK12:I12. The sequence continues at coordinate 66,120 of NZ_AZVV01000003.1, forward strand.
CGCGCTTGGTATTCATCATGACCTCGACAGGTAAAGGGTCATGCGGATCCGCCCGGTCAGGTCGGTGTCGGCGATCTTCTTGCGCTGCAACTCCACGTCTTCCAGCACCACCGCCGGCAACTGGCCGAGCAAGGCGTGCAGGAAGCGTCGCAATTGCGGATAGCTGCCGCGCACCGGCAGCAGAATCTGATAACGGGCCAGGTGCGTCTTGGGGTCGATGCCCAGCGAATATTCACCGCGCGACAGGGTGATGTGTTCCTGACTGGCCAGCGCGTAGATCTTGTCGATGGCCACGGTGGCCTGTGGCTGCGACGGCAGTTTGCTGCGGAAATCGTCGAGTTGACGCTGCGGCACCACCGGGGCGGCGACGCTGCCGTCTTCAACCTTGGCCAGGTACTCGCCGGCTTCACGGGTCTGCTGGCTCAGCTGTTGCAGCGCTTGCCAGTCCGGCATCAAGCCGCCCAGGCCATACACCAAAGCGACCAGCAGCAGCGCCATGCCCACCAGGCCAGGAACGCCCAGGCCTTGCAGGTATTCGTGGACGATCAATTTAGGGATTCGCATCGCCGATCTCCCAGCTGGCCGACAGGTTGAATTGCACCGGGTGTTCCGGCACGTTGGCGACGATTTCGTGGCTGAGCAGCGACACGTCGGACAGCTCGTCGCTGGCTTCCAGACGTTGGTGGAATTCGAGCATGGCTTCCAGATCCCGCGCCTCGGCGCTGATGCGTACCTGACCTTTGCGCGCATCCGGGGTCAGGGTCAGCAAGGCAACGTTGTCGCGTGGCATGGCTTCGAGCATGGCGAACAGACGCTCCCAAGGCCGGCGCAGTTGTTGAGAGACTTTGCGCATTTCGGCCAGGTTCTGAGCCTGCTCACGGGTTTCGGCCGGGGTCAGGGAGACCTTGCTGCCGTTGTCGCCGGTGAGTGCACGCTGGGCATGTTGCAGATGGCCTTGTTGTTGCGAGGCCTCTTCGTCGAGGTGTTGCTGGACGAAGAAACACACCAGCGCCAACACCACACCACCGGCCAGCAAGCTCCAGCCCAATGGGCCGGAACGGCGACGCGGCTGGAAGTCGAGCATCAGCGGGCGCATGTCAGGCCACCGCCCGAGACATCACGTACAAACTGTCGCGTACGGCTGTCTGGTCTTCTTCAAGGGTGCGCAACTGCACGCCCGGCACGTCGGGATGCGAGTCGATGCGCGCCGGTGCGTGCAGGTAGACGCTGAGCGGCCGTTCGCTGGTGGAGGCCTGCAATTGGCTTTCACGGCCGATCAGTGCGGTCAGTGCGGCATCGCTGTCACTGCTGCCCACCGAACGCACCGCCGCCCACTTCCCTTCCCGTGCCAGCAGCAGCACGCTGCGCACCGGCTCGGCGACGACGAACAGAAAGTCGCCGCCCTCAAAGCTCTTGTCGAAGTGGTTGAACGCGGCCATCAGGTACGGCTGCACCGAACGCAGGCGCATGCCGCGACCGCTGACCAGACTGCGCAGGCGCGTCAGCAAGTCTTGCGGCAGTGCAGTGGCGATCCGGTCGTAACCCGCCGGCTCAGCCGACAGCACCATGCTCCAGGGCTGCGTTGGTACGCCATAAAGGTCTTCGAAGCACAGTTGAGCGAAGCCGAGCAGTTCGTCGGGGCTGCTGATTTCTTCGCTCCAGGGCACCAGGCAGAAACGGCTGAAGTGCCCGGAGATCACCACGCAAAGTTCCGCACCGGCCTGCGTGTGTTCGCCGAGCAAACGGTCGAGGGTTTCGAGGGCGACGGCCCAGGCGTGGAAGCCTTCGTCGATGAAGCCGACGCTGCCCAGCCACAGGGTGTCGCTGCCGCGGCGTTGGCCGAGGCCGACACCGCTGGCGCCAAGCACGGCGATATACCGATCACGAGACAAAAGTGACACGATTGATCTCCTCGAGCGTGGTACGCCCCTGTTGCACCAGTTCCAGGGCCGACTCGCGCAACAGCCGCAAGCCACGTTTACAGGCGTGGGCCTTGATCTTCGAAATGGGTTGGCGCTCGACAATCATTTGCCGCAGCTCGTCGTCCAGGTGCAGCAGCTCGGCGATCGCACTGCGCCCGCGATACCCAGTGCCCCGGCAGTGGCCGCAGCCCTTGCCATGCACAAAGTGGTAGTGGCCGACGTCTTTTGGATCGAGGCCCGAGGCAAGCAATTCGTCGTCGGTGGGGGTGACCGGCGCGCTGCAACTGGCGCAGACCAGGCGGATCAGCCGCTGCGCCAACACCGCGTTGAGGGCCGACACCAGGCTGTAGGGGTCGATTTCCATTTGGGTGAAACGGCCGATCACGTCGAACACGTTGTTGGCGTGGATGGTGGTGAACACCAGGTGACCGGTGAGTGCCGATTGCACGGCGATTTGCGCGGTGTCCGGGTCGCGGATTTCACCGACCATGATCTTGTCCGGGTCATGGCGCAGGATCGAGCGCAAACCCCGGGCGAAGGTCAGGCCTTTCTTTTCATTGACCGGGATTTGCAGCACGCCCGGCAGTTGATATTCCACCGGGTCTTCGATGGTGATGATCTTGTCCACGCCGTGGTTGATCTCGGTGATCATCGCGTACAGCGTGGTGGTTTTGCCGCTGCCGGTCGGACCGGTCACCAGCACCATGCCGTAGGGTTCGGCGGCCAGGCGCCGCAGTTGGCGCAGGGTTTCCTCTTCAAAACCCAGGGCCTGCAATTGCACGCCACTGACTTTGTCGGCCAGGTCCTGTTTGTCGAGGACCCGCAGCACCGCGTCTTCGCCGAAAATGCTCGGCATGATCGACACCCGGAAGTCGATCTGCCGGCCGCTGATGCCGATCTTGAAGCGACCGTCCTGGGGCACGCGTTTTTCGCCGATGTCCAGTTCGGCCATGACTTTGACCCGAGAAATGACCTGCTCGGCGAACTCGCTGCCCTGGATTTTGCTGATGTTGTTGAGCACGCCATCGATCCGGTACTTGATCACCAGACCGCTGCCGGTGGTGCCCAGGTGGATGTCACTGGCGTGCATTTTCAAGGCATCGTAGAGGGTCGAGTTGACCAGTTTGACGACGACGCTGGCGTCTTCGCTGATGCTGGTCAGGGACAGGCTTTGCAGGTTGTCGACTTCAACGCCTGTGTCGGATTGGGCATTGAGCGATTCCACCGCGTGGAAGCTTTCTTCGTGACGCGCCAGGTAGGCTTTCAGGTCGTCGGCATGCACCAGGTACAGCGGCGCACCGTGCAGGCAGTCGTCGATCCAGGCCAGGCGCGAGGTATCGAAGGGGTCGGCAAACACGCCAATGACCGCGTCTTCGTGACGCAGCAGGATGAATTCGCGCTTGAGGCATTGGGCCAGGGTGACCCGGTCAAATACCGGGATGGCCTTGAACAGGCTGTCGGTGTCGAGCACCGGATAATGCAGGGTGGTGCCGAGGCACTGGATGAAGGGCATCGGAGCCAGTTCGCACAACACCCCGAGGGCTTCCAGTACCCGTTCGCCGGTACTGGTGGCTCGAGCCCGGGCCTGGGCCAGTTGCTCACTGGAAAAACGAGACGGTACACAGTCCAGCAACGCCGGTTCGACGGCAAGGGATAGACGGTCCATGGCATGCTCTCCAACGCCCGGGGCTTTGAGCCCTGTCGGCGCGGCGAGTCATCGCGGCGGGTGCCGGAACGTCTGGTCGCGCCAATTACTCCCCGGTGAGCAGTTGTTCGTCGTCTGGCGCCATGGAGGCCGATGTACTTCGTCGGCGATCTGCAAGCACCCAACTCCCGTCGTACAACTGCAGCGGGAAACTCTCGGTCCTGCTCTGGCGTCGTTCGACGAATCCTTCGGAGGTGCTCACGCCCGTTTTGGGTTCGCGCTCCATCCCTAAAAGGTCACAGACTGCTCGGGCCAGTTCCGCCAATGGAAACGGTTTGAACAGGATATGGCTGACTCCCAGTTGCAGGGCCCGCTCACAGACTTCAGCGGTGGGGTGCCCGGTAATCAGCACAAAATGGCACTTCCTGTTCTGGCGGACAGCATCGAGCACCTCAAAGCCTTCCATATCGGGCAAGCGGTAATCGAACACCATCACATCGGGTGCAAATTTTTCGGCTTCGCCGATGGCCTTCGCACCGTCGTTCGCTACCAGGACATCCAGCCCTTGCGCCACCAGATAATCCCGGAGGTTTTGTGCAAGCAGCTGTTCGTCTTCAACAACCAGTATTTTGTTCAACAAGGTGGACTCCTTGAAACCGCAGGTCCGATATCCGTGCCTGGGAGTACGCGCCTTAATTAGGCTAACGCACACTTCATGCCAGACTGAGTGCCGCTTTTTGGTCGACACATCGCGTTGATTTCCATGACAAAACCTTTTCGCTCGCAAACCCCGTCCCCCAAAGACGGGGAAGCGCCCGGATTTGCACTGAAGCTTTCCCCACATTTGGGGGTGAAGCTTCAATCATCGTCAATCCGTTCGATTCGATTGTTTGATCGAAGCTGCGCCAGGACTTGCAGGCGTGCTTGAGCCTGTTGCTGTCGGGCAAGATAAGCCCTGACCATTTCAAGCCCCTGCGTTTCTGAGACATCGGTTGCCTCCAAGTGGTTCTGGAGATAAATCAAATGCCAGCCCAACGGCGTACGCACCGGTTCGCTGACGGCCCCCGGCGTCAGGGCGAAGGCCGCCACTTCGAACTCGGGCAGCATGCGCCCACGAGGAAAATAGCCCAAGTCCCCGCCTTCGCTGGCCGACGCATCTTCGGAGCCGGCCTTGGCGACACTGGCAAAGTCCTCGCCCTGGCTGATTTTCGTGCGCATCTCTACTAAGCGTAGCCGCGCTGCTTCAACTGTGGCGGCATCGGCGCCTTGCGGCACTTTGACCAGGATGTGCCGGGCCTGGATTTCTTCGGGCCGGCTCATGTCGGCGCGGTGTTCTTCGTAAAACGCCCGGACCTGTTTTTCATCCGGTGATCCCCCTGCCTGGACGAGTTCGGCAAAGACTTGCTGGGCCGCCATTTCACGGCGGGTGTATTCAGTGAAACTGGCTTCATCAAAACCGGCGTCCTGGAGCCGGCGGGCAAACACCTCGGGGCCGCCGATGGCTTGTCGGGTCTGGTCAACCTGGCGTTGCACGTCGGCATCGCTGATCACCACGCCGCGCTTGAGGGCTTCTTGCCACAACAGCTCCTTGTCGATCAAGGCGTCCAGCGCTTTCTGCCGCAGCTGCTTATAAGCCTTGGGGCTGCGAATGTTGCCCACCGCCCTGCCCTGATCCTCGAGGAATTCGGCAAAATAGCGCTCCAGGCGAAACTCGGAAATCTCCTCGCCATTGACCCGCGCGGCGGCCGGGCCGTTGTTGCACCACGCGACCGGGACCCACAGTGTCAGCAGCATCAGCGCAATGTTGAGTTTCATGATCGGCCTCCGGTCAGGGCATGGCAGCAATGGGTTTGTAGGGTGCAACCACAAAGAAGCGCTGGTCGGGCAAGTCCACCGTAACGACGTGGGCACCGCTCAAGCCCAGACGGCGGCCAGGGCCAAAGTTGATCAACGGGGTCAACCCGGTCTCGAAATCATGCAAGCCTTCCAGGGCACTGATGAGCTTCTCGCGGCTGGCGTCGCGTCCGGCCTGCTTCATGCCTTCGCTCAGCAGCAGCATTGAGCTATAGGCACCCACTTGCAGCACCGCGTGCTGACCGCCCAATCCCTGATTTTCGCGCAATTGCGTCAGCGCCAGGCGCCCGGCCAGCGTCCAGTCGCTGGGCACGAACGGGTAGGCCAAAAACAATCGTCGGGAAAACCCGCTGGGCATTTGCAACACGTCACCGGCCACCTGATTCGAGGCCGCGAACAGGTAAGGCACCTGCCCCGCTTTTTGCAAACGCTCGGCCAGACGACTGAAGCCTCTGCCACTGCCCAGGTAAAACACTGAGCGCGAGCCCAGCGGGAGTTCGTCTTGTGCCTCGTCGTAGGCTTGCAACCGCACTTCTTGCCAGCCGTGATCCTGCAAGTATTGGCCGAGGTCCTGCGCCGCCTGCCGCTGGCTCGGTTCGTCCGGAAAGGTAATCAGCGTCGGCCCCTTGAGCACACGCAAATTGGCGGTACCGTAGTCGGCCAGGGCGATCAACTGTTCGCGCAGCCCCGGCAACGGTTCAAAGATTTGCCGACTGGCCTGCGCCATGCCTTGTAACGAGAGCGGCCCGATCAACGGAATCCCGGCCTGTTCCAGGCGCGCCGCCAGGTCCACATCCAGCGCCGGGGCCAGCGGTGAGATCAGGGCGAACACTTGTTCCTGTTCGATCAGTTGCTCCAGTGCCCGCTCGGCACTGGCGCGGTCCGGGCCAGGGTCGAGGATGGTCAAATTCACTTGTCGACCATGAATGCCGCCCGCCTGATTTATGCGTTCCACGCTGCCCTTGAGCACCGCCGCCACCGTGGCGCCCTCATCGGCCAGCGGCCCCTGACTGGGCAACAAGGTGCCCAGGTGCAGACTGTCGGCGGTCAAACCGGGGTCGCGGTCATCGGCCACACGCTTGAGGTAGGCCGTGAGGTTGCGCTGGTCCTTCATCGACAGCACGAACCGCGGCATCGCCGGATCGAGTCGGTTGTTGGCCGAATCGCGACCTTCGGCAATGGCTCGGGCCAACGCGCCCTCGGTGTAGGCCGGATAGTCACGGCCGTTGACTTGCTCCTGGCCATAACGGCTGGAGAGCCGCGACCAACTGATGTCCGGCGGGCGCACCCCGCCTTCCGGGCGCCCCTGACCGTCGGCGCCATGGCAGTTGGCGCACGGCAAGCTGCTGGCCGGCAAGATCATGTCGGCCGCGCCAACCCGGGCCATGACCGGCTCACCGCTCTCGGACAGCCCCTCGCGGTACAGGCGTTTGCCCGCACTTTCGCTGGGGGTGAGCGCTGACGCGTGGGCGGTGCAATGCATGCCGCCGAGCAGTAGCAGGCCGAGGACCAGGGACGTTTTCATGGCGCGCTCAACGACCGGCCACGGGCATGGTCAGCAACTGCAAGCGCTGAGCAATGGCGGCGGCCGGGGCATCGGGACGGATTTTGCTCCAGCGCTTGTTCGCCACGTCACCGACGATCAACTGCGTGGAATGCTGTTCGGGGGTCGGCACGATCTGGCCGATACGACTCAGGACAAGGTCCATTTGTGCCTTGTCACCGGTAAGAAAAAACCAGTGGGGTCCATCGACGCCCTGTTTCAAGGTGTAAGCCTTGAGTACCGCCGGCGTGTCGCGCAGCGGATCACTGGTAAGGGAGATAAAGGTGATGCCATCGGCCTTGTCGCCCAGTAACTCACGTACTTCCTTGAGCTTGCGGGTGATCAGCGGACAGGCATCGTTGCAGCGGGTGAAAATCACGTTCAGCAGCACCACGCGGTTTTGCAGCGCGTCACTGTAGAAGCGCAGGGTTTCGCCGTTCTGATCCTGCAACGGCGTGTCGGTGAACCAGGTTTTCGCATCGTGCGTGCCGGTCGCCGGTTGCGCGCCGGCCACCGCCGGCGCGGGTTCTTGGTGCCCTTCGTGGGCAAACGCCATCAAGCTGACAATGCAAAAGCACATCGTGAAGAGGATCAGGGCGAGCGCTCTCATGGCTGTTGCTCCATCGCAATGGCGGTGTGTTTGGCGTGGGCATTGCGCTGGCCGCTGATCTTCTCGACTTCACGGGTCAGGACGGCCGGGTCGGTGAAGCCGTAGTAGCGCGTCCAGTGACGGCTGTTGCCATCGCCGACGAGGATCAATGGCTGATGGTTCTTGAAGTCGCCACTGAACGAGCCCAGGCCCTTGAGGGTTTCAGTGATCGACTGCGAACTGCCGGTGAGCCAGCTCCAGCCCGGACCGTTCTGGAAATTGCGGGCGTAGTCGTTCAGGCGTTTGGCATCGTCGCGCTGCGGGTCGACGCTGATCGACACCAGTTGCACCTCGCCACCGACCCGAGCACCGAGTTGTTTTTGCACCTTGCCCATGATCGAGGACACCACCGGGCAGACCGTGGTGCAACTGGTGTAGATGAAGCTCATGACCACGATTTTGTTGCTGATCAGGTCCTTTTCCAGGCGCACTGATTTGCCGTTCTGGTCCACGAGTGCCACGTCGGCGAACTTGACCTGTGCGCTTTCGGACGTGGCGGGTTTGGCTGGCATGTCGTGCCCGGCGTGCTCGTCCGCCGAATGCGCCAGGGCCTGACCGATACCGGCCGCCAACAGGCAGAACGTCAGCCATCCCCGGTGTGCGATACGGTTCATGTCGGTGTCCTCTTCAGTTCGCAGTGCCGGGCAGAACCCGGACGCTGGCAAAGGTCTTGTCGTCGAAATTCGCACCCAGCGACGCCGCACGAACGTGCAAGTACCACGCGCCGTTCTGGTCCAGGGTCACCGGGGCTTCATAGATACCGTTGCCCACGTCGAGGGCCGCGACTTCCTGCACCCGTGACGTCGGCGCACGGAAGTAGCGCACCTGAACATCCTTGACCCCGCTGCGCCGGGTCTGCTGCTGGCCCTGGACGATGCGAAAGCGCACCACATAAGGACTGCCGAGGGTGGCCGTGGACTTGTCGAGCATGAATTCCACTTGGGGCACGCCGGGGTGTTGCGCGATTGCTGGGTCCGGCTCAACCAACGCGGTGAAGCAATGAATGATGTTCGGTTGATTGAGCAGGAACGCCACGTCGAAACGCCCGGCCGACGGCAACTTGATCCGCGCGCTGTACAGCCCCGGTTCGACCTCGCGCAAACTGCGGTCGATGACCATCGCCGCCCGCGCCACTTGCCCGCGATTGGGGTACCCGGACATCGGCGCGTTCATGCCTTCGGCGTAGAAGTAAGTGGTGTTGTCCACCGGGTTGACCACGAACACCGCGTTGTCGTCCCGCGACACCGCCAGGCTCGACGCCAGCGGCAGATCACCGGCCAGCCGTGGTGCTTGCGGCCCCGCTTCGAAACCCTGGCTGATCGGCGTACGGCCCTGGCCCAGCGACGACAGGTTGATCATCGTGACCTTGGCCGACGCCAGACCGCGGACATAGGCATAGGCCTTGGTGAACACCACTTGATAGGGCTCGGCCGACACGTCCAGTTCATGGATCAGCGAATCGGTGGCGGCGTCGATCACCGAGGCCTGGTTCTCCAGGGTGTTGAGCACAATGCCGAAGCGACCGTCAGCACTGAAGCCCATCGGCCCCAAGCCCTGCTTCGCCTTGATCACCCGGCGCACCGCCAGGCTGGCGCTGTCGACCACGGTCACGGTGCCGTCCTGGCCATCGGCGACGTACACCGCCTGGGACAGCGGCGAGTACGCCACTGACAGTGGGTGCGAGCCGGTCTTGAGTTGCTTGCTGACGGTCAGGCTGGCGATGTCGATGATGGTCAAGGTGCCGTCGTCGCGGTTGGTGACGAAGGCAAAGCGGCTGTCCTTGCTGAAGGTGATTTCGTGATGCCCGGCCCCGGTGGCCAGGTGTTTGAGGGGCTTGAGGCTGCGGGTGTCGATGACCGTGACGCCGGACTCGTCGGCGGTTGACGCGTTGTTGCCGACCCACAACAGACGCTCATCCGGTTGCAGGGCCACGCGCACCGGGTTGCTGCCGGCGCTCACCGACTCCAGCAATTTGAATTGTTCGCTGTCGATCACCGCCACTTCCCCCGCCGCTGGCATCGACAAAAACACCCGTTTGTTGTCCTTCGGGGTGACCCAATCCATCGGCGGTTGTTTTAGATCGATCCGGGCCATGGTGCTGGTGATGCCGCCCACCGACACTGACGGATCGACCACTGAAATACTGGCATCGCGGTTCATCACCAGCAGGAAGTAGCTGTTCAGATCCAGCAGCGGCCGCGCGCCAATGCTCGATTTGAGGAACACCCCGACCCGGGATTTGCAGCTTTGCTCGCGGCCCTGGGCCTGGTCGGCGGCAACGGTTTCGGGGTCGAGCCAGGCGCCAGGGTTGACGCCAGACAATGGCTGGCCCGAAGTGCTGTCCTTGACCCGGAACTGCACGTCGGCAAACTCGCCTTCGCGCAGTACACCGTCCTTGGCCAAAGGCTTGACCTCAAGCGCCACCGACACCCCGTCACGGGAGAGACTCTGGCCGCTCCAGGTGTTGGGCAAGGCGACTTCGCTGAGCATGCTCGGCGGCACGGTGCGCCACACGCCAAGGCTAATCAGCGCGACGCCTAAAACCAGCGCACCACTGGCGATTCTGATGGTCCTGTTCATCCCTCTCTCCCCTTCAGATCAATTACTGCCCCACCGAGCCCCTGTGGGAGCGAGCTTGCTCCCACAGGGTTGATGTCGTTCCCATCCCCTCGGTCTACGGCGCCGGTGCCGGTTCAGGTTCGTTGGTCACCCGCAGTAACCCCCACAGCCCGGCGGTATTGCCGTAGCCGGCGTAGTCACGGAACAGGTAGTCGCCCGGTATCGCATTGCTGCCCCCGGCGCTCGGGTGCATGAAGCTGAAGTGCGCGGCCGGCAGGATGCTTTCGTGGGCGCCGATGTACATCGACATCGGGTTGTAGCCGAACCGCACCGAACCCACGCCCGGCGTCATCATCGGGTAACCGCCGGTGTCGCTCTTCTCCGACTGGAACGGGTTGACCGACCAGACGTGACCGTCCAGCTGGAACGTCGAACCACGGCTGCCACCGGTAGGCATCAGGATGTGGGTGCGGAACGGTTGCCCCGGTTTGGCATACAGCACCGGTGTCTGTGGATCGCCCCCCACCAGCGCGTTGCTGTAGGCCATGTGCGCGTTGGGCACGTCGCCGTAACCGTTGCCATCGGCGTGACCGAACGGCGCGTCCGGCGGCAGGCCGAAGCGGTACCACATCGGTTCGGTTTTATAGTTGATGGCCATGCTCGAGTTGTCCTGCGGATCGGTCGGCACACCCGCTTCCGAGGCAATGCCTTCCACCGGCCGGCCATTGGCCCAGCGCATGTTGAGCGCCTTCTGCCAGACCATCGCAAAGTCGCGGTAGGTGGTTTGCCCTGGCGCGGTGACTGTCGCATTGACCTTGCGCGCGTCCTCAACCCAGGTGGCACCGATCGGCAGGATGCTCATCGCGCCACCGAGGCCTTTTTGTGGCTGCTTGATCACGTCCGCCGGGGTGAAATTCAGCCCGCCGAACTCCACCGCCGTGGCGTTGATGTTGTCGACGCTGCGGCCCAGTTGGGTAATCGGCTTGCCTTCACGCTCCAGGTGTCCGGCGTAGTACTGATAAGTACGCGTCGGGTATGCACCGCTGTTGCCCACACGTGGCGGTACGGTCTGGATCGGGTTGGTGCCGACGTTGGTGCCGTCGGATTTGGTGATGTCGTACGCCAGCAGTTGAGCGTGCAAGCCCACCGTGCTGGACGGCCGCATCAGGTTGTTGCTGAAGGTGGTCGAACCTTCGCCACCGTTGCGGTCACGCTTGACCATGCCCATCACCGAAGCGGTCTGGGCCAGGTCCGGCATCACGCTCGGCAAACGGTTTTCCAGGGTGATGTTGATGCAGTCACCGGCCGCCGCGCGCAGCACCAGCGGTTCGACAGGCACACCGGGTTTCAGCTTGCCAGTGACCGGGTCGAGGTCGGATTTGCGCACGTACAGAATCGCGGTCGGGTCATGCAGCGGGCCGCTTTGCCCGCCGATGGTGAAGGTCGTCCCATCCTGGGGATCGTTTACCGTGACCTGTGGAATGCTCACCGCGCGGGAGTTGTACACCAGCGTACCGCCCGCCGGATTCAACGGGCCGCCGACATGCTGGCCGAGGCCCGCCGGGTCCGCCATGGACAGGTTAAGCGGATTGCCGAGGATGTCGTTGGCCAGCGCCGCGACCACTTCATAGTTGCGTTGCACGGTCGGCCGGGTGCCGATGCCGTTCGGGTTGGCGCCATACCGTGGGCAGGCGCCATCGAAGGCCACGGTGTTGCGCATGCCCGCCGGTTTCGGGTTGTTCGGCAGCGCGAACAGGTCGTTGCGTTGCGCGGTGTAGTTGCGCATCACCCCCCAGATTCCGCTCCAGTAACCTTCCAGGGATGCGTCCATCGAGTACAGGTAATCCCCGGTGATCGCCGCTGAACTGGACAACATCGAGACCGGCGCGATGAAGCCCATCTGCTCGGAGATCCCGATCATTTGCGACGAGCGCCAGCCGGAGTTGGAGCTGTTGCCGAAACCGGAACCGCTTTGCAGCCACTTCACGCCGTGCAGGGTCACGTTGTGCTCCTCTTCATGACCGCCGGCATGCACCCGCAGCCGCACGTTGTCACCGGTGTAGGTGCGCAGCATCGGCGTGAACGGGTCCCCCGGTTCCGCGCCGCCCTTGTTGATGTGTGGCGGGAACAGCGTGGTGCCGCCGGTGGGCCCGGTGGCGGCAGTGACCAGGTTGGGCGCCAGGTTCATCGCCGGGATCGCCCGGTCAGTGCGGCTTTGCATGGCGTACGCCAGGTCGCCACCGAGGCCGTCGGCCTGCATGCCGCGCTTGCCGTCCGGGCCGACCTTGTTCGGGTCATACACCCGCAGGGCCAGCGGTTCGTTGCGGTAATTGACCACGAACATGCCAGGGTCATCCACCGAGATGGCTTGCGGGCAAGGCCGGCTCGGGCAGCCCGGCGACAGCCCGCCGCGGGCTTCAACCACCTGTTCAAGCAGGGTCGCGGCTTCCTTGCGCACCGGCGGGTTGATCGCATAACGGAAGCTGTCGGCGGTGGCCGGGAAGGATTGCGCATCCGGCACGCCATTCGGCCCGGCGCCCACGTACACACCGGCTTCATAGGCGTGCTGGAAGTCGCTGTATTCGAGGAAGAACTCACGGAAGCTGTCGTTCTTGCCGTCGCCGTCCAGGTCACCGGTAGAAATCACGGCCTGCCACGAGGTCGGCCCGCCGTCCTGCCGCGCGCCGCTGTACAACGGCTCGCCGGTTTCGGCGTGGAACCAGGTGGAACCGGCCGGCTCTGCCAGCACAGTGGCGTACAGACCGATCTGTTGGTGCGTCGATGGGCCCAGGTGGTCGTGGGTGAAAATGGTCCCCAGGCCACGGTCGACGCCTTTGCTGTTGACCACCGGATCGACGAACCAGCGCTGCATCGCTGTGCGCGCGCCCACCCAATCGGCCCGGCCATATTGACCAAAGAACGGATGCTGCTTGGCTACCGGGCAAGTCGGTGTGCCGTCACGCGGGTCGGTGCCTTCGCATTGGTTGAACAGACGAATTGCGTGGATGCGCTCTTGCACGGCACCGGGGGAAAGCACGCCGTCTTCATAGTTCCAGCCGTTGGCCGAGCCGTCGGCGGCGGTCAGGTCCCATTTCGGCAGGTGGATGTGCTGACCGATCACGTCGGTCGGCGTGCGCACCTGATAGTCATCCATCTCGTAGATGGCCGGCACCAGGTTGGTTTGCTGGTACTGCACGCAGTCGAAGGTGTTCATGCGCATCACCAGCGGTTCTGGCGGACGCTGTTTGGTGATCACCGGCCAGGCGTCTTCCCACAGCGCCAGGATGCGCGCTTGCGGGAAGTGGTAGCCGACCTTGTTGTATACCGCGTCGAACTGGATGTTCGCAGCCTTATAGATGCGCGGACGGTCGGCGGTGAAGGTCGATGAACCGGTAAACGACAACCCGTCGACCCGTTCGCCGCTGTTGAACTCGCCGGTGCCGGCGCTGGCGGTCAGGCGTTTTTGCCGATCATCCATGCACGGTTCGTAGTACGGCGCACCCGCCATCGGCAACGCGCCGTTGGTGCGGAAGTTACGCGCCACCACTTGATTGCCCGGCAGCACGGCGAAGCTCGGGTGGTCCTTTTGGGCGTGGAACGCCATGGCCGCCTGTTCCACTTCAGTGCCCTCTTCGGGCATATAAATCGGTTTGGCGCGGGTCACTTCCTTGGAGAAATCCAGCGACGTGGTGACGGTGTGCGCCTGACCACCCGATGAGAACCCGTCCAGTGAATGCCGCCCCAGACCGCCATCCCAGCCACCGGACTGCGCCGGATCGAGGTTGGCCCACAAGGCATTGCCACTGGTTTTCAGGGATTGCGCCTTGGCGGCGTCGAGCATGTCCAGCGGCGGAGTTGGTGGACGTTGGCCGACCGAGCTTTCCATGCCACCGATCCAGAACGGATAGCCCGGGTTTTTCAGGCTGCCGTCAGCGTTGCGGTTGGCTTCACTGCGATCCACCAGGGCCAGGGAACCGATGGCTTGGGCACCACCGCTACCGCCGTGATGTTCGCCGTCGTCATCGCCCTCCTCGTCGTCATCGTCATGACCGGCCACCAGGGTTTCGCTGATCTTCGGGACGACCGCGACTTTGCCCGGCATCGGCGCCATGGCTTTGCCCGGCAGCGGCACGACCGCAGGAATCGGCGTGCCGGCAATGATCTCGCCATCCGGCAAGGCCCGTGCGCCCGCCGCCGGTTTACCGCTGCGCAACGCGTAAGGTTCGCTGTGATAACCGTCGTTGCCCTGTTGGGAGACTTCGAGTCTGGTGCCTTCCTCGAACACATCGTGTACCCGCCACATGCTCCACATGCCTTGGGCAAAGTGCGGATAGAAGTGGCAGTGATAGATCGCATCGCCGGCCACGCGGTTGCGGTTGCCCGAACCCCCATTGGCGATTTCATAGGTGTAGCCGGCGCCCGGACCGATGCCCTGGGCATCGACGTAGTCGGAGTTATCGTCGTTGGGGTTGAACAGCCATTGGTGCCCGTGCAAGTGGAAGATGTGTTGCTCGTGGCCGTTGTGGGTGTTGCGGAATTTGACGAAATCACCGATGTAGCTGTGGTTGACGTTGGCCGGCTCGGACGGATACAGCGCCATGGTCGCCTTGACCCCGACCTGATCGGCGCGTGGCGTTTCGCCCGGACGAATGTTTTCCAGGCCGACGTTGGCCGGTACATCCACCAGCATTGCCACGTCCCCCACGGTGTGGGAACTGAGGAAAAATTCTTCATAGGCGCAGGACAGGCAATCGTGCATCGGCCCGACACCCAGTCGGTTGGCCACCACCTCGGCGCCCATGCCGCCGGAACCGTAGTTGATCATGAACGCGTCGCGGGTCGGCTCCAGCACGTGGGCCATCACCGGGTCAGCCCAATACGCCGGGAACGCCTGAGTCGCAGCCACTTCATCCTGGAACTGCGAGGCGAAATCGCGGAACGGCTCCAGCCGGTTAGGCAGCGCCGGGTTGCGTTTGCCGATAGCTTCCAGCGGATAAGTCGCGGGCGGGAAGCTGCCATCAGCGTTACTGCCCATCACGATCGCGTCGCTCTCGCTGGAGATGATTTCACTGCCATCGACCATGCTGATGATCGGGGTGCCGGCCTTGCCTTCACGGATCCACGGTTCGCGCTGCGGGTAGCGCGCCTGGTAATCGACAATCGGCTGACCGGCCGGGGTGCGGCCGGTGCTGGCCAGGCGCATCTCTTCTTCGGTCACGGTGTTGCGATAGGTACGGCCACCTTTGGGCACCACCACCACTTCACCGAACAGGCCGTTGGCAACGTTGCCCGCATCACCTTCACCCCCAAATGTGGCGCCACGGCTGCTGGCGGCAAACGCGCCCTCACGCTCGGCGTACAGGGTGTAGGACCGCGTGGCACCGGGCGGAATCAGCGTGTTGGCATTGCGCCCGGTGAAGGACGCGATGTCGTCAATGCTGTTGACCGCTTGCAGGCCGTTGACCTGGAAGCCGACATGGCGGTCAGTGACTTGCTCATCGACCTTGAACTGATCGGCATTACCGGTTGCTCCCCCTTCTGCGCCCTCGACGTCGGTCTCTTCGTGCTTGCCGGGGTTGGCCTGATACGCCAGCAAATTCTGCAGATTGATCGTCAGGCAATCACCCGCCGCTACACGCAGCACCAGTGGACGCGGACGCTTGTCGGGCCGCAACGAAACTTTGCCCGGCACCGCTGCGCCCCCTTGGGCGAGGGGCATGTTGTGGTCGTCGACCACGTCGCGGCGCAGGGCGAACATCATGCCGTTGGCGTTCTGTGCGCCGAGGCGGTTGAACATCAGCGGCTGATCCAGCGCCACGACGTTCGCCACCAGATTGCGTTCGCAACGGGCGGCCGCCTCGGCCATCTCGATGCCAAACAAGGGCGCGAAAAACAACAGCAGATTAATCAGGTAATGAGCGTGGGGTATGCCGGACATGATCACGGACCTCGCATTGGGTGCTCACAAGGAACAATTCTCGACAAGTGCGCTGGAGCAATCGCCATGCCAAAAATAATTGTGTTGTTTTTCAGTCAGTTAAGTTGACGACTTAATAACTCGGGGGATATTCCCCACTAATTCCCCACTTTTCTGCCGGGGCCATCATTCCCCACTATTGGGGCAAGCCGGCACGGGGTTTCGACTACAACGGCGCATCCACGGCCAGGCCCTGCAAACGCCGGTATTGGCGCAGGACATCCGGCACGTAGCGCTGGGTTTCGGCGAACGGCGGGATCGCCCCGCCACGGCTGAGCACCGCTTGCGGGCCGGCGTTGTAGGCCGCTACCGCGAGGGCAATGTCGTTGTCGAACAGGGTCAGCAGACGCTTGAGGTATTTGGCGCCGCCCTGGATGTTGGCCTTCGGATCGTAGACATCCTTGACCCCCATCTCCCGCGCGGTGTCGGGCATCAACTGCATCAATCCGCCAGCGCCTTTGGCGGACGTTGCGTCGGCGTTGTAGCGGGACTCGGCGCGAATGACCGCGTGTAACAGCGCCTCCGGAACTTCATTGGCTTTGGCAGCCGCCGAGACCAGCTCGGCGTAGGGTTGCGCGGCGATCATCTGCGGTTGCTGGTCGAGGCTGACGACCGCTGCGGTGGGCTCGTGAATGACCCGTTCATAGGTGCGGCCGGGGCGGTGAACGTTGGACAAAACGTAGCTGCCCTTGGCGTCCACGGAAACGAAGACATCGGCCTGTGCGACGCTGGTCAATAGCAGGCATCCGAGCAATCCAGTGGTGAGTGTTTTCATTGTTCTACCTCCCCTGGCCGGCCCCGAAAATTGGGGGTAATGCCCCACTGGCCGATCGTTAATCAGCCATACGCAAGCACTGTGCCGTAAGCGTGAAAGGCCGTAGCACGGGAGGTTCAGAAGGTTGCCAGGGGCTTTGCATGGCAATTGCATAAGCCTTTATCGCGACCCTTCTGCCGACTGTGTGAGGTCATCATGAATCAACGTCTGTGCTGTGCCCCGCGTACGCAACGCGGGTTCACCCTGCTCGAACTGCTGGTGGTGCTGGTGGTGCTGGGGCTGTTGGCCGGCATCGTCGCGCCGAAGTATTTCGCCCAACTGGGCCGTTCCGAAGTCAAGGTCGCCAAGGCGCAAATCGAAGGCCTGGGCAAGGCGCTGGATTTGTATCGCCTGGAGGTCGGGCACTACCCGTCGACCGAGCAGGGCTTGCAGGCGCTGGTCACTGCGCCGAGCGATGAAACCCGCTGGACCGGACCTTACTTGCAGAAAAAATTGCCGCAGGACCCGTGGGGCCGTAACTACACCTACCGCTATCCCGGCGAAAACGGCGAGTACGATCTGCTGTCCATGGGCAAGGACGGGCAGCCCGGTGGTGAAGGCGAAAACGCCGAAGTCACCAGTTGGCAATGACGGGGGAAGACCATGCGCTTTCATCTCAAAGCCGTGGGCAAGGCCGGCGTGGTCTCGATGACGGTCGAGGCCCCCGGTCACAGCGAGGCTCGGCGCATCGTCGAAGACCAGGGGTTGCGGGTGGTCAGCCTGCATGCCGAACGGCACTGGCGCGCCTTGCGTCTGCAACAGCGAGAGACCTTCAACCTGGTGTTGTTCAGCCAGGAACTGACCACCCTACTCAATGCAGGCCTGCCGCTGATCGATGCACTGGAAAGCCTGGCCGAAAAAGAAAGCGCGCCACAGGCCCGCAAAACCTTGAGTGAGCTGGTGCGCTTGCTGTACGAGGGCAAATCGTTCTCCCAGGCACTGGGTCAGTTGTCGGCCATATTCCCGCCGTTGTATGTGGCACTGGTGCAGTCCAGCGAGAAGACCGGCGCCGTGGGCGAAGCCCTGGGCCGCTATGTCAGCTATCGCCAGCGCATGGACGAGGTTCGGCAAAAAATCGTCAGCGCGTCGATCTACCCCATGCTGTTGCTGGTGGTGGGCGGTGGCGTGGTGTTGTTTTTGATGGGTTACGTAGTGCCGCGTTTCAGCCTGGTGTTTGAAGGCCTGGGGTCGAACCTGCCGTGGCTGTCGCAAGTGTTGATGACCAGCGGCATGTTCCTCCATGCGCATCAGGGCGAATTCTTCGGCGGGTTGCTGGCGATCATCGTCGCCCTCGCCTTCCTCCAGCGCCAACCGGCCTTTCGTCGGGGCGTGGACCGCCTGATCGAAAAACTCCCGGCCATCCACCAACGCATCTTCATGTACGAACTGGCGCGCTTCTATCGCTCGCTGGGGATTCTGTTGCAGGGCGGCATTCCCCTCGTCACCGCCATGGGCATGGTGCGCGGTTTGCTCACCGTGGCTTCGCGCACACGCCTGGACGAAGCCTGCGAACGGGTGCGCGAGGGCCAATCGCTGTCGGCCGCGCTGGAGCTTAATCACCTGGTGACCCCGGTGTCCCTGCGCTTGCTGCGCGCCGGCGAACAGTCCGGCAACCTCGGGCAAATGATGGAACGCAGCGCCGACTTCTACGACGAAGAAATCAGTCGCTGGCTCGAATGGTTTGTCAGGTTGTTCGAGCCACTGCTCATGACGTTTATCGGGTTGTTGATCGGGGTCATCGTGATCCTGATGTACATGCCGATCTTCGAGCTTGCCTCAAGCATTCACTAAGGCTCTGGAATGAGGCATAGCGCTACGTTGCGTTTTTTTCGGCGATTCAGCTGAATAAATTCGGAAGGTGTGGTGTTCACCTATTGAATCGAGCAGCACGTTGCATTGTTCATCAACGTTCCAACCCTGAATAAGACGGAGAACGACATGCACATCAACAAGCTTTTACTGGCAGTAGCTATTGGCGCGGTCTTGTCGGCGTCCACCGTATTGATACCGGACAGTCTGTCCAGTATGTCGACTGCTCAGGCCAAGGATGGTGGTGGCGGCGGCGGAGGGGGTGGCGGCGGCGGTGGTGGCGGTGGCGGTGGCGGCAATGGCGGAGGTCATGGCGGCGGTGGCAATGGTGGCGGTGGCGGCGGTAATGGCGGCGGTGGCGGCGGCAATGGCGGCGGTGGCGGCGGTAATGGCGGCGGCGGAGGCAATGGCGGCGGTGGCAACGGTGGCGGCGGCAACAGCGGTGGTCACGGTGGAAGCGGCAGTGGCGGCAACAGTGGCAGCGGCGGCAATAGCGGCAGCAGTCACAGCGGCAGCGACCACGGCCCTGGTAATGCCGGCAACACAGCCTCCTCCAACTCCGGTCGCAATGGCACGCACGCCGAACCTGGCGACGATCATGGCGTTCATGCCAACGGCGAAGTAGGCGATGACCATGGTGTTCATCGTTCCGGTGAAGTGTCCCACAACCAAAACGGCGTTCATCGCTCCGGTGAAGTGTCCCATAACCAAAATGGCGTTCATCGCTCCGGCGAAGTGTCACACAACCAAAATGGTGTTCATCGCGCCGGCGAAATCGGCGATGACCATGGCGTCCACGCCAATGGTGAAGTCGGTGATGACCGTGGCGTCCATGCCAACGGCGAAGTCGGTGATGACCGTGGCGTTCATGTCAACGGCGATGACAAAAGGACCTGATCACCATTAAGCCCAGGTCATCCACAAACCAACTGTAGGAGCGAGCCTGCTCCGGGCAGCGTTCCGACGATAGCCATTTGTCATTCAACATTGATGTCGTCTGACACTCCGTCATCGCGAGCAGGCTCACTCCTACAGGGGGAACTGTGTGAGGATTAGAGTTCGTCTTCAGTCTGATCCAGCTGTTCACGCAAAAACTCGATCAGCGCCTGCACCGGGCGCGAGCTCTGGCGGTGTTGCGGATAGACCGCCGACAACCTCAGCGGCTCAGGCTGAAACGCCTCCAGCACCGGCACCAGCCTGCCGTCCTTCAAGGCTGCACCGACGATAAATGTCGGCAAATAGGTAATCCCCATCCCGGAAATCGCCGCGTCCTTGAGCAACTCGCCGTTATTGACCCGCATCCGGCCCGTGACATTGACGGTCAGCGGTTTGCCCTGCCCTTCAAACCGCCATTGCACCTGACGACCGTGGCCGTACGGCAGGCAGTCATGGTCGTGCAGGTCTTCGGGTTTAAGCGGCGTGCCACGTTCGGCCAGGTACGTCGGGCTGGCGCAGTACACACGCTGGATCGAGGCGATGCGTCGGGCGATCAGCGTTGAGTCTTCAAGAATGCCGATACGCAACGCCAGGTCATACCCCTCGCTGAGCAAGTCTACCGGGCGATCACTCAGGTCCACTTCCACGGTGACGTCGCGATAACGCTGCAAGAACAGCGGCAGCAGGCTGCCCAAATGCGCCAATGCAAACGACAAGGGTGCGCTGATGCGAATCGTGCCCCGTGGCTCGGCAGTTTGCCCCGTGATGCCCTGCTCCACTTGCTCGACTTCACCGAGCAGGCGCAAGGCCGACTCGTAATAACTCTGCCCCAGTGGGGTGACGTCCAGCCGCCGGGTCGAGCGATTGAGCAAGCGCACGCCCAGGTGCTCTTCGAGTTGCATCAAACGCCGGCTGACGAATTGCTTGGACAACCCCAATTGATCTGCCGCCGCGGTGAAGCTGCCGGAGTCCATGACCTGGCAAAAAATACGCATATCTTCGAACGGGTTCATTGTCACAGCCTGATTGACAGTCGAACACTTTATAGCCGTTTTTCAGGGTATCGACACCCCAACAATTACACACCCAATTCGCGTAGCAGCTGACGAGCAGTGGCTACAGGAGTCGGACTAGGCTCGGCGGTTGCTACAAAAAGCGCATTCGTCAGGCAAAAAAATGCCCGCGCATTGGCGGGCACTTTTCATTGGGGCTGGACTTACTTCGACGTCAGCGCCGAATAGCTGTTCATCAAATTGCGATAGTTCGGAATACGCGGCGACAGCAGATTCGCCAGGCCTTCCATGTCATTGCGCCAGTCACCTTGCAGCTCACAGGCCACCGAGAACCAGTTGACCAGTTGTGCACCCGCCGCCGTCATACGCGCCCATGCCGCTTGTTGCACGGTTTCGTTGAAGGTCCCCGAGGCGTCGGTGACGACGAACACTTCAAACCCTTCTGCCAGCGCCGACAGCGTAGGGAACGTCACGCAAACGTCCGTCACCACACCGGCAATGATCAACTGCTTGCGGCCCGTGGCTTTGACGGCTTTGACGAAGTCTTCGTTGTCCCAGGCGTTGATCTGGCCTGGACGCGGGATGTACGGCGCGTCCGGGAACAGCTCCTTGAGTTCCGGCACCATCGGGCCGTTCGGGCCGTTTTCGAAACTGGTGGTGAGGATGGTCGGCAGTTTGAAGAACTTGGCCAGGTCCGCGAGGGCCAGGACGTTGTTCTTGAATTCGTTGGGCGAGAAATCCTGAACCAGCGAGATCAGACCGGTCTGGTGGTCGACCAGCAAGACCACGGCATCATCCTTGTTCAGGCGTTTGTACGGAACGTTGCTCATGTGAAACTCCTCGGTGGATGGGTATTACGTCGGGCGCCGACACAGTCCATCGGCGCTTTGTTGTGATCGTCAGAACGCGAAGCACGAGCAGCCAAAGGCGCCCCAGAAACCGGCAAAATCGCTGACCGGCGCAGTCGACAAGCGCGCTTTTTCATGGCTGTGGGCATGCACGCCGCACGGCCCGCTGCAATGGTGAACCTGCGCCTGCGCCTGCGCCTGCATCGGCGAGGTCGGACGCCAGTGGCCCGGGACCTTGACCACCGGCGACCAGTCCGGCAGCACCGGTACGCTGGCCGGCCCGAGTTTTTCGAAGTCACCGGCGCCGTACACCACCTTGCCGCCAACCACGGTCAACACCGACTCGATCCACTTGATCGCTTCTTCGTCGACGCTGAAAAAGTCCGCACTCAATGCCGCCACGTCCGCCAATTGACCGACCTTGATCATGCCTTTCTTGCCCTGCTCGGAAGAGAACCAGGCGCTGCCGTGGGTGAACAGTTCCAGCGCGGTCTGCCGGGACAGGCCTTCGGCATGCAGCTCAAGCCCTCCCACTGTCCGGCCGCTGACCATCCAGTACAACGAGGTCCAGGGGTTGTAGCTGGACACTCGCGTGGCATCGGTGCCGGCGCCGACCGGTACGCCTTCGGCCAGCATGCGCTTGATCGGCGGCGTCGCTTCGGCAGCTTTGGCGCCGTAACGCTCGACAAAATATTCGCCCTGAAACGCCATGCGGTCCTGAATCGCGATACCCCCGCCCAGCGCCCTCACCCGCTCGATGTTCTGCGGGGTGATGGTTTCAGCGTGGTCGAAAAACCACGGCAAACCGTTGAACGGAATGTCGCGGTTGACCTTCTCGAACACGTCGAGCATGCGGCTGATCGATTCGTTGTAGGTGGCGT
This sequence comes from Pseudomonas sp. URMO17WK12:I12, assembly GCF_000514395.1. NCBI lineage: Bacteria > Pseudomonadati > Pseudomonadota > Gammaproteobacteria > Pseudomonadales > Pseudomonadaceae > Pseudomonas > Pseudomonas sp. URMO17WK12:I12. The sequence goes on from NZ_AZVV01000003.1 coordinate 88,570, forward strand.
GCAAACGGAACGGCCAACGCTGTTCCACCAAGTGGCGCACGACCGGCTCGAGTTCGTCTTCCATGGTTTGCGGCAGGTCCGGACGCGGTTCGAGGAAGTCTTCGAAATCCGCCGCCGAGAACACCAGCATTTCCCCGGCGCCGTTATGCCGAAGGTAATCGTCGCCCTGGTGCAGGGTCACGCTGCTGGTCCAGTTCTTGAAGTCGGTGAGTTCTTCTTTGGGCTTCTGGGTGAACAGGTTGTAGGCGATACGGATGGTCAATTGCTGGTCCTTGGCCAACTGCTCGATCACCTGATAATCGTCCGGGTAATTCTGGAAACCACCGCCGGCATCGATCGCGCTGGTCAGACCGAGACGATTGAGTTCGCGCATGAACTGGCGGGTCGAGTTGACCTGGTACTCCAGCGGCAACTTCGGCCCCTTGGCCAGCGTCGAGTACAAAATCATCGCGTTGGGCCGCGCGACCAGCATGCCGGTCGGCTCGCCGTTGCTATCGCGCACGATCTCGCCACCCGGTGGGTTCGGCGTATTGCGGGTGTAGCCGGCCACGCGCAACGCGGCACGGTTGAGCAAGGCACGGTCGTACAGGTGCAGGACGAATACAGGGGTGTCCGGTGCTGCCTGGTTGAGTTCTTCGAGGGTCGGCATGCGCTTTTCGGCGAACTGGAATTCGTTCCAGCCACCGACCACGCGCACCCATTGCGGCGTTGGTGTGCGGTCGGCCTGATCCTTGAGCATGCGCAAGGCATCGGCCAGCGACGGCACCCCTTCCCAACGCAGTTCGAGGTTGTAATTGAGGCCGCCACGGATCAGGTGCAGGTGCGAGTCGTTGAGGCCGGGGATGACGCAGCGGCCCTTGAGATCGATGACCTGCGTGCCCGAACCGCGCAGGGCCATGGCCTCGGCATCGGTGCCGACCGCGATAAAGCGGCCGTCGCTGATCGCCACGGCACTGGCGAGCGGGTTTTCACGGTCAACGGTATGAAATTGGCCATTGAACAGAATCAGATCGGCGTTCATCGCGTTTCCTTGGGCTGAGGGGAAGGAGATAACCAGGGCGCGAATAATCGGGTCGCCATGGGCATGAACAGGTACACCACCGACAGCACGATGGTGAGCGTGATCAGGAACGTCGCTACGACGTAATTGGAGAGAACCGCGTTGAGTTGCAGCAGCGGTCCCCAGATCAGCGGCACCAGCAAGGTGTGCGGCAGAATCACCAGCAAGGTCACCACGGCCTGCTTCCAGCGTGGCGGCGGTGGCGACGCGGCGTCGGCCTGGGGCGCGAACCAGAATTCATTGACCGGGTTGACCTCGGTCTGGTCGCCGTCGGCGAGCATCGGCGTCGCTTCGCGGACCAGTTCCAGGCGTTGCGGCGAATCGAGCCAGTGCTGCATCGCCTCGGTGGTGCAAAAGCGCAGCACGCAGGTGTACATGTCGAGCCCGGCGTTTTTGCCGCGCATCACGTCCACGCCCAAGTGCCCTTCCTGCTGCCCGGCGATGCTGACAATGTTGCGCAGCCAGGCTTCGTAAGGCACTTCAAAACCCGCCTTGACCCGGTGCTTGATGATCAGGGTCACGACTTCTTCAAAAGGTTTGGCTTCAGGCATAACGCAACGCTCCGGTGAATCGGACATTGAGCGCCAGCCGACCAGGCCCGGCGATGAAAATGCTGGTAAACAAGATCAACAACAACCAGCCGAATTGCCCTTCCTCGAGGCTCCATTGCGGATGCACCACCACCATCGCCACCAGCAACACACACAAGATCGGCAGGCACGCCAAACGCACCAACAGTCCGACAATGATCAGCAACGGGCACAGCACCTCGGCAAAAATCGCCAGCATCAGCGTCAGGTTGGCGCCAAGGTGGAAAGGGTCTTCGATGACGTGCAGTTGAGCGCTGTAGTCAAGCAGCTTCGGCAAGCCGTGCACCCACAGCAGGAACAGACTGGCGCTGCCCCGCAGAAACAGCAGTCCCCAGTCCTGGACCCGTTCATCCCGTAGCGACGTGTTCATGGGCTACCTGCACAAATGAAAAACCACCGGCAATGATGCGCCGGGACGTTTTTCGATAGTGCCGGTGTGGGGACGGGAAAAATTGGATGGGTGTGCTCTTTTTGTGGAAGAGCACAGATCTACCAAGCGACGCAGGCTCACGCCCACAGGGGACCTGCATGACGGGCAGGATCGATCAACGTATCGATAAACCGGCCCGGTTCAGGGAACGGCTCGAACAGTATATTCACGCGTGCCGAAGACCATCGCTGTCGCGTCATCTGCCACCTGATCCATATTTACCCGGAAGCGAATGGCCAACCGGCTGCCATCCCTCAATAGCGATAGATAGCTGTACGCAATGGTGATGCTAAAGCCATTGTTCGTGACCCAAGCACGGTGCACCGAGTTGCGCGAGCCCGCCCAGGTCTGGAGATTGTGGCTGCCACCACTGGCGTTTTCACCCTCCAGATCCAGCCAGATGCGCTGCCCTTGGGCGATATGTGGCCAGCCACCAAAACTGAGGGTCGCGCCGGACGTGACGTCTTTCAGGTCCAGCACGGTCGTGCCGTTCGCCTGGGTAATCACCGGAGCAATGAGCTCGACCGCCGGGATCGTCAGAACATCAAGGGGAAAGGGTTGAGAGGTCACCGGATCCGATGTCCCGCGGGTATAGGTGAACGTCAGCTCTACTTTTTTACCCAGGCTAAACGCGACCAATGAAACAGGCAGCGGTATTTCGATGGGTCGAGTATTGCCGGCCAAAACGGCGCTTGTCGTGTGTGAGCCCGCTGGCAGCGTGCCGGGCGCGGCTGCCCACCTCACAGTGAGCAGATCGCCAGGCGCCATTTCAGAATCCAGCACTGCGGTCAGTCTTTGCAACGCCGCCAGGGGATCCAGATTGACGTGATCGGGCGCTTCCTTGATCGACAACTGCCGCTTTTGCAGGCTCACGTTTATCCTCCACGAATTGGATACCGCGCCGTCGCCATACAAGGCTTTGGCCTTCAACTCGTGTAACCCGTCGGTCAGTCCAGTCACCTGATGCTTCCAACGACCGGAATCGGCCGTGGCCGTGCCTTTTGGAATGTTGCTGGCAAAGATTTCCACATCTTCACCCTCTGTAGCGGTACCTTCCAGGGTCACGCTGCCATACTCGGTATCACCTCCATCAGCGATGTCCTGACCGAGTGGATCTCTTACCGACAGGATCACCGGCGTTTTCGGTGCATCCGTTCTTACAATGTAGTTGCGCGGCGCAAAAATCAGCGCTGTGGTCTCATCATCGCTTCCATCCAGCGTCGCCATGAACTCCAGAATCAAAGTGCTGCGATCCATGAGCCGTTTAAGCGGATCGGCAACAAAGTTTTTGGCATAGAAGCCGTGAAGGATCAATTGCTGATCGACAACCGTGCGAGGCCAGTACACAGCCTCGAAAGCACTGCCGTTGGCGTTGGTTCCCCTGAGCCGAAGCCAATGGTTTTGATTGTAGGCAATCAGGGGCCATCCATTTATTCGCAGCGTGAATTCGGTCAGGTCATTCACATTCAGAACCAAGCCTTCACCCGCGTTGTCCGCCTGCGGGATGAACGGTCTGGGCATATCGCCTTGTGCCAGTGGCAGCACATACAAAATCAATGGCTGCGAGGTTCTGGGCTCCGGGTCGTCTTCACTGATGACGGTGTAGGTCAGCGTTACCGTACGGCCCAGGTTGAAGGTCACCAGCGAATTGGGAATTCGTAGCTCCGCAGGGCGAGTATTTCCGACCTCGACGAAGCCCGAGGTATAGGAACCCTCGGCCGGCGTGCCCGGTGCCCCTTGCCATGTGACGCGGATCCTGTCCGTGGTCTGACTGTCGTAGTTCGCCACGACTGTGAGGTTATGCCTGACCGCCACCGGACTCAGGAGGGTGAAAACCGGGTTTTCCTTGATACGTGGAGGGGGCAAGTCATGGGTGGTTACGGCAGTCAGATTATTCATCATTCGCTCTCAGTGCGGGATCGACCTTGCCCTTGGGGTACTGGCCTATCTCACACTGGATCGGGAATAGTCGCTACTGTCAGAACTGACAGGTAGACGGTTTTTTCAGACGAGTGGCTCTGCCTTGAAACCGGCCGTCATACCCACACCGTTTCCTGCAGGCGGGAATCTGCCCGGTCCGTAAGCCGCCACGTTCAGGCTGGAATGGGCAAAGGCCCCGACATGAATTCACTAATTCGCGAGCGCAACCAGCGCTCCGCCGGGTCGTTGTCATGCACCCCGCTCCAGGCCATCGACAATTGCGCTGCATCGATGGCAAACGGTGGGTCTTCAGCACGCAACCCACAGCCTTCCACCAGCGCGCACGCGGCATAGTCCGGTACGGTGGCGATCATCTCGGTGCCGGCGAGCAATGCGCGCAAGCCGCTGAACTGCGGCACGCCCAACACCACGCGACGGCTACGTCCAAGCTTGGCCAGGTCGAGGTCGATGTTGCCGCTCAGGTCGCCGGAGAACGACACCATGGCGTGGGGCCGTTCGCAGTATTCATCCAGCGTCAGCGTGCCCGGACGCTTGTCCCCGCGCAGCACTTTGCAGGGAATATCGCGCAGTTTTTTGCGCTTGGCGTTCGCCGGCAGGTCGGTGGTGTAACTGACGCCCACAGAGATTTCCCCGGAGGCCAGCAACGCCGGCATCAGCAGGTAGTTGGCGCGCCGTACCACGACCACAATCCCCGGTGCCTCTTCTTGCAGCTGCCGCAGCAACGGCGGAAACAAACCGAACTCGGCATCGTCCGACAGCCCGATACGAAACACATCACAACTGGTCGCCGGATCAAACTCCTTGGCCCGGCTGACGGCGCCCGAGATCGTGTCCATCGCCGGCTGCAACTCCTTGAGAATCGCCAGTGCCCGCGCGGTCGGCTCCATGCCGCGCCCGTTGCGCAGCAACAACGGATCGTCAAACAAATCGCGCAACCGCCCCAGCGCCGCACTCACCGCCGGTTGGCCCATGAACAGTTTTTCCGCGACGCGGGTCAGGTTCTTTTCGAACATCAGCGCCTCGAAAATCACCAACAGGTTCATGTCGACGCGGCGCAGATCGTTACGGTTCATAAGCACGGTTCCTTTGTGTGTTGAGCCAGGCACGAAACGCTGGGACTTTACTCGATCAGCGGTACTTTGGCCGCACGTTTGTAAGGCCCGTATTCGACCGGCACCCATTGGAAGTGCTTGCCCTCGGTTGCGATGTGACCGATGCCCGGAAACGGCAAGTGCGCCGCCGACACCCAGGTCTTGCTGGCGGCAGCGTCACTGAACACCTTGGCCCGGCTCTTGATCGCTTGCTGGCTGTTGACGTCAAAAGCGATCGACACGTCAGGGTGCTCGAATTGCACCGCGAGGTTATGCACCAGATCCCCCATGAACAGAATGCTCTGCCCTTCAGAGGTGAAGCGGTACGTAGTGCTGCCGGGGGTGTGTCCGCTCTCCAGCGTGGCATCGACCACACCCGGCACGGGCGATTGACCGGCCTCGAACGTCTTGAAACGACCCTGCGCAACGTAAGGCGCGGTGGAATCCTGGGCGATTTTGAAATAAGGCTTGGCGCCCTCTGGGGCCTTGGCGATGGCTTGAGGATCGAGCCAGTAATCAGCCTCGGCTTTTGCCGCGTAGACCGTGGCATTGGCAAACACTGGTTTTTGCTCTGCGTCGACCAGCCCGCAGACGTGGTCAAGGTGCAGGTGGGTCAACAGAATCGCATCGACCTGGGACGGCTCGTACCCGGCGGCTTTCATGTTGTCCGAGAGCATGCCGGCCGTTGCGCCGATGCACTGGCCGGCGCCGGTGTCCACCAGAATCAGCTGCTTGCCGGTGTTGACCAAAAACGCGTTGAACGCGGTTTGCACACCCGGCGTTTCAATCGAGCGACGGGCCAGCAATGCGCGAATCTGACTTTGTGTCAGGCCCTTGAGCAGTTTCGGTGACAGGTCGTTGTAACCATCGAATAACGCCGTCACTTCGTAGTCGCCCACCGCCAAGCGGAAGTAGCCCGGTGCCTGTGTGCCGACTTGCGCCGGTGCCTGCGCCGAGGAAGTACCGGATGCCAGCGCTACCGCGAGCCCCAATGCGCAAACCAGAGAATGTTTCATGCCTTCACCCTTGATCGATAAAAAAAAAGCGGCCACGCCTAACGCCACCGGATGACATCAATAGTGGAAGTACTGCGTCTGAAGAAATTGCAGCAATGTGCTGAGTTAGCGCCTTTGCCGGATTTGCGCGAGGACGGAATTAACAACGTTTAACTCGCCTGCCAACACCCCGCGGCGAAGAATGAAGCTCACCGACACGGACATTTGTCATGGCCCATTCTCAGCAAAACGTCGCCCGCGTGGCAGTCACTGAATCGCCAAAGAAGACCACCGGCGGCCTGACCCCATGGCGCGAAAGGCTGGCGAAACAACTGATCCTCGACCGTCTCGATGAATCCGTCGAGGTCACTGAACTGGCGCGGGCCTGCGCCCTCTCGCGCAGTCATTTCTCCCGCGCGTTCAAATGCAGCACCGGTTATTCGCCTCAGGACTGGATACGTCTGCAACGCATTGCACGGGCCAAGCAGCTGATCCGCGACACCGACTTGAGCCTCACGCAAATCAGCCTCGAATGCGGCTTCTGCGATCAGGCGCACTTCTGCCACATCTTCACCCGCAGCGAAGGCATCAATCCGTTTGCCTGGCGCTGCCGCACGGTACGCTCACACCCTCATCCACCCGCCTACACCGCTCAACTTCACGCGCAATAACGCCCAACGCGGGGCTCGACAGCTGCTACAGGGGCCCGGGCACCTGTAGCAGCGAGTGTTAGCCGTTGAGGAACGCCAGCAAATCAGCGTTGAGTTGATCCTTGTGGGTATCCGTCAAGCCGTGCGGTGCGCCTGGGTAGATCTTGAGCGTAGAACCTTTCACCAGTTTTGCCGAAGCAACGCCCGCTGCTTCGAACGGCACGACCTGATCGGCGTCGCCGTGCACCACCAAAGTCGGGATGTCGAATTTCTTCAGGTCTTCGGTGAAGTCGGTTTCGGAGAAGGCCTTGATGCAGTCATAGGCGTTCTTGTGGCCGGCCATCATGCCCTGCATCCAGAACCAGTCGATCATGCCTTGGGACGGTTTCGCGCCCGGTTTGTTGAAGCCGAAGAACGGACCGCTGGCGAGGTCGATGTACAGCTGCGAACGGTCGACGAGGGACGCCTGGCGAATGCCGTCGAACACTTCGATCGGCAGGCCGCCGGGGTTGGCTTCGGTCTTGAGCATCAGCGGCGGCACCGCGGAGATCAGCCCGGCCTTGGCCAACCGGCCCGTGCCATGGCGACCGATGTAGCGCGCCACTTCGCCGCCGCCGGTAGAGAAGCCGAACAGCACCGCATCCTTGAGGTCCAGCAACTCGATCAGTTGCGCCAGATCGTCGGCGTAATGGTCCATGTCATTACCGGACCACGGCTGGCTGGAGCGCCCGTGCCCCCGGCGGTCATGGGCGATGACCCGGTAACCTTTGGACGCCAGGAAGATCATCTGCGACTCCCAACTGTCGGCATTCAACGGCCAGCCGTGGCTGAAGACGATGGGCTGTCCGGTGCCCCAGTCCTTGTAGTAAATCTCGGTGCCGTCGCGGGTGGTGAATGTTGTCATGGGTTATCTCCTTTGCGAGTGTCGGGGGTGTATCAAACCGGTGAGTGGTTCATGCGTTCGGCCAGCCGCGCCACGCGCTCGCCCAAGTGCGCGGCGGTGCAGCGGTCTTCGGGTGGCGGGGCCAGTTCGGGGGGTTGTTCGACATTGGATTGGGACATGGCACCGAGCGAGCTGCCCAAGCGATTCATCTGCCCATCGAACACGCCGGTGCCGGAGCGCGCGGGCAGCAGGTCGAGGCCGACCCAGATCATTGAATGCTGGGCCGCGAACACGGCCATTTGCAGCAAGGTGTTGAGTTTGTCGCCGCACAGGCTGCCGGAGTTAGTGAACCCGGCGGCCAGTTTGTCGCGCCAGGGTTGGGCCAGGTAGAACGCCGAAGTGGCTTCCATGAAGCCTTTGAACGGTGCCGAGGCGCTGCCCATGTAGGTCGGCGAGCCGAAGATGATGGCGTCGGCGCTGTGCAAGCGGTCCCAGTGGTCGTCCACTTCCTCCACCGGAATCAACAGGCAGGTGCTGCCCAAGTGCCGTTCCACCCCCTGGGCCACGGCCTGCGCCATGACACGGGTGTGCCCGTAGCCACTGTGATAGACCACCACCACGTTGCTCATTCCAGCGTCCTCATGACAATAAATCCCTGCTTGACTTAAATACCAACACCCCCCTGTAGGAGTGAGCCTGCTCGCGATAGCGGTCTATCAGTCGACAGGGTTGGTGACTGACACACCGCTATCGCGAGCAGGCTCATTCCTACAACGACTGACCGGTGGACGTTGAAGAACCAGAGTTTTGGGCGTAGACCAGACGCAGCACGAGTTAAACGTTGTTAATTTTCCCTGGCGCGCCAAAAGCCGTAACCCCGGCTTTGTTACCGTAAACACGGCACCGGCCAAGGGTGACGGGTACACACAGTCGCTGCGAACACCCGACAGTCATCCGCCACCCGGATTGCACTGATCCGAAAACCTGCGGAACATGCTCGAAAACAGCGTACTAGACGGATGCAAGCAGGAGCGACACGTTGACCCTTTCCCCCGAACAGGCTGTGCATTTCGGCCCCTACCGGATCTACCCCGGACAACGCCTGGTGATGGAGGCCGACCAGCCCCTGCGCCTGGGCCGACGTGCCATGGACATTCTGTTGATCCTGCTGGAGCACGCCGGGCACGTGGTCAGCAAGCAGCAACTGATTGCGGCGGTCTGGCCCAAAAGCGTGGTGGAGGACATCAACCTGCGGGTGCACATGGCGGCGTTGCGCAAAGCCCTCGGCGACGGCCAGGCCGGCCAGCGCTACATCGTCACCGTGGCACAGCGCGGCTATAGCTTTGTCGCGCCTTATTCGCTGGAACGGATCGAGCAGCACCCCGAACTCGAAGGACCGGTGCCCAACGGCCATAACCTCCCCGTGCGCCGCACCCGACTGATCGGGCGCCAGTCCCTGGTCGATCATTTGGTGACACAACTGGCACGCCAGCGCTTCATCACCCTCGTCGGCCCCGGCGGCATCGGCAAGACCACCGTGGCCCTGCGCGTCGCCGAACAGTTGATCGGGCGCTACCGGGACGGCATTCGCCTGCTGGACCTGGCACCGATCAACGACCCGCTGATGATCACCGCCCATTTGGCGACGCTGCTCGAGTTGTCCCTGCACGATGGCGAACCCGTGAGCGCACTGGCGGCCTTCCTGCGCGACCGCCAGATGCTGCTGGTCATCGACAATTGCGAACACCTGGTCGACGCCATCGCCCTGCTCTGTGAAAGCACCCTGCGCGCCGCGCCCGAGGTGCACATTCTGGCCACCAGCCGCGAAAGCCTGCGGGCCGAAGGCGAGTTCGTCCAGCGCCTTGAGTCGCTGGATTGCCCACCGCCCATCGCCGTGCTGGATCGCGCTCAGGCCATGACGTTCTCGGCGCTGCAATTGTTCGTCGAACGGGCGATGGCCAGCCATGACACCTTCGAACTGAGTGATGACGAGCTGCCACTGTTGATCGACATCTGCCATCGCCTGGACGGCATTCCGCTGGCCATCGAACTGGCTGCCGCGCAAGTCGGCCACTTGGGTTTGAGCGGCGTGCTGGAGCAGCTGCAAGGCAGTTTTCGCCTGCTGACCCAAGGGTGTCAGCCGGCATTGGGTCGGCACCAGACGCTGCGCGCCACGCTCGACTGGAGCTACGAACTGCTGACGCCCTGCGAGCAAACCTGCCTGCGCCGGCTGGGCGTGTTCAGGGGCGGATTCACTCTGGAATCCGCAGCGGCGGTGATCGTTGGTGAACACATCGACCCCGACAAGGTGTTTGGTGCGATCACCCAACTGGTGGCCAAGTCGCTGCTGAACGTGGAAGTGGGCGACGAAGACGTGTTCTATCGCCTGCTCGACACCACACGCAGCTACGCCCTGGAAAAACTCGACCAGGCCGCCGACCTGCCGGACACGCGAGTCCGCCATGCCGAACGCTGCCTGGCGTTGATGCACCAGGCACGCAATGACTGGGAGCTCATCCCGACCAGTCTGTGGATCAAGCGGTATGCCCGGGGTCTGGAGGACATTCGCGCGGCGCTTGATTGGGGCTTGAACGGGCACGGCTCGCAAACATTGGCCATCCAGTTGGCCGCAACGTCCATGCCGCTGTGGCAGGAACTGTCGCTGCTCAAGGAACATGGCATTTATGTGCGCAAGGCGCTGGCACTGCTCGATGCCACACCCGAGCCCTGCCCTCAGCTGAAAATGAGCCTGAAACTGGCCCTCGGCAGCTCCTGCTACCACACCCAGGGCGGCACTGTGGAAACCATCGACGCCTTCGTCAGCGCCAGAACGTTGGCCAGACAGTGCCGTGACATGGCCGGTCAGTTGCGGGCGGTGTCCGGGCACATGGCGGTCAATCTAAGCTGCGGAAATTATCAACTGGCGTTGGAACAGAGCCTGCAATTCGATCGACTGGGCGGGCATGACGACGCCGTGCTCGCGTTGAGCACCCACCGACTGCGCGTGCTCGCGTTGCACTTTGCCGGGGATCAGGGGCGGGCCCGGGCCAACGCCGAAGAAGTGATCCAGCGCATGGCCCACAGTGGTCACCTCAACCGCTTCACCCACGGTTTTGGCGTGCAATACGACCAAAGCGTTGCGTCCCTGACGATTCTGGCGCGCATCCTCTGGTTGCAGGGCCAACCGGAGCAGGCCTGGCGTACGGCCCGCCAGGCACTGGACATCGCGATTCAGATCAACCATGGCACTTCCATTTGTTACACCCTGGCCCTGGCCGGCTGCCTGATCGCCCACTACAACGGCGACACCCGCAGCGCCCGCGAGCTCCTGCGCCTGCTGCTGGAGCAAGCACAAAAACATTCGGTGCTGTTGTTCTACACGTGGGCACGTCACTACGCGCAGGTGATCGACCAGGCAGAGGGGCACTTGCCACCCCCACCCGGCAGTGGGTTGATCAAGGACATCATGGTCACGCTGGACAGCGGTTTCGTCGATGACACCTTGTTGCAACGCGCGGATACCGGCATCGCCGGCTGGAGCACGGCAGAAATTCTACGGGCCAAAGCGAATGCGCTACTGGAAGAGGATTGCCCGTTGAAAAACCAGGCGGCCGAGGCCGTGCTGATGCGGGCACTGAACGTGGCCAGAACCCAGGGCGCCCTCGCCTGGGAGCTACGAAGCGCCACGTCGATGGCACGGCTCTGGCAGCGCCAGGGTCGCTATCGACAGGCCCATGAACTGCTGGCACCGATCTACCAGCAATTCACCGAAGGCTTTGCCACACCGGACCTGATGAACGTCCGCCGGTTACTCGACGAGTTGCAACGCCAGTTGCCCAGCTGACGTGGAGCGCCCTCGGCTGATAAAACGGGCGTAGCGCCTTTCGAAATCGCGCAACGCTCCGCTGTGCTCGAGTTTTTCCAAGGCATAGAGGCGAGTGGTGTTGAGGAAACGGTAGCGGGTCACACCGCGGCCCTCCTCCACCGACAACAATGATTTGAGTGCCAGGTGTTCTACCGCTTGCATCACACATCCGGGCGGCAGTACCGAGCAATTGATCACCGCCATGGCGGCGTCCAGGGTGAAGGCCATTTTGAACACGGCCAGGCGCTGCAACACCGTTTGCTCCTTTGGGTTCAACTGCTCATAGCTCCAGTCCAGCGCAGCTTTCAGGGTTTGGTGCCGGGGGACGGCCGTGCGCCGGCCTTGGGTCAGCAGCTGAAAACAATTGTCGAGCTGGGATTGCAGCCCGACCAATGCCAGTGCGTCGATTTGCGCGGCCGCCAGCTCGATGGCCAGGGGCAAACCATCAAGCCTGCGGCAGATATCACCAACGGTGCTGAGGTCTTGTTCGCGCAGGGCAAAGCCTTGTTGACGGGCGCGGGCGCGACTGACGAACAGTTGCACGGCCGAATAGCCCATGACTTGCGCCACACTCTGCCACTCGGAGTTGGGCGGCACCGCCAGCGACGGTAGACGCACCAGCGTTTCCCCGGCGGCCAACAATGGTTCGCGGCTGGTGGCCAGAATCGACAGCCGGGGCGCCGCGACCAGCAGGCTTTCAACCAGCGTTCGACAGCGCTGCAGCAGGTGCTCGCAGTTGTCGAGCACCAGTAACGCGTGGCGCTGCGCCAACGCCTCAAGGGCAGTCCCGACATCGGGTTCGAGGGCGCGCGTCAGATGGTCAACGACTTGCGCGGGATCATCAATCGCCCCCAGATCAACCAGCCAGACGCCATCCTGATAGTGTTGCAACAACAACTCGGCCACGCGCAACGCCACGGTAGTCTTACCGATGCCGCCGGGGCCAACCAGCGTCATCAAACGCCGCACCGGCAACTGCCGCACCAGACTGCCGACAATCGAGTCACGACCGGTCACCGGCGTGAGCCGTGCCGGCAGGTTGTGTTGAGCTTTTTGAATGGATTGGATCGACACAGGCGCGCCTGCCGGCAGGTGCTGCACCGGGGCCACAAAGCTGTACCCGCGCTGGGGAATGTTGACGATGTAGCGCTGACCGTTTTGCCCGTCGCCCAGGGCGCGACGTAGCGCAGCAATGTGCACGCGCAGGTTGATTTCCTCGACCACCGACGTCGGCCAGACCCGGGCAATCAGTTCGTCCTTGCTGACCACCGTCCCGGCGCGCTCGACCAGCACCTGCAAAATGTCCAGGGCCCGCCCGCCCATGCGCAGCGGCCGATCACCGTCCAGGATCAGCCGTTGCCGTTGGTGAAACGCGTAGGGGCCGAAATGCAGCACCGCTTCGCTGATCAAATCTGTAAGGCTGTTCATGCACGTTCGCGTGCTGAAAACCTGGCCAGGCTCTAAGTGCCACAACCCACCTTCGCACTCGCCTTCCAGGCTCCCGCACCTCCCTTGCAAAGAGTTCAGGGGTATCTTGGCAGCCCTGCGTGACGGTTCAACGGCCACGGAGGGAGCGTCCCGGCCATCAAGGTGCGCATGACGGACACAACACGCTAGCTGAACTGTTCACGGTACTGACTGGGGGTCAGGCCAAGCTTTTCGCCGAACAGGAAACGCATGTGGCGTACGCTGCCAAAGCCGCTTTTGAACGCCACCGTCTTGAGCGGCAGGTCACTGGTTTCCAGCAGGCTTCTGGCGCGGTCGATGCGCGCGTTTTGCAAAAACTCCATCGGTGTCATGTTCACTTCCCGGGCAAAAACCCGGGTGAAGTGCCGCGCACTCATGGTTGCCAGACCGGCCATGCGCTCGATGCAGAACGCTTCATCCAGGTGTTCCAGCACATAGTTTTGCACCCGGGTGATCGGCGTTTCGTGCGGTGCAACCGTGGCCATCAACGGGCTGAATTGCGCCTGTCCGCCCTGGCGCTTCATCACCACCAACAGCACTTTGGCCACGTCCTGCGCGACTTTTTTGCCATGGTCTTCGGCGACTACCGCCAGCGCCAGGTCGATGCCGGCGGTCACGCCGCCGGAGGTGATGAGGTTACGGTCCAGCACGTAAATCTGATCGGTCTCCACGGTGGCCTTGGGGAAGCCTTTGATCAGCCGTTCGGTGTAGTGCCAGTGAGTGGTCACGCGGTAACCGTCGAGCAAACCGGCGTGCCCCAACACGAAAGCCCCCGTGCAGATCGAACCGTATCGCCCGGCGCGATTCACCGCGCCCGTGAGCCAGTTGAGCAACGGCGGGTGTTTCTCGTTATAGGCACCGGGGCCGCCCGGCACCAGCAGCAGGTCGTAGCCTTGAGTTGCCTGATCAATGTGCAGATCGGCCTGGACGTTGACGCCGTTGGACGCACGCAATGCGCCGGGTTCGGTGCCGATGGTCGTGAGGACGTAGTGGTCAGCCGGGGCCAGGTAGCGGTTGGCGATGGAAAACACCTCCATGGGACCGGCCATGTCGAGCAGGAGGAAGCCCGGGAATAACACCATTGCCACGGTTTTCATGGGTTAGAAATCACTGAAGTCAAAAAAGAATACCGGCCAGACACCGGTCCCTGTAGGTGAGCCTGCTCGCGATGGCGGGGTATCAGTTGATATCAATGTTGACTGACACATCGGGATCGCGAGCAGGCTCACTCCTACAGGGGGTTGTGTGTAAGGCGTTAAAAGGGTGCTGTGCATTATGGCCAATCGTGGCGCCTGTGTCGGGAAAGAATGCGTGATCGTCCGCACACTACTGTCAACCTCATCGGGACAGTGTTTCAATTTTCATCTACTTATTGCACCCACCAGTAACCATTAACCTTCTCCTCACTCGGACGAATCAACGTCCCAACAGGAGATTTCATCATGCTGACCCTTCGCAAAGCTTCTGATCGCGGCGCGGCCAATCACGGTTGGTTGAAGTCGTTCCATACCTTTTCCTTCGCCAACTATCGCAACCCCAAAGAACAGGGTTTTTCAGACCTGCTGGTGATCAACGATGACCGCGTGGCGGCCGGTAAAGGCTTCGGCCAACACCCTCACCGCGACATGGAGATTTTCTCCTACGTGCTCGAAGGCGCGCTGGAACACAAGGACACGCTGGGTACCGGTTCGGTGATCCGTCCGGGTGATGTGCAGTTGATGAGCGCCGGCAGTGGCGTGGCCCACAGCGAGTACAACCACTCGGCGACACGGCCCGTGCATTTCCTGCAAATCTGGATCGTGCCGCAAGTCAGCGGCGCCAAACCGCGTTATCAGCAAGAGCACTTCAGCACGCAAAAGAAACGCGGACGTCTGCAACTGATCATCTCCCCCGACGGCGACAAGGGTTCGCTGAAAGTGCGACAGGACGCACGTGTGTACGCCACGCTGATCGACGGCAAGGAAAGCGCTGCGCTGGAACTGGCGGCGAATCGTTATGCTTATGTGCACGTGGCCCGTGGCAGCGTTGAACTCAATGGCGTGCAGTTGCAGGAAGGTGATGGCGTGCGGGTTCGCAATGAGCAGGTGCTGACGTTGAGCAACGGTGCGGATGCTGAAGTGCTGGTATTCGACCTGCGCCCGCAAGAGCTGCCTGAAATGCCATAACTGTTAAACGCAAATCCCTGTAGCAGCCGGACGCAGGCTTCGCCAGCGGCTACAGGTGTGTTATTCGCCGGTGCCGGAGAACACCGCGACAATTTCATCGATCACCGCCCGCACCCGCGCGGTGTGCCGCAAGTCGGCGTGGGTCACCAGCCAGACGTCATACGGCAGCGGTCGGGTGCGTTCCGGCCACAGCCTGACCAACCCGTCCCTCTCCCCCATGTACACCGGAATTTCCCCCAGCCCGATACCCGCCGCAATCGATCGACGCACCAACAGGCTGGAGCTCAGGCTCGACACAATCCGCCCGCGATGCAACGGCTCCGACACCAGCGTCATGTCCTTCTGGTTTTGCAAGTACGGCTGATACACCACCAGATCATGCCCCTCGAACGCCGAGCCCGGCGCCGGCACGCCGTGGGTGTCCACATACGCCTGCGACGCAAAAAGCCCCACCGGCCAGCGGGCGATTCGTCGCGCGATCAGGTCCGGGTTATCCGGCCGGGTATTGCGCACGGCGATGTCGGCTTCGCGTTTGGCAAGGCTGAGAATCTGCGTCGAGGCGTCCAGTTGCACACGTACGTCGGGGTGCTGTTGATGCAGGCGCGCAATGGCCGGGATCAGAAAATCGATGGCCATGGAATCGGTGGTGCTGACCCTGACGAGCCCGGTCAAGCGGTCATCCAGCCCCTGGATCTGCCGCTGCAGCTCCAGCGCCGAGCGCTCCATTTTTTCCACCGCCGCCAGCGCCGCCTCGCCGACGGCGGTCAGTGCATAACCTTCCGAGGTGCGCAGGAACAACGTGGCACTCAATGACTTTTCCAGCGCCGTAATCCGTCGCCCCACCGTGGCCTGATCGACCCCCAGCACCCGCGCGGCGCCGCGCAGTGTCGACTCTCGGCAAACCGCGAGAAATACCCGTGCGTCATCCCAATTCATGCGGCTCTCCTACCGATGCATATACGCATCACCATAACGCAAAATCGCTGCGTTATTGCATCAGATAATCGCGGTAGGCTGAAGGCCAGCAAACACCTCTCAGGATCCTGCTCATGCACAGCTCATCGACCCCCTCGCGACGCGCCATTTGGCTGCCGATCTTCGCCGGCCTCAGCGCCAGTCTGGTCAGCATTGGCCTGGCGCGGTTTGCGTACACGCCGTTGATTCCCGCATTGATCCAGGCGCACTGGTTTTGCGCCAGCGACGTGGTTTACCTCGGCGCCGCCAACCTCGTGGGCTATCTGATTGGCGCCCTGATCGGCCGCCCTGTCGCGCAACGCACCTCCAACAAAACCGCGCTGCGGCTGATGATGTTGGCGGTGACATTGTCGTTTTTCGCCTGTGGCTTTCCCTTGTCGGTGAGTTGGTTCTTTGGCTGGCGCCTGCTGTCGGGCGTTGCCGGTGGCGCGATCATGGTGCTGGTGGCCGCGACCGTGTTGCCCCACGTGCCGGCATCACGCCGCGGGTTGGCCAGCGGTGCGATTTTTCTAGGGATTGGCCTGGGCATTGCCGGTTCGGGGACGATTGTTCCGCCGTTGCTGAGCCTTGGCTTGCAGCAGACCTGGTTTGGCCTCGGTCTGTTGTCCCTGGTGCTCACCGCTGCCAGTTGGTTCGGCTGGCCGTCAGAGGCGCACCACCCAGCCGTCGCGCCGTCAATCGACGAGCCCAAGACGGCCACTGATCCACGGGTATACCTGCTGTTCGCTCAATACGCGTTCATGGCCGCCGGACTGGTGCCCGCCATGGTGTTTCTGGTGGATTACGTCGCCCGTGGTCTCGGTGCCGGGCCGCACGTCGGCGCACTGATTTGGGTGATGTATGGCCTCGGCGCGATTATCGGGCCGGTGAGTTATGGCTTTCTGGCGGATCAGTTCGGCGCGAAGGTCAGTATTCGCGTGGTGCTGGTGGTGCAAGCAATTGCCGTTGGCCTGTTGGCGATATCGAGTTCCTTTACGGCGCTGGCCTTGCTGGCGGTGATTCTCGGCTCGTTCCCGCCGGGCATCGTCCCGTTGGCGCTGGCACGGGTTCACGAACTGATCCCGCAGCATCATCAGCAGCAAGTGGCCTGGAGCCGCGCGACGGTTTCGTTCGCCACCTTTCAGGCCATCGCCGGGTTTGCCTATTCGGCGTTGTTCAATGCCAGCGGCGGTCATCACGCCTTGTTGTTTGTCATCGCGGCCGGTGCGATTGTGGTTGCACTGCTGCTGGAACAGGGCATGCGTTTGCTCAACCGTCGTGATGATTTGCTGCCTGTTTTGAACTGAATCACCGCTCCCTCAATGCGGTCCCACTGTTATGACTTCTCTGTCCCAGGACTTCGACATGACCTTGCCTCAAACCATGACCCTGATTGAAATCACCGAGCCCGGCGGCCCCGAGGTGTTGAAGCCGCGTCAGGAGCCGGTGCCCACCCCGGCGGCGGGCGAAGTGTTGATTCGCGTACACGCTGCGGGGATCAACCGCCCTGATGCGCTTCAACGTGCCGGCAAGTACCCGCTGAAACCCGGCATGAGCCCGTTCCCGGGGCTGGAAGTGGCCGGGGAAGTGGTGGCCATCGGCGCCGGCGTCAGCGAATTCATTGTTGGCGACAAGGTCTGCGCGCTGACCAACGGCGGCGGCTACGCGCAGTATTGCGTGGCACCGGCCGGCCAGACACTGCCGATCCCTGAGGGGATGGATTGGGTGCACGCGGCGGCAGTCCCGGAAACCTTCTTCACGGTGTGGGCCAACCTGTTCGAGATGGGCGGCGCCAGCAAAGGCCAGCGCGCCCTGATCCACGGCGGCACCAGTGGCATCGGCACCACCGCGTTGATGTTGTGCCGCGAGTTCGGCGTCAAGGCATTCGCCACGGCGGGCAGCGAGGACAAGTGTGCGGTGATCCGCCAGTTGGGGGCCGAGCCGATCAATTACCGCGACCAGGATTTCGCCGAGGTCATCGCGCAAAAAACCGCCGGCAAAGGGGTAAACGTGATCCTCGACATCATGGGCGGTTCGTACCTGAATCCCAATATTGCGGCGCTGGGCATGGAGGGTCGACTGGTGATGCTGGGCTTTCTTGGTGGTGCTCACGCCAAGGATGTCGATTTGCTGGCGATCATGGCCAAGCGCGCGATCATCACCGGTTCCCTGTTGCGCTCACGCACCCGCGAAGAAAAGGCCTCGATTGCTGAACAGTTGCGCGAGTACGTCTGGCCAGTGCTCGCCGCCGGGCGTTGCCTGCCGATGATCGACAAGGTGTATGCACTCAACGATGCGTCACAGGCCCATGCGCGGATGGAGGCTGGGGATCATGTTGGGAAGATTGTGTTGAAGGTGGATTGATCGGGATTTTCGCTTTGCCGGCAATGGCCCCATCGCGAGCAAGCTCGGCTCCCACAGTGGTTTTGTGAACACCGGGGATCCCATGTGGGACCGACGGTGCGACGATTCGACTTGCCAGCGATGGGGCCCGATCGTTCACCCCACAACCTCGTACGGCTGTCGAAATTCTTCCCGCCCCCACCACGCATCTGTTAAAACCCGTCCTTTCCTGCTGATCTTCCGGACCATCGCATGTTGTCGAATTGGTTGAGCCGCTTAGGCCGTCGCTGGCTACCGTTGCTGTGCATGGCCGCGCTGATCGTCGGACTGCCGGTGAGTTGTGGCGTGCTCAAATACAAGGAACGCGAGCTGCTGTTTCGCATCGAGCCGGGCACCGCCGGTTGGTACCGCGGCCTGCCGAGCGATGTGCAGGAGTTCGACATCAAACCCGCCAGCTTCAAGGCCGGGCAAAACCTGCATGCCTGGTGGTGGCCAGCCGCGCGCCGGGATGCGCCGTCGAT
This sequence comes from Pseudomonas sp. URMO17WK12:I12, assembly GCF_000514395.1. Taxonomy (NCBI): domain Bacteria; kingdom Pseudomonadati; phylum Pseudomonadota; class Gammaproteobacteria; order Pseudomonadales; family Pseudomonadaceae; genus Pseudomonas; species Pseudomonas sp. URMO17WK12:I12. The sequence goes on from NZ_AZVV01000003.1 coordinate 107,525, forward strand.
CCTCTACCTGCACGGTGTGCGCTGGAACCTCACGGGCCAGGCGTTTCGCATCGAGCAATTGCGCGCCATGGGTTACTCGGTGCTGGCCATCGACTACCGAGGGTTCGGCCAAAGCAAAGGTGACTTGCCCTCGGAAGCCAGTGTTTACGAAGACGCCCGAGCGGCCTGGGAGCGTTTCACCCAGATGCAACCGGACGCCAACAAGCGCCTGATCTACGGCCATTCCCTGGGCGGCGCGGTGGCCATCGACCTCGCGGCAGACCTGGCCGCACAAGCGAAAAAGCACCATGACCCCGTGCCCGTGCGCGGCCTGGTGATCGAGTCCACGTTCACCTCGCTGGGCGATGCCGTGGCGCAAGTGGCCGACAGCAACCTGCCCGTGAAATGGCTGCCAGTGCGTTGGCTGGTGTCGCAGAAATTCGATTCCATCGACAAGATCGTCGGCATCGACATGCCGCTGCTGGTGGTCCACGGCCTGGCCGACCCGTTCATGCCTTCACGCTTCAGCCAGCAATTATTCAATGCCGCCAATGAACCCAAGCGCCTGCTGCTGGTGCCCGGAGGGACGCATAACAACAGCATGATTCTGGGTGGCAGTCAGTATCGCCAGGCAATCGATGGTTTGATGAAAGCCAAACCTAGCGGTAACCCCGGGCTTGCAGGTTGAACAGCTGCGCGTAACGCCCGCCCGCCTCCACCAGGCTGTCGTGATCGCCACGCTCGAGGATCGTGCCCTGGTCCAGCACGATGATGTGGTCTGCATTGCGCACGCTGGAAAACCGATGGGAAATCAGCAACGTCATGCGACCTTCGGTGTGCTCGCTGAAATGCTCGAACACCGCCGCTTCCGCCGCCGGATCGAGGGCCGACGTCGGCTCATCGAGAATCAGGATATCGGCATTGCGGCGCATGTAGGCGCGCGATAACGCGATCTTTTGCCACTGCCCGCCGGACAATTCCTGCCCTCCGGCAAACCATCGTCCCAGCTGCGTGGCATACCCGCGATCCAGACGCTCGATGAACGGCGCGGCCATGCCTTGGGCCGCCGCATCCTGCCAGCGCTGTTCATCGTTGAACGCCAAGGTGTCGCCGACGCCGATGTTTTCGCCCACCGAGAATTGGTAGCGGATGTAATCCTGAAAGATCACGCCGATGCGCTGCCGCAGCGCGACCTCCTGCCATGTCTGCAAATCGCTGCCGTCGAGCAAAATGCGCCCTTGATCGGGGCGGTACAAACGGGTCAGTAACTTGATCAGTGTGGTCTTGCCCGAGCCGTTCTCCCCCACCAGCGCCAGGCTGCGCCCCGGCACCAGGTGCAGGTCAATGCTTTCCAATGCGGCATGACTCGCCCCCGGATATGTGAAGCCGACGTTCTCGAATCGCAGACCATCGCCAGGCACGGCACCTTCCGTGAGCGTCCCGGTATCGGCCACCACCGGTTCGGCCAGGTACTCGTAGAGATTCGACAGGTAAAGGCCATCTTCATAGAGCCCGCTGATGGCGCTCAAGCTGCTGCTGACGGCGGTTTGTCCCTGCTTGAACAACACCAGGTACATGGTCATTTGCCCCAGGGTGATCTGGCCGTGAACGGCATCGACCACCACCCACGCATACGCCAGGTAGAACGCCGCCGTGCCGAGCAGGCCGAGGACAAATCCCCAGCCATCGCGACGCAACGTCAAGCGGCGGTCTTCGGCGTAGAGCCGCGCGAAGGTGTCGCGATAACGCTGCAACAACAGCGGCGCGAAGCCGAACAGCTTGACCTCTTTGATGTACCCCTCGTGGGAAAGCAGCGTCTCGATGTAATTCTGCTGCCGGCTCTCCGGCGCCCGGCGGGTGAACAGCCGAAACGCATCCCCGGAAAAATGCGCCTCGGCGAAAAACACCGGCAATGCACCGACCACCAGCAGCACCAGCGCCCACGGCGAAAAGTGCACCAGCAACACGCCAAAGCTGATCAGCACAATCAGGTTCTGGATCAGCCCCAACGACTTCATCACCAACGCCAGCGGCCGGGTCGACGCCTCGCGCCGCACCCGCACCAGCTTGTCGTAAAACTCGGAGTTCTCGAACTGCACCAACGACAACGTCTGGGCTTTCTCCAGAATCATCGTGTTGACCTTCTGCCCCAACTGCACGCGCAACAGCGACTGCTGAACCGACAGCGCCCGCTGCGTACCGGACAACAACGCCAACACCCCCGCCTCCATCAACACATAACGCACCACCGGCCACAACGGCGCACTGCCCTGCTGCGCGTGCAACTGCATGGCGCTGACCACTGCGTCGACGATGCGTTGACCGATCCAGGCGGCCAGCGCCGGGAGGACACCGGCAATCAGGGTGGCCAGGACCAGGCCGAGGAACAATCCACGGGAGGTGCCCCAGACCAGAAGCAAGGCGCGTCGGGCCTGGTCGAACAGAGCGGTGAGGCGGTTAAGGGCCGCTGGCATGGGGGGAAAGCTCGCAGAGGGCAAACAAGGTGACAGGGTACTTCAGCCCGGCAATGTGCGTGATGCGAATCAACTGTAACGTTTGTTCGCTTGACGCAAGAGGACGTCAGGATGAGGATCGACCGACTTTCAGATCACTGAGCAAGGAAGCCGGGATTGATACCTGAATGGAACCCGGAGGGACTTATCCCTCCCATCAATGAACAAAACCCTGCCGGGATGGATCGATCTCCCTATGAGGTTGATCTCTTGGCCTTCATAGAACGCTTCGCGATCAGTCAGGATCGATGTCAAATTCTGCATGGCTATCTCTCGCATCGCTCTGAGCTGCACAGGATGGGCATGGCTGAAGGATTCCAATGGCTGAACGGTAGTTTTGCAGAGAACATTGAGCTGATTGATCAGCGCGCGACCTACCTGACGTCATGGTTGCACGAGTACAACTGGCATCGCCCGCATGCCAGCCTGAGTTATTTGCCACCAATTAGCCGAATAGCATCCGTGAACAACGTGGTGGGTTTACACAGCTAGCACATGAATAGAAACGAATACCTGCACACGTCGGCAGAGCTCCTCTTTCTGGAGAAGCAGCTAGCCAAACCTGGGCTCAGCAAGCTATCCGCAATGTCCATTCGCTCTCGAATTGCGCAAGCGACATCAGCGCTTGAAGCGAATAGTCAGAACACGCACCAACCTGCGAAGGTCGTCATTACCTATCGTGGCGCCCCCGTTTTAGGTACTCAGGGGGTATTGGCCGAATTTGGTACGGCAGCAACGCAAGCGTTCAGTGAAGCTATTGCTACCATTGCGGCGTCAATCTCCGGAACTCTTGCCGATAAAGGCCCTATTCCAAATCGGTCAAACAATCAGTTACTCATAACGGGAACGGCGCTCGGCTCTTTTGGCTTCGAACTGGAGGAAGTCCCTCCTGCGGCGCAAGCGGAAATGGAAGGGATCTCTTTGGTTTCACAAGCCATCGACCTTATGACCGAGTTGCTCGAAGCCACGACGAAGAGTGATGAAGAACTCTCCGAACCGGTGTCGAGATTGGCCGATAGAGCCCTGTCGAGCGTCGCAGATTTTCTGGGGAAGCTGTCCAGCTACGACGCTTCTTGTTCTCTGACCACCCCCACCCGTCAATTTCAGTTCACAGACAGTGAACAGGTCCGCAAAAGCAAGACTCGGCTAAGCCTGGATAACATCCAGGAAACGACAGAGACGTTCACGGGTGAGTTTATTGGAGCGCTCCCGGATAAGCGGGCATTCGAATTTCGGACCATCGACGGTTTGGTTATTTACGGAGGTATCCCAAGAGCGATCCCCAATCCGAATGAGGTGAACGCGAATCTCTATAAAACCTACGACATAACATTAAGCGCCAAGCGAATCGGCTCCAGCAAACCTCGCTATATCCTTCAGCGCTTTCCTTGGAATGACTGATACACCAGAACAGTCGACTTTACTCCACACCCACCTGAAACCGCGCCCGATACCGCCCCGGGCTCTCCCCCGTCCATTTCTTGAACGCTCGATGAAACGCGCTCGGTTCCTGAAAGCCCAGCCGTTCAGCGATGTCGCTGATGCTCGCCTTGCTCTGGCGTAATTGTTCAAACGCCACGCCGCGCCGTACTTCGTCCTTGATCTCCTGATACGAGCAGCCTTCGCGCTCGAGTTTGCGGCGGAAAGTGCTGGGGCTCAGGTGTTGTTCGAGGGCGAAATCCTGCAGGGTCGGCCATTCGCTGTAGTCGCTGTTGCGCAGGCGCTGGTGGACTTGCGAGGCCAGGCCGTGTTGGTTGCGGAAACGGATCACCAGCCATTGCGGGGCCGTGCGCAGGAATACTTTGAGTGAGGCCAGGTCTTGCACCACCGGCAGGCGCAGGTAGTGGCTGGCGAATTCGATTTCGGTGCGCTCGGCGCCGAAGGTCAGGTTGGGGCCCCACAGCAGGCGGTCGTCACTGAGGGACACGCGCTCATGGCGGAAGTCCGCGCGGTCGATGGGAATGCGTCGTCCGCCGAGCCAGCACAGCAGGCTGATCATCAGCACCAGGAACGTCTCTTCGCCGAAACGGCTGACGTCGTCGTTTTGCGCGTGGGTGTCGAGGCTGATGATTGCGCGCTTGCCGCGCACGCTCAGGGTGCCGCGGAAGTCGCGCAGGAACAGGCCGAAATTGGCCAGGCACTGGCGCATGGCTTTGTGCAGGTCGGGTTCTTGAATCAAGGCGCGGCAGATCAAGGCGAAGCTGCCCGGCGGCATGCCGTGGGAGTCGAGCCGGAAAAACTCGTCGTTCAACTCGCGGATCTGAATCAGCCACAGCTCGGCGAACGCGCTGGCCGGCACCCGCGCCGTGGGATCAGCCATCAACGCCGGGTCGATACCGGCCTGTTCCAGCACAGCCGTCAGGCGCTGCGAATCTCCTCCCAGAGCGTGGATCATGGCCTGCACGAAATAAACGGCAACCGAGTCGTTTTCCCGCATGTGAACGTTTCGCTCCCTGACACTTGAATGGCAAAAAACACCAGCAGCGTTGAACAGTTGCGGCATAGGACAACTGAACGGCCGGTTCTAGACTCGCGGCCAATAGTACGCCTTCGACCGTTGTGACGGCCAAGGTATCGCAAGGTATGAGTGGAAGGACGGCAAGATGAATCTGCAAAACATCGGCGTGATCGGCGCGGGCACCATGGGCAACGGGATTGCGCAGGTCTGTGCGCTGGCCGGCTTCACCGTGACCCTGATCGACATCTCCGAAAGCGCCCTGCAAAAAGCGCTGGCCACCGTCAGCAAAAACCTCGATCGCCAGGTCGCCAAGGCAACGCTGACCGAGGAACAGAAACACGTCGCCCTCGACAGGATTCGCACCAGCACCCAATACGACAGCCTGAAAAACGCGCAACTGGTGATCGAAGCGGCCACCGAAAACCTTGACCTGAAACTGCGCGTGCTGCAACAAATCGCCGCGCAGGTCAGTGCCGAGTGCGTGATTGCCTCCAACACCTCGTCGCTGTCGATTACCCAACTCGCCGCCAGCGTCAGCCAGCCTGAGCGTTTCATCGGCCTGCACTTCTTCAACCCGGTGCCGGTGATGGGCCTGATTGAAGTGATTCGCGGCCTGCAAACCAGCGACGCCACCCATGCCCTGGCCCTGGACATGGCGACCACCTTGGGCAAAACCGCGATCACCGCCGGCAACCGCCCGGGTTTCGTGGTCAACCGGATTCTGGTGCCGATGATCAATGAAGCCATTCTGGTGTTCCAGGAAGGACTGGCCAGTGCCGAAGACATCGACGCGGGCATGCGCCTGGGCTGCAACCAGCCGATCGGCCCGCTGGCCCTGGCCGACCTGATCGGCCTGGATACCTTACTGGCCATCATGGAAGCCTTCTACGACGGCTTCAACGACAGCAAATACCGCCCGGCTCCGCTGCTCAAGGAAATGGTCGCCGCCGGTTATCTGGGTCGTAAAACAGGACGTGGCTTCCATGCCTATGCCTGAGCGTTGCTCGCGCTTTGCCGAGTACCGGGACAAAGTGCTGGAGTTGTTTGCCAGCAAGGGTTTCGGTCAGGTCGGCATGCGTGAGCTGGCGACGTGCCTGGGGCTTTCCGCGGGCTCGTTGTATCACCATTACCCGAGCAAGCAGCACTTGCTGCTCGACCTGATCGAGGAGTTCTACGAAGAGCTGCTGGCGACCCTGGATCGCCTCGATCAAAAGGGCCCGGCGAAACGCGACAAGCTGCAAAACCTGATCCGTGCGCATTTGAATCTGCACCGGGAAATGCCGTGGCATTTTCGTCTGGCGGAACGCGACAGCGGTTGCCTCAATGACGAGCAACAGGCGCGCGTCCGGCAATTGCGCGAGCAATACGAACACCGCCTGCTGCTGATGCTCGGCACCAAACCGCGGGTCGGTGAACAGGCGAGACGCGCCACAGCACACGCCATCGCCAATTTGCTCAACAGCGCCCCCAGTTGGTTGATGCAACATCCGCTGAACGACCATGAGCGCGATGAACTGCTGGAAAACATGGTGAGCGGGGCCATTGAGCGTCTACTGCGGCCTTCGGCGCCACGCGCGGTGGCGTGAGCACCTGATGCAAGGTCAGGTGCACGCGTGTCCAGGCGATAAAACACCCCGCTTCAATAGAAAAATCATCTAAACGAATTTTGCCAAACCCTCCCTCTAACGCTTTGCTAATGGCGTCCAATTACTGTGGGCCGGGGGTCGATCAGCCACGCCCGGCCTCCTTCGTTACCGGGAGCACACCATGAAAATCAACCCCTACCTGATCTTCAACGGCGACTGCAAAGCGGCGTTCACTTTCTATGAGAAAAGTTTGCCCGGCAAGATCGAAGCCATGATGACCTTCGGTGAAACCCCGGCCGGCGAGCACGTGCCGACAGACCTTCATAACCTGATCATTCACACCCGCCTGGTGGTGGGCGATCAGGCGATCATGGGGTCTGACACCACACCGGATCGTCCCGTCGATGACATGGCCGGTTTTTCGGTGTCGCTGAATGTCGACAGCATCGCTGAAGCGGAACGGGTCTTTAATGCCTTGTCGGAAGACGGCACCGTGCAAATGCCGCTGGAACAGACGTTTTGGGCGGCGCGTTTCGGCATGCTGGTGGACCGGTTCGGCGTGTCGTGGATGGTCAACTGCGAGAAGGATCAGTAACACGCTTTGGCCTCCGGCCTGAAAAAGCCCAACCTGCGAACGTTGGGCTTTCTGGCAACTCCCGGACCGTCTGCTACCGTCAACAAGCCACCCGCGTGGCAACGGATTGTTCGGAGGACACCCGCTATGCCTGCCCATGCCCCTTGGTCCACCCGCTGCAAAATGTCGCTGCTGGCGGGAGGGCTCGCCGCCGCCCTGCTCGCGCTCAATGGCTGCGCCACCGTCGATGCCCAGACCACAGCCTATGTGGGTGTCGAACATCCGGCCCCAACACTGGCCAGTGAAGTGGTGGTGTTGCGCACCGAGCCCCTTCGCCCGCATGTTCGGTTGGGTGAAGTGCTGATCGATGCCAGCGTCGACCCAGCCCCGCCGATTACACAGGTTGAAGAAAAGCTGCGGGAGGAATCCGCCAAGCTTGGCGGCGATGCCGTGGTCGTGGTTTACGACCATATCGGGACCGTCGGCGCGTATGTCAGCGGGCCGCTGTGGAGCCGCGACATCGAAACGATTCAGGGCCGCAAGCTCAAAGGCATCGTGATCAAGTACAAGTAATCGCTCGGTGAGTGGAAGTGTTCAGCCCTTGACGCACACCACCTGGCGCAAGGTGTGCAGCACTTCCACCAGTTCGCGCTGGGCGTGCATCACGTCGTCGATGTTTTTGTAGGCCATCGGGATTTCATCGATCACCGCCGCATCCTTGCGACATTCCACGTGGGCGGTGGCGCGAACCTGATCCTGGACGGTGAACAGACTTTTCGCCTTGGTGCGGCTCATGGTGCGGCCGGCGCCGTGGCTGCAGGAGCAGAACGACTGCTCATTGCCGAGCCCGCGAACGATAAAACTTTTCGCGCCCATCGACCCCGGAATGATCCCCAACTCGCCCTTCTTCGCCGACACCGCACCTTTGCGGGTGACCAGGATGTCCTCGCCGAAGTGCCGCTCTTTTTGCACGTAGTTGTGGTGACAGTTCACCGCTTCCAGCGCCGCCTCGAAGGGTTTCCTGATCACTTGCCGGGTCGCTTGAATCACCGATTGCATCATCAGCGCACGGTTCTGTCTGGCAAAATCCTGCGCCCAACCCACGGCTTCGACGTAATCGTCAAAGTGCCGACTGCCTTCCTTGAAATAGGCCAGGTCACGGTCCGGCAAGTTGGCGAGGTGCTGTCGCATGTCGGCCTGGGCCAGTTGGATGAACAGGTTTCCGATGGCATTGCCGACCCCGCGAGAACCACTGTGCAGCATGAACCAGACCCGGTCGGTCTCATCCAGGCACACTTCAATAAAGTGGTTACCGCTGCCCAACGTGCCCAAATGCCCACGGTTGTTGGTGTGGGCGAGTTTCGGGTACTTATCGGTGATTGCCTTGAACCGTGAAGCCAGCGCCGACCAGGCATGATCGGCCTGTTTCGGAACACTGTCCCAGGCGCCTTTGTCCCGGACGCCACGTCCCAGCGTGCGGCCATGGGGCACCGCTCTCTCGATGGCGCTGCGCAAACCGTGCAGGTTGTCGGGCAAATCCGCAGCGGTCAGCGTGGTGCAGGCGGCGATCATGCCGCAGCCTATATCGACGCCGACGGCCGCCGGGATGATCGCGCCCACGGTCGGAATCACGCTGCCGATGGTCGAGCCCTTGCCCAGGTGCACGTCAGGCATCACCGCCAGATGCTTGAAGATGAACGGCATCTTCGCGGTGTTGATCAGTTGCTGCCGGGCTTCGTTTTCGACCGGGACGCCTTCGGTCCAGAGCTTGATCGGCTTGCCGTTGGCGACGTCCAGCCGTTGGTAGGTCGGGGTTTGCATAATGTTCGAGCGTGTCTCAACTGCCTGCACCGCCATGTGCTTCCTCAAAGAAATAGTCTTTCCAGCTGTCTGCCTTGTTTTTCAGCACCCCTAACGTCTGCAATTGCTCGGCATAGATATAGGTTCGCTGTGGCACCACGGTGAAATCGATTTCCGGGTCGGCGACGATTTTCTCAACCAATGGCAAGGATAGTTTCGATTGCTCCACGCGGATATAGGTCTGGGCCGCTGCGGGCTTATCAGCCTTGATAATCTGCTCTGCCTCGGCCAGCGCTGCGTAAAACGCTTTGTAGGTTTTCGGGTTTTCGTCGTGGAATTTTTCGGTGGTGTACAACACGTTGAACGTGGCCTGGCCACCCAGTACGTCGTAGGAACTCAGCACCTTGTGCACGTTGGGACTTTGCAGTTCCTGGTACTGGAACGGCGGGCTGGAGAAGTGTGAGTTGATCTCTGAACCGCCGGCGATCAGCGCCGACGTTGCATCGGGGTGGGCCAGGCTGATCGAGATATCGTCAAACTTCTTGAAATTGTCCACGCCAAACTGTTTGGCCGTTTCGATCTGCAAGGTGCGCGACTGGAAACCTACCCCCGCCGCCGGCACCGCGATTCGGTCCTTTTCGGTGAAGTCCTTGAGGCTTTTCACATTCGGATTATTGGTCAGCAGGTAATTGGGCATCGACCCCAGCGAGGCAATGGCCTTGACGTTTTGCTTGCCCTTGGTCCGGTCCCAGATCGTCAGCATCGGCGGCACGCCGGCCGACACCACATCCAGCGCCCCGGCCAGCAGCGCTTCGTTCATGGCGGTGGCCCCGGAGATGCTGTTCCAGTCGACCTTGATGTCGAGGCCCTGCTCCTTGCCGTGTTTTTCGATGAGCTGCTGGTCGCGCACCACATCCAGAATCAGGTAACCGATACCAAATTGCTGGGCAATGCTGATTTTGCCTTCGGCCTGAACCACCGGGCTGAGTAATGCGCTCAGCGCCACCACGGAAGTGGCGAACAGGGTTAGTGCGGAGCGCTTGAAAGGTGTCGTCATGAAAACCTCGGGGGTGACTGGCCAATGCCGATAAATTAAGGAATGGCACAACCTACAAAGTATGTGTTGGCTGGGGGCTTCAGAGCTTGGCGATCGAGACTTCGGTGGATTTAACGAAGGCAATCACTTCGCTGCCCACTTTCAGTTCAAGGTCGCGCACCGAACGGGTGGTGATCACTGAGGTGACGATGCCGGAGGCGGTTTGCACGTCGATTTCGGACACCACTTCGCCTTGGACGATTTCCTTGATAACGCCCTTGAACTGGTTCCGGACGTTAATCGCTTTGATGGTCATGATGAGGCTTCCTGTCTGATGTCGGGCCAATACGCACAAAATGTGCAGGCCTCCAACGTGCACCCATCAGGCAAGCAATAAAAGGAATATATAATTATCTATTTATTCTTTTTAGATATAACAAAGCCCGCTCTCGCTCCCTGCTTTCAGGCGAAACAGACGACCTTGGCCATTAGATTGCCATCCCTCTTGATTTCACTCAAAATTGACAGCTAACGCTTCGATAATGGACTCCATGAAGCGCCCTTCCCTATTTCAACCTCTCTCGATGGGCAACAACGCCCGTCGACGAAATCACTCAAGGATTTACATGGAAACCGCACTGCCACCGAAGAAAATCTCCGGTCTTATCACGCGCATCATGGGCGGCATCAGTGCACTGCTGGCTGCTATGTGGGGGTTGATCACCTATGTGTTTCCAGACCCTACCGTGTTCGGGCTGAGCTTTCTGAACTGGAAAAACGTGATCCTGTTCATGAGTGCCTTTGTTTTTCTGTCGGTCATTTTCCTGGGCTGGTATGCCAGCCGCCTCCCGCAGATGCTCAAAGGTGCAATGCTGGTGATCCTCTCGGCGGGCCTGGCGGTGATTTTTTTCGCATTGGGTGGTGAATACGCAAAACCGAGTTTCGACTTCGCCCGTAACCAGCAGAAATTCATCGAGAACGGCGGTGCCAATATGTTGGGCAAACGCATCGAGGTGATTGACGGTGTGCGCATCGAACTGTTGGGCTGCGAGAAAATCGGGCGTTCGCCCAACTGTGATTTCGAGCTGACGAATACCCGCCTGGACGGTGAATTTCACTTCAACTCCGACACAAGTCTGTTCGAAGAAACCGGTGGGGCGCTGAACATCGACAAGATGCAGGTAGGCTCTTCAAAGTTCATGAACCGCGAAACCTTCCCGGTTGTGCGCGGCGTACCCACGCGGGTGAGATTGGCGTTTGAGCAAGGACGCGGTGATTTACAAAATTCCCCTGCACTCAAGCTGAGCCTGCGGACCAATCACGGCGATGACAGCGTCGTGAAATTCAACGACGTCGAGATCAAGTAAGCGACGTTACAGAGCATTCGCGACACCGTATGCGCAGTCGAAAGGCGCATACGGTCATTTAAACCGCTGCAACTTTCATAAACTCTCCGACGACACGCCCAGAAACTTTCTTGTCCTTTCAACCATTCGTCGCTTGGTAAATCGTGTCGCGCAATGCACGAGACGCTCTGGCGCAGGGATTGCAAAGGCCGGTCGTAGCCGCCCGGAAACGACGTAAATCTGACGCGACGACAATCCACTCAACATTTAAGGACACCAGCGAAACGCCTGGTGAGTCACCGGAGATTTAACGTGTCAACCCTCAGTGAAATCGCAGCGAACCACGCGAGAATGGCTAAATTACAGGCACAAGAGTCGTCCGGATTGAGTGAGCGGCACGTTCAAATTGTGGGGTGCTTCGAAGTGCCCGTCATGGAAGAACAACAGCACATCCCCTTGCACTTGATCGCTGGTGTGCAGGACAACCACCTCGCCCAGGCTGCGGGTTACTTGCTCTGAGTGAGTCTTTGCACCAAGGAGTGGCACCCACTGGTGGGTGACCCCTACTTGCGCATGTGCTTTGCGGTGAGTCGCTATTGCGATGATCGTTCCTTCGCTCTGCGTGGGAACGCCTCAAGGGACGCTCCGCGTTCCAGCCATACTGCCGGTGTCAAGCCGGGCACCCGTTTGACGCAGAGCGTCATGGGCTGCATGCCCACGCAGAGCGTGGGAACGATTATTCAGCGGCGCTAATCCGAAGCCTGCGCCCGCAATCGCCGCCCCACTACATCCAGCACATCACAGCCATCGCGCAATGGGATGGCGCACAGCAGCGCAAAGTCGCTGAGGATGAAGGATTCGCACTCGACCGAACCGCGCATCGACATGTTTTCCAGTACCTGGGTGACGGCGCGAATCCGGTAGTTGGCAGCTTCGTATAAAACATCGAGCGGCGCGTGGGTGTCGACGAACAGCGTGGGCATGTCGGTGCAGTTGCTGGTGAGCGCCATGAAGCGGCTTTTGGGGTGGGGAATGGGTTTTTCGTAGGGTGGATCGGGGTGAAGGGTTTTCATTTTTTCAGACCTTGGGCGGATAAATTTAAGCTACCAACGGCCTTCCTACGGGCTTGGGTGGCAGCCGTACGCGGGAGTAGGAAACTGAGGATCCACCAAACTCAGCCACGCCGAAGCGTGTCCCGCGCACAGCCGCCGCGAACGATCTTACGGACACTAAGTAAGTGCCGCAATCACACGACAGCGCTGACGCGCGGTGAAAATCCAAGGGTTCCTACACCCTGCCACTGCATTTGCAGCGACAGCCAAAGACTATCCATGGATCTCACTTCGTACCAGTTCATCAAAGCCGCCACAACTTGAAGGAAACTTCCGACGACCTTGCCCAGAAATTTCGCCCTCGCGCAGCGTTTTGAGCGCGCGAGACTTTGCGGGAGATCAATCAGGAAAGCAGTCAGGAAAGTTGGAAATCGGCGTAGGCCAAGTCCTTAAATCCCCCCCACAATCAACAAGCAACCCCAAACGAAAACGTGGCGTGAGGTCTCCCCCACGCCACGTTCTTTTATCGACCCAACGAGCCGGACAACTGCTTCAACCGTCAGCCCGCCTCACTCTCCCGAATCAGCTTCTTGTTGATCTTCCCGACACTGGTCTTGGGAATCTCGGCCACGAACTTGAACTGCTTCGGAATCGCCCATTTGTTGATACGCCCACTCTCGACAAATGTCTGCAGGTGCGTCTCGAGGATTTGCTTGTCGAGGTACTGACCCGGCTCGCACACCACCATCGCCATGGGCCGTTCGCCCCACTGCTCATCGACGATGCCGACGACCGCGACAGACATCACCGCCGCGTGTTCGCTGATCAGGCTCTCCAGTTCCAGCGAGCTGATCCACTCGCCCCCGGTCTTGATCACATCCTTGATGCGGTCCTTGATTTCCACGCCGCCCATCGAGTCGATGGAAGCCATGTCGCCCGTGTGCATCCAGCCGTCGAGCCAGAGCTCGGCGCCCTTTGCCGGTTCTTTCAAATAACCCTGGGTCAGCCACGGTGCGCGGACCACGATTTCGCCGAGAGACTCACCGTCATGGACCACATCGTTGCCGCTGGCATCGACGATTTTCAGGTCAACCATGGGCACCGGGGTGCCGGTTTTGATGCGGGTTGCCAATTGGTCTTGCATGGGTTGCTTGAGCACGTCGTCACGCAGGTAACTCAGGCACAGCAACGGGCAGGTTTCCGACATGCCGTAACCGCTGTGCACCACCATGCCTTTGGCGCTGGCTTCGCTGGCGATACCGAGGGTCAGCGCACTGCCGCCGAGGAGCATTTTCCAGCCCTCGAAACGGGTTTGCTTCCCGGCCTCGCAGTTCAGGATCATTTGCAGAATGGTCGGCACACAATGGGAGAAGGTGACCTTCTCCTCACGATACAACCGGACCAGGCTGTTGGGTTCGTAGCGGCCCGGATAAACCTGCTTCAGCCCCATCAGCGTGGCGACATACGGCACGCCCCACGCATGCACGTGAAACATCGGCGTGATCGGCATGTACACGTCATCGGAACGCAGCAGCGGCTGGCCTTGATACACGCCCAGCGTGCCAACGGCATTCAGGGTGTGCAGGACCAGTTGGCGATGGGTGAAGTACACGCCTTTCGGGTCGCCGGTGGTGCCGGTGGTGTAGAACAGGGTCGCCACCGAGTTCTCGTCGAAATCGGGGAAGTCGTACTGGTCTGATGCCAGCGACAGCAAATGCTCATATTCACCCAGCACCGGCAACGAGGTGCTGGCGGCGCTGTCATCGGTGAGTTGGAGATAGCCTTTGACGGTGGTCAACCGATCCTGGACCTGCTCGAGCAACGGCAGGAAATCATCATGCACCAGCACCAGATCGTCTTCGGCGTGGTTCATGGTGAACAGCACCTGATCCGGCGACAGACGAATGTTCACCGTATGCAGCACCGCGCCGATCATCGGCACGGCGAAGAAGCATTCCAGGTAGCGATGGCTGTCCCAGTCCAGCAGTGCCACGGTGTCCCCGGCTTTCACGCCGGCGGCCGTCAAGGCGTTGGCCAGTTTGCGGATGCGTTTGTTGAGGGTCTGGTAGTCGTAGCGCAGTTTGTCGGCGTAGACGATTTCGCGACCCGGTTCGTAGCGCGCACCGGACAGCAATAATTGCTTGATCAGCAAGGGATAGGCGTAGGCGCCATCGGCGGGCGGGATTATTTTTGTCGCCATCATGTTTGGGTTCCTGGTCCTTATGTTATTGGCTCAGAGCCCCTCGATGCACTCAGTTGCAATCGACTCCCGACGCGGAGTCGGGAGTCGCGGGGGCCTGGCGATCAGAACTGCGCGGCGTCCAGCTCGTAGAGGCACTCGCTGCCGGCCTTGACCGATGCGCTCAATGAATGGATGCGTGGCAGCAGGCGGGCGAAGTAGAAGCGTGCGGTGGCCAGTTTGCTGACGTAGAAGTCGTCCTCGGCCTGCTTGCCGATGGCGGTCTTGGCCATCAGTGCCCACATGTAGGCGTAGGCGACGTAGCCGAAGGTTTGCAGGTACTCGACCGAGGCTGCGCCGATTTCATTCGGGTTGTTTTTCGCCCGGTCGAGCACCCACGCGGTCAATTCGTCGAGGACGTCCACGGCGGCGTTCAACGGCTTGCTGAACTCACTGAACTCGGCGTTGGCGTTGGCGGCGAAGTGACGAACCTCGGAGGCGAACAAGCGGTAAAGCGCCCCGCCGCTGCCGACGATCTTGCGCCCGACCAGGTCCAGCGACTGGATGCCGTTGGTGCCTTCGTAAATCTGGGTGATGCGCACGTCACGCACCAACTGCTCCTGGCCCCACTCGCGGATGTAGCCGTGGCCGCCGAAAATCATCTGACCGTGCAATGTGGTTTCGAGGCCCATGTCGGTGAGAAACGCCTTGGCCACCGGGGTCAACAGCGAGACCAATTCCTGTGCACGACTGCGCGTGGTCGCGTCTTCACTGTACTTGGCCGTGTCCAGTTGCAGGGCCACGTAGCTGGAGAACGCACGGCCTCCTTCGTTCAAGGCTTTCATGGTCAACAACATGCGGCGCACGTCCGGGTGGACGATGATCGGGTCGGCGGCCTTGTCCTTGTTCTGCGCACCGGTTGGCGCACGGCTTTGCAGACGGTCACGGGCGTACTCGACAGCGTTCTGGTACGAGCGCTCGCCCAAGGACAGCCCCTGAATGCCGACGCCCAGACGCTCGTAGTTCATCATGGTGAACATCGCCGCCAGGCCCTTGTTCGGCGCGTCGACGATCCAGCCAGTGGCGCCGTCGAAGTTCATCACGCAGGTGGCGGAGGCCTTGATGCCCATCTTGTGCTCGATGGACCCGCAGGACAGCGCGTTGCGCTCGCCCAGGGAACCGTCGTCGTTGACCAGCACCTTGGGCACCAGGAACAGGGAAATACCTTTAGGACCGGCCGGTGCATCCGGCAGTCGGGCCAGTACCAGGTGAATGATGTTTTCGGTCAGGTCGTGCTCACCGCCGGTGATGAAAATCTTGCTGCCGCTGACTTTATAGCTGCCGTCGGCCTGAGGCTCGGCGCGGGTACGAATCAAGCCCAGGTCGGTGCCGGCGTGGGCTTCGGTCAGGCACATCGAACCGGTCCAGGTGCCGGCGTACATGTTCGGCAAATAACGCTGCTTGAGCTCTTCACTGGCGTGGGCATTGATCGACAGGCACGCGCCGGCCGTCAGCATCGGGTAGAGGCCGAAGGACAGGCCGGCCGAGTTGACCATCTCTTCGACCTGCGCCGAAATCGCCTTGGGCATGCCCATGCCGCCGAACTGCGGATCACCGCCCACGCCGACCCAACCGCCCTCGGCGAACGCCTGGTACGCGGCGACAAAACCGTCCGGCGCGATGACTTCGCCGTTGTTCCAGGTGCAGCCTTGTTCGTCGCCATTGCGGTTCAGCGGTGCGATCACTTCACCAGTGATCTTGCCGGCCTCTTCGAGGATCGCGGCAGCCGTCTCTTCATCAATCACCTCGGCCAGGCCAGGTAATGTCGCCCACAGGCTGGACACCTCAAAGACTTCATTGAGGACGAAGCGCATGTCGCGCAAGGGAGCTTTGTATTCGGACATAGTGACTTACTCAGGTGTGCTCAAGGCATGTGGAACAGGTGAAGTGTGCGAGGTGCCGGCTTCTTCGGCGGGCGCCAGCAGAGCGTCCTCGACAGGACGTGTTTCCAGGGACTTTTCGCGTAGCAGGAAGTACGACAGGGCCGGAATCAGGATCAGCGCGCCGAGCATGTTCCACAGGAACATGAAGGTCAGCAGGATGCCCATGTCGGCCTGGAATTTGATCGGCGACCAGACCCAGCACACCACGCCGGCGGCGAGAGTGATGCCGACCAGCCCGACCACCCGGCCGGTGAACGACACGGCGTTGCGGTACGACTGGGACAACGACAGACCCTGACGCTGGAAATGCAGCTGCACACTCAGCAGGTACAGCGCGTAGTCGACGCCGATGCCGACGCCCAACGCGATCACCGGCAAGGTCGCGACTTTCACGCCGATGCCCATCGCCACCATCAAGGCTTCGCAGAGGATCGAGGTCAGCACAAGCGGCAGCAGCGCCACCAGCGTCGCGCGCCAGCTGCGGAAGGTGATCAGGCAGAACAGCGTCACCGCCGCGTACACGTACAGCAGCATGGTGTGATTGGCCTCGCGCACCACGATGTTGGTCGCCGCTTCAATCCCGGCACTGCCGGCAGCGAGCAGGAACTGACGATCGTCGGTGCTGTTTTCCTTGGCGAACTTGTCGGCGATGGCGACCACTTCGTCCAGGGTTTCGGCCTTGTGGTCCTTGAGGAAGGCGATCACCGGCATCAGCGAGCAATTGTTGTTGAACAGCTCCGGCGAGTTGACCGAGGCCTGTTGCGCGGCGTAGTTGAGCACGTCCTGGTTGCGCTGGATGCTGTTGAGCTTGGGGTTGCCCTCGTAGGTGCCGGCGGTGATCTGGCGCACGGCGTTGACCAGCGAGGTGGTCGCACGCACGCCCGGGTTCTGTTGCAGCTCCCAGGCCAGACGGTCGGCCAATACCAGGGTCTTGTAGTTCAGGCAGCCTTCCGGTGCGGTCTTGATCATCACCGCGAACAGGTCGCTGGACAGTGCGTAATGCTGGGTGATGTAGGCGTTGTCACGGTTGTAGCGCGAGTCGGCACGCAGCTCCGGCGCCCCGCTTTCCAGGTCGCCGATTTTCAGGTGCAGGCTGACCATGAAGCCGCCGACGCCCATCAGCACCGCGACCAATACGGCGCCCGTGGCCCACTTGCGGGTGGTGAAACGGTCGAGCAAATCCCAGAGTCGGCCAAAGCCTTTGTGCTTTTCAGCGCGGGTGTCGATTTTCAGCGCGCGCTCGGCGGCTTTCGCACCGACGCCGACGTAGGACAGCGCCACCGGCATCAGCAGCAGCGAGGTGAAGATCAAGACGGCGACACCGATGCTGGCGGTGATCGCCAAGTCCTGGATCACCGGAATGTCGATCAGCATCAGCACGGCGAAACCCACGGCGTCGGCCAGCAGCGCGGTGACCCCGGCAATGAACAGACGGCGGAAGGTGTAGCGCGCGGCGATCAGTTTATGGGTGCCGCGGGCGATGTCCTGCATGATCCCGTTCATCTTCTGCGCGGCGTGGGACACGCCGATGGCGAAGATCAGGAACGGCACCAGCACCGAGTACGGGTCGATGGCGTAACCCAGCCAGGCGACGATGCCCAGCTGCCAGACCACCGCAATCAGCGAGCAGCCGACCACCAGCAAGGTGCTGCGTACGCAACGGGTGTAGGCGTAAATGATCACCAGCGACGTGATCACGGCCAGGCCGAAAAACATCATCACCTGAATCAGGCCGTCGATCAGGTCGCCCATCAATTTGGCGAAGCCGATCACCCGGACTTTGTAGTGACCTTTGCCTTCGACGCCGGACTTGCGCGCGGCGCTGTCACCGGCGTATTCGATCTTGTCGCGCAACTGCTCTTCGAGCATCTGCGAAAATTCGTGGTAGTTGATGCGCTTTCCGCCGGCGCCCGCCTTATCCAGCAGCGGCACAATCAGCATGCTGGATTTGAAGTCGCTGGCGACCAGGCTGCCGACGATCCCGGCACGGGAAATGTTCTGGCGCAGCTGCTCGATTTGCTCAGGCTTGCCCTGGTAAGTGTCGGGCATCACCGGGCCACCCTGGAAGCCTTCTTCGGTGACTTCGGTCCAGCGTACCGCCGGGCTCCACAGCGATTTCATCCAGGCGCGGTCAACGCCTTCGGTGAGGAACAGTTGGTCGTTGACCTGCTTGAGCACGTCCAGGTATTCAGGGTCGAAAATGTCGCCCTGGGTGTTTTCCACCACCACCCGCACCGAGTTACCGAGGCCGCGTAGGGACGCACGGTTTTCCAGGAAATTCTGGATGTACGGCTGGCTCTGCGGAATCATTTTTTCGAAGCTGGGGCGCAGCTCCAGACGGGTGACCGCCATGAAGCCCAGCACCACGGTGGCGAGCGCCATCAGCAGCATGAACAGAGGGCGGTAGTTGAAGACCAGGCGTTCCAGCAGGTTGCCGGAGCGACGGTCGAAATCGCGCACGTCGCGGATCACCGGCATGGCTTCTTGTTGTTTTATGTTGCCCATGTCTGGGTTCTCGCTTTAAGGGTTCGAGGTCTTAACGACGGACAGCGCCAGTGCGCCACGGCTGCCAGCCACGACCAACGAGCCGTCGGAGGCTTCGGTGGCGCCAGCTATCGGCGTCGGTACAGGCTGCTGAACCAGCTGCAGTTGCGCGCCAGAACCCTGGCTGACCAGCATCTGCCCACCCTGGGTGAACAAGCGGTAGTCGCCATGGTTATCGATCAGGCCGGCGGTGACGCTGATGTGCAGGCCGGTGTCCAGCGCGGTCCAGTTCTGACCGCCATCGGTGCTGCGCAATACGTTGCCGCGCAAGCCGTAGACCAGCACTTCGCCGGGTTTGCCAAGCACGCCGAAAAAGCTGCCCTGATAAGGCGTTTGCACTTCAGCGAAACGCTGGCTGGCGTCGTCCCATTTGAGCAACAGACCCTGCTCGCCGGCGATGTACAACGCATCCCCCGTGGAGGCGATGGCATTCAGGTGAAAGCCTTGCGGGTTGTCGGTGCGGTCCTGAAACGGGGTCCAGGTCTGGCCGCCGTCTTCAGTGCGCAGGATCAGGTTGAACACGCCGACCGCGTAACCCAGTTTTTCATTGGCGAACCAGACGTCGAGCAAGGGTTTATCGGCGCCCTGCTCTACCAGCCGCTGCCCTTCGGCGGCCCAGTGTGACCATTGTTCGTTGTCCGGTTCGGCACTGGCCAACGCACCATAATGCTTGATCAGTAACTCACCGATCTCACGGCCGTCCAGCTGTTTGGTCCAGGTCGCGCCCGCATCGCTGCTGTGCAACACCACGCCGTCATTACCGACCGCCCAGCCTTCCCTGGCCGATGGAAAGTTCACCGCACTGAGATCGGCACTCACTGGCACGACAGCCTGCTGCCAGTGTTTACCGCTGTCATCGGAATAGAGAATGTGCCCACGCTGCCCGACGGCAACCAATCGGTCGCCCGCACGGGTCATGCCGGTCAACGGGCTGCTGACCGCCAGCGGACTGACTCTGGCGGGCAGGTCCAGCACATCGATGTAACCGGCCGCCTGGGTGACGCCCTGCGACATGACAAGCAGGGCGCCGAGCGTTAACTGCAGGTACTTTTTGTACGAACACATACCGCGTCCTCTTGGGAAAACCGCGTCTGGGACTGCAAGCGTGCAGCCCGACGTTGAAAACCGGCGCCGCGACGATCGGCGAGCACCGACCGTCGCCGGTCACACGGCTTGCGGGCCGTGGACCGATGAACGCCTTGTTGCGGTTTGCTTAGCGAATGCCGGCGCCCGCCAGGGACTCCGACGACCACTGCGCCTTGGAGAGCGGATCGATGTACTTGATGCCGCCGTAAGGGCCGACTACACCGTTGATGTTGTAGGAACCGCCCACCAGGTCGTAAATCATGAACGGCGTGGAGTCAGGCACCTGCTTGTCATAGCTCTGGCTGAGGAAGGCAAAGGAACCACGGTAGAGCTGACCACGGGCGTCATATTGGTCCGAGGCCAAAGCTGTCCAGCTGTCTTCGTCGAGGTAGAAGCGACGTTTGGCGTAGATGTGACGTGCACCGGCCTTGAGGGTGCCTTCGACGACCCACACGCGGTGTTTTTCCCAGCGCACATAATCGGATGCCAGGTGATTAGGCGTGGTGATCGACTTCGGATCCTGCACGTAGGTCAGCTTGTAGGTGTTGTACGGCACGATCATTTCTTGCTTGCCGACCAGCTTCCAGTCGTAGCGATCCAGCGCACCGTTGAACACGAACACATCATCGTAAGTGCCGGCGCCGGCGGTGCCTGGGTTAGGCGTGTCGTAGGCCAGGTTCGGAGCCAGCTTCACGCGGCGCTGACCAGGCAAGTACTGCCAGGCACGACGCGGTTGTTGCAGCGGGTTGGCGGCGTCCTTGAGCATCACCGCTTCGCCGGCACGACGCGCCGGGCCGGTGTATTGCAGCTTCATCTGGTAGTACACGTCGGCACTGCTGATCGGCTGCGCCAGGTTTTCGTAGATCGGATAAGAGATGAATGCCTGCCCGGTGGTCGCCAGGCTTGGAACGCCCGCGGAGTCAACGTTCCAGGAGTCGTACTTGGAGTTGATGCTCACACCCTGATAGCGCAACAGGAAGTTCCACATCGCCTCGTTACCCGATTGCGGAATCGGGAACGGTACGCCCGGCAGCACGTTGTCGATGGCCAGGCCACCTTCAAGGGACTTGGCGCCGGTGGCGTTTTTCACGCCGTTGTCGAGGATCGCCTTAGGCAGCGAAACGGTGCGGTGAGTCGGGTACACCTCGACTTTGAACGTCGGGAAACGCTTGGCCAGTTCCGCGGTGGTTGCGGTGAGCTGACCCTTGTACTGATCGACGTTTTTACCGTCGATCACCAGCAGCGGTTTTTCATTGGCAAACGGATCCGGGCGCATGCTGTCACCGGCCTTGAAGCTGGAGGGTGGCGTGGTCAGGCCGCCGTCATAGGCCGGGATGGAACCATCGGCATTCCCGGCTTTTTCAGCGCCGACGAGGGTCAGGCTGCTGCCCAGTTTGGCGGCATCCTGAGCAGATACGGCAGCGTGTGCCTGGGCGGCAACAACCATCGCCAGCGAGGCAGCCAACACGGTTTGTACAAATTTCATGTTGAGGTTCTCCTGCTTACGTCGAGTAAGCGAGTGATGAATCAAAAGGTGGTTTTCATTGTCAGGTACACAGCACCACGATCCTCAGTCGTGGCACCGCCACCGGAAAAGGACGAGTAGCCACCGGCGTAGCACGCATAGTTTTCGTTACCACTAAAGGCGTTGGGAGTAGAGCCGTCGCCCCCCGTCGGGCCGGTACTCACGCCGCTTTTATTGCACTTCTCGGTCTGGCCGAAAGAGTCCACATACTTCAGGTCGACAAAGTATTTGTTGTACACAACGGCACCCACGCCGAAGGCATAGTTGCCGGTGTCCTTGGCACCGCCACCGGACACCGGGGACACGCCGTCGATGCCGACGTTGACGGACATTGGCGCGTTGAGGTCAACGCCCGGGAATACCTGGTACCAGGTCGGTGTGAAGTTGACCGCGATGCCCCAGTTGTCACGGGTCGGTTTGTCGATACCGCGATAGCTGTCCTCACCCTTGTAGAGCGCCTTGTTTTTGTCATCGATGCTTAACAGGTTGCTGTAATACAGTTCGGCAAGCACTGTCGCCTGATCGAACACCGGCGTTTTAGGCAGGGTCATCAGACCGTTCAACGTCCAGTGCAACGTCTCGCCGGTGGCGCTCATGCTGTCGCCGCGGCTCGGGGTGTCGTAGATCACGCCCGTGGCATCGGTGCGCGCCGGCAACAGGCCGAGGCCTTTGCCCAGGCCCAACGGACTGGTGGAGCTGACGATTGCCGGGATACTGGCCAGCGGCATGTTGTGACGGATGTTCAGGTCGGAACCCACACTCACGCCGCCAACGTCCTTGGACAGGCTCAGGCCGAAAATCTTGATGTCGTCGGCATAGGCCAGTTGATAAGTGGCGGTGTTCAACGAATTGAGCGTGTTGACCACGGCAGGCACTTGCCCTGCTGGTCGGGTGCCGTTCGGGTTGGCCGACGATATGCCTCGGGCATCCAGCCAGGCTTGCGGCAGGATTTCCGACGTCTCGCGGTAGTAGACGCCGAGCGTCCCGTCCAGCCAGGCCGGCGACCACTTGGCCATGACGCCCCAGTCACCGCTGCTGTGCGGCGTCAGGTCATTCCCACGCACCACGTTGGTCAAACCGTTGCACGGCGCCAGGCCGCAACCCAGCGGGCTGCCCGGAACCACGGCGTTGGTGTTGCCCAACAGGAACGATTGCGCGCCGAAACCCACCAGATCGGAACCACCGTAGTAGGTGCCGGCTTCAGGCAAGCGAGCTGCATCCCAGTCGAGGAAATACTGAGCGCCGATGGTCAACTCAGGGTTAACGGTGAAGGTCGTCGACAGTTGGTTACGCGGTACGAACAGCTCCTTGGCTTCAGTGCCAGGCGACGCCGCCAGCTTGGCGAGGTCGAGGCCGGACTGGCCGTAGCTGATCGAATGCACCGGGTTGAGAATGGTCTCGCCCCAGAACACGTTGTGCTGACCGGCCTTCATGCTGAGCAATGATTCTTCGCCCACTTCAGTGCTGTAGAACACGAATGCGTCGAGGATTTCACCGGACGGGCCGGTGTAGTAACGCTGGGCGTAGTTGCTCAGGTGCGGGCTGCCAAAACCGACGTTGTCGTTGGTGACGGCAGCCAGGCGTGGGTCGTTGGCGACCAGGCCGGAGCGTGCATCGTTGCCGTTGACGAACGGGTTGGAGTTGGAGCCGGTGTTCTCATACGCCTTGTCGTACCAGCTGGCGGCACTGACACGAAAGCCCATGGTGTTCTTGTAGACCACGTCCATCTCGGTCAACAGGTCGATACGGTTGGTGATGTTGGTGCCAGCCTTGCGGAAGTTGTAGTCGCCATCGTTGTTGTTTGGCGTCCCCAACATGCGCTTGTCGGCGCTTTCGGTGCGCACACCGTAGTTGTACTTGATGGTGTTATCGATGCGCGCGGTCCAGTCCGGGTTACCGGTATCCAGTTCAACCGCGTGGGCGGTCGGCATGGACGCGGCCAGAATGGCTGAGGCCAGCAATGTGTAACGCGAAACCGTGAACCCGTGACTCTTATTGTTGTGCATTGCGTTGTCTCCGCCTTTTGTATTTGTTTTAAGCGCAGCCGCCCTCACGCATTCCCTTGTACCAGGGTTTTGCGTTGCTCAGGATTGAGGGCAAATGCCGGTTGGCTTGCGGCCAGCCGGCGCCTGAATTAGCGATCCAGCTCGAGAATGAAAGCTTCGGCTTCTGGCCAGTGGCCAAATCCTGCAGCCGGGTTCAGATGACCTACTGCACCGAGATTGCGCAGTTCGGCACCCCAGCCTCGAGCCATGCGATTGACGGCTTCGAGACCGGCCAGGTGATCATTGGTGCTGCCAATCACCAGGCTTGGGAACGGCAGCGGACCTTCGGGTAGCGGATTCCAGCCATGGGACCGCAGCGATTCGGAAGAAGGGTAGCCTTGCGGCCAGGTGGCATCGAGGTCCGGCGGCGCGGCCAGCAGAGCGCCCTTGATCGGACGGCTGTGCAACGCGGCCCAGTGCGCGACCATCAATACGCCGGCACTGTGGGCGACCAGAATCACCGGCCCGTCGATTTGCTCCAGTTCATGCTGGATCGCACGGACCCGTGCAGCGCAGTCGAGTTTGTCGGTTTCAAGCGGTGGGACGCTGCGTACCTTGGCAAGCCTGGCTTCAAGCAAAGTCTGCCAATGCTCGGCCACGTGCTCACGCAAGCCCGGTACGATTAAAACGGTTGCAGCAGTTTGCAGTTTGTCCACGTCAGCACCTACGCTTTCTCGATGACTCGACTGACTCATTGGTCAGACGTTTTTGTAGTGCTGACATTAAAGAGCGCCCACCCCGGACGCTTTACATTAGACGTCAGTCGCTTTTCTTTTCATGACAAATTCGGGGGCGTCGACGTGAGGTGCCCGCTGGTCGAAAACCACGGCAGGTTTGCCCAAGGCCACTGTAATCAATACGTGGACGGATTTATCGCGATCAGATGGCTACGTTTAAAGGGAGAACCGGGCGCCTGACTACACTCAACCAACAACTTTCCATTTCATGACGTGCTGGATATAGTCGCCACGCTCATTTCCACCCTCACCGGCCCAGGGAAGACCCACGCATGACCAAGCTTGTTCGCGCCGCCGTCTTGACCAACTACCTGGAGGTCACTAATTACCTGGGTTTCAACCCGCGTGATGTATTGGCTGCCAACGGCTTGAGCAGGGCTCAGTTGCTGGCGCCGGAACACCGGATCCCTATCGATTCCGCCGTGCGCGTGCTGGAAGATTCCGCCGTCGCCAGTGGTTGCCAGAGCTTCGGCCTGAGCATGGCCGAGTCACGCCAGCTCTCGGATTTCGGCGTGGTCAGCCTGCTGCTCACGCACCAGCGCACACTGCGCGAAGCCTTGCAGGTGGTGGTGCATTACCGTCACTTGATGAATGATTCGCTGGCCATCTTCATTGAAGAGGCCGGCAAGATGGTGATCATTCGCGAAGAGGTCGTGACCGATACGCCGATGCCTTCACGGCAAGCCAACGAACTGGCCATCGGCGTGATGTTCCGTTTGTGCGCCGCCCTGCTCGGCGCGCACTGGCACCCCTACAGCGTCAACTTCACGCACCAGCCTCCGGACAACCTGCAACTGCATCGTCGCCTGTTTGGCTGCACCGTGGAGTTCGGCAGCGAGTTCAATGGCATTGTCTGCCCCAATGCCAGCCTGGACGTGACCAACCCCCACGCCGACCCGGCCATGGCACGTTACGCTCAGGGCTACCTCGACTCGTTGCTGAGCCATGAAGGCGAGTCGTTGCTGTTCGAGGTGCGCAAGGCCATTTACCTGCTGCTGCCCATGGGCCGCGCCACCATCGAGCAAATCGCCCAGACCCAGGGAATGAACGTACGGACGCTGCAACGACGCCTCAAAGACGATGGCTGCGCCTTCAACGACCTGATCAACGACGTGCGCCGCGATCTGGTCCTGCGTTACCTGGAGAATCCGAATTATTCGCTGGGGCGCATCGCCGACATGCTCGGGTACTCGATGGCGAGCTCTTTCACGCGCTGGTTCATCACCCAGTTCGGCATGCCGCCGGCGGCGTGGCGTGCCCAAAAGCAAGGCAGCGCCAAATCTGTCCCGGGTCATAACGAATCCTGAGGCCGCCAAACCCCTGAGTCCCCCCCCGGGAATTCGGGGTATTAAACATCGCCCGAAAGCGCCTGTTTAAAACCCTTCCAGGTTACTTCCGGAAAGCCACAAGACCTTGCGCCGTTGCCTACGGCTACGCCAGAATCCGCCGGCTTGTGCGCCTTGGTCCGGGTCTCTATCGTTTCCGGGTCGCTGACAATTCAGCGATCGGGTTTAGCAGCTCGGACAAATATCAAGGCACGTCAGTGCCGCCTCTGATCAACCGACACTGTTTCGTCAGTTGCTCTGCGTTATGGCGGCTATGCGTGGGGCACTTCGGTGCGCCGGGTTCCTTGATCCCTGGTCTGCTAACCCGCGTACAGCCGCCACCCACTTCGTTTAGCAGCGATGGATGCTGGCTCCCATGATCAAGGAGTTTCACCATGTTCAAAATCACGCCCAACCCGCCAGAAACCGACGACGTTTCCCCTTACGAAACCCCCGACTCCAAAAAACTCAACGAAGCCGCCGACCGCGCCCTCGATTACTACCTCAAACCGGTCATTCCAAAAGACACCCCGCGCAGACCCAGCACAATCTACTTCGTTGGCCCCGACACCGACAACGAAACCCTGCTGGTCAACGCCTGTGAGACATTGGCGTCAGCGAGTGTGATGTTGAGTGATTTCGCGGGGCAACTGAACGGTACACAGCGCCACACCCTGCTGGGCATTCAAAACTCTGTGATGCTCGGAGAAATGGCGGTGAACCGGATGCTGGATAACGTCGATCCGCACAGCTAACGCTGATCTTTAACGAGGCTCAATCCTGAGATAGCGAACAGTCTTGGCGACATTCAGGACTCGTCCTACAGCCACGATCAACCTCGTTCGTTAACGTCGCACAGCTCCTTTTTCCGGAGCTATCGACGGACGAATGCAAGGAAGATCAATGGCCGGTAACAAGGAAGTTCCCAGGGTTAAAAACCCACCCTCCGGTGATGGTCATCACATCACCTACCGTTTCATGACGGCCACCGAACTGGCCGAGCGCGAGGCGCGACAAAGCGCCTACGACACCATGCTCGCCCGGCAGCAGGCTTTTGAAGATCGGCTTCAAGCCTCTACGAAAAAGCCGGAAATCGCTCGCGCAGGATGCGTCTTCGCCAAATCCTGCAACCTTCCAGACGCCATCATTAATTACTCGAGTCCTTCGGGTGTGGTCCCGACCGATAGCCTCAAGGATTACGGCAAAATTGCGTGGCTCGGCGCTCGTGACGTAGACGACGCCGGGCTGCTGAATCTCGAAACCATCAGTGGCAGTACCGTCTCCCTCGGCATTGGGCGGCTCGCCCTTAGCGCCCCAACTCTTGCTGCCCCGGTTCTGGGCCTTGGCGCTGCCGGAGCCGCGACATTGGCCGGTGTCGTCGCCTTGTTCTGGACGCCGAGCCTGGGTGATAGCGCGCTCTATACCGAAGACCAACTGCGTACCCTCAAACAGGCCAGAACCCGCGTTAGGCTTCAGGTCGAGCAACAGGCTGACGGCAGCCTCAAGGGCTACGGGTTTTACACCGGCAAAAACCGTGATTGGGAAATGGTCGATGTTGTGCAGTTCACACTGCGCGGCAGTCAGCAGGTGGCGGATCTTGGGGATGGCGTCGAGCTGATCTGGACACCGGCCGTGGATGGCTCGGACATCCTCGGCATTCCTGCGCTGGAAACGGCACCACCGGCGCCGCATATCTGGGTGTACCCGCCGACGCCGGCGGCGGCGGCCAGCATCATAGTGAATCCGGTGTATCCGCCGGAGTACAAGGATTTCATTCTGGTGTTCCCGGTGGGGTCGGGGGTGAAGCCGGTTTACATTGTGGTGAGTGTTTCTGATCACAATTACCATCCGGCACCGACAGGCCTTACTGCTTTTCCTGACGCGACGAAGTCAAATCGTAAAACACCCATAAAAGGCGGTGGCGGACTTAGGAAGCGATGGAAAAACCCAAAAGGGATAATTTTCGAATGGGACTCGCAGCACGGAGCTGTCGAGATGTACGACAAACGTGGTCGTCATCTCGGTGAATATGATCCAACTACGGGCGAGCAGACCAAACCCGCAGATAAGACCAGGAGTGTGGAACCATGATTTACGTCATAGAAGCATTTGATAAAAAAACCGAGCTCATCGCATTCGAAGAAAAATTGCCGAGTGGCTACGATAACGAGCTGAAAGCGATTATGGGATGGACGGCGGACCAACAAGGCTGGGAGGGATATAACCTCACTGCCGAGCAGCTTGGTGCGTTGGAAGGAATACTCGGCAAAAAAATTTATGATCCAGCCTATCTATTCCAGCTGACCTGCAACGCCTAGATACAGCCGCGCTCAGTTCTCAAGCCAAATCCCCCCGGCCTAATTACCTGATCGGGATTTTCTTTAACCCGTCCCTTTTAGATAGCGCTGCTGCTAAAAGCATTGAGCCAACTGTGTAACCGCAGCCCTGTGGCGAGGGAGCTTGCTCCCTCGCCACAATAGCTACCTCATCACAAACTGTTTTCGAACCAACGAAAAAAGCGGCGACTGCTTATACAGTCGCCGCGAAAAGCCGGCGTTTGTGACACCGACCGAGAGCCGCACAGTGCTGAGGAGTCAAACCCGGTGCGGCGCTGCCATAAAACGGATGTTGACCGGGCTCAGAACCCCCAGCGCAGCAACAGCAGCACCAGGACGACAAGGAACACCGTCTCCCCCACCATCAGGAGAATGGGCTTGATGCCGACGGAGGCCAGCTCCTTGAGCTGAGTCTTCATGCCCAGGGCACTGATGGACACCACCAGGCACCAACGCGACAGGTCATTGACCGTGCCTTGAACGACGGGCGCTATCCATCCCGTACTGTTGATGCACGCCAGCAGCAGAAAGCCGACGGCGAACCACGGCAGCAGCGGCGGTCGCTTGCCGCCCGTTTCGGCGCCTTGCATGCGCGTGACCATGGCCGCACAGACGATCACTGGCAGGAGCATGGCGACTCGCATCAGCTTGACCACCGTGGCCGTGTCGCCCGTTTCGGTCGACATGCTGTAACCGGCACCGACCACTTGGGCCACATCGTGGATGGTGGCGCCGAGGAAAATACCCGCCATTTGCGGTGACAATGACAACCAGTTGGCAATCATTGGATAAACAATCATCGCCATCGTCGAAAGGGCCGACACGCCAATGACGGTAAACAGTGTGGCGCGTTCTTTCTGCGGATGATTGGGCAAGGCTGCCGCCAGTGCCAGCGCTGCCGAAGCGCCACAGATCGCCGTCGCGCCACCGGTGAGCATGCCGAATAAACGCTGGAAACCCAGCATCTTGGCCGCAATCACCGAAACGCCAATGGTCACCACCACCAGCGTCACTACCAGCGCCACTGGCTTCCAGCCCAGACCGGCAATCTGCTCAAGGGTAATGCGCATGCCCAGCAGGGCCACGCCAAGGCGCAACACGGTGCGCGCGGTAAATTCGATACCGGCCTTGCACACGCCCTCCCCGGCCAGGAAGTTCAGCGCCATGCCCAGCAGCAAGGCGAACAGCATCACCGGTGCACCGTAGTGCTCGGACAAAAACGAAGCGGCGGCGGCCACGATCAGACTGACGATAAAACCCGGGGCCAGTTCGCGTGTTCGGCTATGGATACGGGTGAGAGCAATGGCGCTCATGGCGCGGACTCCTCAGAAGCGATAACGATAAAAGCCTGGCCGTCGACGAGCTCGACCGGGTAATTGTTGACCTTGAGCTGGGTGGAATTGAGCAGGTAACCACTGCGCAGATCGAAGCGCAGGCCATGGGCGCAGCATTGAATCACCCGGCCATCCAGGCGCCCGCCGCACAGCGAAGCGCCCTGGTGCGGGCAACTGTCATCGATGGCAAACACGTCGCCTTCGACGTTGAACAGCGCGAGGCTTTTGTTCTCGAATTCGAACAGCGCACGACCACCCGCCTGCGGGAGCTTTGCGGCAGGCACCGGGACACGACGCGTCATGACGGGGTCTGCATGCGCTGGCGTTCCAGCGCTTCGTACATGACGCTCAGCATCACCTCGGCAGGCTGCGCGCCGACCAACGTTAACTGGCGGTCGAACAGAAAGCTCGGCACACCGCTGGAGGCCCCGACCTCGTTACCGACAAAGGGACCGGATTCGTCTCTCAGGTAGTCCCTCACCGCGTCGGCGTCGTAACCGCACGATTGGGCGATGGTGATCAACGTCTCGCGGCGACCGATGTCCTCGCCGTTCTGGAAGTACGCGGCGAACAGACGCTCAAGCAATTGGTCGCGTTGAGCCGTGCTACCCCGCGAGTTGGCATGCGCCAACAGACGATGGGCGTCCGCGGTGTTGGGCATGGTGGTGATGCGACTCAAGTCGACGTCTACCCCTACCGCTTTCGCCGCCTGCTGCACCTGAGCCTGACGCATGGTGACCGCTTCGGCGCTGCCCAGACGGTTGAGGTAGAACTCGGCGAACGGTTCACCCTGTACCGGCAGGTGAGGCAACAACTGCACCCCGTGCCATACCGTGGTGACCAGCACATCCGGTTGCTGCGCGTGCAGCAACGCTTGCGCGCGCTCCAGTTGGCGCTTACCGATCAAGCACCAAGGGCAGATGAAATCGAAAAATACATCTATACGTAAACGAACACTCACACCTTCACCTCTACCACAGCTTCACTTACAGAATCGTTGACACGTTCACCCGCCAACCGGGCGATATCCTTGTGGTAATGACACTTGGCAAAAAAGAACACCGCCGCTGCCGCGATACTCACCAGCGGTACCAGTTGGAAGGCCGCGTGCAAACCGATCAGGTCGGACACCTTGCCGGTAATGAACGGCCCCGGCGCCAGGCCGAGCAAATTGTTGGCCAGTGTCAGCGTGGCAAACGCCGTACCGTGCACCGAATAGTGGGTCAGGTTGGCAACCATCGCCCCGGCCGGGCCGGTTGTGCCGGCGGCAATCAACATGCCCAGGCAAATCAACAGCAATTGCGCAGGTCCCGGCGGCAAGGCAAACGCCGCCGACAGCAGCAGGCAACTGCCCAGGCAATACGCGATGGCCAAAGCGACCTTGCGTTCGGCCGACTGACGACACATGCGATCACTGAGCATGCCGCACAGGATCATCCCGGCACCGCTGCACAGGACGATGATCGCCGCGACACCGCCCGCCTTGTCCGGCGCCATGTCGTAATAGCGATTGAGGTAGCTGGGCATCCACACAATCACGGTGCCGCCCACGAACAGTTGCAAGCCACTGCCGATGTAAGCCGCAATCACCGAAGGGCTGGAGCACAGCGTGCGCAATGGACGCTTGACCACCGCGGCGGTTTTTTTGCCCGCCTGGGCGGCGCGTTGCGGGGCAATGCGCGCTTCCTTGACGATGATCGGGTAAAGCACCGCCAGCAGCAGACCAAACAGGGCCATGCCGGCAAACGACCAGCGCCAGCCGAGCTTGGCCGCGATAGCGCCGCCTAACGCCATGCCTAACACCGAACCGAACATCCCGCCCGCCATAAAGGCACTGGCCAGGGTGGCCCGCATGTGTTTCGGAAACACCGAAATCACCACGGCAATACCGACGCTGCCATACGCAGCCTCACCGACACCCACCATGAAGCGGGCGATAAACATTTGCTGGTAGTCCTGCGCCAGCGCACAACCCAGCGTGGCCAGACTCCACAGCAACGCCATCAGCGCCAGGCTTTTAACCCGGCCGAAGCGGTCAGCCATCAACGACAGCGGAAACGTCAGCAGGCCGACCATCAAGGCCACCACGCCGCTGAGCAAACCCAGCTGGCCGTCCGTCAGGGCCCACTCGCCCTTGAGCATCGGGAATACCGCGTTCAGCACTTGGCGGGACATGTAATCGGAAATCAACAGGCCGAACGTCAGTGCGAAGACGATCCAGGCATATTTGCGCGCAACACCGACACCACTGGTGTCGTCATCGTCGGCGGCGATAGGGTGAAAGGCCATGCAGCCTCCTCGAAACATTATTTTATTGTTGTTATCGAGCGTGTTTCACTGCAGCGAGCGAGGGGTCTACCCCCCTCGCTCCCGCTGTCGGTCAGCCGCGTTGCGGCACACCTTTTTGCCCAGCCTTGCGGTTGGGGGCCATGCCGTTGGCCAACAGTGTTTCTTCGATGGTGTCGTACTTCACACCGATGCGATAAATCTCGCGAGCTTCTTTACCGGTAGCGATTTCACGACCCAGTTCATGAGCAATGCGCACGGTCTGCTTGATCTGGGCAACCGAACCAAAACGCTCGCCCTTGTGATCAATGATAGTGTCTTCGTTGCCCACGCGCGGGTGCATTCCCATGGCCATCGACATGGTGTTGAACGGCAGCACGTTCTTGAGCAGCGACTCGGAGGTCAGGGTGCAGCCGTCCGGTACGCGGTGGATGAAGTTGAAGAAGTTGAATGGATTCGGGCCGTCGAAACCGCCGCCGATGCCGATCCAGGTCAGGTTCAATGGACCTTTGTAGAGACCCTTGCGCACCATGCGCTGCAGCGTTTCCAAAGCGTGCATGCCGGTCAGCTGGAAGTGCGGCTGGATATCATTGTCCATCAGACGCTTGAGGTGCTCGATAACCCAGGCCGGGCCGGCCGGTACGGTCATTTCGCTGTAGGCCGCCTGGTAGGCAGGGTTGGCCAGGGAAGTGCCTTCCAGGTATTCCGGATACAGCAATTCCATGATGTTCATCTGGGTGGTGTTGATCGCCACCGTGACCTGATCCGGTTTTGGCGTCAGCTCGGCCAGCATGTGGCGGGTATCGTCGGACAACCACAGCGCGGCTTCGCCATCGCTTTCCGGTGCAAAGGAAATCGAACCGCCGACCTGGATAATCATGTCCGGCACCGCTTCACGGACGCCGGCAATCAATTCGTTGAACTTGGACAGGCGCTTGGAACCCTTGCCGTCCAGTTCACGTACGTGCAGGTGCAGCACGGTCGCGCCGGCTTCATAGCACTCGACCGCTTTCTGGACTTGCTCGTCCATGGTCAGCGGGATGTCTTCCGGGAAATCTTCGGGCATCCACTCAGGGCCGTACGGGGCCACGGTGATGACCACTTTTTCCATGTTTTCCGGGTGCAGGGAATCGTCGAAGAATTGCATGAGTAACTCCAGTTTTTATGATTGTCCGCCTGCCGGTCATGCCTGGCAGGCGCGTCTACGAGTACAAAATTCAGAGGGGATCGATCAGAACGTCTTGTCGCCAATAATCCCGGCGCGTTCCATCTTGCGATGGCACGGCGGGTAATCCATGACCGCGTAATGCTGGGTGCTGCGGTTGTCCCAGATGGCGATGCTGTTCGGCTTCCAGCGCCAGCGAACCTGATACTCAGGGATGTAGGCCTGGCTGATCAGGTAACGCAGCAACTCCCCGGCGCCAGGGTTGGCGTCCTGACCGAAGCGCACCCGCTCAGGGGTGTGGTAGTTGCTGAAGTGCGTCGTGAAAGCGTTGACGAACAGCACTTTCTCGCCAGTTTCCGGGTGGGTGCGCACCACCGGGTGTTCGGCGTCCGGGTACATCGCCTTGAGCGCCAGGCGTTTTTCAATCGGCATGGCGGCACCGAAGCTCGCTTCGATGCTGTGGCGGGCGCGCAGGTCGGCGATCTTGACCTTTACGTCTTCCGGCAAGTTCGCATAGGCCAGGACCATGTTGGCCCACATGGTGTCACCGCCCACAGGCGGGCACTCTACGCAACGCAGTACACAGCCCATCGGCGGGGCTTCGCGCCAGGTGGCGTCGGTGTGCCAGGCGTTCTCGTAGCGGTCCATTGGCTGGTCCGGATTTTTGTAGATGCGCACCAGCCCCGGGTGATCCGGGTCGCTGCCGGCCACCGGGTGATCCTCCAGCTCGCCGAAACGACGGGCGAAGGCCACGTGGTCGGCACGGCTGATGTCCTGATCGCGCAGGAACACCACCCGATGCTTGAGCAGCTGGGCACGAATCTCGGCAAACAGACCGTCGTCATGCACCGCGTCGGCCAGGTTGACGCCGATCAGCTCGGCGCCAATGCTGCAGGTCAATTGTTCGACTTTCATGGCTGGCAGCTCCTTAAATGACGAAAATCGA
Source organism: Pseudomonas sp. URMO17WK12:I12 (assembly GCF_000514395.1). NCBI lineage: Bacteria > Pseudomonadati > Pseudomonadota > Gammaproteobacteria > Pseudomonadales > Pseudomonadaceae > Pseudomonas > Pseudomonas sp. URMO17WK12:I12. The sequence continues at coordinate 141,320 of NZ_AZVV01000003.1, forward strand.
CGAACCAGTGGTCTTGCGTGACTCCAGGTCGCGATGGGCCTGGACGGCGTCTTGCAAGGCATAGTGCTGGTTGATTTCGATCTTGATGCGACCGCTGCCGACGTGGTCGAACAGCTCGCCGGCCAGCTCGGCTTTTTCCGCCGGATCGGCGATGTAGTCAGCCAGGGCCGGGCGCGTCATGTACAGCGAGCCCTTCATCGCCAGCAGCGCTGGATTGAACGGCGGAATCGGACCGGATGCAGTCCCGACACACACCATCAGGCCGCGACGCTTGAGCGAATCCAGCGAACCCTCGAAGGTGTTTTTGCCAACGCTGTCGAACACCACGTTGACACCCACGCCGTCGGTCATTTCACGAACGCGTTGGGCGACGTCTTCATGGCTGTAGTTGATGACATGGCTGCAACCGTGAGCCAGGGCAATTTCGCCCTTGGCCTCGGTGGATACGGTGCCGATGACGTTCACGCCGAGCAACTTGGCCCACTGCGAAACGATCAGGCCGACACCACCGGCAGCGGCGTGCAGCAAAATAGTGTCACCCGCCTTGAAGTCGTAGATGCGGCGCATCAGGTACGACGAGGTCAGGCCGCGCATGGTCATGGCGGCGGCGGTTTCGAAGCTGATAGTTTCCGGCAACTTGATCAGCGGTGCGGCCGCGATCAGACGCTCGGTGCTGTAGGCACCCAGGGTATTGAGAAAACCGGTGTAGGTGACGCGATCCCCCACTTGCACATTGGTCACGCCTTCCCCGACGGCCTGAACCACACCGGAAGCCTCAACGCCCATTCCGTTGGGCATAGGGATCGGATAGGTGCCATTGCGGAAGTAAGTGTCGGCATAGTTCAAGCCGACCGCCACATGACGAAGACGAACCTGGCCTGGACCGGGATCGCCGACTTCCACGTCTTCATAGCGAAGGACTTCGGGACCACCGGTTTCGTAGAAGCGTACGGCTTTGGCCATGATTTCTTATTCTCCAATCTGCAATGTTGGCTTGCTGCGTCGAAATGCGCTGATTGGACTGTAGGATGCCGCCCTGGGAACCGCTTCTCATCAGACGACAATGGCTTTTCATTTCATGACACATGCCTTGAGGAAAGATTCGGGTTGAGGGCCGGAGATGCTCCGGCGGCCGTGTTTAATAGTTTATTGAGGGTTATTGATTCGGATTATCCAGTCAGTGCGGGCAGCATGCGCCCCGCTTTGCCGGAACCTGAATGACAACTTTCATCACTTGAGAACAGAACACATGAGCATGTCGAATAAATGGATTGCGGGTATCGCCTTGAGCTGCGTGTTTCAGGTCGGCTGCGTCTCGAAAGTGGCGCAGCAAGAGCAGTATTCGGGCTTCCTAGCCAATTATCAGGGGCTGGAAGAACAAACGACGCCGAGCGAACAGAAAGTGCTGCGCTGGGTGTCGCCCGGGTTTGATCCTCACGCCTATTCCACTGTCGTGTTCAAGGAAGTAGAGCTGTATCCGGCGCCGAAACCGACCGAACGCGTCAACCTGAAAACCCTGCAAGACGTGCAGACGATGGCCAGCAACAGTATCAAGACTGCCCTGGCCCCCTCCTACACCATTGTCTCGACTGCAAAACAGGCACCGGCCGCTTCGCGGACCTTGATCTTGCAGGCGGCGATTACCCATGTCAGCGCCAACAACGAGGGCATGCATTGGTATGAAGCCGTTCCAATCGGCGGGATTATCGGGGCCACTCAAGCCGCTACCGGCCATCGCGATCAGACGGCGGAGATGTTTATTGAAGCCGACCTGGTCGACGCCAACACCGGTTTGGCAGTCGCCAAGGTGGTACGCAAGGTGTTCGGCGCGACGTTGAAAAACGCCAGCCAGCCTATCGCTGCCAATGACTTCAAGGTCGCACTTAAAGACGTGACGAACGACATTCACGCACTGCTTTCCAAGCAGTAACCCCCGCGGAGTACCCCATTGCGAGTAGACGCGCATGGGGTTTCAGCCTCTGGCCTGAACAAACTGTAAGGCCACGAAACGACGTTTTACGAGAGTCCGGTTTGATGAAAATACTGACGTTTACCTTATCGGCCCTGGCATTGCTCGCCAGTTCGCAGGCATTGGCGGTGACGGTGGTGCCGCTGAAGAGCCAAACTTCCCAGACGATCCAGCAAGACACCAGCGCCTGCCAATCTCAGGCCAATGCCCAATTCCCGATCCAAAACACAACGCCATCGGGTGGTCGGGTAAAAGGCGCGACCAAAGCGGCGGTCGTCGGAGCCACTGCCGCGGAGGTTCGAGGCCGCCAACACGACAACCTCTACGACCAGGTCGACGACGATATCAAGCAAGACTATCGCCAGAACAATGCGCGCAGTGCCGCCGCGGCCGGTGTGGTGATCGGGGGATCCAGACAACGCCAGGAGCGCCGTCAGGACGCTGCCGCCACCGACCAAAGCGTCACCGCCAACAACTCCGTGTACAGCAGCTGCCTGCAACAGCGTGGCTATAACGTTTTGCCTTGATCCAGGCGCTCCTTGATGGAGCGCTGGCCCGCCTGAACAATCTGCCTCGCAGTTTTCGGCTAGCGCCGATGACCCGTATCGAGCATCATCACTGCCCTCGATAGAAACTCCGTGGGTTACCCTTGCTTGATTCCAGTGATGCTTTTTTTGCGCTATCCCAGCCGTCTCTAAGGGCTCCCTCCGCACCTTCCGCGCTTGTCCGCTTGTAGCCGTTCAGCTCCCTGACCCGTATGGATCGCGTCAAATCCAGCCCATCCAAACCGTCTGTATACTCAGCCAGAACCGCCGAACGGAGGACTCCCATGCGCTACGCCTTCAAGTTGAAAAATGGTGCCATGGCCCTTTTCGACCCCGATACCGCCTTGCTTTCCATCACCACGCCCTATGGCGATGTTCAAAGTTCCACGATAGGCCGGGCTGAATCCCGTCTGCTGGACCTGCTGCTGATGGAACCCGGCCAGACCAAAAGCCGCGATGAGATCATCGACTACACCTGGAATGACCGCGTCGTCGCCTCCGGCAGTTTGAATCAGGCCGTTTTTTCCCTTAGAAACCTGCTTAATGACAGTCGGGATCATGAGATTCTGATGACGGTTCCTCGACGAGGTTATTGTTTCAACCGCCAGTATGTCGTCGATGCACAGACGGATTTGCCGGTGCCTGCAGAGGAAGCCGTGCAACCTTCTGCGCCCGTTACTGAGGAGCTTGCGCCAGCCGACATTCAGCCTGCCCCGCTACGGCCTGGCAAAACCACACAATCGACTTACATGACGAAGGCGCTGTCAGTCGGTTATGTCCTGACCTTGGGCGTCTGCGCATTTGCTGGTTTCCACTCTGGTTTCCACTCTGGTTTCGATACGCGGAATGTAGAGGTTTCAAGCCTCAAACAGAACGACCTGACTATCCATGCAGTCGGCAATAGCGTCGCTGAAGCTGAATCACTGAGGGATCTTTCAGCTAAACAGGTGCAACAGGCTTCGCTGAACTTGAAAGGTCAGGTCTGGCTGAACTTGTTTAAATCAAACTATTCCGTTTCATGCGTTCGCCCGGATGAAAGCACCGTAAACTTGCAATTAAATAGTGATCAAAAAGACCTCGCATTGATGATCCGCCAATGCCTGGAGACGACCCTATGAAGACAATACCGCCCATTGCGCACTGGACAGTGCTGGCAATCATCAACGCCGTTTGCATTTTCTCCCTGGTTTATTCGCCATCCTATTACATGGAAAATATCAGTTATCAAACCATCACCCGTCAATGGCTGGAAGATCTCAATCAGCTCAATACCGAAGAGTATCTGACCATTGGCCACGGTCGACTGACGCAAACCACTCTGGAAAGCCTGAACGGAAAAATTCGTAACGCCACTCTGACGGCGGACATCATTCGCGAAAGTAACCATCACGTTCAGATAAAAATAAACAACGTCAAACTTAGCCAGGACACAGAACTGTTTGCGATTGAAAAAACACCTGATCTTTTTTTCAGACGTCAATATGTTCTGCAAGAAGGCGCCGTTCTAAATTACGAGTTGATCCCTACGAATGATAAAAACACCGTGTGTTTTTATGTGCATGATCTTGGCCGCCTACGCTGCATGAATCACTGAGCTTGCTGAAACCGGGTCAATAATAAAAATAATAATTACTAATTTGTATCAACCGATCTCCCCCTTCAAAGTCCCTCCTCTACCGTTCTCGGAGCCGATCTGCTGTCGCTCAGCACAACAACGGCTCCAGGCTTATTCCGACACATACATTTTTGCGAGCCGTCATACCGATGATGACCAAGATGCTGGCAGTCCTGTCTCTAGCGGCATTGCCCTTTCATTCAGTGGCACACGATGAATACTCCAACGGCAGCACCGAGATTGACTTCTACTCAATAGAATTGAGTCCGAATGAAAAGCTGAAATTGTCGCACCTTCAGATTTACTCAGAGAATGAATCTCATGACGAGGAAGGAACAAACAACACCCCCCGACCTTCTCCGCCACAACACGTCATCAATGACGACCCTGCTCTGATCCTGCTTTGATAATTGTTCTGCGCTTGACTGCCTGACCCTGGGCAATATGAGTTTTTGACTTTAATTAGCATCGCCGGCGCGTGATCATCCACAGACCAAGCCGTGAGCATCATGCGGCTGACACCAGGCTCTGACTGAAAAATCACTAACAAGGAAAGCACGTCAATGCAGCTAAAAAACTTCGCAACCGTTTCGTTTGGTGTATTGCTTTCTCTCAAGGCCATGGCCTATGACAAGGAAGTTTATAATTCCGACATGACGCGTGTTGAAAGCAACAAGAAGTCGCAGGACGATGAGCACTCTCGTTACAAGATTTGCACAGACTATCGAGTCGACGATTTTTTTGCCTTTGATGCCGCCGCGATCGGCCCGGCCAGTGAAACATCGGCCATTTTCGGGTCGAAGCTAGCGCCGTGCAAACTTCAGAGCCTGGTGGATACCCCCCTGAGCGACGCGTACGTTTTTGCCGCGGCGCTGGAGCTTATGCCGGCATCGCCTGGCACCGTCCATTTAGCTGAAGAGCCTTCAATTCCATGAGCATCCCTGATGAAGTCTTTCATGTAACCGCTACTCCTGCGGACAACGCCAATAGAACCATTGGCCGATGGGAGATTAACCTCATCACCTCAGAACATGAGGCGAACATTCGACAGCACAAACTCATGCATAGCCCCCGAGTGCAATGCAGTCGGCTGGAGTTTGATTCGGCGGTCACGATGATCAGCTCTGTGCCTCATGGCTGTGTAAGCTTTGCCATTTCACAGACTTCCGTTGGCCGCCCCATCGTCAATGATCATGAACTGCGCCCCAACGAAATCATCGCGCTGCACAGCGATGAACCCGTGCGTTACACCTGTGAGCCGAATGAAACGCTGTTCACCCTGACCACGACGCTGGAACACTATGCCCAGTGCCTGGAAAATCATCCCGCGATCGACGTCCTGGCCAATCGAAAGGAACAGCGCTTTCAGGTGGCCAACTTCAAATTAATACAGTCTGCCATTCAAGCCATCAGCGCTTACGCAATCGACGTCAAAACCCCTTCTTTAAAACAGCGTGACAGCTCGAAAGCTTCAGGCATTGAAAGTGCATTGCTGACTTCGCTGCTGCGGGCACTCACGCCGGTTGGGCGCTCCGCGCTTAAAACCCCGACCCGAAGAAGGGTGGCGATAGAAGCCATCGAATACATCCACGCCAATGCAAAAAAAGCGCTGTGCATGAAAGCGCTGGTCAAACAACTCAGAACGACGACTCGCACCTTGCATCATGGTTTCGTTGAAACGTTCGGCGTGACGCCGATTGCCTACATTAGAAATGTAAGGCTCGCCAATGTTCGCCGAGACTTGATCCGCAACACTTGGCCAACGGTCACCGAAACGGCCATGTATTGGAACTTTCACCACCTGAGCAGGTTTTCCAAGGCGTATCACGATGCTTATGGGGAAGTGCCTTCGGAAACCGCACGGCGCCACTCATCCAAACTGCAACTTCGATAAGCGCCAGATCAAAAAATAACAATCATTAATTTTTCTCCGCTCCCCCGAATGGCCAACATTGCTTATTTCTCAGCCGAAGGGACCAGCATGCGCTATCGATTGAATTCATTACCGCTCAAACAAAAGATCTTCTTTTGCCTGGCCGCGTACCTATGTGGCGTCGCGTTAGCCTGGCTGATTGACAGCTTATAACGCACACAAAATATCAATCATTGATTTCTATCAACCTTCGCGATCACTCAAATTCTTGGCGTTCACCTCACCACCGACAACCTGTAGAAGGACTTCACCTCACATGTTATTTCGAAACCTTGGCTTCGTTTCGCTGCTTTCGTTACTGTCTTTTCAGGCATTGGCGGATGACAAGGGTTTGTATCTTGGCGCCGGCGTCAGCAGCATTGAAACCGACAAATCCCAGCTGAGCGATGACGACACCAGCTATAAGGTTTTTGCAGGCTATCGCCTCAACAGTTATCTCGCGTTCGAAGGCGCATTTGTTGATCTCGGCCAATTCGAAGACAAGGATCTTGATTTCGATGGCAAGTCAGTTCAGGCCGCGGCCCATATCGGCTTTCCGATAGGCGATCGCGTGCGAGTGTTCGGTAGTGTCGGTGCTCACGCTTGGGATGCTGACGGTAATGCCAGCGATGACGACACTGGCGTGGACCTGACCTACGGGGCCGGCGTTGAATTTGATGTATTTCGCAACATTGGTATCCGTGCCGAATATGAAGTACTGGAAGTTGGTGAAATCGATCTGAATCAAACAACGGCCTCTGCTTACATTCTCTGGTAATGCGCAGTTGAATTGAGCGGCCCTGTGGGTCGCTCGATTCAAACCCTTGAAACCCTCTTCCCGACCAAGAAGCCGATGATCGACTACGACCTTTTAAGTGACGCCGAGCGAGCGGCAATCAACGCCGCCATTCAGGCCCCGGGATTGCCACTTCAAACAGCCTTGATCGTCGACGATGACGACGCCACACGCGAGTTGCTGGCCGAAATTCTTCAAGTCAATGGCGTCGCGTGTGTGACGGCTGACAGTGTCGCCGAGGCTTTGTGTTTGTTGGAAATCGACAGTTCGATCGGGCTGGTGATTACTGACTTGCATATGTATCCGCTGGGTGGCTTGGCGTTGATTCGCGAGATCCGCAAGTCCGAGTGGGCGGATCTGCCCGTTGTGATCGTTTCCGGAGATGCAGAGGTTCGAGATGCCATAGAGGCCATGCATTTGAATGTGGTCGACTTTCTGTTGAAGCCGATTGATGCGTACGAGTTGATTAACCTGGTTCAGTTCGAACTGGGTTTCAAGGGAACGGGCTCACATCGAGTCACTCCTCATCTCCCCTGCTACGCTGATGACTCAACGGAGGTCTGGGAACACCTCGACAAAGACGAGACCGCCTGATGGTCGAACACCCGTAGATCAACCTCAACAGATGACTCTATGAAAGACACCATTCGCTACGCCGAATACTTGCATAAGATCGGAGCAGGTCGCCGCGAAATCCCCATGCGTGAACTGGTCTGCGCACCGGTTCGCGATGCCGATGGCCACTGGCAGGCCGCCCCTCACAAAGCAGTGAAATTACGTGGCGGCGAGATCGCCGCCATCCTCAAGCCTTATCTCAATGTCCGTTTTATGGAGCAGCTTAGCGCCGTGGTGCCGCTGGCCCTGTACCTGGTGCTGTTTCAGATCATCATCCTGCGCCAGTTGGTTGAGGACTCGGTGCTTGTCACGGCAGGCCTGTTCGCCGTCATCGTCGGACTGATGCTGTTCATGGAAGGCCTGAAACTTGGCCTGATGCCTTTCGGCGAAATCATCGGCAGCAACCTTCCGCGCAAGTTATCGCTGCCAGTGGTGTTGCTGGTGACCCTGCTGCTGGGCATCGGGGTGACGTTCGCCGAGCCCGCTATCGGTGCGCTGCGCGCCGCCGGGCAGAACGTTTCGGCAGAGCGCGCGCCCTACCTCTGGGCGATCCTCAATCAATGGACCAGCGCACTGGTTCTGGTGGTGGGGGCCAGTGTCGGTCTGGCAGCTGTCATCGGCACGCTGCGCTTCCTCTACGGCTGGAGCCTGAAGCCGTTGATCTATTTGTCACTGGCGCCCGTTCTGCTGCTGACGGTGTACATGAGCAGTGATCCTGAGCTGGCAAAGATTATCGGCCTGGCCTGGGATGCCGGCGCGGTCACCACCGGGCCGGTCACTGTCCCGCTGGTGCTGGCGTTGGGCATCGGCATCGCGGCGGCTGCCGGCAAGGGCGGTTCCGGGCTGTCCGGATTCGGTATTGTCACCCTCGCCTCATTGTTTCCCGTGATCGGCGTCATGCTGCTGGGCCTGTACGTCGCGGCCATCTCTTCGCCGGCAGACATCATCGCCGCGGCGCACGCGGCGGCCAGCGCCGGACAACTGGCGGCTGACTGGCACACCGTCAGCCCCGGACTGGAGATCGTTTCCGGGTTGCGGGCCATCGTGCCGCTGGTGATATTCCTGCTGATCGTCCTGAAACTGCTGCTGCGCCAAAGCCTGCCACGGCGCGGCGAGATCTTCCTCGGCATCGCCCTGACTGTGGTGGGCATGTGCCTGTTTAATCTCGGTCTGACCTATGGCCTGTCCAAGCTGGGAGGCAGTGCGGGCTCGCTGATTCCAGCGGCCTTCATGCAGACGCCGGGTTCGGACGACTCCCCGCTCTACCGGTATGAGGTGGGGTTGGTACTGGCCCTGGTTTTCGCCTGGGTGCTCGGGTATGGGGCGACCGTCGCCGAACCCGCGCTGAATGCGCTCGGCGTCACCGCCGAGACACTGACCAACGGTTTTATCCGCAAGCGCGGCCTTATCCGTGCTGTATCGATAGGTGTCGCCTGCGGCATTGCCGTGGGTGTGGCCAAGTTGGTGTTCGGCCTGCCACTGGTCTGGCTGGTGGTGCCGCCCTACCTGTTCGCGGTGGTACTGACGATTTTTTCGACCGAAGAATTTGTCAACGTGGCCTGGGATAGCGCGGGTGTCACCACGGGGCCGATCACCGTTCCGCTCGTTCTGGCCATGGGCCTGGGACTGGGCAATGCGACCAACGCCGTCGAGGGTTTCGGCATTCTTTGCATGGCCTCCGTCGGCCCGGTCATCAGCGTCATGCTCCTCGGACAGTGGGCGCGTTTCCAATTGTGGAGACAGACAAAGGCCGCCGCGGAACAACCTGCGAAGCAATTAATGGGCACGGGAGAAGCAGGATGAAAGCTGAAGGAATTACCTACCTCACTGACGTTGCACTGATCACCTGCATTGTCCCCGTCGGGCGCGCAGATCTGGTGATCCGTGCGGCCCAGGGCATGGGCGCGCCAGGTGCCATCGTCTACCACGCCAACGGGATCGGCCCCCGTGAGCGACTCGGCCTGCTCAGCATCGCCATCGATGCGGAGAAGGAAGTAGTGAGCCTGCTGGTCGCCGCCGACTACCAGGATGCGGTACTGGAGGCGATCTATCATGCGGCCAATTTGAATGTTCCCGGAGCTGGAATGATCTATGCGACCCCCGTGGAAAAAGTCGCGACCTACATCCCCCGCGAGATGCTGAAACAGGAGAATGCCTCGTGAGTCTGGCGGTCGCAGGCGTACCGGGTGGGGCTGCAAAACTCATTACCTGCGTGTTGCCCGACGATGGCACTGAGCGCACGCTGCTGCAGCTATTGCGAGAGACACATGGCATTACCCGCGCGGACAGCGTCAATTGCCGAGGTGTGGCCATACTGCAGGCCGCCAAAGCACCCCGCGACGAAGTGCCAGAGGCGGTGCTCACCCGGGTAGTCAATGTGGTGGTGGAAGTAGCCCAGGCTGAAGAGGTGTTCGACTTCATATGCGTAAACGCCAGGCTGACCGAGCCTGGCAGAGGGTTGATGTACATGACGGCGTTAAATTTCGCTACGGCAGTGGCGATGCCTGAGGGAGTAGCGGAAGAGCAAGGAGCGATACCCATTCGCTCGGAGCGCCAATAACCCCCCCAATCGATCAACGATCGGGGTATTGGGAAGCGAGAGCCAGAACAGGCTCCCGCTGTTCGCAGTCCATTTCAGCGCTTGAGTTTGCGCTTGTTGCGGTATTGGTCGATGACCACTGCGACCACGATGATCAAGCCCTTGATGATGTCCTGGATGTAAGCATCGACGCCGACGAACGTGAACCCGCTGGCCATCACGCCAAGAATCAGTGCGCCGATGACCGTGCCGGTGATGCGTCCAACCCCGCCCGCCAGGCTGGTCCCGCCGATGACCGCTGCGGCAATCGCGTCCAGCTCATAGGACATGCCCATCCCGGCCTGCCCAGTGGCAGCACGGGCCGAAGCCACCACGCCCGCCAGTCCTGCCAGCAACCCGGCAATGCTGTAGACGATGACCAGATGGCGCTTGACGTTAATACCGGACGTCCGCGCCGCCTGCATGTTGCCACCGATGGCATAGGTGTATTTACCGTACTTGGTGTAGCGCAGTGCGATGTGGAAGATCACCGCCACTACCAGAAAAATGATCACCGGCATCGCGCCATGACCAATGGCAGTGTAGGAATCCGATAGCATGCTCACCGGCTGGCCTTCGGTGTAGTAACGCGCCAGGCCACGGGCAGAGACCATCATGCCCAAGGTGGCAATGAACGGTGGAATCCCGGTGATCGCAATGATGCTGCCGTTGATGGCCCCCGCCAGCAGTCCGACACCGAGCCCGACAATTACGGGGATCCACACCGGCAAGTCAGTCAGCGACGGGAATACCGCCCGAGTAAAATCAGAGGTCTGCGCCAGGCTGGCCGCGATCATCGCCGACAAGGCCAGCACCGAACCAGACGACAGGTCGATACCGGTGGTGATGATGACCTGAGTCACGCCAATCGCCAGCAGACCGATGATCGACACTTGCAGGATCATCAATACCAGCCGCTGGGAGTTCATCAGAAAGCTCTGGTCGCGCACGATCCAGCCGAAAATCTCGAACACCAGGCCGATGCCAATCAGCACCAGGAAGATGCTCAGCTCGGTCGGAAAGCGCCGGCGACTCTTGACCTGTGCGGTTGCCGGTTTGTTTTCCAGTATCGCGTTCATAACCACTCACCCTTCAAATGAAATCAGTGTGGCGAGGGAACTTGCTCCCGTTCGAGTGCGCAGCGCTCGCCAGTTCTACGGTCAATCCGAGACATTGGGGCCGCTTGGCACCCCGGCGGGAGCCCCCCCCCTCGTCACAGAAACCGTGCTCACCCTTGATTTAATGACACGGGGACATTCCCGAGGCCAGTTGCAGCACTCGTTCCTGAGTCGCTTCGCTGCGGTCGAGGGTGCCCATCAGGTCGCCCTCGTGCATGACCATTACCCGGTCGCTCATGCCGAGCACTTCCGGCAGCTCCGAGGAAATCATGATGACGGCCATGCCTTCGCTGGCGAGGTAGGAGATAAGGCGGTAAATCTCGGCCTTGGCGCCGACATCGATACCGCGGGTCGGCTCGTCGAGAATCAGGATGCGTGGGTTGGTCATCAGCCAGCGCGCCAACAAGGCTTTCTGTTGATTACCGCCCGACAAGGTATCGATGCACTGCTCCAGTGAGGGGGTTTTTACCCGCAGCTTCTTGCACATGTCTTCGCACAAGACCCGCAAGGCTTTTTGCTGGATGAAGCCGTGGCCGACGTAGTGCGGCAGCACCGCCATTTCCATGTTCTCCAATACCGAGAGGCATGGGAAAAGGCCGCTGAGCTTGCGATCCTCGGTCAACAAGGCGAAGCCCTTCTCGATCGCCATGTGCGGATCGCTGATGCGCACCACCTCGCCATCGAGACGCATCTCGCCACTGTCGCTTGGGGTAATCCCGAAAAGCGCTTCGGCAACGTTGGTCCGGCCGGAGCCCATCAACCCGGCAATGCCAAGGATTTCCCCGGCATGCAGGTCGAAAGAGACACCTTTGAAGATGCCATCCAGCGTGAGGTCGCGCACTGAAAGCAGCAGATCGCCAATCGGCTTTTCACGCACTGGAAACAACTGGCTCAACTCACGACCGACCATCATCGAAATCAGGCTATCGCTGTCCATGCTGTCGGCCCGCTGCAGGCCTATGTAGGCGCCGTCGCGGAACACCGCCACTTCATCGGCGATAGCGAATACTTCGTTCATTTTGTGGGTGATGTAGATGATGCCTTTGCCTTGGCTTTTGAGGTCGGCAATGATCGAAAAGAGGTGGGCGACTTCCTTGTCGGTGATGGCCGAAGTCGGTTCGTCCATGATCAGGACGTCGGAGTCGTAGGACACCGCTTTGGCAATTTCGACCATCTGCCGCTCGGCGATGCTCAGGTTGCCCACCTGCTCTTCCGGATCAAGGTTGATCCGCAGGCGTTCCAACAGTTTCGCCGTACAGCGGTGCATTTCCCGGTGGTCGACCATGTGGAAACCGTTGAGTTGTTCACGGCCGATCCAGATGTTCTCGGCGATGCTCATGTGCGGCATCAGGTTGAGTTCCTGATGGATCATCGCGATCCCGGCCTGGAGCGCAGCCAGTGGCGTTTCAAAAACCACCGGCTTGCCCTTCAGGCGCAGTTCACCGGCGTCGGGCTGGTAGATGCCGGCAATGATTTTCATCAGGGTGGATTTGCCGGCGCCGTTTTCGCCCATCAGGGCCAAGACAGAACCGGGGCGTACCCGAAGCTGCACATCGGACAAGGCCACCACACCGGGAAACCCCTTGCTGACGTTGATGATCTCCAGCAGGTACGGCTCATCGACAGGTGTTGCAGTTGGCTGGATACCCACCAACGGGGGGCTCGAAGCAGTCGCTGAAGCGAACATGATCAGGTACTCCATCAGCAAGGTCGCGGTCGCAACCTTGCGTATTTATTGTTGTTATTGAACGGACGGGCTATTTGAACGTGTCGACGTTTTGCGGGGTGATCAAGCGGTACGGCACCCAAACGGCCTGTTCAACCGGCTCGTTTTTGGCCATTTTCACGGCGGTGTCGATGGAGCCGTCGGCCTGACCCTTGGCGTCCTGGAACACCGACACCGTCATGTTGCCTTTCTTGATCGCGTTCAAGCCGTCCGGCGTACCGTCGACACCTGCGATCAGGACGCTGCCTTTGTCGACGCCAGCCTGTTGAAGTGCCATCGCGGCACCGATCGCCATTTCGTCGTTGTTGGCGATGACCGCGTCAAACTTGCGGCCCTGGGTCAGCCAGTCGTTCACCAGGGTCATGCCCTTGTCTCGCAACCAGGTACCGGTCTGCTCTTGCTCGATCTTGATGTTCGGGTATTTGGCCAGTACGTCTTTGACGCCCTTGGTGCGGTTAGTGGTGGAGTTGTTCGCGAGGTCGCCCAGCAGAATCACGATGTCACCCTTGCCGCCCATCTTGTCAGCCAGGTACTGCATCTGCATTTCCCCGGCCTCCAGGTCGTTGGAGGCGACAGTCACGACGCCTTTGGGCAGCTTCAGATCATCGGGGCGGCGGTTGACGTAGACCAGCGGGATGCCGGCCTTGACGGCGGCTTCGGTGATTTTCCGGGTGGCGGCGGTATCCACCGGGTTGACCACGATGGCATCAACCTTCTGGCTGATGAAACTTTCTACCTGACTCAGTTGCTTCACCACGTCGCTGCGAGCGTCTTCGAATTGCAACTGCACGCCCTCGGGATAGGACTTGGCTTTTTTGTCCATGGATTCGCGCAGGTAGGTCAGCCAGGTGTCATCGAACTGGGACATGCTGACGCCGATTTTCATATCGGCGAGCGCCGCGCCGCTGGCGAACATCAGGGACAAGGCAAGAGAGGCAAAGCGGATCTTGGTCTTCATGAAAAGTCTTTCTCCACATTCTTGTTGGTTTTATGGATGAGGCGTGACGATTTCAGTAAGCAGGCAAGCGCAAAGGGTTGAAACGGGTCGCGAGGCAGGTCGCTGAAAATGACTTTATTGGAAAATAATTTCCATATCAACTCATTTTAGAATTTTATTCTGATTTTGTTCCATGACGCTTGAACGGGCTCAACTCCACCACTTGATGCCGCTCGAAACTCAGTCGCGCAGCGTCTAGCACGCGGGTGGTCGCCAGTGCGTCATAGGCGTCCACAGGCAGCGGGCCACCGCTGTGCAGCGCGGCTTGCAGCTGTAAATAGAACTGATTCCAGCAACCGCGTTCGGACGGAACCCGTTCGCGCCGTTCGCCCTGTTCAAACCAGCCCCAGCGGCGATGCTCTTCAACCCCCCAACGTTCACCTTCGGACTTTGGCGAGAGCCCGGCGAGTGCCAATGCTTCTTGCCCGTCCAGGCCATCAACGCTGTAACAGCCTTGGGTGCCGGTCACCCGAAAGCGCGGGCCGGGAGTGCTTTGCAGGCAACTGCCGCCCAAGTGTGAGGTCACGCCACTGGCATGGGTCAGGGACACAAAGAAGCCGTTATCGAAAACCTGGCCTTTTTCCAGGTACTCCAGTTCGGCGTAGACCTTTGTTACCGGGCCGAACAACAGCAACGCCTGATCCACCAGGTGGCTACCCAGATCGCGCAGGAAGCCGCCGCCACTGCCGTTGTTCACCGCCTGTGGTGAGTAACGTTCGATCCGCGATTCAAAACGGGTGACCTGGCCCAACGCACCGGATTCGATGAGTTTGCGCACGGTCAGGAAGTCCGAGTCCCAGCGACGGTTCTGGTAGACGCTGAGTTGCACGCCCTGGCGCTCGGCCATGGTGATCAGGGTTTGCGCTTGCTGCGCGTCAGCGGCAAACGGTTTGTCGCTGACCACTGCCACACCGTGTTCGATGCCGTCGAGTACCAGCGCCGGACGCCCCTTGAGCGGAGTGGACACCACCAGCACATCGATCCCGGCCTCCACCAGTTGGCCGATGCTGTCGAACGCTGGCACCCCAGGGTGCTCGGCCGCCAGCAACTGTCGGCGCTCAGGCGAACGGGTGACCACCCCCACAAACGTCGCCGTCGGCAAACTGCTGATCAGCGGAGCATGGAAAAACCGGCCGCCATGGCCGTAACCGACAAGTCCGATACGCATGGAATATTCTCCTTATAGAACGCGGACCCTGTGGGAGCGAGCTTGCTCCTACAGGGAGGCCGGTTAGCCGTAGAAGTGCGGGCGATCAGGGAGAGCCACGTTGACGATCGCCCCGCTGTTCTGCGCCTCGATGCACGCATCTGCAGCGACTGCGGCTGCAAACCCGTCCCACGCTGACGGCCCCCCCACCTGCCCGGCGCGTACGCCATCGATGAACGCCTGCAACTCCACGTCATACGCGGCGATAAACCGATCCTTCCAGTCCATCAGAATCGCGTTGGACAGCTTCGCCCCGCTGCGCAATTGAACCTGCGAAGGCTCCGGCAATTTGGCGATGCCGGTCTCCCCCACCACTTCGCACTGGATGTCGTAGCCGTATTGGCAGTTAACGAACACTTCCACGTCGATGCGCGTGCCCTTGGCGGTTTCCAGCAATACGATCTGCGGGTCTTTCAGGTGCGCGAGGGCTTTGCTGGTCTTGCGCGGGAATACGACCTGCACCGAGACGTAGTCGTCATCGAGCAACCAGCGCAACACATCCAGCTCATGGATCAGCGTGTCGGTGATTGCCATGTCGGTCTTGTAGTTTTCACCCACGGTCGGGTTGCGGTGCGCGCAGTGCAACATCAATGGCTCACCAATCTGACCGCTGTCGATCACGGCTTTGAGTGCCCGATAGCCTTCGTCATAGGGACGCATGAAACCGACCTGAACCAGGCGCTTGCCGTGGGCCACTTCAGCCTCGACGATTTTGCGGCAGCCTGCAGCGGTGACCGCCAGCGGCTTCTCGCAAAACACCGGTTTACCCGCCGCGATCGCCGCCAGCACAAACTCTTCGTGGCTCGGTCCCCAGGAGGTGACGAGGATCGCTTCGACCTCCGGCGCCTTGATCAGCGCGTGGCCGTCGGGATAGACCTCGGCAGTCAGCTTCAGGTCGGACACCACATTGGCGGCCTGTTGCAAGTTGATGTCGGTGACGGCAACGACCTGGCTGTTAAGCAAGGTTTGACTGCAACGACGGATATGGTCTTGGCCGATGGCCCCGGTGCCGATGACTCCAAGCTTCAAAGACATGAAAAGACTCCTAGATGTGTTGTTGTGCGTTTCAGGGCAATCAGTACTGACGGGCCTTGGCCAGTCGTTCGTTCAGGGTCTTGGCCGCGGCATTGGTGCGGGCGCTGGTGGAGACTTGCGCCACGCCGACCCGCCACCACGACAGGTAGCCGTGAATCATGGTTTTGGGCAGGACCTTGATGTCGATCAGCGTCGACACGGTCTGCAAGCGCGCATCGGCCAATGCGGCTTGCAGCGCTTCGACCGTGTTCACCTTGTAGGTCTTGCAGCCATAGGCCGACGCGCTCATGGCGAAATCCACCGGCACGAAACCGCCGTCGAGCTTGCCGGTTTCCGGGTTGCGAAACCGGAACTCGGTGCCGAAGCTGTCCATGCCGTTGCCCATCTGCAGGTTGTTGATGCAACCGAAGGTCATGTTGTCGAGCAGCACCACGTTGATCTTGCGGCGCTCCTGGATCGAGGTCGCCAGTTCAGAATGCAGCATCATGTAAGAGCCATCGCCAACCAGCGCGTAGACCTCTCGTTCAGGCTCGGCGAGCTTCACACCCAAGGCGGCGTTGACCTCGTAACCCATGCAGGAATAACCGTACTCGACGTGATAGGTGTTCACCCCCTTGCTGCGCCAGCTGCGCTGCAAGTCCCCGGGCAAGCTGCCGGCCGCGGCGACGATCACCGCGTCGTCGGCCAGGGTTTTGTTAAGCACGCCGAGCACGCGGCTCTGGGTCAGGCAGGAACCGGTCAGCTCGATGAATTCACGCAATACGGCCGGGTCCATGTGGTCGTTGATTTCCGGGACGAAATCTTTCGCCTGGTATTCGACCTGATAGATCCGGTCGACTTCTTCGTCCAGTTGCGCCTTGGCCAGATGCGGTTGGTCGCCCCACGCGGAGCGGTAATCGCCCAAGGCTTCAGCCAGGGCTTGCAAACCGACTTTGGCGTCCGCCAGCAGTTGCACGCCGTCGAGCTTCAGGGCATCGCAAGGGCTGATGTTCAGGTTGAGAAATTGCACGTCCGGGTGTTGGAACAGGGATTTCGACGCGGTGGTGAAATCGCTGTAGCGGGTGCCGACACCGATAATCAGATCCGCGTCCCTGGCCAACAGATTCGCCGCCAGGCAGCCGGTTTCACCGATCCCGCCGACGTTCAGCGGGTGGCTGGACACCACCGCACTTTTGCCGGCCTGGGTTTCGGCGAAAGGAATATCGAAGCGCTCGGCAAACGCCTGCAAGGCCGCATTGGCGCCGGAGTAACGAACCCCACCGCCGCAAATGATCAGCGGCTTGCGCTTGCCTTTGAACAGTGCCAGCGCATCACCGAGCATCGCTTCAGTCGCCGGACGACGCTCGATGCGGTGCACGCGCTTTTGCAGGAAGTAATCAGGATAGTCGTAGGCCTCGGCCTGCACATCTTGTGGCAAGGCCAGGGTCACCGCGCCGGTTTCAGCGGGATCGGTGAGCACGCGCATGGCGTGGATCGCCGCCGTCATGAGTTGTTCGGGACGGTTGATGCGGTCCCAGTATTTGCTCACGGCCTTGAACGCGTCGTTGGTGCTGATGCTCAGGTCGTGGAACTGCTCGATCTGTTGCAGCACCGGGTCCGGTTGGCGGCAGGCATAAACGTCGCCGGGCAACAGCAGCAAGGGAATGCGGTTGGCGGTCGCCGTCGCAGCGGCCGTCAGCATGTTCGCCGCCCCCGGGCCTACCGATGACGAGCAGGCGTAGATCTTGCGCCGCAGGTGCTGCTTGGCAAAGCCGATCGCCGCGTGGGCCATGCCCTGCTCGTTGCGGCCCTGATGGACGATCAAGTCGCCACTGTCCTGCTCCAGGGCCTGTCCCAGGCCCAGCACGTTGCCGTGACCGAAAATGGTAAAGATCCCGGCGACGAATTTGCTTTGAACCCCATCGACCTCGATGTACTGGTTATCGAGGAATTTCACCAGGGCCTGGGCCATGGTCAGTCGTGTCGTAGTCATAACCGATCCTTCAATAAACGAAGAAACCCTGTGGGAGCGAGCCTGCTCGCGAAGGCGGCGGCACAGTCAATATCGATGTCGCCTGACACAGCGCTTTCGCGAGCAGGCTCGCTCCCACATTTGATCCGCGTTGGCCTCAGGCCAGGGTTTTTTGCAGGTGATCCATGCTCGCCCCAATCGCCTGCTGGATATCCGCCAGGCCATGGACGCTGTCGGCAAACGGTTCGAACGACAGGTAGCCGCTATAACCGCTGCTGAGCAAAGCGTCGATTTGCGCCGCGTTGCCAAGAATGTCGCCCTCGCCCACCAGCACCCGATGACCGTCTCGAATGGTCGCCAACGGGGCCTCGGCATCCTCGACGCCGGAGATGTGCACCAGCCCGGTCAGCTCGGGGAAGCATTCATGTTCGCCAGCCAAGTGGTGATGAAAGGTGTCATGCACCAGACGGAACACATCCAGCCCGCCGATGGCCTTGATCGCGTCCACCGCTGTGCGCTTGCGGCGCAGCGAGCACTCTTCGAACCCCAGCGGCTCGATGAAACCGACAATGCCGTGTTCACGCAGGATCGGCGCCAGTTCAGTCAACGCCGTGCGCAGCCCTGAAGCGCGTGCGGCCTCGGTACGCGGATCGGCACGGTCGTTGAGCGGACACATGACCAACCCTTGCGCGCCGCAATCACGGGCATAAGCCGCCAGTTTCAGGGCCTGCGCACGGCGCTCGTCATTCCAAACATCAAATGGATACAACGCGTTGATCGACAGCACGGTAACGCCTTTGGCCGCGCACAATTCACGGACGCGCTCGGGGGCCGTGCCGTCCTCGATCTCGACCCCTTTAAGGTCGTTGCGAATTTCGATGGCGTCGGCCTTGAGGGCCACCGCCAACTCGATGAATGCCGGCAGGGACAAGCGTGGGGCGACCATACGGTTCAGGGCGAAACGCAGGGGTTTGCTCATTGTTGTTATTCTCCGCACAGGTGTATCAATTGGCCGTCGGCATGCTGAATTCAGGGCCCTTGGCGATGCTGTCAGGCCAGCGCTGCATCACACTTTTGTAGCGGCTGTAGAAGCGGATGCCCTCTTCGCCGTAAGCGTGGTGATCGCCGAACAGCGAGCGTTTCCAGCCGCCGAACGAGTGCCAGGCCATCGGCACCGGAATCGGTACATTGATCCCAACCATGCCGACTTTGATGGTGCGGGCGAAGGCACGGGCGATGCCGCCATCGCGGGTGAAACAGGACACGCCGTTGCCGAACTCGTGGGCGTTGATCAACGCGACGGCGCTGGCGAAATCCGGCACCCGTACGATGCCCAGCACCGGTCCGAAAATTTCCTGCTGGTAGATGCTCATCTCGGTCGTGACGTTGTCGAACAGCGTCGCGCCGACGAAGAAGCCGTTCTCGGCGCCTGGCACCTTGAAGTGGCGACCGTCGACGATCAACTGTGCGCCCTGGGCTACGCCTTCGTCGATGAAACCTTCGACTTTGGCCTTGTGCTCGGCCGTCACCAACGGCCCCATGTCACTGTCACCCTTCAGACCGTTGCCGACTTTGAGCTGATCAATGCGCGGCAGCAGTTTGGCAATCAGTGAGTCGCCGACATCGCCCACTGCCACGGCAATCGAAATCGCCATGCAGCGCTCGCCGGCCGAGCCGTAAGCCGCGCCGATCAGGGCATCCGCTGCTTGATCCAGATCGGCATCGGGCATGACGATCATGTGATTCTTCGCCCCGCCCAGTGCCTGCACACGCTTGCCACGCGAGGTGGCTTGCTGGTGAATGTATTCGGCAATCGGTGTCGAACCGACAAAGGAAATGGCCTCGATGTCCGGGTGCTGCAGCAGGGCGTCGACCGCGGTTTTATCGCCCTGGACCACGTTGAACACTCCATCGGGCAAACCGGCTTCGCTCAACAGGCGGGCCATCAGCACACTGGCGGACGGATCGCGCTCGGACGGCTTGAGGATGAAGCAGTTGCCGGTGATCAGCGCCAGCGGGATCATCCACAGCGGCACCATCACCGGGAAGTTGAATGGCGTGACGCCGGCGCACACACCCAGCGGCTGACGCAGGTTCCAGTTGTCGATGCCGCCGCCGATGTTGTCGCTGAACTCGGTTTTCAGCAGGTTCGGCGCACCGCAGGCGTACTCGACGATTTCGATGCCCCGGGTGACTTCGCCCTTGGCGTCCGAAAACACCTTGCCGTGTTCGCGGCTGATGATTTCTGCCAGCTCATCGTGATGTTGGTCGAGCAATTCCTTGAATTTGAACATCACCCGAGAACGGCGCAAGGACGACTGTTCGGACCAGCCCGGAAAGGCTTTCAGGGCCGAGGCGACGGCTTCGTCTACGGTCTTCTGGCTGGCCAGCCCGACGCGCGCCTGGACGCTGCCGGTGGCCGGGTTAAAGACGTTGCTGAACCGTTCGCTGCTGCTGTCCAGCACTTGACCGTGGATGTAATGGCCGATGATCGGGGCATTGCTCATTGATCGTGTTCTCCGTGCAGAAGTTGGAATTCAGGCTGTCTGGTTCAGAGATCCAGCAGCCAGCTGTGCTGCGGATCGTTATGGAACTGCCAGACACGTTTCGGTCCGGCCATCACGTTCAGGTAATACGACTCATAGCCGTACGGAACGCTGACCGGGTGGTACCCCTTCGGCACGACCACCAGGTCGCTGTTTTCCACGGCCATGGCCTGATCGATGCTGCGATCATCGGTGTACACCCGCTGAAATACGAAGCCCTGGGGCGGGTTGATCTGGTGGTAATAGGTTTCTTCGAGAAAACTCTGGTGCGGCAAATCGTCGGTGTCGTGCTTGTGCGGCGGGTAGCTTGAGGAGTGACCCGACGGCGTACGCACTTCCACCACCAGCAGCGAATGGGCCGGTTCGGTGTCCGGCAGAATGTCGCAGACGTAACGGGTGTTGGCGTCTTTGCCGCGCACGCTGCGCTTCATGGTGTCAGGTTTGATCAGCCGTGGGCCGAGGCCGTTGCTCACTGAACCGGGCGCGGCGCACACGGCGATTTGCACGTCGCTGAGCGCGACCACTTGCGCCTGACTGCCCGGTGGCAAGTATGCGGCGAAGGGGGATTTGTCTTCGAACACCGACTGACGATCACCGATGTTATCCCAGTCGAATGCGCCCTGCCCCGGCGCTTCACCCTTGATGCTGACCCGGCCGCTGAGCAGCACCAGGCACAGCTCTTTATCACCGGCCGACACCGGCAGGGTTTCGCCCAGGCTCAAGCGGTAAGCGGCGAAGCCGACGTATTCCAGCTCACCTTTGCCCAGCTCGACCATGGTCCGGCCACGGGCATTGCTTTTGACCAGCAGGCTCATAGTGCAATCCTCTCGTCGAGCAGTGCGTGCAGGGTGTCGTAGCCTTTTTTGGCGTAGGCATAACTCGGCGCCACCGCTGGATCCTGCTCGGCTTCGACCACCAGCCAACCGTGGTAATCGGCGGCCAGCAGTACGTCGAGCAAAGCGCCAAAATCGATATCGCCATCGCCGGGCACAGTGAACGTGCCGTTGATGATGCAGTCCGGGAAGCTCCAAAGGTTGTTGCGCGCCAACTGCACCACTGGCTTGCGCACGTCCTTGAAATGCACGTGGCAGATGCGTTTGATGTGTTTGCTCAGCACCTGCAAGGGTTCGCCACCGCCCATGTAGCAATGCCCCGAATCGAACAGCAGACCGACTTCACTGCCGGTCAGCGCCATCAGTTTGTCGATGTCGGTCGGGGATTCGACGTAGGCACCCATGTGGTGGTGATAGGCCAGGCGCACGCCTTGGGACAGGGTGAAACGTGCCAGTTCGGTGAGCTTGTCGGCGTATTCCTGCCAGGCGCGCTCGGTGTGGAACTGCGGGCGTTCGACCAACGGGATATGCTGGCCTTGAATGGAGTCAGCGACTTCGCCGTATACCAGCACCTTGGCGCCGTTCTTCGCCAACAACTCGACATGGCTGCCGATGGCGTCGATTTCTTCGGCCACCGAGCGACGGGCCAGACGACTGGAATACCAGCCGGACACCAGCGCCAGGTCATACGGCCGCAGCACGTCACCGACGCCTTTGGCATCCTTGGGGAACTTGCCGTTGAGTTCGAAACCTTCGTAGCCGATTTCCTTGCCTTCGCTCAACGCGGTGCTCAGCGGCGTCTCGCCACCGAGGGATGGCAGGTCGTCGTTGCTCCAGGAGATCGGGTTGATGCCAATTCGAATAGCGGGCATGGCTGCACCTTTTATTGTTTTTTCTAACCAGTAAGAGCGACACAAAACCCTGTGGGAGCGCGCTTGCTCGCGTTGCTCTTGGTGCGTTTGAAGGCCCCATCGCGAGCAAGCTCGCTCCCACAGGTTCAGTGTTCGCACATTGAAAATGTTCAGCTTCGGGCTGTGCGCCAGGCATCGATCAGCTCTACAAACGTGTCCTGCACTTGACGGATCAGCGTTTCATCGTCGATTTCACCCGCCATCCACGCGCGGCTCGGCTCCTGGAAAATCGTTCGGCCGACGGCGAAACCACGGCAAGTCTGGCTCTTGCTGGCCTGTTGAAACCCTTCGGCCAATGCTGCGGCCGGCGCATTCAAGCCCAGCAACACCACGCCTCGGCAATACGGATCACGCGCCTGAATCAGCTCGTCGAGTTGCTGCCACTGTTCGGCGCTCTGCGCTTCGATCTTCCACCAGGCCGGGTAAATGCCCAGGTTGTAAAGGCGTTTGAGGGCGCGATACAACACATGCGGATGGGTCGACGGATGATCATTGGGCGGGATGATTTCCAGCAACAGTTCATGACCGCTGACCTGGGAGGCCTGATACAAACCCTTGATCTGTGCTTCCTGCTCCAGTCGCAGCAACGGCTCGTCGTCAGGGTGAAATTGCACCAGGCACTTGATGATTTGTTCCTGCGGCCAGGCGATCAGGTTGCTGCCGATGGAACGACCATGCTCGAAAGCCAATGGCCGCGAGCCTTGTACTTCAACCGGGCGAGCGACCCACCAGCCGCGACCGGTGGCGGCGTTGAGCGAGTCCTGGCCAAAGCGTTGATCAGCCAACAACCCGACATCGGCTTCGATGCCTTGCTTGCGCAAATCGGTTTCGACGCGCTCCACGGCCTTGATAAACAGTTGCTTGAGTTCACCGATGGCGCTCAGCTCGCGCCCGCCCTTGTGCGCCAGTTCCACCAGTTGCCTACGATGATCGAAGGCGAAAATGAACAACTGCTTCCACTGTCTGCGCGGCACGCTGACATGATGCAGACGTTGCAACACTTCATCCTGATCAGGCCGGGTTATCGGCACCGGACTGTTAAACAGATAGTCGAGTTCGGCGCGGGTCGGCATGGCCGGGGCGCAAGCGTGGCGGGAGACCACCAGACCACCACAGGCATTGGCCAACTGGCAGCAGCGCTCATCGCTGGCATCTTCCAGCCAACCGGCAAGGAAGCCCGACATGAAGGCATCGCCAGCGCCCAACACATTGAGCACCTCCACTCGCACACCCGGATAAATGGCGCCGTCTTCGAGACGTTCCGGGATCACCCCGTGAATCACCGTGCAACCTTGCGGGCCGAGCTTGACCACCAGGGTCGCAGCGCTCAGCCGCCGGACATTACGTAATGCCGTGAGCAAATCCTCGGAGCCGCCAGCAATCAGAAACTCTTCTTCAGTGCCGACGATCAGGTCAAAACGCGGGAGAATTTTCTGTACGTGCTGACTAACGTTCTGGTCGGCGACGAAACGGGTTTCGCCGTCAGCTTTGCCCGCCAAGCCCCAAAGCACCGGGCGATAGTCGATGTCCAGCACCCGTTTGACGTTGTGCTTTTCGGCGTAATCCAGCGCCTGGATGCTCGCCTTGTACACGCCGTCTGTGGAGAAATGGGTGCCGGTGATCAGCAGCGCTTTGCTGGATGCGATGAAGGCTTCGCTGATGTCTTCGGCCCGCAGTGCCATGTCGGCGCAGTTTTCGCGGTAGAAGACCAAGGGAAACGTTTCGCGATCCTTGAGCCCCAGAAGGACCATGGCAGTCAGGCGCTCCGGGTCGACCTTGATGCCGCTGACGTCGCAACCTTCGCGGGCCAGAGATTCCACCAAAAAGCGGCCCATGTGATCGTCACCCACCCGGCTCAGCATCGCCGATTTCATACCCAGGCGCGCCGTGCCAAAAGCGATGTTGGCGGACGATCCACCGAGGTACTTGGCGAAGCTGCTCACATCCTCCAACCGCGCCCCGATTTGCTGCGAATAAAGGTCGACGCCAAGGCGCCCCAGACAAATCAGATCCAACCGACGTCCACTGGCAAAACGAGTCTGGCCCATGCTGGCTCCTGTTATTTTTATCAGCCTGTGTTCGAGGCGATGGCCGCGCCGAACACTCTTGGTGGATGCAGACTAGAACGTACGGGACCGAAATATCAATAATTATTCTATATATTTTTTACATGGAATATTTTTTCCAATAAACTTTGATACGAGCGTTCCAGAGGCAGTGCATCGATTCAGCAAGCTTCACATGGCCGCAAGCTCATGATTTTGTTCGGGCCTACCCTGTAGACTGCGCACAGCCAACCTATTGTCAGGGGACGAGGTGAACCATCGTCCCTATAAGAACAAGCCTGAAGGATTCCCTATGTCCCGCACCGATCAGCCGGCATCGACCGAGAGCACGCCCGAGGGCGATTTCGCCAGCCCCCCGATCAATGCCGAGCGTCTGCTGCAGCTGATCACCAATGAATACGACAGCCTGCCGCGCCAGCTCAAACGCATCGCCAGTTACATGAGCCAGCAAAGCGACCGGATCATGGTCGACCGCATCAGCGACATCGCCCGCGAATGCGAAGTGCACCCGTCGGCCATCGTGCGGTTTTCCCAGCGTTTCGGCTTCAGCGGCTTCAGTGAAATGCAGGCGTTGTTCCGTGAGGCGTATACCCACAAAACCACGCCGGTGCAGAACTACCAGCAGCGCATTCGCAGCATGATCGCCAACAAATCGCAGAAAGCCAGCGGCGGCGACCTGGCGCGCGAGTGCATCGATGCGACCCTGTCGGGCATCGAACGACTGGGGCTGGAACTTGATGATCAGGCCTTCGACAAGGCCGTGGACATGGTGGTGAATGCCGACAACATCTACGTGGTCGGCGTGCGCCGTTCGTTCGCGGTAGCCGATTACCTGGTCTACAACCTGCAACACACCAACAAGCGCATCCACCTGGTCTCGGGACTCGGCGGCAGCTACCGCGAGCAAATGCGCAGCGTGCGCGCCAATGACCTGGTGATCGCCATCAGCTTCACGCCGTACGGCAAGGAGACGCAGCACTGCCTGCGCATCGCCCAGCATCAACAGGCGAAAACCCTGATCATCACCGACAGCAATCTCTCTCCCCTGGCCAAGCGCGCCAACACTCTTCTGCTCGTCAACGAAGGCAGTTCGTTTGCGTTCCGTTCATTGAGTGCAACCCTGTGCCTGTGCCAGGCGCTGTTTATCGCCGTGGCCTATCGACTGGAGTTGAAGGTCGACGATATTCACGAGCAGGTCGGGTTCGACGACTGACCGAGACGTTGACGTTTGGCTCCGCGCGCAGCGGCTGTCGAGGCAGAACCGAACCCACTGCGCCCAATCACTGGCTGCGATCCAGCAGCCTGATGTAAATATTATTTTCATAAATTGATAAAAAGGAATAAATATTCTATTAATTGGATCTCTGAAAACAAGAATCCAAAGGATCTGTCATGCGCGAACTCGGAATCGGACTTATCGGCACGGGATTCATGGGTCGTGCCCATGCCTTGGCGTTTCGTAACGTCAGTGCGGCATTCGAACTGCCCTTCACGCTTCACCTCGCCGCCCTGGCCGACGCCGACCCCGTTCGTGCGCAAGCATGCGCCACCGCCTGGGGCTTTGAGCACGCCTATGACGACTGGCAGCAATTGGTCGATGATCCCAAGGTCAACCTGATCGCCATCACCACACCCAACCACCTGCACTACCCGATGGCGATGTCCGCTATTCGCGCCGGCAAGGCGGTGTACTGCGAAAAGCCGCTGGCGGTGAACCTTGAACAAGCCAATGCCATGCACCTGGCAGCCAAGAATGCAGGCGTCGTCACGCGTGTCGGCTACAACTACCAGCACAACCCGATCATCGGCCTGGCAAGGGAACTGATACTGAACGGCAGTCTCGGCGAGATCATCTGCTTTCAAGGCGAATTCAGCGAAGACTTCATGGCCGATCCAGCATCCCCTTGGTCGTGGCGCTGTGAGGCCGAACATGCCGGCGGGGCCCTGGCCGATCTGGGTAGCCACTTGCTCGCCATGGCGCGCCATCTGCTCGGCACTGTCGAAGCAGTGTGCGCCGATTCCCAGACCGTGCATCGTCAGCGCCCGGCCACGGCCGGTAGCCTGGAACCGCGTAACATTGCTGTCGATGATCAGACTCATGCCTTGCTGCGCTTTTCCAGCGGTGCGCGCGGTACCTTCAGCAGCAGTTGGCTCAAGCACGGTTACAAGAATCATCTGAGCTTCGAGATCAGTGGTACACAAGGCACCCTTGCGTTCGATCAGGAACGTTTGAATGAGTTACGCCTGTACCGCGCCGGGCAAGACGGATTCCAGCGTTTATTGGCCGGGCCGAACCTGCCCGGTTACGCAGCGTTCAGTCCGGCGCCGGGGCATCAGCTGGGCTACAACGAGTTGAAGACGCTGGAAGTGCATGAGCTGATCATGGCCTTGGCCGGGCACGGACAAGCCGGCACTGATTTCGAGCAAGCCTTTGAAGTGGAGCGACTGGCGACGGCGATTCGACTGGCGGCACGGGACCAGCGCTGGGTCAGTATCAGCGAGCTGTGATCGCTGAAAAGGCTGCGCTAAATGGCGGCAGCTTTTCTATCAGTACGGGACACTGAAAATAAAAAAGGGCCGCGAGATAAAATCTCGCGACCCTTTTTAAATATAGGGTCGGGACGGAGTGATTCGAACCTATGATGGCGAGCTAACGACTTCCTAACGTCGACACCCTATTGCATCAATCTCGCTGATTCAGTCTCGCGCCACTCAGAAAGCACTGTCAGATCTGTATGCGCGGGCTGTCGGTGTTTTGTCGTAGCACTGCGATTGCCGGCTTATCAGTGTCCAAGCCTTCCGTGAGGCTGCCCTGGCTGCAGTGGATTGGTTGCGAGGGATGGATTCGAACCATCGACCTTCGGGATATGAGCCCGACAAGCTGACCGCTGCTCTACCACGCATCTGAAACGAAAAAGCCCCGCACGATGGCGAGGCTTAGTAGGAGGAGACTTAATGAAAGTGCTTGAATTCGTACTTGGCGACGTTCGCTCTCATGTCATCAAGCAGGTCATGGCCTCGCCATGTGAGCGAGATCAAAGTCTCCACGCCTGAGGCGTCCACGGTGCTCTCCACGAATGCTTCCTTGACGATGAGCTGGAGTGCATGGGTCGCCTGCTCCTTTTTGACCTGGTCATGAGTGTCGTGACCATACACTACGTTCAGAGCATGCTCTTGAAGAATTCCTTTTCTATTTGCCTGCTCGACTTGCTCAAGAAGTGCCTTGATGTAATTCCAATTCCGCTTCATATGTAAATTCCCTCTGCCGTTTCAGGTCAAATGAGAATAGTCAGGGAATGGAGCCCCCATAAAAAAACCCGACGCAGTGGCCGGGTTCAGGGTGTCGTGTGCGTTTCGCGCTACTTATGCAGTCGAATCAAGTCGAGCACCTTCTCGACGTCCACACGAAACCTTAAATCCCTCCCCCTTAAACGTCAGCGCCATTCGCTGAATGAGTCGCTCAGATAGCAGGCGGGAGATTGTTGGTGCCGGCGATGAGCGGGGCATTCATAAAGGCATCCCAGCATTTATAGGCTTCGTGCTGCCTCTTGTTTGCAGCATCCCACTCGGGACCTGAAACACACCTAGATGAAACCAGCGTCATCATTCCCATGGTGGCAGCGTCAAGCTCTAATAGAAGCTGGTGCGACTCAAATCTGAAGTCGTCAATAGAAGCCATTGCCTTTCTCCTGGGCGGAACTCACCGCCATTGAGAAACAGCCGCTCCTCGAACGGTCGAGTACGGTCACCTCAGATAATTCATACAGTCTGACCACTGGTCAGCTTTATCCCTCTCCTTCAAAAGCCAGCCGCTATGGAGGCAAAGGACAGGTATTGCCCATGGAAAACAAAAATCCAGGCCCTGACCATCTCCGATACGTCGATACGTCGATACGTCGATACGTCGATACGATCGGACCGGAAGGCCTGACAGTCACGCTCCAAAAATGGGTGGCTTACGCCGAAACCGATAAGTGCTGGTACTTGTCGAGCGAGTCGGACTATCGCGGTCTGATTAAGGGTCACCAATACAGCTGGACCACCGGTAGTCTGAAGTTTGAGCTCAAGCTTAGTCAGTACACCGATGATGTCGACGTTGGAACTTGTGTTGCCTCGCTATGCATATATTTGTGGAAAGTAAGCGATAGCAAACTCATCTTTAGTAACCGTCGGCAACTCGCTTATCAAACTGAGGGCCAAAGCGCAGAGACCGATTCCGGCTTCGGTATCCGCTGAAGATTCCACCCAGAGCCAGTCGTTTGTAGGGGTAAAAACGTCTAAAACAAAAAAGGGTCGCGAGATAAAATCTCGCGACCCCTTGAATTATATGGTCGGGACGGAGTGATTCGAACACTCGACCCCTAGCACCCCATGCAAGCTTAGATCGCTGGAACCCGCCAAATACAAGGCTTCGCGCTTGGAGCTCGCTGCAACGATGCCCAACAGTGCGCAACCACGTTTTACAAAGTCACTCGAAAAGTCACTGAGCCATTTCGGCCCCATCTACCGGCGTTCTGCCGACCAAAACACAATCAAACCTCCCTGCACCACCAGGACTGCGCATACAGGCAGCCGTCGATTTCCTCCAAGCCGCTCAGCGTGAAAGCGTTGGTCGCCATTCCCGATAGCCGCGCGTCAAGCAACGGCGGAAGCGGCACTGCGTCAAGTGGCATCCCCTGCGGACGGATCTCGGCAATGTCGCTCGTCCTATTCAGCAACTCGCACATCTGGTTGCGGATGTTGATGTCACCCCGAATGCCCACCGTCTGCCTGATCGCCTTCCAATCTCTGGCAATTCCCTTTTCTCTCATGCGGGTAATAATGAAAAACATTGCTCGCCCAATACTGGATAAATAAACAGTATCAGGCTGAATGGATGAATCTTCAATTAATCGCTGACGATCGGATCAATCCATCATACGCCTGCTCGCAGGTCACTCCCCGAGCGCGGGCTTGGTCAGCAGCATCAGCCAGTTCGCCCGCTCTTTGGTCAGCCCGCTTGAGCACGTCGGCAAGCAAAACTGCGGCGTGGGCAGCTGCCTTGCTTGCGGCGGCAGTGCAGGAATTGCCGCTGGCTTCACTGGCTGCGAGTCGAGCGGCAAGTTTGTCGGCTGCCCCGCGCAGGCTGTCAGCAGAAGCGCGAGCAGTGGCAGCATCAGCAGTGACTTGATCAATGATCTGTTGGCCATTCTGGATTGCCTTGTTGATGGATTGTTGACGGGCTTGCTCTCTGGTGCGCTCGGCGGCTTCGTTGTTGGCCTTCGCAGCAGCGTCTCGGGTGTCGCGAGCATTCCACTCACCCTGCCATTTGGCATCCGTGACAGTCACTCCATGGTGATAGGCGCCGAACAGCGCGCCGGCCACCAATGCGAGCGCAGCTATATAAGGAAGAAACCGGAGCAGGATCGCGTTCATGCCAGCACCTTCAGTGCGGCGGCGTAGAAAGCCAGTCGCTCGGCCAATCCATTCAGCCCGCCATTGATGCGCCGGGTGACGCCGTTGAAATCCTTGGCATCAGCCAGCGCGTTCAGGTTGCGAGAATTCCAGAACCAGGCCGCCGACTTGCAAGCCCACTCGGCCTGCTCCAGTAGCTCAGGCGTGCGCAGCAATCGGTCATCTCCGAACAGCGCCTTGCTGCAGGCCAAATAGTTGTCGTGTCCGGTGATCTGGATGAGGCCGCGCCCGCGGTACTTCTGCCCGTCGCCATCAGCCTCTGGCGTATTGCCCAGCCGTTGAGCCAGCGCACCTGTGTCGTATTTGCTCAGGTACTGGTCTCCGCCGAGTTCCTTCACGTAGCGGAATTGGCCTGATTCATGCCCCACCTGGGCGATGAAGGCAGCCATCCGCAGGTGGGTGTTGATCTGGTACCGATCCATGGCCAGGTTCAGCGCAGACGCAAAAACGCCGGCTTGCTTGCCGGCGCTCGGAAGGATCAGCAGCAGTTGCTGCGCAGTGATGGGCATGCTCAACTCCAAGCGAAAAAAAACCGCTCAATGGCGGTAATGGTCGGATGTACTGGTAGGATACGCGGCGCCCAGCATGGGCTTTTGTCACATGGAGCCTCACACAACAATGACTTCCACATCTGCCGCGGCGATGCCAGCGATTGATAAACACCTGAGCCACCCGAAATATCGACCGGATATTGACGGCCTTCGCGCACTTGCCGTGCTTTCAGTGGTCGCCTTTCACGCCTTTCCCTCCATTATTCATGGTGGGTTCGTTGGCGTTGATGTTTTCTTCGTTATCTCTGGATACTTAATCTCAAGCATCATTTTCGGTAGTCTTGAGAAGAACAGCTTTAGCTTCGGCGAGTTTTACAGCCGTCGAGTCAATCGAATCTTTCCCGCGCTACTGTTGGTTTTGGCCGCAAGTTGGGTATTCGGTTGGTTCACCCTACTTGCAGATGAATATATGCAGTTGGGGAAACATATCGCAGGCGGATCGGTGTTTCTCTCAAATTTCGTATTGTTGGGAGAGGCTGGATACTTCGACAACACTGCGGAGACGAAGCTTCTGTTGCACTTGTGGTCCCTTGGGATTGAAGAGCAGTTCTACCTTATTTGGCCTCTGCTCCTGTGGGCAGCATGGAAAGTCAGACTGAACGCTCTATTGCTCGTCGTTATCACGGCAGCGATCTCATTTGCACTGAATATTGCATTCATTCAATCAGACTCTGTCGGGACGTTCTACTCACCGCAAACTCGGTTTTGGGAGCTGCTGGTCGGGTCGTTCCTAGCCTATATGACCATGAACAAGGACAAGATATTTCCGAATTGGAGGGCTGAAAGCAGCCTGGTTCTGAGAAACATACAGTCAATCATCGGTGTAGCCTGCCTGGCAGTAGCCTTTGCGGTCATCACCAAAGCCGACAAATTCCCCGGCTGGTGGGCGATTCTGCCGACCGCTGGCGCGGCACTGATTATCGCTGCTGGACCGAGCGCATGGTTCAACCGAGTCATTCTGTCGAACCGCGTTTTCGTATGGTTCGGCCTCATCAGCTTCCCGCTATACCTTTGGCACTGGCCGTTGCTGACGTTCGCGCGAATTATTGAAAGCGCAGTGCCATCTGTCACGGTCCGCTGTCTCGCAGTGTTGCTGGCCATTGTGCTTTCCTTGATCACCTACCGCTTCGTTGAGCGTCCACTTCGCACCGGTGGCCGCGGGACCAAAAAAACCGCTGTGCTGATCGGCTTTATGGTGGTGACCGGCATTGCTGGATACCTCACCTACAGCCATGCCGGCCTGCCGAATCGCGCCCTGATCAAGGACGCTGAGCGAGTGAACTCGCAGTTTGTCGGGCCGCTGTGGAAGTACATGAAAAATGATATCTGCCTCAACAAATACCCACTGAAGGAGTCGTCTGACTACCTCTGGTGGTTCTGCATGGCAAACAACGATCAGAAACCGACGCTCTTGATTTTGGGCACCAGCTTCGCGAATCACTTGTACGCTGGGATTGCCTCCAATCCGGCCACCAGCAAAAACAACATCGTCTCGATGGGATCTTGCGATCCATCTCAGCCGGTGCTGCCAGAGGAAAGTATCCCGGTAGACAAAAATCCTTGCGCAGGAAATCGGGTGAAGCACCAGAGGGATCTAGCCGACAAGGTTATTGATGAATCTGGTACGGTGAAATACGTGATTTTCAGTGGTCTGCGGCCGAATGTGGACGCGGAAAACATTGAAGTGCTCAATGAATACATAGACCAGCTGGAGCGACGCGGCGTAAAAGTGATCGTGTTCTATCCCCACGTCAGGGCGCAGTTTGAAATCAAAGGTTGCTTCCCGCGCCCACTGAAGGCACCTCTCATTGCCTGCGAACTAGATCGCGCGAAACTTGATGAAATTCACCAGAGTTTCCAGCCATTGGTTGATAGCGTTACCAAGCGCCATCCAGATGCGAAGTTCTTTGATCCGAACCAACTGTATTGCGACGATAAGAGCTGCAAATTGGTCATCGACAATATGCCGCTTTTCCGAGACGAGTACAGTCACTTCTCTGAGTTCGCGAGCGGTAAGCTCGCAGAGGTATTTGTGGAGTGGGCGAAGATCAATGCTCCGGGCATCTTGATACCCTGAGGCAATAAACAAAAAGCCCGGCTCATGCCGGGCTTTTCTTATTCTGCAATTTGATAGGAAATTGCACTCAGATTGATGTAATAGCTGCCCTCATAGGGCGAGTCGAAAATTTTAAAGGATCCATCTACACCCGCAAGGATGTGCACTACCCCGCCGATCTCGCCTGTTGCTTTCTGCCAGGTGACCGGTATGAGCTTTTGCCATCTGGTGGCGAATGCCGCCGGCACCGCCATTATGTTTGATCCATCGACCAGCCTTAGCCCGCTGTATGACAAACAGTCGGAAAGCGAGAAGTGATCTCCCTGAATCGAGTAGACCGGCTTCGCTGCTGAGCCAAACCCCTTGTAAAGCCAGTTCGCGTTCACCGTCTTTGGCGGTGTGTCTTTCGACACCTTCGGTGATATGGCGCCGGCCAAGGCTTTCGCCCACGCAAATCCCGTCACCATTCTCGCGTAGGCACCAGGATGGATGTTGTCGACTACGATCGGATCATTACTCGAGCGAGCCAGGAAGTCGGCCATCACAGCGCCTTGATCCTGGATGGCAAGTGTCGTTCCCTGTACCCCCAGATCCGCCAGACGACGCATTAGATAATTTCGGAATGGTGCGCCCTTCTCGGATTGAAGAGCATCCTGTCCCATATTTCCGTACGGCAAAGCGTCAGCCCTTCCATACCAATACGTCGGAAGACCAACGATTGGTGTCACGCCCTTGCTCTGGCAATAGCTGACCATCGCTTCAATCTCAGCGACATACGCAGTGATGTAGTTCGAAATCTGAATGTCATTGATGCCCAGCTGAATCAGGCAGTAGTTATAACCTTCTATGTCCGTCGCAAGCAGCAGATCCTTTTGCTGGGACGAAATATCACCAGCCACTGCGAGGTTTTTGAGCTCCATGATCTGGACGCCGGACATCCCCGTGAGGAATCTCCGCATGTGACCAGGCCAGGCACCTGCAACAGTGTCAGTAGTGGTTGAATCCCCGCATACAACAATTTTCAGCGGGCTCGAACCCATGGACTTCTTGCCGATCACACGATACGGAGCGACCAACGAGGTCGCGCCAGCCGCGGTTTGATTGCCTACGGCCCACCCAGCATAGGTGATGTTTCCACCCGCATTTTTCACCCGCGCCACTTCCAGCCCGTTGAAAACCACGGAAAACATCTTGGCGGAATGCACCCTGACGCCTACGGTGGCGTTCTTGGCGAAGTATTCCTTCCTTTCCTGCATGGGGTAGATGATCGGCTTTGAGAAGCTGACTGGTTGAGAGCCACTCTTTGTCGCTATGCCTATCGGGCCGCCCGCGGTGTGCTGATAGGCGATACACCAGCCCTCATCCGTGACAACCGCTGCCGCAACCAGGCCGCAGAACGTGGCTGTGTCAAAGCAGCCATGAATCTCATGCCCAGGTCGAACCGGCGTAGTCGTCAAATTAAACCCAGTCGCCGGAACGCTGGAGAACATGACGAGGTCTTTTGACGCGAGAACGGGTGTAGAAAAACTTAGGTCACCATTCGTGAGATTGACTGTCTGGTTGAAAAAACGAGACGCATCGAGCGACTCAGGAATCTCAGCCTCGCCAAGCAGCGGACTCATGAAAAAGGACTTTTCTACGTTGCTCTTATACGCCTCAGGCCCAAGAGTGAACGTATATCTAAGCGAGTCATATCTTATGGAAAGAGGAGCTGTTGTTCTGGCTCCATCGCCTGCAAGAAAACATTCCCAAGCATCGAATCTGACCGAAACACCAACACCAGGATCTAAAACGAATTTCCCGATATCGGTAAAATGGTTATTGCCAGAGATGAAATAAACACCGTGCGAAGACCGTGGCATTTCGATGACGCAGCCATTCGGATTGTTCCGAAATATCTTCATGAAGACGGATGTATTATCCGAAGCATCGTCGTCAATACCACCTTCTTCAATGATATTGACTCGATTTGAAGGTACTGCGTTGCCATGACTGGTGTTGCCGCGTGCCACAGCATCCACACTTATTGCGCCAACTCCCAATCCTAATATTTGCAAGAATTTTCTCCTTGCGCGGGAAACGCGGTTATCCATGAGCACGCTCACCACCAGACGACTAATTTCAAATAAAGTCGCCGATGGTAAGCCAGGAGGGGCTGCTTATCCATAGCGCGTGTGAGTTCGCCACAATTACGCCGGTGCAACGGGCCATTCGATTATTTGTGGAAATCCTGCCTGGGTGCGGACGCGAATCAAGGCAACGGCATATTTTTTCCAAGCCAGCAGTTGCACCTGGTCGTCATCGTTTGACTCACCGAGCTCGTCGGCGTATCGAAGCGGCGCGATGTTCAACTCGGCATTGCGCAGCTTTTCCAGGAGCAAACTTTCTGCACTGTCTTTGGCGCTCGGCAGCCGCGACTCCAGGAACGATAGGTATCTCGGGTCTTCCTCTTCGATTTCTCCTTGATTTGGAATCTCCGGGCCTTGGACGCATCCGAAAACTGTCATCACAACCGCTTCCGTATCGTCTGCAAATTGCACGTGTATGACGCTCATTCCTCACCCCCAGTCAAAACGTATACGACGAAAGCCAGATAACGCCGTTTTGAGATGCGGCTTGTGTTGCCGCGTAGTAGATCGTTTGTGGCGTGATAATCGGTGTTGCAAACCATCCCCAGATCGGGGCTGTGGCAGGCGATACGTTGCCAACACCCACGAGTCCACCGCCGGAATAGTTGGCGTCGGCACCGATTTGGATAACGCCGTTGGCTGCGTTGTTGATTGCGTAGCCCGCACACGTTTTGGCATTTCGCGGAACAGCACTTGCGATTGAAGTGGCGGTCGCCGTAACGGCCGTGCCGCCTGACAGAACACTTTTCCCACCAAAGCTGATGGTACGGTCAGCCTGATAGCCCGCCGCAAATGCAGTTCCTGGAGTCGTTGGCCACACGCTGACCAGAGCTGAGGCTGTGTAGCCTGCAGGCATGTTTGCCCCGCCGTACACCTCCGGTTGAGCCGCGGCTGTTGCGTTTACGCCAAGCAGAGCCGGGTTGGACCCTGAAAGCGGTGCGTTTGGGTTGTAGATCGCGTAGATCGCAACATAGCCACTCGCAGGTGCAGTGCCGACATCCATCCCACCAGCACCGGTGGCGCCGCCGTTGATGAGCTTGCTGAAGTTGGAAAGCCTGTAACTCAAGCCCCCGAGAGCAGTGCTTACCACGATCTCATCAGCGGTAAAGGTAGGACCACCCGCTGGCGTAGGAATGGACATCCTGGCGTTCTTCATTCCGCCGGTAATCGCTGCCATTTGCGAAAGCTGCATCGCATGGGCGCTTTTCGTCGCCGGAGCAACCTGCATCGCTCCGCCGGAGCTGGCGATGATGATCCAGGAACCGGCACCAACGGACGTGTTGTATTGCAGCCAGACTTCGCCGTTCTGGACAATCTCACCACCCTGCAGCGCGGCGTGCGCGCCGCCGACGATTGGCGCAGCGGCAATGACACCCGGTGCTGGAGTGAAGGTGCTGGCTGCGGTGTTGGCATTGGCGGCCTTCAGGCGCAGCATCATCTTGTCGGTGAGGACTGTAATGGCTGGGGTGAAGTTGGCCGCATAAACGTTGGCGGTGCCAATGTCATTCGCGCTGACTGGCGAGCCACTTTGCAGAGCTTGGATGAATCCGCTCGGGAGCAGTGGCGCGCCACTGTATTGAGCAATGCTTCCGCTGGTGATGGTGGTCTGACCGAACGCCACGGTGACAACGTACAAGCCCACATAGCCGACATCAGGTGCCGGAGTTACCTGGCTCCCAGTCACCGCCGATGCGCCTGCCTTCACCGACACCACCGCAATCCCTTTGCGAGCAGTATTTTGCGTCAATCCGTTGTTGCCCATACCGCTGTACGGAAGCGCAGGGTTCGCGCTGTTGTAATAAGGCAGCAGAACAGGGGTAGAGTCCGAGTCCTGATAGGTCACCTGAACCAGATAGTTGATGGATTGGCCTGAAGTACCTGGCGCGGGGCAGCTCAACGTCACGCCATCAAGCAGGATTCCCTGCTTCATGATCGAATGAGTCGTGTCGGCAGGAAGCGACGAGAAGGCCAAAGCGTCGATGCTGGTCAGGCTATAGATTTCGCCAGGAGCACATACCACCTGCAGCGATGCCGGACCTGTCGGCGTTACGGCGAACCCGCTGGCCATGGTGCTCGTGCCAGTAACGGTGGCCGACAACTTGGCAAGGCCGATCATTGCATCTTTGGCCATCTGGAGCAGGCTGGTTTCCGGCAGGATTTGGCCCGGGTAAACGATCTGTCTGTCCATGGAATCCCCAATAAAAAGCCCGCACTTGGCGGGCATAGAGTTGAATGAGTGAAAATCAGTTGGTGATCCGGTACCAGACCGTGGAGCCGTACATCTTCGTGGCTTCAATAGCGGCAACGATATCGTCGTCAGACACGTCTGAAAAAAGCTGAGAGACCGGCAGCAAGGCACTTGTCTGTGAGAGGCCAAACCAGTTGGTGGCGATGCCAGGCCAATTTGCTGCCCCGTTACCACTTGGCCTGTAGGCCGTGACGAATGCTTGGTACGGACAACTCGTGGAGCCGAGCGGGCCGGCAACACCAAGCCCGAGCGTGCGCCCAAGACAGCCGCAGTCGTCCGGTTTGGCCGGCTCAATAATCAGCGGGTGACGCCCGGTCAGATCGAAGAGAACTTGATCCATGCCATGCCGCGTGGCCCTCTCCCTGAAAATGTTGATCAGGATTCGGTTCCGATAGCTGGCGTCAAGCTGGCCCGACAGCCTGAGTAGATTGTTGCCGAAGAAATCCAGCCCGATCAGATCCAACCAGCTATCCGTAGCGGTCTTGATCCGCGTTTGATCCTTGGCGTAAAGGTAGAGGGTGAAGCCCCAGGACAATGCTTGGGCGTACCCCCACAAAAGCGCATCTCGGACCGGGTTGTCGTCGCCGAACCAGCCCAGAGGCAAGAGGCTCTTCAGCCGGCCGAACATGTCCGTTTGATCGCCAGTACTCATTTAAGCCACCGTAACTGTGCCGGGTCGGATGACCTGTTTATTGGTAGCCCCGAGATCAGCCGTTCCGCCATTGAGCAGCACACCGGAGACATTCGTGATGGCTGGGCTGACGCCATAGGCAATGGCGGCGAGCTGTGTGAAAGGCAGGATCTGCCCCAGGCCGAGCTTGGAGATGTAGGTCTGGATGGCGGTGGTCACCTGCGCGACCACCACGCTGTGCGTGACTGTTGGGTCCGTGGCAATGGTCATGCCGACGTTGGCCGTGACCAGTACTGGTGGAAACACACCGTAACGCGTGGTGAACCCACGGACAGATTCGATAGCCGCGCCAGCCGACACCAGAAACGCACCGGACGGCGCGCCGCTACCGTCGTCAACGACTGCGTAAAAGTAGCCATACAGCAAGTTGCCGCTGTAGTCCTGATTCTCGGTGAGCGTGTAGGAAACGCCTTGCTGCATGGACGATAGAGCGAACCCGATGGCAGCCTTTGTCGCCTTCGAAAGCGATTGCACCCACAGGACAAACCGGGCGCGAAACGCAGAGTCCCCTTCCGGATCGACCCCATTGGTGAAGACCGCAGAGTTCGTGACCGTATCCACCCCGCTGATGCTGCCGACGATTACCGTGACCGTGCCAATCAAAGCGTTGCCAGCGGCGCCCGCTGTGGTGGCAATGACAGGAACTGTCGCGGTCGCGATGCCGGCCGGGATCAGATAACCGCCGAGCGTGGCGTTATACATCCCGTTAGTGGTATCGATCGTCACAGAATACTGCTGTGACCCGTCGGTGGAGCCCACCAAGGCGCCGATCGGGATCAGCGCTGAGTTTGTCGGGGTGAACCGCGAATAGGTGACACTGCCGGTCGCGAAGCTGGCCGAAAGGCGGAAGAACCCGAAATCCGCCATCCAACTATCCAGATCTGCGCCGGATGACGTGGAGGCTCGAGTGGTCGCAAGCAGTGTCACGATCAGCTGCTGTAACCACTGCAGGACACTTGCATTGCTTTCGGTGATGGCCCGCAACAGCGAGCCAATGGTGAAGTCGACAAGCCCGGCCGCCCTGCCCTGTATGGCAGTCACCTGGTCCCGGACAAGGGTAGTGAAGTCCTTGATATTGAGCGATGCCATATCAGCGATTTACCTCAAACGAGAGCGTCACCGGCTCGCCCAATGGCGAATCGGTGTAGCTGATATTGACGGAGATGGAGTCGTTGCCCGGCGTGACAGAAATCACTGGAGCCGGCTTCTTGGCGACACAATCCTCAAGGAGGATCTGCCCGCGAATGAGCGAGATGATTTCCGGGATGTTCATCAGAGCGCCGACATATCGGCCGAGCCCGGCGCCGTAATTTGGATGGAACAGGTAATCGCCTGGGTTTGTGATCAATCTGCGCAGAATCCTTTGCTTGCCTCTCTCCATGCCCTCGACCGGCGACAAGCTTCCGGTCGGGGACAGTGAAAGGTCGTCTCCGGGATAGTGGTTCAGGTCCTTCATGGCACAGGCACTCCAGAGGTTCCGGTACCAGGCTGTACCTGGCTGGTTTTGTGGAGTTTCAGGCTGATCGTGTCGGCCTTGACGTCGCCACCGACAACCTCGATGCCATCCTCATCGGTCACGGTCAGCTTGTGGTCCATCGAGACCGGTCCGCCGGTGAAATGGTGTTGCGGGGCGTCGTAATTGATGGCGACGCCTGAATGCAGCGTCACCGTGCCGTCGTTGAAGAACTTGAGCAGCGCTCCCGACTCGTGAACGGCCCAAATTTCACCGGACGGCACCGGCAGCGGCTGATTCTGGCTGTTGGTGTGCCTCGCTGTGACCTTGCCCAGGTTGGGATCGGACGAATCGAAACTGACTGTGACCTCATCGCCGATTTGCGGGCCGATCTGAAAGCCCCAACCATTACCAACGCCGGGGCAGTCGAGCGGTAACCAGTTCGTTTCCCGACCTTCAGGCTGAAGCGCTACCTTCACCACCCCGTTGGCTGCGTCGTAACTGGTGATCGTCCCGGTGCGGGGCCCGGTTAGATCGTCTGTCTGCTGCTGCCGCATGGCATTGGCAAGGTTCGCGATCATGGTTGCACCATCGAGTTGGGGTTATGGTTTTTGGCCGACAGGCTCATGGTGTAGCCAGATTCAAAGCTCAGTGACCGCCGGACCGAGTCGACGTAATAGAGTTGGTCGAACCCTGAGCCGGTGCCCTCGACGCGCACGATCGTGTTCGGCATCAGCGAGTTATCACCCGGCAGCGAGCCGTACATGCGCATTTCGTGGTCGGTGATTTGCTTGTGGATCTTCTGCGCGAGCTGTTGCGCGGCGTACTGGTCGAGGCCGTTACGCTTGATCTCGTAGACCTGGCGCTTCGCTGTCGCCTGCCCCGGTGAAATGCCCTTCGCAGAGTTGGTCGGATAGGTGGCCTTGTAGGTTTTACCGTCCTTGTAGGACAGCACCTGCACCGTCACCCCGCGCGCCAGCGTTAGATCACGCTCGAACGTGAGGTCATCCGACGTATTGCACTGCGGATAAGCAAGCGCCCCCGGCTCTACCCAGCGGATCAGGTACTGATCAGTGGTTTCAGGGTCGAGAGCCGGCTCGTAGTGCAGCTCGTTGCCGGTCACGTAGACTTGAAAGCCGTCCAGGCCAGCGAAGTACGCCAGCAAGTCCCACTCCGTGCGCTCATCGGTGCAGTGCGCGTGGTCCCATTTCGTAATCCCGCCGACCTGAGTCTTGGTCGCCGTCACTACCGGAGTGAGCCCGCGGCGATTGGCGAGCAACGTGGCCACCTCGCTGGTGGTCATGTTGGCGAATTTTTCGTTCGTCTTCGTGTCGATGAATTTGCTGGTGTAGTCCCGGCCCTCAACGTTCACTTCGAACTGGCTCATTCGGAAGCTGAGGCGATCCACCGCACCGACGACCAGCTCGCGCCAGTCTTCGATGTTCTGGTCGAGAAGGCCAATTGAAATGGAAATTTCGATCGTGGTTTGTGTCGACCACCAAGACACCGTGTTGTATGGCGGGGGCAAATTCGTCCTGGCGAACAGCACGGAAAACGTGTCTGCCGAGTAGAAGGCGTTGCTGTCGATTTCGCACGACACGAACGGCACTTCGACCCCATTCAACAGCAGGCGGCCGACTACCTGCCGGACGATTTGCTCTGTCTCGGCTTTGTTCAGGTCCATTTATTCGCCTACTGGGATTTTTATCGTCTGGATGCCGTCGAGTTGTGGGTCGACGATACTGTTGGCTGCGGCAATCTCGGTCCAGCGCGACTGATCGCCGTAGCTATCGGCGGCGACTTTCTGCAGTGTGGAGTTGCTTGTAGTGACGCTGGATGTGCCGTTAGCGAGAGGCCCAGCCAGCACGTTCTTCTGCATGCGATCCAGCACGCTCTGCATCTGGTACAGCGGCGCGAGCTGGGTAAGCGCGGCACCTTGGCGCAAGACATTGTTTGCCGCGGTCGACACCGGGTTGCCGGGAATCAGCCCGCCCAGCGTGGTGATGTCATTGATTGAGGCTCCGACTTGCGAGATCACCGACTGCACGACGGCCTGAGCTGCAACAAGCGGGCGAATGACCGTCTGAACCGTCTCGATAGTGGCGTTCGCGAAGCCCTGCACCTGCGACACGGCGTCCTTGACCGTATTGATGCTGGTGGTCACCGCATCGGAGTTGATGATGCTCGCCAGGCCGAGCGATTCACCCACATCGCTGTTGATCAAGGCGTCCAGCGTGCCCGCCAAGGCGTTTTCAGTGACGGGAGCATCCAGCCTGGAGACGACCACAAGCTCGATGCTGTAGTACCGGCGATAGACGTGCTCGAAACGGGCGTCGAAGTCTTGGATCAGGACGTTGAAGTAGTACCCGTCCATGTTGAACGTCAGAGGCTGGCCGGCGTCGCGCAGTGTTTCGAGCTCGTTGACTCGATCCCCTGCTGTCGCGCCGGTCATCCAGCCGGACCACGAAATGTTTTTGTAATCCACGCCAAGCACATCGACGATCCGTTTCCCGCCGACCAACTTGTGCACCACCATTTGTTGCTTGGCGCCGATCGTCACCGCCTCTGGTACTTCGAGGCCGGTAAATTCAACATCGCCGACGATCAAACGAGTGGCAAAGGGGTCCCCGCCCGGAGCGAAGTTGTCCAGGAAGCTCGTAAAGCTCATCGTTGATCACCTTGGGTAGGCTGTGCTCGGGGTTCCTGGCATCAGCATGCTGCGGGTAGGGTCGAAGCCCTGCGTTCCTGTCCGTGGCTTGGAAGCATCTTTGGCCTGGTGGGTCGTTACCGACTCAGCAATCTTCTTGCCGTCCAGGTGGATTGGCTGTGTCAGCTGCACCGTGAGTGACTGTTTTGGCGGAACAGGCGCCACCATCGGCTGCACATCCTTCGGCGCAAGGCTTGGCAAAAGTGCCCAAGGGGCTGGCGCGGCAGATGCCTGCGGTTGTGACGACTTGCCGCGATAATCATCTGCGAAGGTCGCCTTTGATATCTGCATTGAGGACGGCAAGATCAGGTTCGCACCCGCGATCAATGTGTTGAAGATCGTCTGCCAGCCAGTCAGGAAGACCAGAGCGAACGACTTGAACGCGCCACCAATATCGCCATTGAACAGCTTGATGAAGCCGGTTTTCATGTCATTCCACATGAGCTTCAGCGCACCACTGATCTCCTTCCAGTTGTTCCAGAGCAGGAAGGCAGCGGCGGCGATACCAGTGATGATCAGTCCGATCGGATTCATCAGCAGCGCACGACCAAGGCTCACGAAAAACATGACGATGTACGTCCCCATCCTTGCGAGCCATGGAACCAGCGGTGCGAGGGCTTTAGAGCTGAACAACATCATCGCTTGA
The DNA here is from genome assembly GCF_000514395.1 of Pseudomonas sp. URMO17WK12:I12. Taxonomy (NCBI): domain Bacteria; kingdom Pseudomonadati; phylum Pseudomonadota; class Gammaproteobacteria; order Pseudomonadales; family Pseudomonadaceae; genus Pseudomonas; species Pseudomonas sp. URMO17WK12:I12. The sequence continues at coordinate 183,675 of NZ_AZVV01000003.1, forward strand.
CCGAGCAGGAAGAACCCGCGCCCGGCGGCGATGAGCATGTTGATCAAACCACCGGTGATGAGGAACGCCGACAGTCCCATGAGCGCGTAGACAAACCCTTTCACTTTGCCCTGGTTGTCATTCATCCATAGAGCGAGGTCTTTCAGTGCCGGGTTCAGCTTATCGAGGGCCTTGATGGCCAGCGGGAGCACAACAGCGCCCAGATTCAACATCAAGTCACGCCACTTCGCGCCGAACTCCAGCTGCTTACCGGAGAGCGTGTTCTTGGCGTTCTTCTCCAACTCGTTGATACCGGCGGCACCGGCGTTCAGTTTCATGTTTTTCTCGATGTTGGCCTGCTGGAGGAACATCGTCGAATAGAGGTTGGACGCCGTTCGATTTGTGAAAATCGCGCCAATTTCGTTAAGGATTGCCTGTTGTGAGGTTATTCCTTTACTGGCGAACGCCGGCAGCATTACGGTCTGCATCCATTTGAATGGATCTGCGACCATCAGATCGCTGCCCGACACGGCGCCCGGCTTGATCTGCTTGATATTGCCGACCTTGTCGTAGTCGACCTTCTTGGGATCAAGCATGCCGATGCGCATGAGCTCGTTCGCGGCGCGGGCCGTGGTTCGACCCTGGACGAGGTTCTGATACCCGGACATGAGGCCCGTACCCACTCGGAAGCCGCCCATCTCCTGGATCAGCGGTTCCATGTTGTAGTAGAACTTGTCGTCAGCCATACCCTTGGCAGCCACGCCGCCGGTCTTGATGAAGTTCAGGTATTCATTCGCACCAACGCGTCCACCGGTTGCTGTTTGCACCTGCTGGATCATGTTCGCTTGCTTATTGAACGCCTCTTCGCTCTTCAGGCCGCCGCGCATTTCGATGACTTTAAGCATGTCCATGAATGCGCGATCTTTCATCGCGCCGCCTTCGTCGCCATAGAGCGCGGCGTTGGCAAATTTCATTTTGGACAGAAGCGGTACGACCATCTGCGCTTCGTGGAAATCGCCGAAAACGGTTTGTGCATCACGCAACAGGCCGAGGTTCTCGCGAATGCTGGTGCCGTAAGTGTTCATGCCGCTGGCGAATTTCACAGCGTCATCGGTGACCTTGTCGCCGAGCCCGAGGGAGCGGAAGCGCTCTACCTCGTTCTGAAACTTCTTGGCTTCGTCGAGCGGCGTCTTGAACATCGCAGCGATGCCAAGGCCTCCGGCGACCATGAGGCCCCCAATAGCGCCTTGCTTGCCGATAGACGCCAGCTTAGCATTGAGCTTGTCGACATCCTGGCCCGTGGTGGCCAGGCTCTTGCTGATCATCAGCATGCCGGCGCTGACGTGGTTGATGAGCGAAAGCTTGACGGCAACCGAGTACGCCTCAAATGCCATAATCAACATTCCTATTCTGTGGGTGAATCACATGGCAAATGGGTATCGAACGTACGAATGGCGAGGCAACCGGATCGAGGAAGTAGGCACGAAAAAACCCGCAGCTCTTGGCGTGCAGAATGGCCTGCTGCTATTCACACTTTGCAGCTTGGGTCTCGTCTTTGCCGGCGGAGCTCTGTGCGCGATCCTGTTCACGCTGTATGCGCTCTTCGTTCGGTGATTGCATGAAAAAGCCGCCGCGCCTTCAAGCTCGGTAGTGGCTGACGATTTGAAGCTCGATGGAGAATACGGTTGCGAAGACCAGGGTACTCAGCAGTCCCGGCAGGTGCTGATGCAGAACATCGTGTCAGACAACCCGCACTACGTTGCTCAACGGGCTGAGATGCGTGAGTCACTGGTCAATCTTTCGACCTTCATGTGCAAGCCGCTGACAGGCAAGTTCCGCGTGTTGAAGCGAGATGGCCTGTATACGCAGGTCAAGACCGACAAAGGCTCAATGTGGGTCACGGAGTAGAGTCGTAGCCCAGCGAGGCATGAATTGCAGAGCCTCCAATCAGGCCGGTAACGGTCGCCAGCCCCAAAACCCGCCGGATGTACTCCTTGTTGCGAAGCACTGCCGGTCCCATCACCGGGCGCGCCGGCATCTTCGGCGTTCCAAATTCGTGATAGACCATCTTCTCGTCCGTTGAGCCGATCACCGTCTCCAGCACATGCGTGGTGTGGGTGATGCTGTTCTGCATCGCCCCACTGGCAAGCAATGGCGCGTCGGATGGATAGCCCATCTTCGCTTTCTGTTCCTCGGTGGAGTCGGCAAGATCAGCCCAGGCGGGAAACGGACCAATACCTAATTGGTAGTGCCCGATTTCGTCCTTGGCAGTCGTCTCGACCTTCTCCGCACACTTCTCAAGCCCCTCGTGGAGGCTGGCCAGCAACGTTACTTCCTGACTGACCAGGTGCAGCGCGAGGCTACCCAAACTGCTGAATTCCATGGTCAGTCCCCCTTCTCGAATTGCATGCTGGACCAGTTCCATATCCCCGAGCCCTCGAATTCAGAGAACAGGATGGAAAAGGCGAACCGCTCGTAATCGGTCAATGGTCCGCAGTCGAACAACCTATCGAACGGAACCCCGTTTTTCACCAGCCAGCAATCGCGGCGAAACTCGGGGTTCGTTGCTAGTTTTTTGCTGCGGCCTGCTCGGCGCCGAGGCCTTCCTGAAGTGCTTTGGCGTCAGCTTCAGCCTTGGCGGCTTCGTACTTATTGATGAAATGGCCGTTGATGGCCTCCATACCCTCTTCACCCAGCTCTTTCAGGACGCCCTCGATCTGCGTCAGCGTTTGCGGCAGGCCATATGGAGTGTCGTCGATATAGACGACCATGGCGGCCGGTAGCGCGAAACCCGACATGTATGTTTGGTTGCCGGCAGTCTCGCCGCCGACAGCCATCACCACGCGGCCCTGCTCGAGCGGGCCGAGCTTGCGCAACTGGATGGTGCGGCCTTTCGAATCCTGGATTGTTTCGAAGCGCGGTTTCTGGTCGACATGAACAGGCGCCGCTGCTTCGTGAACGGTTACTTTAGCCATGGGTACATCCTCTGGTCAGCGAGTCGTCAAAAGGTGCATGGCGTGCGGGGTGACGAGTCCCGCGCCCTGCCGGGCTGCCATGCGAACAGGGTCAAACCTTGATGCGGCGGCGAGCGGTGAAGGACATCGACTGACGAATCGTCTTGTCGCCTTCCTTCTTACCTGCGCCTTCAAGCTTCAGAATCACGTTGGTGTAGCGCCAGGTAGTGCTGCCGCCGCCGATTTCCTGAATCGTTTCGGTGATGGTCGCGGGGGCCTGGTTGACGCCGTTGTAGTAGTCGCTTTCGAACTGCGCCCACCAATCATCGAGAGTAGAGTCGACGCGCTCTGCTTCGAACGTGCCGGTCCAACCTTTGGGAATCATCAGCTCATCGGTCAGGCCGTTGAGCGGGGTGATGTCTTGGTTCGTCACCTTCGGCTTGGAGTCGAAGTTCATCAGCTTGCTGAGCCGGATTGGCCCCGTCGGGGTGTTGATGTCGATCGAGACATCCTTCCCCGTGTTGTATCCGCCTTGACCGGGCATGGCATTCTCCAAATGAAAAACCCGGCGCTAGGCCGGGCTGGGAAGTGGTTTCAGCGCTTAGGTGCGCGGGGTGGCGGATGCAACGATCGAGACGGACTGGCCGGCCTCGAGGTTCACAAGGAAGTAGCGGATCACGGACAGGTATTTGACCTGCACGTCGGCTTGCATGTAGCCCAGGGCGACGCGCGAATCTGGGTTGTTCGCCTTGTCGATCTGGACCGAGAACGCCGGGCCGCCGTTGACGTCGCCGATCATCCCTTGGTCGACCAGGGTCTGCAGGAAGCTTTCCATGGTCGACTTGGTGGTGCGGCGGACATCTGGCGTCTGCAACTGCCCGATCACACCGCCGAATGATGCCGCGATGGTCAGCGAGATGAAGTTGGTCATCCGGGTGTAGTTGTCGCCGTTCACCGCGGAGTTGCTGGACACGTTCAAGCCGGAGCGATGTCCGAAGTAGCTGCCGCCCGGGCAAGGGTTGGTGATGACGTCAAGGCGCGCGGTGTTGATCGCGCCAATTTCGGCGATGCTGTACGGCTGTTGCGACAGGTTGCGCTGAGTCGACACCGCGTTGGTGATCGGCTTGTTCAGCGGGCTCTGGTTCGGCGACAACGCGGCGATCTTGGCCGCCGCGAAGGTTGCCGGAGCAATCATGCGCTGCTGGCCGTTGACCTGATCCTGCCAGTACACCCAGTCGCCAACCATGACCTTCAGTGCGTAGCTGTCGCAGCCGGCAGTGGTCAGTGCAGTGCTGACGGTGACGTAGGAAGCACCCGCCGCACCCTGCGTGACCATGTAGCAGCCTTCGGACAGACCGTAGGTCAGCATGGTTGGCCACTGCGTGCCGTCGGTGACGTCGACCAGGTTCGCGACTTGGGCGCCACTGCCACGCAAGGCGTACATGCCCTTGCGGGTTGCGCCGGTCACGCCGTCCACGCCGATCAGCACAGCATCGGTGATGGTCGTGTTGCCGGAAGTACCGGTGGTGAACGCGATGGTCTGCGTGGTCGCTGGAGCAAGAATGCTCGCACCCACGGAAGCAATCACCAACTGCGACGGGCCGCGAATGCCGGATTGGCCGTTGTTCACAGCGCTGACGATGTTCGCCCACAACGCGCCGGCGGAGCCGGTGATGTTGTCGAAGACTTCAGGCGCAACACCTGGCAGCGTGATGACCAGCTTCCAGCTTGCGGCGGCAGATCCTGCGGACAGGGTCGCGCTGAGCGAGTTGCCGAGCGTACCGGTGTAGAACGCCGTCAGGGTCGCGCCGGTGGCGGCAGCGGTATCCTTCAACTGGCCGGTCGCCGCAGTATCGGTGCCGTCAGTTACTCGCACTGCGCGAATGTTCGAGGCGCCGCCCTGAATCGACACCGCAATCGCAGTGCACAGGTCGTACTTGCGCACAGCCTGCGTGCCGAACTTCTGCGACGCATCGCCAGGCGAGCCGATAAGCGTCGAGGCGCCGACCGGACCCCAATCAGCCACGCCGACAATGCCGAGAATGTCGGTCGCCACGCCGTTGATGTAGCGGGTTTTCGGTGGAACGATCTGGATGTAGAGATCCGGGGCCTGAAGAGCCGCCGTATTCAAGCTGCCTGCCGGGTAAATGGGCATGGCGTCCTCCTAATGAAAAAACCGCCTCGATGGGCGGTTTCTTGTGAGTGGGTTTCGCCTGTTAGGCGTTGGCGACTTTCAGGACGTTGCCCGCGCACTCGCCCGCCAAGATGGCGGCGACTTCATCGGGGTCAGTGATCTCCTGGCCGACTTGATAGTCAGCAAAGGCGAACTTGACGGTCAGCTTGTATGGCGAGGCTTTGGCCTTTGCCGGATTTTTTTCGGAGTCCATGTCGGGCCTCAAGGGTTCACAGTGATTACAGGAAGCCCGGACTGGGCGTTGACGATGTTCAGCACCGGAGCGATGACTTCGGTTTGCTGTTGGGTCTGCGTGGTGGCGTAATCGATCAGATAAAACAGGTCCATCCGGTACAGGTCCGCCTTCTGCAACTGGTCGGTCATCAGTGATCCGGAGGATGTGATGATCCCGAAGGAACCATCGGTGAAGGAGATGTTGTTGCTATCGGAAAGGACCGAGTCGATGGGACTGGCCACCGCATCACGCGCTTCGGGCGTCTGCGCCCAAATCGTGATCTGCACCGGCTGCTCCTGGCGCTTCGTTTCCTTGATCGCTGTGCCGAAACCACCGACACGCGCAAACACAGCATGAGCCCCTGTCAGGGTGATGACCGGCCCAGCGCTACTGGCACCCGGAATCAGCGAAGCAAGCCCCGCAGCTGCGGTCGTGAGCGTATCCGTGACCTGCATGGCGTAGACGTAACTGACACCATTCAGATTGATCAGCAGGTTTTGCTTGCTGATCGTGCCGGAGAGCGTCACCACCGCGCCGACAACCGTCATCACAACGGTGTGCGACGGGACGGTGAGCGGTACCCAAGAACCGCCCAGATATCGGGTGGTCTTCCGGTCCTTGCCGGCCGGGAAGATGCTGATGTGCGCCTTCCCTGCCGCCAGATCCGTTTCAAGCTCGCCCGGCACCGGCCAGCCAGGGTAAATACGCACCGGAATGCCCGAGGCGCTTGGCTGACCAGTCCCATTCGGGTACATGATCGCGGCGACCTGTGAGGCCACCTGCTTCATTACGTCGGTAAGGCTGGCCATCGTCACACCTGCGCTTGCATTGCGGTGATGCGCCAGCCCATGTCGGTCAATTCAGCGCTCGAAATCATGTATTTACGGCCCAAGTCGTCGCGGATGATGTCGCTGGTGCGGAACACCACACCCGGCCAGACCGGCATGAGGATCGCCCACCACGGGGTTTTGACGTCCAGAGGCAGCTTCGTCTCGTTCGTCTCGCCCTTCGTGCCCTGCAAGATGCTGGCTGGCCAGCCCTCCATCAGCACCGCTTCAGTCGTGGGCTTGTCGCCGGCCCAAGTGCCAAGGCCAACGCCTGCATCTTGACCGACTCGCAGCACGTCCACCGTGCGATTGGTCTGCACACAGAGGATTGGCAGCGTGTCCTGCATCGCGGCGATGAAGAACGTGCCCTGCCGGCCGACGAGAAAGTCTCCGACGGCAAACTCACGGGCATCGAACAGGCCCAGCCAGTCAGCTTTCCCATATTTATTGGGCGCCGAGTACTTGAAGTTCGTGGTGAACGACACGGGCAGCGTCTGCAAAGCGGTTGACGACAGCGGGTTACTGGCGCTGGTAGCGCGAAATTGCTGGTAGTCGAAACCGATTCGCTTGGCGGCCTTGCCGTAGCCGATGTAGATCTTGGCCTGAAGCTTTGCACCGTCCATGTCAGCCCCTTATCAGGCTGATTCCGCCTGTACCGAGTGAAGGACCTGGCTCAACACCGATGAATGCGCAAAGCTCGCGCCGCCACAGCCGGTACAACTTCATCCGGTCAGCAACTTCGTTTTTGTTGTGCACCCAGACGGCGGCCTGGTCGGTATCAAGATTCTCGGTGGACGAGAGCACGTCTGTTTCGAGTCCTGCCAGTGTGGTCAGAAACGTCACGACTCGTGTTTCTTCCTCTGGGCGCAGCGTAGCAAGTCGATGATTCAGCGCCTGCCAGGTGATAGGAGCAACCTGCCCCCACGCCAAATCGTTGTCGCTGCTCAGCGGTACGTCACCACGCATCGGATATCCAGCGAAGCGCCTCACATCAGAGAGCTGCAAGTCGGTCAGCATTTTCAGCTCTCCAGTCAATGTTGTAGGGGATATGGTTTACAGCTCTTTCCATCCGATACGCTTGTGATCCGCCAAGCACGCCGGGTGAACTTCGAGCGTTTCACCATCCTTGGTGACCTTAACCAGGTGCGAGTTATCCACTTCGTCCTCGGAACTGTCCTGAATGGCAAGTTCCAGTGCATGGAGAAATTCTTTTGCTTTTACGGTAAAGGCGTCCTGCTCTTCAGCAGACAGCGCCTTGAATTCTTCAGCCTTCAAGCCGCTCAGCTCAACAGCTTTGGCGAACAGGGCTTCCTGCTGAGCCCTTTCGGCTTTTTGCTCTTTGGTCAAACCAGCCATGATTCATTTCCTCTTGAGCAGACAGGGGCCGAAGCCCCTCTCCGTGACAGACAGTTAGCCCATGACGACGGCGACGTGCTCGCCTTGAACGACTTTGAAGCCGTAGGCGATGTGCAGCTGCCAAGTGGTCATGCCGTAACCAGCGATTTGCAGCAGGAGATAAGTCATGCCGAATTTGTCGCTGATCATTGTCTGGGTAATGATCGGGTTCGCCGGAATGATCGGCGCGCGCATCACACCCACAACAGCCGAGCGCTCGAACGCGAGGTTCGGCACGTAGTTGTTGCCTACGGTCAATGCGTTGGCAGTCGGGATCACGATCTGAGCGCCAGGGCGGCCCAGAGTGATGGTGCCCGGAGCAGCAACACCGTTGTTCACGACGTACTTGTTGACCGTGTCAGCCGCGAAGGTTACGACGTCACCAGCCAACACAGTCCCGGAACCGGTTACCAGCGCAACGCTTGGAACGTCGATGCCGGTCGATCCAGAAGTGACGTATCCGGTGCCAGTACCCTTGGTATGCGCGCTGATGCCGGCGGACTCGCGAATCGAGAAGCCGAACTGACGCAGAAGATCGCCGGAGCGACGCTCTTGGTCGTTACCTGCTTGGTAGGCCTGCTGGATGATGCCGAGCTTGCGTGCCGAGGTGCCAGCGGTTGAGTCGATGCAGAGCTGCAGGTCAGCCATCGGCGCGCCGTTGTCGAAAAGTACCTTGCGCACATCAGGGATGATGTTGATGTCCGTCGCGAATGGGTTGGTGCCCGCGGTACCGACGGCTCTGGTAGCACCTACTTTAATCGCGGTACAGGCAGCGACTTCGGCCTTGTTCCGCAGAGCACGCATGCCTTGGGCAATCATCTGGCGTACCCACTCCTTATCGGAGCCGGCATTTTCCAAGCTTTTGATCTGCTCGCCGGTGAGGTTCCAGTCGACATAGTCGGTATTGGTGATAGTGACGGACACGCCATCGGCGGTGGCATCATCGCCAGTCGGCATAGCCATCGACGGGGTGAAGGATTTGACGGCGCGGATCGGCGCAACCGGGACTTTGACAGCGTCGCCGACGGCAACACCCTTGTCATCGAAGTCGGAGGTGATTGCGGCGATAACGCCGAACGGTTCGTTGGACACTTCCTGGGCGGCACTGTAGAGAACCGGCTGGAGAGCGGTAAAGATGTTGGCCATGTGGCGGTTTCCTTATGGCAATAAAAAACCCGCACATGGCGGGCCTGGGATTTGGTTGTGTTAATCAGCCCTTGATGATGACGCCGCTATCCATCGCTACAGCCCGCTGCTTAGCGGGAAGAGCATCGAAGTCAGCCTGTGTCATCACTTTCGAGCCACTACCGCCACCGTGGCCCGCGCCGCCGCCGTTTCCGGTAGCAGGGAACCAGTGAGGACGGGAGTCCTTCATGTCGTTGAACCATTCGGCAAGCGTTAGTGGTTTGCCGTCCTTCCCGTATTTGCCCTCTCGAGCAATAGGGTTGCCTTCATCGTCCAGTTCGAAGTCTCGGGCTGCTGCCAGCATCGCGTCTTCCATGGCGTACTTGTGCACGCCTGCGGCCGATGCGGCGCCGATCACCTCACCTTTGAGCACGCGCGAAGCGAACTTTTCGGTACGCGATGCATGACGCTGGGCTTCTTCCTTGGCAGTCGTCAGTTCCTTGTCGAAGCCTGACTTCATACGTTCGGCACGCTTGTTGAGGACGGTTTCGATGTCTCCTTTCGCAATCAGCTGTGCTTCTTCGTCATTCGCGAACTTCGCGATCATGCCGCGCACTGCTTCAGGGTCTATGCCATCAAAGCTTTTGAGCTTGTCGCTCGTCTCTTTGAACTTACCCAGCAGCTCGGAATTTTTGGTCTTCAGGCCTGTTACGGCCTCACCAACTCGAGCATCGATGATTGCCTGAAGCTCTGGAGTGATTTCCGGGCCTGACCCGCCGCCACCTCCACCGGTTCCACCTTCACTGCCACCCTCTTCCGCCATCAGCGGATACCACCTGCCGAAAATGAACATCTGCTAACCCCTTGGGTTCGTTGGCCGCCTAGCGGCAATAAAAAAGCCCCGTCATTGACGAGGCCTGTATGAATCATCGTGTGACCGGAGTTTCGGCTACCGGCTTCGGCTGCGCTGCTATCTTGGATTTCTCCTCCTCCCACTTCCTGTCGCCAGACACGACATTTCGGCGCTGCATTTCGGCGAATAGAGTTTCGTCGGAGAGCTTGCCAGCCGTTGCCATGTTGAGCAGCAGCGGCAAAGTCGTTTCAGGTGCGAAGTCGATATCGAAGTTGCCGTTGACCTCAACGTGACCACCTTCACTTACGCCGGACAGCTCTGCGAAGAACTGCAGGAGTTGATCAAGCGAGTCCTCAAGATTGCCTGCCATGGTTTGCAGAGGGCTCAATTCTTGAGCGGCTTCGTCTTCAGCCTGCGTTGCTGTTTTGACTGCTTGCTTTTCCCGCTGGAGCAATTTGGCTCCGGCGACGCGCATTTGGTCCTCAAGATCTTGCAAGGAGGTCCTACCGGCATCGATTGACTTGCCAGTGTGTTCGACCCACTTCATGTCGCAGTTGAGCGGCAACCTGGTGGCCGATCCAGCGCCAACGACGATGGTATCCGTCTCTTCGAGGCCTATCACCGCGAGCATAGGCACCCGAGCAATATGCAGGATGTTGTCCTGATCGCTTTGGGACTGCCAATGTTTGACGTTGAGGTGCGCGAGCTCCAACAGCGGCGGCTTAGCCGTCATATAGCCAGTGCGGTCGGTATAGAGCGTACTCAGCGGGATGTGGCCGAGCGAAGTTTTACCTTCGTCGTGCATCACCCAGGTTTTCACGCCTTTGGCATCAGTCTGCTCGCGGTAGGTCGACCAACCACCTGGTACCAGCACTCGGATCTGCTCGATGCATTTGACGCCAAATGGCCCATCGTCTTCCTCAACCGATTCGATGTAGCGAAACTGGGTAAGGATGTGCTCGCCACCTTCGTTGGTTGCTCGCCAGCTGATGACTTGCTGCGGCCGAATCATGATTGCGTAAGGCCTAGCTTTGATCGCTTGTGCATCAGCGAGCGTTACTAACTGCCCAGTGTCGCCTTTAGGCTTGATGTTCGGGTATTCGGCAAGCGCATGACACAAGCCGTGTGACAGAGCTTGACTGAAGTACGACTTCGCCCAGACCTGCAGATTATTGCCCTGACGGTCGAAGTCTTCGGTGAGCTCCTGAATCGGGGCCGGAACGTCTTTACCCAGCACAATCGGCTCTGCGAATACCCGACCAGTGTTGTTCTTTACCGTCTCGCTGTACGCAGGGAACAGAGTTGAAAGCTTCAGCCGATCTTGATAGGCCTTACTCTCCTCTTGTGGCCACTTTGGGAGCAGCGCCTCACCCTCCTTGCGCATCGCTTTGGTGCCGACCATCAGAGGATCGACGATGGCCCAATCCTCACGCATGGCTTCCACTGCCGGCAGCGTCTTGCTTGGGTCATCACTCATATTCACATTCTCAGAGGTTCGCTTTTCGCGATGCGTTTGATGATCGGGAATTCTTTGTGGATGAAGTACCCGCCTGCGTCGTTGGCGTGGTCATTGCCTTGGCTCTTGTCCGGCTCGCCGTTGGGCGCCCAGATCTGTTGCTCCAGGCCGTCCGCATAGGTCGGGCAAGTAAACGGGTTGACCAGGTAGCGCCGCTCGCCGGCCGCGTTGCAGAACATGGCGTTCATGGCGTTGATCCGATCCTTCACCGGCGGGTTCGCCGCCGGCGCGATCACTGCGAAACCGGCCTGCTTCAGCATGGCGATATCGGTAACGCTGGCGTTGACCGACTTTCGCGAGTCTCCTGAGGCGTCCGGATAGATCCGGATTTCGCAGGTCTTTTCGAAGTCGTTGCCGTTATAGCGCCAGTAGCGTTCCTTGATCCGTTTGATCATGTCCGGCGTGTCGTACCCTTCAACCAGCTCATCCACCGCGCGGGGCATGCCGTTGTCGCGCTTGACGTGGGTGATCGCGGCCATCTTGCCGACGTTGAAGTCCATGCCAATGAACAGCGGCTCACCCGGCTGCACAGTGTCGAAGCACTGATTCAGCTTGCGATCATAGGTGTGATAGATCGATCCAGAGGTCAGGTTGACGAACTGGCCATTGAGATAGGCAAGGATCAACTGATCCGGGTACGACTCCATCAGCGATGGGATGTAGTCGTCGGGCAGGTTCAATTCATTGTCGAACGTGCTGGCCTGCACCAGCCCGTACATATCATTCAGCGCTGGCTTATCGCGCAGTTGCTTCACGAACTGCTGGAAGACGAACTTGAAGCCTTCCGGGGTAGTGGTTACATCGACGCCGTTCTTCAGCCCGGGAAGGTTGTAGCGCATCCGGGCAATGATTTTGCGCCAAGCCTGCTGAGCCTTGATCGACGTCAGGACGTCCAACTCATCGACCAGCGCGTGACCGACCTTGAAGCCGACGATGGTTTGCGGCTTCTCCATCGATCGGCAAATCACTGTGCCGCGATACTGCCGGCCGCTGTAGATGTGAACCTCATGGTTCGCCTGGTTGATCTTGGTCTTCAGCCCCCAGTCATACGCCACCTCATCCATTGTCGGATAGAAGATGTCGCGGATCTGCGGGTAAGTCGGAGCGAAGTAGCCAGCGTTGACGCCCGGCCACTCCATGAAATGCTTGCTCAACGCCGAGCAGCCCACCCAGGTCTTTCCCGAGCCGAACCCGGCAACGAATGCGCGGAACTTGTGCGGCAGCGTGAGGAACTGAGCCTGCGGAACATTAAGGCTCGGCATTTGGCTTCCTCGCGTCCACTACGCGCACTTCAATACTCGTCGGAACGGCGGGCTCGTCGTCGGGTTCGTCTTTGCGGTGGCGATTGACGTAAATGTCACCGACTTCCTTGGCGGCCTGCTCCAGCAACTGGGCAGTCAACGCCATGTTCTTCATGTTCTCGGCCTTCTCGGCCATGCGACCCAGCGCCCGGAGTCGATACGCACGGTTGGCAATGGGGATATCAACAGTCTCTTCACGAAAGCGCTTGCGAGCCGCATGGAAGAGTTCGACCCACTTGGCGCCAAGCCCCTGCCCAGCGTACTTCGTTGGGTCATGGGACTCGCACTGCTGGCGGCTCAACTCAATCCCGAATTCCTTCTTGACCGATTCGACCACCTGAGATGGCGTATCAAAGCAGGCAAGAGCCTGCACGATGAAGGCTTTGACCTCGCTTCGTAGTACTGCCATATGGTTGTCATCCGTCAAAACCTGTCATGGGATTCAGGCCGACTTGAGCAGACAGGTTCCGCAGGCCCTCGAAATGTTCAATGTCCCTACCTCAGCAGGTCTGTTTGCTGCATCTACCAGAGCCTGAACGTCAGCGCTCGCACCGTAACGGCGGACCACTCCGACGAACTCTTCCACGTCGTGGCCGCGCATCTTCAGCTTGGGACTGCCTTCCTCGGTGAAGGCTGGCTGACCATACTTATCGGTCGCCTGGGCGATGTGGTAGAGCTCGTGCTCAACCAGCGCGCAGAAGTCGGTATCGCTGCAGGTGTCACAGTAGTCGGCAGCGAGAGTGATGATGAAAGCCGGCACATCGCCGAACCAATCAAACATCTGCTGCTCCATCCGGGCTTTCTGCCATCCACCAGCGCGGAACGCTACCTGTTCGGTCTGGCCGAGCACTGTCCTTCCCTGCTTCTCGAAGTGTGACGACGCCCACATGAACCTGACATCAGCATCGATAAGGTGAGCATGGTCTTCGTTATGGATGCTTCCGGTGTCGGCCAATATCTCGGAGCTCAGCCACTCCCACACTTCAGGCGCTGGAGTGAGGCGGATACCGAAGTCGGATAGTCCTGACAGCCCCAGGATCGAGGCAGGCGGCATCGGTCTGTTCACGAATCACCTGGCACTTGAATTGATGGCTGGTTGTCGGTATTGGTGAGGGCCAACTTAACGTACGGAGATCGCGCATGGATTTTGAAATAGCGGACATTGAAGTCAACCCAGGGGCCGAAGACCAAGTACGGCTTGCCGCAGTACCGTTTCACTTCAACCCCGGTGAGCGCTCTCTATACACAGGCGCAGATAATACGGGCGGTATCGTGCAGCGTGCTGGATGGCTAGGCCTGCAAGTCGATGCCTTCAAAGGGTGGCAATCGGTTGACGTCATCTCGGTGACAGGAAGCCAAGGCACCGACGCAGTGTTCGAAGTGAAGCGTAACTTCAACACCCCAATGCAAGAAGGCGAATGGCTGTGGTTCCCTGCTATGCCTCAGAAAGTTGAAGAGTACCGAGACTGATCCATCCGTGCCGTACACACCTGCGGCACACCTACTCCGCCTTCACGGTGAGTGTTCTGATCTTGCCGCCAGTGCAATTGTCTCGCTTCATGGCCATCTCGACAGCCTGATAAGCTGTTGCACCCATGTCCATAGCGGTCAGCGCGTGTTCCGATCCGCTTCCGAGAGCGTAAGGCTGATCTTGAATCAAGGCCGACTTCCAGAAGCCTGTGTTCTCATCCACGGCGGAATGCCAAACAGCCCCATCGGCTATGATCAGCGCAACCGCACCGCAGTCGGCAACCTCATTACCGAAGTAGGCACTGATGAGCTTTTCGAAGTCTGCGGTACCGCCTGAACAGACGAACCTGACGCCGTCGCGCTCCAGGCACTTGTCGAAGTCGTCATAGGTGATCTGGTTGCCACGAGTGATGCGGCCGTCATAGGCGATGATGCCGTCCTTGTAGGCGATCGTGGTCATATGATCTGGCCCTCGCCCATTCGGAACACTTTGATCTCACCCCATACAGGATGGATATCGACTGTCTCGCCATCAGAAGAATGCAATGGTTGATCAGCCACCACCGCAACGCCGGCCAAGGTGTCGCACCAGATGACGTGGCTCAATTCCGATCCGTCGAGGATGACGAGCCGGCGCCCGCGACCATCACCGACATAGTGCACATGATCACCACATGGCTCGCTCATGGCTGCATCTCATCAGTCGGGACTATCTCGCGGTAACGCTTGGCTGCCCGGGCGTGCTTGTGGAGCACTTCCTCATCAGCTTCAAGGCCGGCGAGATAGGCAAAGGTGTGCACGGCCACAACGTAGAGCCTGAACCACCAGGGGTAGTAGGCCTTCAATGTGATCTTGGCCATGGCATCACCGGATGATCTGCAACCAATTGCCAATATTCCGAGCGTTTTCGGCCTATTCGCGCAATCTATTGCGGGTGGAGAGTGGCGCCCGCACGAAGCCAGGCGCCCTTTGGTTTAAACGGTTGGCGTCTCAGCGACTGGTGTCAGGTTCGCCTGCGGGATCGCACGTACAACAGCGATTGCGGCAGCAAGGAAGCCATTCACGGCGGCGAAGAGTTCAGGGCTCACCAGCGCCTGGAGCCCTGGCCAGAAGTAGGCGGCCGCATTGAGCAGAGCCAGCAGGCCGGCCAACTGAACGCTGTACATCTTCCAGAGCTGTTGCCATTGGGGAATCAGGTTCATGTCTTGTCCGCCTTGTTGGGGTTGTTCAGGCATTGCTCGCAGTGCAGGTATCGGCAGAGCCAGCCTTTGACGCGCGGCCAGTGATTGGCGACGAACCAGTGACGAAGTCCAGCCAATGCGAGAGCTCCATGGAAAGTGACGCCTGCTGTGGATGGCGTCACGAACACCGTCTCCGCCCGCGTGACGATCGCGAAGCCAGACACCATGATCGCGGCGTAGATGACCTTGCCGACAATTCCGTCATGGACTCGCGCGCTCAACATGCACCACATGGCCCATAAGCTGATAACGCCGATGAACAGGGTGCTCAATGTTTGAAGATTCATGGGTTAACCCCCTCCGAACTTCGAGCGAATAAGCGCCCAGAGGTCGGCGGCCTTGATGGCGCGGTTAATGGCGGTCATGAGCGACCCGCCGAAGGCTCCCAAGAGAAAGCCGACACCGGCCACATTGCTGGGGTCCGTGATGCCAAGGTAGGTGCTGACAATCCCGGTCAGGTACAGGGCGCATGCAACACCAGTGATCAAGAAGACCACCCACGCCTTCCAGTCCGTCAAATCGTCCTTGTGCCACCAGCTCGCGACAATGGCGCCGAGGAATCCAGCAACGATCCATTCGGTCTTGTCGAGCAGGCGATGAATGAATTCCATGCGCTCGACCTCTCAGTTGCATGTGGTGGGGGAAGAAAAAACAAACCGATCAAACTAAACATAAGTGTTTACAGTGAACATTTATGTAGATACAATGAACCCATCAACACAACAGAGGAGAGCTGATGAAATACAACGAATTCCGGCGATGGCTGGAGGCCCAAGGGGTCGAATTCTCGAAGTCAGCAAACGGCAGTCACTTCAAGATTCGATACAAGGACCGACAGACGATCTTCCCAAGCCACGGCGCCAAGGAGATAGGCGAAGGACTCAGGAAGGACATAATCAAACAACTGGGCCTCAAGGACTGAGGCTCTACCCCGGAATGCGAAAACATCAGCTCCCCTAACGAGAGGAACCATATGTACTCATACAAAATCATTGCCCATGAGGAGCATGACCACTTCTGGTCGACATGCCCGGACATTCCGGAAGCACACAGCGTCGGTGATACCCTCGAGGAGCTGCTGAAGAATGCAGTCGATGGGATCACCTTGGCGCTTTCGATCTATGTGGATCAGCGACGAGAGATCCCTCATGCATCAGGTGCTGGGGATCACTACGTCCGGCTGTCTGGCGTGACAGTGGCGAAGGCGATTCTCTGGAATCAACTCATCCACACCGGCAAGACGAAAGCCGACTTGGCAGCCATGCTGAAGATCTCGCCGACGGCGGCCGCGCGCCTGGTCGACTTTGAGCACACCTCAAAGCTTGAAAGCCTTGAAGAAGCTTTGGCCTGCTTTGGGCTGCGGCTTCAGATTACGCATGAAGCTGCCTTTGCTGCGAGTACGCCAATGCGGCATGTACGCTGATTCACGTAGCGCAAACAAAAAGCCCCGCTCAATGGCGGGGCTTCTTTCTGTCATCACCTACATGCGCAAGTACGACAGGATGACGCCATAGTGGCTCACTGGCTCAGTGATTGTCAAGCAGCTTCCATGCCAATTAACCCCTCATGATCTAGAATTTCTTGAGCGGCCTGTAAAGCCTCGTCTACAGCTGACTCCAAACTCTTGCGGATGTCCCTCCGCCACCGCTCTTGGGTCTTGATCGGATGCGGCTCATCGGTCCAATTATCCATCTCGTACCAGCCGGCCGGCAGCACATTCGTCGATCGCTTCCCCTCCACGCCGGGCAGCTTCGGCAATGCCCAGGTAACGACGGCGCAGTGACGGAAGCGCTCAGGCGCTGGTGAGCGGATGGCGCACGTCAGCTCAGCGATGGCTGCATGCTTGCGGTCGGTGTGCGTGGAGAACTTCGCCACCAGCGCACGCCACTGAGCGGCTTCCAACCCCTTGTGCAATCGGCCGAACACCCAGCAATCAGTCAGGAATGCTGCCTCCTTCCCGACGATCTCCCCCTTCTGCTTGGCGCACTGCACCTTCGGTTCAAAGTCGCAGCCCCCGGCCGAGTTGATGGTTTCGGCGGCCAGAGCACGCACCACTGCGGATACCACATTGCGATAGGTCATATTGAATCCCCCTTAAACCGAATACACAGCGCGACGTTTCGAAGCTTCAGCACCTGGCACAGCGTTCGAGATGATGTCCTTCACCT
Organism: Pseudomonas sp. URMO17WK12:I12; assembly: GCF_000514395.1. Taxonomy (NCBI): domain Bacteria; kingdom Pseudomonadati; phylum Pseudomonadota; class Gammaproteobacteria; order Pseudomonadales; family Pseudomonadaceae; genus Pseudomonas; species Pseudomonas sp. URMO17WK12:I12. The sequence continues at coordinate 200,912 of NZ_AZVV01000003.1, forward strand.
CTTCGGCACTGATGGTGATACGGCCCTTCTCGCCATAGGTCTTGGAGCGCAGCACGGCACTCAGGCATGCGCGTGAACGCCAGCCTCCGTCGTGTGCGTACTTGTCACCTGGTGCAAGCTGGTTCCACGATTCAACCGTGACGCCGGCGGATTCCTTCGACTGCATGCGGTGGTGGATGTGACCGATGTCGATGTAGCGGTAGGTCGCCTCGCCCCAGTCAACCGAGAAGTCGGTCGCCATCACGTCGATCAGGCGATCCGGTTTGCACTTGTCGCTGTGGTGACACATGACGAATGTGTTGCCCATACGGTAAGGGATGAACACACTGGAGTTGTCGAGGACGTGAAGGCGAGGGTTTTCCTGATAGACATGGTTCAGGAATATCCGCATCCAGACATCGTTCGACCGGGAGTGGTTGCCCTGGTTGACGATTACGTCCACGAACTGAAACTTGCTCAACGCCTTGTCGACGATTGAGCGCATAACGCGGGCGCAGACCTCGATCATCTTCGGGTAGCGGCTGTCGAAGTCGAAGTCGTGGCCGGATTCACTCTTGGCCGTGAAGTCCTGGTAGTGCGACATGTCCCCCAGATCCTGTATGACGCAACGCTCACAGCTCGGCGCGCGGTCGATCAGCTTGTGCATGGCGATGATCAATTCGCGCTCGGCGATCTTCAGATCGAAGTTATGCCCAACCTCATGGGAGTGCGCGAGCATTCCGATGTGGGCATCGCCGATCTGGAACCACGGGATGATGTCGGTATCCAGAGCCTCAATAGGCCCTCTGATTTCAGGCAGAGGATTGAAGTCTTCCATGAAAGCATTGGCGAATGCTTCGTTGAGCTCGCGCTGCCGCTCGTGGTCGATGCTTGTTTTCACCCATTGCAGCACAGGCGCCTTGACGCCCTCCTTGTACAAGCTCGACGTGCCGCGTAGGCGGTAGCCGTCCGGCACGATGTGGGTCATGTCGTGCTCTGGGCTCCACCCTTTGCGGACCATTCGTGCCTTGCGCTTCTGGAGGCTGCGGATATGCATTCCAAGATGTCTTGCCGCCTCAGGCATGGTCATCGCCTTGAGCACTTCGATGACCTGCTCGTCCGTGACTTTACGTTCGGCCATTACGCGTCTCCAGCGATGGTGTAGTGCTGCGGATTCTTGTCTGCGTGAACTTCCTTCAGGCGCGCCACGTGAGGTGTGAGGCTATTGATCAGTGCGCGGTAGCCGCCTGGGTGCATGCGGTCGTCGTTGAGCTTTCCGGCGGCCTCTGCGTCGACGATGATCGCAAGACAGGCAAGCGCATGAGCCAGGTGAGGCAGCCCGCTGTCCGGATCCACCGCTTCCCCTTCGAACCATGCGTTCAGGTGGCGGCTGGCTGCGTCGTAGTAGATCGAGGCCCGCACGCCAACGGCACGGAAGTTTGACCGACCGTACTTCAGCATCCCATCGAGCAGACCGAGGCTACCCAGCGCGGTAGCGGTCACGGGCCACAGGTGCAGCGGCAGCTTTCCGCTTCCGATCAGGTCCTTTGGATTCGTTGGCTTGAGTTCGGTCATACGGCTGCCCCTTTGCGATGGAATTTCGAGTCGTACCAGCGGTAGAAAAACTGCGCGGCGGTAATACCGATGGATCCGCCAAACCCGGACACGACCAAGAAGTTACCGGTCGAGATATTCGAATGCGCGACGGCCCAGATGTAGGCGAATTGCGCCAAGGTGATCATCCAGCTCACGAAGAAGCCGGCGACGATCTTGTCGTCACGCAGCAGCTTGCTGTTCAGGCCAAGTAGGAACACCTGGAAGAACGCGGAGATGAAAATGATCGGGTACTGAAGCTCTGGACTCATGCAGCCACCTTCTGGCTGCTCAGGTGATCAGTACATGCCGTTTTGGCCTTTGCCAGGTCCTTGCCCGAGTGCAGGATCTTCCCAGCCGGTGTCCGGGCGATGTAGGCCGCGCCTTCCTGCAGTGCGTACTTGCTCAGCAGGTAACCCTCTTCGCTGGACATGCAGTTCTTGCTGATCGCTTTCCAATTCATGGCCGAATCCCCCGAGCAGTCCGTTCCTGGCGCATCAGCCGGCGGCAACCCTCAATGCAGCCAACACCGAGAATCAGCATGAAGGCCAACCACAGGTGAAGCAGGATTTCGCTTGGAATGGTGGTCATCATGGCATCACCTTCTTCGCGCACTTCTTGCAGCGGTCCCAGTTGCCGGGTTCGAACATCGGCATCTTGTCGGTGCTGGCAGCATCAATCCCGCAAAGTGAGAGCCAGTAGGTCGCACGGCCATGGCTTGTCAGAACGGCAACGCCCTTCCGCTTGGTGAAGTAGTGGGCCTTTCCGGTGATCGGGAACATTGGCTTGAGCCAGCCTTTGGCGGGGCTACTCGCTCCGCCAGTCATTTGCGCAATCTGGTTCATGCTGCTGCCCTCTTGAGTTCGCGGGTTTTGGCGCGATAGTCGGCGGTGATCACTTTGAGATCTGCGATGGTGTAGCGCTTGGCCTCATGAGGGCCTTCGAGCCATGCCAGTTTCTCGGCGCCGATCTTCTCCAGCAGCCGAGGGCGATAGCCGTGGATGTTTCCGGACTTCGACAGGTTGCAGTTCTTGTTACATTGGAGATGCACATTCAGCGGCTCGAAGCGGAGCTCCGGGCATGATCCGGTCGTCCTGTAGTGGCCGGCGCAATACTGGACGTCGGCGGTCGTGCCGCAGGAAATGCATGGCTGTCCGGCATCGCGTAGGCGAATCCAGGTGTTGAAGGCTCGCTGTGCATCCCTGAGGTGGTCTGCGCGACTTTTCAGGGCCTCTTTACGGACCTTGATGTCACGGCGCTCTATGTCCGCTAAGGCCTTCCGGGTGCTTTCCTTGCCTTGCTCTGACTTCCCGTGAGCGATGGCGCACTCGATCTCTCCGCACACCGCCTGTGCGTCACGGGAAGGCGTGAACATCACTCGGCAGGACGGGCAGCGCTTGCGACGTTGGCCGCCGGATGTGAGCGGCGTCTTTCGCTGCAGTGGGGTGCGCTTCATGCGGCCTCCTTGCTCAGCAGGTCGCCGAAGAACACACCCTTCTCTGTGAAGTCGGCCACGATGCGGTCGGTATAGGCGATGCCCTGGGCTCGATTGAACAGGCTGGTCACCGGGAAGCCTTCCGGGCCGAACAGCTTGCAGTCGCCCATCATCGCCAGCTTCTCTTCGTACGGCAGATGGCGCATCACCCGGTACCAGGCCTCCTGGAACTCCGGATCATCATTCAGCAGGATCTGCACGCCGAAGTGAAGCTTGCAGTGCTTGCGCGCATCCGAGGCATCACCGATCTGCGTCATCTCGGCGATGCGCTTGTAGAAGGCGAACCACAAGGCGTTCTGATCCAACGTGCGGTCCTTGCCCGGGCGCAGCGAAACCACCACGAACTTCTTCTCGCGGAACATGGCGGTCAGCATGCCGATGGCTTCGGTGAGCTTGCTGGAGCTGTTCACGCTGATTTTGTCAGTCATTCGAACCCCCTTGCTTCATCCGCCCAAGCTTTGTGCGACGCCATCTGTGCCGAGATGCGCTTGGCTCTTCGTTTCTGATCGGCAGCGAGAACGCGCCGGCAGTTCTTGCAGCTGACATCTGCCTCAACACTGGTTTGCTTGATTTCGCCCCACTGATGGCAGTGAGGCGAGCAATCACACTCCTGAAGGGCACAGCTATGCGATACGTAATGGATGGTTTTCATGCGCGCCGAACTCCTTTGGCCTTCAACTCAGCCAACGACCCACAAGGCGCGCAAAGCTTCACGCCTTTGACTGCCTCGCGGCGATCCTCGGGAATGTCTTCACCGCACTCCTCGCACTCAAAGGCACTGATGCCTGTGTAGCGCGGGATGTTGGCCAGCGCGTGCTGGCGGGTCTTTTCAATTACGTCGTCGGCGTCGTCGCAGATGTCAGCCATGAGATGCCCCTTGGTCCTTGTTCTTGCCGAATTTCGAGAGCAGCAGCGCGCGGGCGGACTTGCCGTCGGCCGGGATGCCTTGCTGAAGGATTCGTGCTTGGGTTTGTTGGTCGGCCAGTTCGTTGGCCAGTTCGAATTCAGTCTTCTGGCTGTCGTGGCCGATGCCGGCGAGGATCTTCCCGTCGAGCGGCAGGCCTGCCACGGCGCGGCGGATGACGATCTCGTAGTTGCGGTCGAAACGATCGTGCAGGCCCTTGTCGCCCTGCTTCGCGGCGCGCAGGTCGAAGATCCCGGTCTCGTTGGCAGCGACACGGACGCCTTCATGGCTGTAGGTGCCCATCAACGCCTCCATCCATGCATCCGCAGCAGCAGGCATGCCGAAGTCTTCAGGCCCGGGCGTGCACATGGCGATGAACTCACCAACGCTCGGTGCGAAAGGCTTCTTGAGCTTGCGGCAGTTCTGAATGCCGAACTCGATCTGCTCCAGGGTGCGGATGCCAACGGCGGCGAACTCTTTGATCCATTCGGCTTTGGCAGCGTCCAGCGCTTCCGTCGACGGCCAGGCTTGGCGCCATGCAGGGAATATCCCTCGCAGGCGGCGGAACAGATCGTTCACTACCTCGGCGGTCTGTGGCGTCACTGGCAGCGGATCAGGACGATCTACGGCCGGCAGGTTGCCCATGGTCGCCATTAGTTGGTTGGCTGGCTTCATGGGCTCACCACAAGGCCTTCAGCCCAGGCACTGCTGTCGAAGTCCGGTTCGCTGGTCTGGCGGCGGACAGGGAATTGGCGAACATTGCTGGCTGATGCGAAGTCGCGCTTCACCCACTTCACCAGCAGGCTCACCCAAGACACCTGGGTCTCGAACCGCCCCGATGCCGAGTAGTGGCAAACGAATGAGGCTGTCGCTTCGTCCGTGAAAGCGTGAACTGGAATTGCCATGCGCAATGCGTAAGCCTTCAGCAGCTTCTCGTCAGGCTTCCACTCAAGGGTCATCTCGCATGGGGTCTTTGGGTCGACAGGTTGCTCCGATTCAGGAAAATCGAATTCGCCCGCGCCATGAGAGTTGTGTTGATCTTCTCCTATTCCCTTCCCTTCCCTTCCGGGGCCGAGCGGTCGACGACCAGTCGACGACTCCTCGGCGAATTGTCGACGACCGCTCTCAGACTGGTCGTCGAATTCAGTGGGAAAAGGTGGATATTTGAAGTTCTTCTTCTCGATTTTCTGATGCTTCCAGCCGAGAACATGAATGTAGATTTTCCCAGCGACGCTGTAGCTTTGGGTCAGGTTCGAACCTTCCAGCTCGCCCAACAGTTCGCTAACTTCATCAGTGGTGATGTCGTCGCCAGGGAAGACGAGGGCCTTAATGGTCCGGGGCGAAAGCGGATGATTTCCGCCGTCATCACAGAAGTTCCAAAGACCAATGAACAGAAGACGAGCAAGCGGTCGGCAGGACATCACCTGCTCGCTCGACCAGAACTCCGGTTTGACAGTTCGAATGCGGGCCATCACATGACCCCCTTGACGCTTCTTTCGGTGTCATTCATGATTCGCTCCAGAACGTTTTGCAGTGCGCAACGTAAGAAACCACCTGGCCGGGTGGTTTTTTTTCGCCTGCTGTTTGGGTGTATCTATTCGGGGTCTTCATCAGCCCCTCCTTTTTCAGGCCCTTTTAAGTCCGGCGGATGGTTGCGCCGGGGTGTTGGCAGGTTTCGAAGCTTTCCTGCTCCCTTTGGCCTGGTCTTCTCGAAAAAGCGTTCTGCTCCAAGCTTTGCGGCGTACTCATCGGGCGTCATGCCCGCTTCTTTCGCCAACCGTTCAAGCTTTTCGTAGAGGCGCCCATCGATCCCATGGCAGATCGTGGTTTCAGGCACATAGCCTCCTTCAGGCCCTTCAGGCCGACATGTGTTTACCGGTAGCATCTGTCTCAACGATGCTTTCCAGCTTTTCCTCAACGCACATGCGAACGAATACGGCGAGCTGAAGCTTGTGGAGGCGCGCTACTGCTTTCAGCGCTTCATAGGTTTCGTCGTCATAGCGGGATTTGATCTCCCGATCCTTTAGGTGGCGTGTGTCGTCGTAGGCCATTTATTGATTCCTTGCGTGGTTGAAATTGGTTTCAGCGGCGTAAGTGTTCGGTTCGTTTGTGGGCTGTCGGCACGGCTACGCAGCCTGGGTTTTCTGTTCAGCTTTCAACGCGCCCTGGGTGATTCGCTCAATTTGGTACTGGCGTAGTTCCGGCACGCCTTCCCATTGGCGAACGGCCTCGTAGGTCACGCTGAGCGCCTTCGCTAGTGCCGATACAGAGCCGAAATGCTTGATCGCTTGTGTTTTGGTCATGCCGACCTCCTTTGCTTATTCATATTCAAGCATGCTTGTGTTTGCAAGGCAAGCATGCTTGACAAGCACTCTTGTAAATTGCGTCTATGAAAACGACTGATCGAATTACAAAACTTGTGCTCGCGAGGAAGCCGGAGATCGGCGTGCGCGGGTTTAAGCGTGACTTGGCAAACACCTGCGGGGTCAGCTACGAAGCTGTTCGCCAGTGGTTTGCTGGGGATACTGAGAACATCAAGAACGAGAACCTGATCGCGATAGCCGAGGGTTACGACACCACCGTCGATTGGTTGCTATCCGGGAAGGGAGAGCCGCCGAGCAGGAAAGGTGCGCCACCAGAAAGCCCGGATGCTGCGGTTGTAGGGACTGGCGCTGCACAAAAGATGCTCGAAATGATCCGCAAGCACGCCGGCAAAAGCCTCGATTCTGCCGCCCAGGAGAAACTCGCTGCTGCCGCGCTGGCAGTTGCGAGCGAATCGGGTGGAAACGTCATCGAGGCCGACTTCTCAGGATTGAAGGCAAGGCCGGACGAGATCCTGATTCCGCAATACGATGTGCGCGCAGCAATGGGACACGGCCAGGTTCCGGCCGACTACAACGAAGCGATCCGCAATCTGATCGTTCGTGAGGACGTCTTGCGCGAGAAAGGCGTGACGTACACCTCTGCTGCCGCGCTTGCGATGATTACCGGTTGGGGTCAGAGCATGGAAGGCACGATCAATGACAAGGATCCAGTGATCGTTGATCGTGGAGTAAATGAGTTCATTGGTGATGGTGTCTACGTTCTCACCTGGCACGGCCTCCTCTACATCAAGCGACTGCAACAGGTTGACGAGGAACATTTGCGGATGATCTCGGACAACAAACACTACGAAAATCAAACAGCGCGGATCGATGACGTAACCATTCATGCGAAGGTTCTGCTGGTCTGGAACGCGCAGAAGGTCTGATGCGAAAAATTGTTTTCTCGATTTATTGAAGCCCGGCCATGTGCCGGGCTTTTTATGCTCTTCAGAAAGGTGCTGGATCCTCCACCTCGCCCAGGTCAGCCACTTCAAGCACCCGATCTTCGTCTGATCGCGCTTCCCACTGCAGCGTCACCGACTCATCGTCGTTGAACGTCATTTCCAGATCGTCCGTCTCGGACAGTAGCCCCATCACCTCCTCCCACTCCTGATCGCCATCCGTATCCAGCCTATGAATCGTCACGGTCCGATTCAGCTGCGATGTCGGGTAATTGATCATCGAGGAAACCCTCAATCCAAGCCGCTCTAGCCCCGTCATTTCCTGACGCTTTGCGAGTTCTGCCTTGCCCTTCTGCTTTGCCATGACGCCCTCCTTTTCATGCTGTATATCCATACAGTACAAAAAATATATACAAGCGTGCTTGCATTCAAAGCACCAGCATGCTTTTATAAATGCAAGCGAACTTGCACTTGGAACACAAGAGCAAATCAGCCAGGGCCTGAAAGGGACCGACCGCTCTTTAACAGTTAGGGATCCTCGCCATCGACTACCCCGGGTTTCAGCCGGTAAGTGCGAGCAACAAATAGTCGATGCCATGCCAGCTCTGGAACTGGCCGTGCTCACCAGATGTGAGTACGCGAAACCACGCAAGCCAGCCGGCGAAGAACACCGTCCACGAAATGTGTGACGCCGGCCAGAGATATGAATCGGGCGATGCGCGTGGTGGAGACAAACAGATTTCCTCGATGACCTTGGCAACAGGGTCATCTGGAAAATCGAACGGAGGGATTCACCATGGCTATTCGTAACGACAAGGGTCAGTTCGTCAGCACCAAAGCAGCACTGATTGCCGACCTCGAAGGCTTCATCGCTGACTGGAAGCACTGGGCGCTTGAAGCATTACGCCGCGGTGATCGCGCCGACGGCCTGCGCTGCATGGCTGAGCTGCGCGATTGCCGCCAAAAGCTCAAAGCGTTGGCTGCTTGAGCATCACCTCTGCTCATTCAGTGAGTGAGCAGACGGATGCAGAAGCAGCGTGGAAAGGGAGACTGGATACTCAGTCGCGCAGACACGCTATTCACGGCATGACTCGATGGGGATCGCTCCTTGGGGATTGGAACCAAGGTGGGTAAGTGCACACCTTCTTGTATTGGTGGAAACAGGCCCCTGGATTCGGACGTACAGCAGCCTTGCCGAGCAATCGGGCGATACCGAACGCGCTGCGGCCATTACACAGATCATGCACGTTCCAAAGCCGGGGTAGCGTCCGGCCTTCTGCATCGCCCACCCAAACGGAGAACGACATGCTCCAAATCATCCTGATCGGCGCAGCGCTGAGTCATGTGCGGCCAGAACCGCCTATCTCTGCCGGCTTGCCAACCGATCCATTGCAAGAAGTGCGTGAGCACTGGCGAACATCCATCGGGGTCGGAACTGTTCTGGCAGCCCTTCCCCGCCAATAAACCCCGAGTGGCGCAGCAAGCCTGAAGGCCGCGCCCAACACCATGACAGGCAGCGGAAAGCAGGGCCGACGATGTGACCGCGCATCAGCCAGGCGACTGGCAGGCCCAACCAAAGCGACACGGATCACAGATGGCTTCCTGCTGTTTCAGGCTGGCCATCTGGCTTTACAAATGCCTCTCACACCCCGGGAGGCATTCGAAAGTCTCCGTACACGTCCGCCGGACGCAAACGGCCCGATATCTCCATGGTGATGGAGAATGCATCGGAGTGTGATCTTCAATCCAGTGGGCGCGGCCTTCGGGCGACATGAGCTGGTAGCGCAGCTCAGCAGATAAAACGCAAATGAGCGGGCCGGTGCGAACTCCGGCTGCCAAGGATGTCGTGGATAGCAGCCTTGGATACCCCGAGATGGCGATTGACCACAAGATCACACCCCGATGCAGATGCACGCCCAGGCTGATGGGCAGGTTTGAAAACTAACAGTTCCGAGAGTGAACGCTGACCGGCTAAGTACTATTTTATGCCCGCGCGGTACCGGCTCGTAATAACTGGCATTGCGGTAGCCGAAAGGCGCTGACCGCGGCATGACTCTCAACCCGGAGATCAGCACCGGGCATCTGTACCCAAATTGCCCAACCCAACGCGGAGGATTTGCAGCCATGTAACAGCCAGCCAACTATCCGACGCCCCATGCGCCCGGTAGTCATGTAGGGAAGGTAAAGCCCGGTTCGCGCCGGGCTTTTTATTGGACGATTGGAGGTGAGCGTGATGAGCAAAATAGATGAAAGCGGTCCGGCGTTCCCGCTCGACAGCAACCAATTCGGCGCGGTGCTTGGCATGAGTCTTCGTGATTACTTCGCCGCCGGCTTTGCGCAGGCACAAGCGACCGCGACGAGCGCTGACAGCGGCTACCTCATTCCAGATTACGTCGACCCTCGCGGCGAAGAATCTGTAGCACAAAAGATAGCGCGCATTTCTTACGCGCTGGCCGACGCCATGCTCGCAGCCAGGAGCCAGCCATGAAACGCACACACCCCTCACCACGCAAGCCCCGCCCCGACGTTCACGACTGCGCCAAAGGCCGTATGCACGACCCTGTCGCCAAGAAGGTCGTTGTCACTATGCCAGGCGGGTACATAGCCTGATTGGAGATTGAGATGGCAAGGACCTACGACTATTGGACGGTGAAGGACGGCGAAGACTTCGTCGTGAATTTAACCGTGGTTTCATTCTCTGGCTCCAAAGGGACGTTCAGCCCGGCTGCCTCCGATCCTGATGAGTATTACGGAAGTTGCGAAATCGAGTGGGAAGCGGAAGAGGACATCAGCCACATGACCGAATCCGAAGTCGCAACGATGGAGGAATGGCTCATCAATGAGCATTCCGATTATCTGGCCGACGACGTCTGACCATGCCAATGGATCGCGCCGAATAGGCCGCGGTCAATATGTTTAAAACGGATGGGCGGCCCTCGCCTACGCCACCTCGCCTCCGGAGGCGACCATGAACCCCCTACAGCTTGCTCAGTTGAAACTCGAACGCCGCGCACCGCCTCCAGTGAGCGACGACCCGCAGGACGTCGCCCGGGCTGATTGGCTCTATAGCGCAGCCGAAGAGTTGTTGCGTGGCGGCAGCGTGTCGTTCCAACGCCGCATGCGCAAGCCGCAAGGCGTGTCCGCTGAAGAGTTCGCCCTGGCGGTGGATGAATACGTGAACAATCGCTTGGCCGACAGTGAAGTTCACACCCCTGCACTCGGCTGGCTATTGATCACGGCGGCGATCGGCAGTGCCGACAAGACCGCCGTCGCGGAATTGCTCGGCAACAGCTATCACCCGCTGGGCAAACTTGGCGAGATCGCGGAAATGCTGCTCGAGCCGCTGGCCGATGACGCGCTGATCGCCCTGGCCGAGGATTCCGACTGATGAGCGTGAATAGAGCAATCTCCGCCATTGAGTACGAGGTCGCCAAGATCGGCGTAACGCACTCACCGGTACCGGATCACACGTTCGTCATGGGCATGATTGAGCTCGCCGAGTTCTGCGAGCTGATCGAACCGGCCGCAGCCAACCGATACCGCAACGAACTCGACGAGAAGCGCGCCAAGCGCATCAGCGATTTGAAGGGAGTCGCCGCATGACCATCATCGCGAGAAACGCCAAAGCAATGGCCGAAGCCCTGAATCGTCAGGGCTTTTTTCTGGTCGCTGATTTGCCACAGCGCATAAAAATTCAGACCCGGCGCGGCATGCTGGTTGCGAGGATTTCATGAAGCCTCTCTTCTGGATTCTCACCGTGCTCACTGTTTTCTGCTGGGGCATGTATGACCAGGTGCGCGAGGTTCAGCGCGAGCAGATCAGCCCTCCGATGACGGTGTCGCGATGAGCTTCTACGAAGACAACGTGGAAGATGGCAGTCACTGCCTCAGTTGCTGCCAGTTCATCGGGGATGATGTTGGATATCCGCGCTGCTGTCGGAACTGTGGTGGTGAAGGAAGCCAGCCCAACGATGAGGGCCATAAAAAGCGCATGAAGGCTGAGGCTATGCAGCGCTTTGATGGGTGGCTGACCCGCACCGGAATTGCCCACAAGAAGCACAACAACGGATTTCACGTCGTGCTGACTCTGCCTGATGGCCGAATCATTGACTGCTGGCCCAGCACAAAGAAGTGGCAACTTCGCGGCGAGCGCGTCAGCCGAAACGGAAAAGCGCTCCATGAGTTGGTTTTACAGCACTTGAGGCCCGTGTCATGACTTCCTACCAGCGAGCCAAACGCATTGTCATCTGGCGCGGCTCAGCCGTCGTCCTCTTCGGAACCACCTTCGTCATGCTGCTTGGCGCCCTCGCCGACCGCATCACCTCCTGAATCATCGCATCCTGAGCGCAGCAGGCCCGCAAGGGATATCTGCACCCGAAAGGGAGCGTAAGCCGGTAAGAGCGCGCAACCATCACCGTGCAGTCAGGGCGCCTAGGGCTGCTCTCAACCTGCTTGCTTCTGTCGCCAACTTGAGAAGCCGGCAGGTCTACCCAGCCCGGGCGTGACCTGGCATTTCCCCTATTCATTACCGAGCCGCCTGCATGGCGGAAGGAATCCCCCCATGTCCGCAGAAACTCAACTTGCCGTCGTTCCGCCAAAGGAAACGGCGTTGGCCGTCTTCAGCGCCGCAAACGGACTTGAGCCTTGGTTGCAACAGGTGCGCGTGAAGGTGGATGAGTTCCAAAAGATACTCCCAGACCTTAAAACGCGGAAAGGCCGTGAAGCCTACGCCTCAATGGCACACCAGATCGCCAAGTCTAAAAACGCACTGGAGGCCGTCGGTAAGGAGATTTCTGCTCAGCAAAAGGAGATCCCGAAGAAGATCGACGCCGAACGCAAACGTGTCTGGGACATTCTGGAGTCCTGGCAGAAGGAAGTCCGCAAACCACTGGATGACTGGCAAGCAGCCGAGGATGCGCGCGTCGACAAGCACAACGACGGCATCCAGCGGATCAAGGATATGGCTCTCTTCAGCACAACGCCTCCGGCTTCCGAAGTCGCCCGCGTCATTGCCGACCTCGAGGCTATTGCACTCGACGACGCATGGGAAGAATTTCTGTCCGACGCCGCCCAGGCGAAAGATCAGGCCCTGACCAAGCTGCGCGCCATGCTGGCTGAGCGAACCCAATACGAAGCCGAGCAGGCCGAACTGGTCCGCTTACGCGCCGAGGCTGAAGCACAGGCCCAGCGCGATCGTGAAGCAGAGATTGCACGGGAAGCCGAAGAGCGCACCCGCCGCGAGGCTGAGGAGCGCGCACAAGCTGAACGCGATGCTGCGACCAAGCGTGAAGCCGAGGCCAAGGCCGCCGCCGACCGCCGCGAGCTGGAACTGAAGCTGCAGGCCGAGCAATCCGAGCGAGCAGCTGCTCAGGCCAAAGCAGACCTGTTGGCGGCCGAACAGCGTGCCGAGCAAGAGCGGATCGATTCTGAGCGCCGCCAAGCTGAAGCAGCTGAGCGTGCCCGACTGGCCGAAGTTGCTCGACAACAGTCTGAGGCTGATGAGGCTGCTCGCCAGCAAGCGGCACGTGAAGCTGACAAGGCGCACCAGATCAAGATCATGAGCGCTGCCAAAGAGGCGCTGATGTCGATGAACATCACCGAGGAACTGGCAAAGGCCATCGTTCTGAAGATCGCACGCCGCGAAGTCCCCAATATCACAATCAACTTCTGAGGCTCATCATGGGCGAACTCATCATGCCGGAGCAGCGCCGCCAAGCTGTGGCGCCGATATCCACCGACAACAGCATCATGGCTGTCATCAGCCGAGCTGCCGCCGATCCGACCTGCGATATCGAAAAGATGGAGCGACTGCTCGCCATGCATGAGCGCATGCAGGCAAAAACCTCCGAGCAGGAGTTCAACGCGGCCATGGCCGAAATGCAGTGCAGCATCCCCACGGTGTTCGAGGGCGCTGTGAACCTGCACACGGGCAACTCATACGCGACGCTGGATCACATCACCCAAACCTTGAAGCCAATCATGCAGCAACATGGCTTCGCCATCACCTTCAAGGTCGAAACCGAGGACAAGGTGATCAAGGTCACCGGGATCCTGATGCATCGCGGGGGACATCGTGAACAGACCACTATGAGCCTGCCGGTCGATGTCGGTAAAGGCCGAAACGACGTTCAGGCAGTCGGATCGTCCACTACTTACGGAAAGCGCTACGTCATGAGCGCGCTGCTGAACATCACCACGGGCGAAACCCGCGACGATGACGGACAGTCGGCCGATGGATCCGATACGGATGACATGCGCGCCCAGGTCGTCGCGGACATTCTTGAACGTGTCGGGCAGACCACTACGCCGGATGAATTGAAGGACGTCTGGCAGGCGGGCCTGAAAGTCCTTCAAGCATCAGGTGACACCAATGGGTATTCCACAGTGAAGACCGCCGTCACCGTTCACAAAGCCAAGCTGGAGGCGCCTCAATGATCATTGTTAATTGCACCCAGGGTTCACCTGAGTGGCTGCAAGGCCGCGCCGGCGTTATCACCGCTAGCATGTTCAGCACCGCCCGCTCGAAGGTGAATGGACTCACTGCCCAGCAACGAACCTACGTCGACGCGATTCTGGCCGGGCACAGCGAAGCCCGCGCCCGGGACCTGGCTGGCTACAAAGCAGGGCCAAAGGCCGAAGTAGTGCAGCGCGCCCTGGACGGCGAAACGGTTGGCGAGCCATCAAATGCCGCCCTCTCCTACGCATTCGAGTTGGCCGTAGAGCGGATCGGTGGCGCGCCGCTCGACGGCGGATTCGAGACATGGCAAATGCGCCGTGGGCACGAACTCGAACCTGAGGCGCGGATGGAGCATGAAATCCAGACCGGTTTGATCGTCACTCAGGTTGGCCTCGTTAAAACTGATGACGAGGCTTTCGGAGCCAGCGCTGACGGCTTCATCGGCGACGACGGTGGCAGCGAGTACAAGTGCTTCCTCGCGCCTGACAAGCTCCGCGCCTTTCACATCGACAACGACGCGAGCGACGTTATCGACCAGGTGCAGGGTTGTATGTGGATCACCGGCCGTAAGTGGTGGCATATCGGGATGTACTGCCCCCTGCTCAAGCCCGTCGGCCGCCAGCTTTGGCTTCAGGAGTTCAAGCGCGATGACGACTACATCGAAAAGCTTGAGGAAGACCTGTGGCAATTCAAGCTCCTGGTCGACGGGTACGAGGCGAAACTGCGGAGTAAAGCAGCATGAACTACGTCAGCGCAGAACTCAGCGCAATCCAAATGCTCGACCCTCAACGCCACGAACTGGCCCTGCTTCAGGATGCCTTCTTGAATAAAGGAGGGACTATTGAGGTGTTGCAGGGGCCGAGCTTCGTCCCACCGCCGATCCGGCATGAGCCGCCGCCGCGCAAGAAGGTTGCGAAGCCGGCGAAACAGGCGGTCGCAGAAACACCCTTTATCGACAAAATCACCCTGCGAGATATCGAGCGCGAAGAGCGGGTAGCGCAGAGGGCCAAGGATAAAGCCGAGCTGATCGAGCGGATCCGGAAACTCGCAGTGGACATGACCCAGGGCGAAGCCATGGCTCACACCGGATTGGATCGGCGCAAGCTCCACTCCATCGCCAAGGAAAATGGATTCTCCTTCAAGAAATCCAGCTATGTCCCTACCTCAAATCTACGGCCTTGGATTCCTGACGAGGCCAAGGAAGCGAAGAACGCCGAGCGGATCAAGGCGTTTAAAGAGCTCGGCCTGACCCGCAATCAAGCGACCGAAAAACTCGGGGTCAACTATCGGGCGTTCAGTCGCCTGCTCGAAAAGTTCGGAATCGACTATCCCAAAACTGCTCGCGGCGGCGTCCGCCCCGCTTTCTTTCCAAAGAACAAGGAAGCATCCCAATGAAAGCTGAAATGATCACCCTGAAGCACGGCGATGCCACGATCAAGATGCCAGCGTCGTCGTTGGCGAAGCTGGCCATGGCGAGCATTTTCGCTCAGGTGCTTCCGCCGGCAGCAAATGTTCAACCTGCCGCTTCAGGCCCTATTCCAGCCCTCGGCGAATACTGGCCAGGTCAAGGTGGTCTCAATGGTGGACTGGCAGCCGAGCATGGAGGCATCCCGGCGCACTACCTGATCATCGCCAAGGAAGATATCGGTGACTTCGAATGGGGAGGTCGCGGCAAAGAATCAGCAGCCACCAGCAAGACCGATGGCCGCGCCAATACGGCAATCCTCTCCGGCGAGAGTGAAGACCACCCGGCGGCCAAAGCAGCTTTCGCCTATCAGGCTGACGGCCACTCGGACTTCTACCTTCCGGCCTGCGCCGAGCTGTATCACTGCTGGGTGAATGTGCCTGACTTGTTCGCAAAAGACACCTGGTACTGGTCGTCAACGCATCGCTCCGCCAACAACGCATTCGTCATGTTCTTCGATGATGGCTTTCAGCTCAGCTTCGTCAAGGTCACCGAGCTCCGCGTCCGCCCCGTCCGCAGATTCTTTATTTAATCCTTCATTCATTCGTTCTTGATCCGGCACCGGGCGCAGCAGCGCCTTTTTTGTTGCCTTCGAAAAGAGGAAAGACCCATGACCGCAGCAGCTAAAGCAGTACCAGCAGTGAACATTCCGGAAATCGGCCAGCCATTCGGCGGCGGCTTCTTCAGCGGTATCACCCGCGATCCCGACACCGGCAAGCGTTACCTAAACATCACCGCCGGCGCGGCGCATGAACTGGTTGGTGCCTGGGGCGAATACGGCGAAAAGATCGAAGGCGCCGACAGTTTCACCAACAGCCTGGCCAACACCGTAGCGATGGCGGCCGCTGGTAGCGAGCTGGCGCAGAAGGTGCTGGCTCTCGATATCGGCGGCTTCACTGACTGGGCGATCCCGGCGCGCGATGTGCAGGAGCTGCAGTATCGCCACTTCAAGCCGACCACCGAAGAGAACTGGGCGGGTCGACGCGATGGTGACAACCCGAACAGCGATCCGGTAGGCCTGCTGTATAGCGAGGAATCGCCGGCTCAGACCACGTTGACAGCCTTTCAAGCGGGAGGCGCTGAAGCCTTTCGCGACACCTGGTACTGGTCGAGTTCGCAGCGCTCCGCCTACTACGCGTTCAGCTTGCACTTCGAGGGTGGCACTCAGGGCAGCTTCGGCAAGAGCTACGAGCTCCGCGTCCGCCCCGTCCGCAGCGAACTTATTGATTAATTCGCTTATTTAATCCGGCCGCCTGCGGCCGGTTGCTCTTGGAGAGCACCCATCATGGGTATGCACACGGATTTGAGCATCTACAAGGCTTCGCTCGGCCTGCTGTTGATGGCCACGAACCTCACTCGCAACATACCCCGAGATCTCAAGCAGTCTCTCGGTAAGCGCGTTATCGATGAGTGCATCGACGTGCTGATGTTGATTGCCCGGGCCAACTCGACTCGGGACAAGAGTCCACATCTGACCTTGCTGGTCGAGAAGGTCCAGGTCATCGAGTTCCTGATGCGGCTTTTCAAAGAGAGCCGGTTCATCAGCGTCGGGCAGCACGCCACCGCAATTGAGGTCACGACCTCAATCGGAAAGCAGGCCAATGCCTGGAAACGCTCCACCCCAACCGCGCCCGCTACCTGAGAGTCATGGCTTTCAGGTCTGTGCGAATTGAATCTGGTCGTGCCGCTGACCTCTGGGTCACCGCCATGCGCATCAGAGATACCGACGGTCTAAAGCGTCCGTGCAGGTCTCGCGCAGTTTCCTCGCTGATCGGCTTTGCCTTCGGCGTGGCGACGTAGATAGCACGACAGGTCGCAGCGCTCCGCCAACAACGCATTCAACATGAACTTCGATGATGGCAATCAGAACAACAACGACAAGAACAACGAGCTCCGCGTCCGCCCCGTCCGCAGATTCGAATGTTGGTCCCTACCCGTTCAGCGAGTTGGTTCAGGCCTATTACGATTGCCGCCGCACGAAGCGCAACAGCGCCAGTGCATTGGCTTTCGAAATGGACCTCGAGCGCAACCTGATCGGTCTACACGACGACCTGCTCGCCGGCACTTACCGGCCGGGCCGCTCGATATGCTTCGTGGTCACCCGGCCGAAAGCCCGCGAGGTTTGGGCTGCAGCCTTCCGGGACCGCGTCGTCCACCACTTGCTGTACAACCGTGTGGCACCGCGCTTCTATGCCAGCTTCATAGCAGACAGTTGCGCCTGCATCCCGGGCCGCGGCACGTTGTACGCCGCGAAGCGGCTTGAGGCGAAGATCCGCAGCGCCAGTCAGAACTGGTCGAAGCCGATCTTCTACCTGAAGTGCGACCTGTCGAACTTCTTCGTCGCGATCGACAAACAGGTGCTACGCCGGCAACTGGCCGCCAAGATCACAGAACCTTGGTGGTTGGCTCTCGCAGAACAGATCCTGATGCACGATCCGCGCGAAGACTACGAGGTGCGCAGCCCGGCGCATCTGTTCAACCGGGTACCGCAGCACAAGCGCCTCACCGCGCAGCCGGCACACCTTGGACTGCCAATCGGCAACCTCTCTTCGCAATTCTTCGCCAACATCTACCTCGACGCGCTGGATCAGTTCGCCAAGCACAAGCTCGGCGCCAAGCATTACGTCCGCTACGTCGATGACTTCGTGTTTCTGCATGAGTCGCCGCAGCAGCTGAACGCCTGGAAGGCAGAGGTTGAAGCATTCTTGCCTACCCTCGCCGCCAAGTTGAACCCGACAAAAACCATCCTTCAACCGGTGGATCGGGGCGTCGACTTCGTCGGCCACGTCATCAAGCCGTGGCGGCGATCAACCCGCAAACGCTCACTGGCTCAGGCCCTTAAACGGACCGCCGCCGCGCCGGCCGAAGATCTTCGCGAAACCGCCAACAGCTATTTCGGCCTGCTCAGCCAGGCCAGCCACAGCGGAAAAGACCGCGAGAAGCTGGCTCGCGTCGTGATGCAGCGCGGTCACTGCGTCAATGGCGCACTGACCAAGACCTACCCGAAGAAAAAAGGAGATGTATGAAAGCTCAATTCGAAAGCCCGAACGGGCTATGGGAGCGCCTTGGGTACACCGTCGAGCGCGGCGCGCGCGGTGCCAGGACGATACGCCGGCCGGATGGATCGACGGTGAGCATCGACACCGATCGAGGCCGGCACACCGGCGAAGTTGAAGCGGCGCGGCAAGAGCTCGCGCTCCTGCCACACGGTGAAAGTGAGTGCCTGGCTGCACAGATCGATATTTTCGCCTGAACCGCTCTTACCTCATTGCCGCTGTCAAAGAGGCAATCATGAGCGTGATCGCCGGAGTCTGATAAATTTCAATGATCTTTTGAATAACTGCCGCCCCGTCGCTTGCTCGTTGAATATAGGTCCACAATTTCGATTCTTTCAGGGTCTCTACTGGATTGAGATCCTTGTCAGCTGAGCGTTCCTTCAACAGAGCGAGTACCTCAAGGAGTACCTCGTTTGGAGTGTCGAGCGGGAGACCAAGGCGTCCTTGCTGGCTACTCACGTCATACATTTGAAAACCAACATTGTTGTTTTTGAAGTGCACATCCTTCATGTGAAATGAAGCATCATTCGGCACGTTCATACCGATGCCGTTGTGTTCAAATGACACCCCTTCAAATTTATTGACCATCGAACAACTCCACCCTGTTTTGCCCGTGGAGAAATTCCGCAAGCAAGTAAAACAGCCAAGCACCACAAATACCCCACTTCAACGAATCACGCCAGCAGGCGAGGATCAACCATGCCCTCAGAAAAACTATCAGCCTCTCGCGACGAGCGCCTGATCACTCTTCCGATGTGGATCATAGAGGCCGTGCGAGCGGAAGTTCGACTCGAGATTCACGTCTGGTCAGAGATGGCGCGGCATGTTGAAGAGTCGCTTGCTCGCGATGACCAGACGTTGCCCTGCGACGTGAAGCTCCCGCCCGGCACGATCTTCAGCAAAGGGTCAAAGGTCAGCACGTTGATGCTGGGAATACGGCAGCGCTTGGACTTCCCGCCGCGCGCTCGCGAATTCGAAAAATCCTGAACCACTTCCACCTCACCTAAACCCGGGAGGCCCCATGTCATCCAAAGGAAAACTCAACGCGGGCTACATGGAGCTCCACTTCGGCTGCAGCATCTGCGGTCGGCCGCGTAGCCAAGGCAATCACAACAAATGCAGCAAGGCCCGGCAACGGGAACATGCGCGGAGGAATGATCATGACAGCCAAACTATCGCCTGAATCGATCGGGCTGATTTTCACGATGCACGCGGCAGGCCACTCCGTAGACCAGATTATGGATGCGGCCGGCTGCTCCTACGCCTCCGTCGTTCGCTACCTCAATAACGCTGGGATCGTCCTCGGCAACAAGGGCCGGTCGCGTGAGTGCACGGACGAGTACCTGAACATGGCGTTGGATATGCGAGCCAAGGGCAAGAAGTGGGACGACATCGAGGCGCACATCGGGTTTTGCCGGCAGACATTCCAGACATGGATTCGCGCTTCGAGGGCTCAAGCATGCTCGTGACATTCCTCGCATATTGGCTTGCGCTGGCGATTGTCACAGTCGCCGCCGCGGGCTGCTTCTTTCACAACGCCAACTAACTCCCTCCCCCTTCAAAGTCAGCCGCTATAGCGGCAAGGACGAAGTCATGCCTGAAAAAAAGAAACCGGCTTGGCCAGAACACTACCGCTATATCGACACCATCGGGCCAGAAGGTCTTGAGGTGCACTGCATCACCTACCAGGTGATCGGCGAAACAGCGCAGTGCTATTACATCGGCGACAAGCATACCTGCGACCTGGTCAACGGCCCGCAATACAGCTGGACCGACGAAGCAGTGAAGAAGCGTCGCAAGCGCGTCCTGAAAGAAGGCGGCACTTGGGGCCGGCGCTTCGCCTACACCGACAAGGCACTGGCGCTGCGCTCGTACAAGGCCCGCAAATCTTGGCAACTGCGACATGCGCAATTGTCGATGGAGCGAGCCCTGGCGGCCATTGGGTATTTCGGCAACCTCGAAGTTGAAAGCACGATCCCCGTCGGGGCCGTGACAATTCCGAGTGAATACATTCAGGGCCTGAGCTGGGGGGACTACTGATGATCCTGAAAGCAATGGCTGTAACCGCCTGCTTTTGGGGCGTCCTATACTTCTCTGTCGCAGCGGTGACCTCATGAAGCTGACAGCAAAACAGCAGAATGTCCTCGACGAACTGCGCAAGATCGGCCGGGACAACGCTAATCGCTATCGCGACACCCAACCGCACTTGCACCAGACCGACTGCGAGAAGCTGGCCAGGGGCGACCAAGCGTGCGTGTTCGGCATGGGCGGTCTGACCTATCAGGTTGGCCACCGCCTCGGCGTCGCCGCTCCCTCCGTGCTAAGCATCTTCAAGGCGCTACGGCGGAAAGGGCTGGTGATTCGTGAGGAGGCGTATCCGGAATACCAGCGAGCGCGGTACTGGTGGCCTGTTGGTCTGGCTGCGGAATTGGCTGGCGAGTTGTTGCCTGCCGGCGGGGTGGCGCCATGATCGCACTCGCCTGGTTCGCCTACGTGTACTGCTACAAGGGGCCTCGACCCTATGGGTTCGCCCCACCAGTCACTTCAGGAAGGGGAGCTGCGAGTTACGCAACTGGCGAGACGAACGAATAAACCATAGCTCAGCCGCTCTACCTGCCTCACACCCCTCATCTGATTCCCATCATCCACCTACCAGCCTGCCGGTGAACGGCGGGCGAGGAATTCTATTGCCATGCCAAACCATGTGACCAACAAGGTGCGCGCGTCAGCACACGTTTTGAAGTCGCTGATCAACGAAAGCGGCAAGATCGACTTCAACACCATCCTCCCATTTCGCGGGGAGTTTCCCTGGGATGGCATCAGCGGGCAGGCCGAGACCGCGGCGGAAGCCATCACCGCTCAGCCGCTCAACGGCCATCCTTTGATTGCAGGGCTTGAACGGCGTAACCGCGCCGACGCCAATGTGTTGCAACTGAGCGAAGAATGCTTCGAGCAGTTCATCCAGATGCTGCGCAACAAGCGATCGTCTGGGCACTTCCACTCGCTGGACTTCGCCCGCGATGTCTGGGGCACAAAGTGGAATGCTTACGACCAGGTGATTGACCTGGAAGCGGGTGAGCTGTCGTTCGACACCGCTTGGTCGTGCCCTCTACCGGTCCTGATGGAGCTTTCAAAGCGCCATCCAGATGACGAAATCACTGTTCGCTATGCGGACGAAGACCTTGGCAGTAACTGCGGGACTGTGCGTCTCCAGGCTGGCGAAGTAGTTTCGTCGGAGGTCGCCGGGCGCTGGGACGACATGAGTGAACAGGATCGCCAGCAGTGGACGGCCTGGGCCCGCGACCTGAAGGGCTGGCCCGAAGACGAAGAAGACGAATAAACACTCCCCACCTTCTGCCGCCACGCGCGGCATGGAGCATTGCAATGCCCACCTATGACATTCACGAACGTCGTGATGATGGCGGAGTCGGCCGCCTCCTCGATGTGATCGACCGCCAGCCCGAACACCGCAAGACCGGCCAGTTCGTCGAGTTCGACGGCGAGATGCACAAGGTTATGACCGGCATCCGCAACTTCATCATCGTCACGACCGAGCGTTGGGCGCGGGTGTCGGCTGCTACCTGGAGGAAGGCATGAACCGAGCCAGCCCAGTACAGCTTAGAAAAGCACTTGAAGCGGCCGACGCCATGGCGAAAGCCGGGATTCTGTTCGTCGCCATTCCGGTCCTGAATCCACAGGACTACTTCGATCTGTTGTTCAACCTTGACGCTCGTCTTGAGCGTTTGGAAAAAGAAGCTGCTGAGATCAAGGAAGCGCAGCCATGAGCGCCGAACTCGCACTCCTCCCCCGATTCATCCGGGCCAAACAGGCACCCGCATACCTGGGCATGTGCCGCTCGGTGTTTGATGCCGAGGTACGCCCGCACATACGCGAATTTCCAATTGGAAAGCAAGGAATCGCGTTCGATCGGCATGAGCTTGACGAATGGGCCGATGCCTACGTCGCTCGCAAGTCGATTGAAAAGACGGCCAATCAGGACAACAATCGCCCTCGCAGCGAGCGCCAGGGCAAGAAGCAAGGAGAAATGCCGTGGCCCAAAAAGCTATCACCGGCCTCCAGCAAATGCCGAACGGCATCTGGAAGATCGACAAAAAATACAGAGGAGAACGAATTCAAGAGAGTACTGGCACTTGTAACCGCGCCGAAGCTGAGCAATACCTGATCCACAAGCTGGAGCAATTGCGCCAGCAGAAGGTCTACGGCGTTCGTCGAGTGAGAACCTGGCGGGAGGCGGCAACACGCTTCCTGCTAGAGGTGAAGGACCAGGCTTCAATTCACATTTCGGCTACTTATATGGAGCAGCTCGACCCGTTCATCGGTGATATGCCACTCACACACATCGACGACGACGCGCTCGCCCCCTACATCAAGTCAAAGCTTCACCCGACTGAGGGCAGGCCGGTCACAAACCGTACGGTGAACATCGCGCTGCAAAGGGTGATCCGAGTGCTGAACCTTTGTGCGCGGAAGTGGCGGGATGAGGAGCGGCGGCCATTGCTCGATGTCGTGCCGATGATCTCTCTACTGGATGAGAAAACGAATAGCCGGAAGCCCTACCCGCTTTCGTGGGAAGAGCAGTCGATCCTGTTCGCCGAACTCCCGGCGCACCTCCAGAAGATGGCCCTTTACAAGGTCAATACTGGATGCCGGGAGCAGGAGGTTTGCAAATTGGAGTGGACTTGGGAGATCGCGGTACCAGAGCTGAACACAAGCGTGTTTCTGATTCCACCGGGGTTTGGTGGCCGCAGTGCACGAGCCGGCGTGAAAAACCGGGACGAACGTCTGGTTGTTTTGAATGACGTTGCCAAGTCGGTCATCGAGCAGCAGCGAGGGCAGCACCCGGTTTATGTATTTCCGTTTGGCAAGCCTGATGGCGAGGGGAATGAAACGACGGTGCATCGCATGAACGATTCGGCCTGGAAGAAGGCACGTATTCGAGCGGCGAAGAAGTGGCAGGAGAAATTCTTGCGGCCGGCACATGATGGCTTTGCCAGGATCCGCATTCACGACTTGAAGCACACCTTTGGGAGAAGGCTACGTGCTGCTGGCGTGACTGAGGAAGATCGGAAAGCGCTGCTCGGCCACAAGAACGGAAGCATCACCAGCCACTACTCGGCGGCGGAACTGGATCAGCTCATTGCAGCGGCAAACAAGGTATCAGCAACCGACTCGCGCGCACCAGCGCTGACGATTCTGAAAAGGAGGGAAGCATGATGAAAAACGCCAGGGTCACTCGGAAAGTCACTATGGCAGAAACAACAAAGCCGCTCGAAAGCGGCTAAGTCATTGAAAAATATGGTCGGGACGGAGTGATTCGAACACTCGACCCCTAGCACCCCATGCTAGTGCGCTACCGGACTGCGCTACGCCCCGACTAGGCGTGAAACTCGTCCCTCTTCTCGAAGGACGCTCAAGAATATATCGCAAGCTTTTGAAAACTGGAAGTATTCAAACGCATGAAATTATTTCTTGAGGACCACCAACACATCTTCCAGCTCGGCAATCATCTGCCGGATCATTTGTTTGTATTGAGTGGTGTCGTCTTTGGCTTCATCGCCGGACAAGCGCAAGCGCGCGCCGCCGATGGTGAACCCTTGATCGTAAAGAAGCGCGCGGATCTGCCGGATCATCAGCACGTCTTGTCGCTGATAATACCGGCGGTTCCCGCGGCGTTTGACGGGGTTGAGTTGAGGAAACTCCTGCTCCCAATAGCGCAGCACGTGCGGTTTTACCGCACACAGCTCGCTGACTTCACCAATGGTGAAGTAGCGTTTGCCTGGGATGACGGGGAGCTCGTCGTTATGACTTGGTTCCAGCATAAGCCTCAACTCGGGCCTTCAACTTCTGCCCTGGACGAAAGGTGACCACACGGCGAGCCGTGATCGGGATTTCTTCCCCCGTTTTCGGATTGCGGCCAGGCCGCTGGCGTTTGTCCCGAAGGTCGAAATTGCCGAAACCGGACAATTTGACTTGTTCGTTGTCTTCAAGAGCGTGCCTGATTTCTTCAAAAAACAGTTCGACCAATTCCTTGGCCTCCCGTTTATTCAGGCCCAGCTCTTCATACAGACGTTCCGCCATCTCAGCTTTCGTCAGAGCCCCCATACGTCACTTCCTTAACGTGGCGTTCAACCTTTGTTCGAGCGAGGTGAGGATATTTTGCGTCGTGGTATTCACCTCATCGTCATTAAGAGTGCGCGATGGATGCTGCCAGGTCAAGCCGACTGCGAGGCTTTTTCTATCAGGATCAATGCCTTTACCCTGATACACGTCAAATAGCCTGAGGTCCGTCAGCCATTCCCCTGCATTTTCACGGATTACGTCCAGTACGGCGCTGGCTGCGACGTCTTTTTCGGCAATCAGTGCAAGGTCACGACGCACTTCAGGAAAGCGCGATAACTCCTGGAATTTAGGCATTTTGCCCAACGCCACTTCCGCCAGCACCAGCTCGAAAACGAAGACCGGACGGTCGAGACCGAGGGTTTTCGACAATTCAGGGTGGATGGCGCCGACAAAACCAACCAGACGGCCTTCACGTTCGATGCGCGCGGTTTGACCCGGGTGCAACGCTGGGTGTTTGCCCGGCACGAAAGTGAACGAGTCCAGCGCACCGGCGAAGCCCAGCACCGCTTCCACGTCAGCCTTGACGTCGAAGAAGTCCACGACATCGCGACCCTGTGCCCAGCCTTCTGGCAGACGGCTACCGCACACCACACCGGCGAGCATTGGCTCTTGCTTCAGGCCTTCGAGTTGACCGACGAAGCGCAGGCCGCTTTCGAACAGACGGACGCGGTCCTGTTGACGATTCAGGTTGTGCTGAAGCGCCTTGACCAGGCCTGGCCACAAGGACGAGCGCATGGCCGCCATGTCGTTCGAAATCGGGTTGGCCAGCAGCAGTGGTTCCACACCCGGATTAAACAGTTCGAATTGTTTCGGATCGATGAAGCTGTAGGTGATCGCTTCCTGGTAACCACGGGCGACCAGCAGGCGACGCAGCTCAGGCAGATCGCTGCGCGCTTCGGCCTTGGCTTGTGGCGCCAGGCGAGCTTGCGGGTAGCGAACCGGCAGACGGTTGTAACCGTACAGACGGGCCAGCTCTTCGATCAGATCGACTTCCAGGCTGATGTCGAAGCGATGACTTGGCACTTCAACGCGCCACTGCCCTGCCCCGTCGGCGGAAACGGTCAGGCCCAAAGCGTTGAGCAGACGCTCGACTTCGGCTGAATCCATTTCCATGCCCAGCATTTGGGTGATGCGCTGTGCGCGCAACGTCACCGGAGCAATCTTCGGCAGATGCTGTTCGCTGACGGTTTCGATGATCGGGCCGGCTTCACCGCCAGTGATCTCCAGCAGCAGGCCAGTGGCGCGCTCCATGGCTTCACGGGCCAGTTGCCAGTCCACGCCACGCTCGTAGCGGTGCGAGGCGTCGGTGTGCAGGCCGTAGGAGCGGGCCTTGCCAGCGACAGCGATCTGATCGAAGAACGCGCTTTCAAGGAAAATATCGCGAGTGGTCGCGGTGTTCACACCACTGTGCTCGCCACCCATGACGCCGGCGATAGCCAGGGCGCGGGTGTGGTCGGCAATCACCAGCGTATCGCTACGCAGGGTGACTTCCTGGCCGTCGAGCAGCACCAGCTTCTCGCCTTCTTCGGCCATGCGCACGCGGATGCCGCCATTGATTTCGGCGAGATCGAAGGCGTGCAGCGGTTGACCCAGCTCCAGCATCACGTAGTTGGTGATGTCGACAGCCGCGTCGATGCTGCGCACTTCGGAACGACGCAGGCGCTCAACCATCCACAACGGCGTAGGCTTGGACAGGTCGACGTTACGAATCACACGCCCCAGGTAACGTGGGCAAGCGGCTGGCGCCAGCACTTCAACCGAACGCACTTCGTCGTGCACGGCTGGAACGGTGGCAACGACCGGGCGGGTGACAGTGGCGGCGTACAGCGCGCCGACTTCACGAGCCAGACCGGCCAGGGACAGGCAGTCGCCGCGGTTCGGGGTCAGGTCAACCTCGATGCTGGCGTCGTCCAGGCTCAGGTATTCGCGAATGTCCTGACCGACCGGTGCATCGACCGGCAATTCCATCAGGCCATCGTTGCCTTCGCCCACTTGCAGCTCGGCTTGCGAGCACAGCATGCCGTTGGACTCAACGCCACGCAGCTTGGCTTTCTTGATTTTGAAGTCGCCCGGCAGCTCGGCACCGATCATGGCGAACGGGATCTTCAGGCCCGGGCGCACGTTTGGCGCGCCGCAGACGACCTGGAAGGTCTCCGAGCCATTGCTGACCTGGCACACACGCAGCTTGTCAGCGTCAGGGTGCTGCTCGGTGCTCAGCACCTCGCCCACGACCACACCGCTGAAAACACCGGCGGCCGGCGTAACGCTATCGACCTCAAGACCGGCCATCGACAGACGAGCAACCAGCTCGTCGCGACTTACCTGCGGGCTTACCCAGCCACGCAGCCATTGTTCACTGAATTTCATCCTGCTCTCCTAAGAATTCGTTACGACTAGCGAAATTGCGCGAGGAACCGCAAGTCGTTGTCGAAGAACAGACGCAAGTCGTTCACGCCGTAACGCAGCATGGCCAGACGCTCAACGCCCATGCCGAAGGCAAAGCCCGAAAACTCTTCCGGGTCGATCCCGGACATACGCAACACGTTCGGGTGAACCATGCCGCAGCCCATGACTTCCAGCCAGCCAGTCTGTTTGCAGACGCGGCAGCCTTTACCGCTGCACATCACGCATTCCATGTCGACTTCGGCGGATGGCTCGGTGAACGGGAAGTACGAAGGACGGAAACGCACGGCCAGTTCTTTTTCGAAGAACACGCGCAGGAATTCTTCGATGGTCCCTTTGAGGTCGGCGAAGTTGATATCGCGATCGACCAGCAGGCCTTCGACCTGGTGGAACATCGGCGAGTGGGTAATATCGGAGTCGCTACGGTACACACGGCCTGGGCAGACGATGCGGATCGGCGGCTGTTTCGATTCCATGGTGCGGACCTGTACCGGCGAGGTATGGGTGCGCAGCAACATGTTGGCATTGAAATAGAAGGTGTCATGCATCGACCGGGCCGGGTGGTGGCCTGGGATGTTGAGCGCTTCAAAGTTGTGATAGTCGTCTTCGACCTCAGGGCCTTCGGCAATGCCGTAGCCAATGTGGGTGAAGAACTGTTCGATACGTTCCAGAGTCCGGGTAACCGGATGCAGACCACCGGAAGTCTGGCCGCGGCCAGGCAGGGTCACGTCAATGGACTCGGCAGAAAGTTTGGCGGCCAGGTCGGCCTCTTCAAACAGTGCCTTGCGAGCATTGAGAACCTCTGTGACACGCTCCTTGGCAACGTTGATCAGGGCGCCGACTTGCGGACGCTCTTCTGCCGGCAAATTCCCCAGGGTCTTCATCACCTGAGTCAATTCACCCTTTTTGCCAAGGTAGTGAACCCGGATTTGCTCCAGGGCATTGATATCTTCAGCGCTTTGCACAGCCTCTAGTGCTTGAGAGACGAGCGCGTCCAGGTTTTCCATGTACAGACTCCAGATACAAAATAGGGGAAGAGCTTGAAGGCTCTTCCCCTATTTATGACGTTTAACACCTGACCCCACAGAGGTGAGGCCGGGTGACTGTCGGGGGTACTTAAGCCAAGGTGGCTTTAGCTTTCTCGACAATCGCAGCAAACGCCGCTTTTTCGTTCACTGCCAGATCAGCCAGAACCTTACGGTCGATCTCGATGGACGCTTTTTTCAGGCCGGCGATGAAACGGCTGTAGGACAGACCGTTGATACGTGCACCAGCGTTGATACGAGCGATCCACAGAGCGCGGAACTGACGTTTTTTCTGACGACGGTCACGGTAGGCGTATTGGCCTGCCTTGATTACCGCTTGCTTGGCAACACGGAATACGCGCGAGCGAGCGCCGTAGTAGCCTTTAGCAAGTTTCAGAATTTTTTTGTGACGTTTACGGGCAATGACGCCACGCTTTACACGAGCCATGAGTTACTTCCTCTATTCTTGACTAAATTAACGAAGGCGCAGCATGCGCTCGACTTTTGCCACGTCACACGGTGCCAGCAAGCTGCTACCGCGCAGTTGACGCTTACGCTTGGTCGACATTTTAGTCAGGATGTGGCTCTTGAAAGCGTGCTTGTGCTTGATACCGTTAGCAGTTTTCAGAAACCGCTTAGCAGCACCACTTTTAGTTTTCATTTTTGGCATGTTCGGATACTCCGCATTCAGTTGATAAACATAATCAGAAGGCCTGCCGTGCCCTGTTGATTACTTCTTCTTTTTCGGGGCGATGACCATGATCAGCTGGCGTCCTTCCATCTTAGGATGCTGTTCGACCGAACCGTACTCGAGCAAGTCACCTTCAACTCGCTTGAGGAGTTCCATCCCCAGCTCCTGGTGGGCCATCTCACGGCCGCGGAATCGCAAGGATACCTTGGCCCTGTCCCCATCACTCAGGAAACGTACCAGGTTGCGCAGTTTTACCTGGTAATCCCCTTCCTCCGTCCCTGGACGAAACTTGATTTCTTTAACCTGGATCTGCTTCTGGTTTTTCTTGGCCGCAGCAATCTGCTTCTTCTTTTCGAAGATCGACTTGCCGTAGTCCATCAGCTTGCAAACAGGGGGTACTGCATCGGCGGAAATTTCCACCAAATCGAGCTTGGCTTCTTCAGCCTTAAGAAGCGCGTCTTCAATTGACACAATCCCAAGCTGCTCGCCTTCAGCCCCAATTAACCGAACCTCGCGTGCCGAGATATTCTCGTTGATCGGGGCTTTCGGTGCAGCTCGTTTATCTTGTCTCATTTCACGCTTAATAATAATTACTCCGAATCTGGGCGACCACGCCGGGAAACCGCTTGCGCGAGAAACTCAGCGAACTGGGCGACGGGCATCGAGCCCAGGTCAGCACCTTCACGAGTACGCACAGCGACAGTCTGCATCTCGACTTCCCGATCTCCGATAACCAAGAGATAGGGAACCTTGAGCAAAGTATGCTCGCGGATTTTAAAGCCGATCTTTTCATTTCTCAAGTCAGACTTGGCACGAAATCCGCTTTCGTTGAGGGTTTTTTCAACTTCAGCAGCAAAATCGGCTTGTTTATCAGTGATATTCATAATCACTGCCTGGGTCGGAGCCAGCCACGCAGGGAATGCACCCTCGTAGTGCTCGATCAGGATTCCGACGAAACGTTCGAAGGAGCCCAGGATCGCCCGGTGCAACATTACCGGGTGCTTGCGACTGTTGTCTTCGGAGACGTATTCGGCTCCCAGACGGACAGGCAGGTTAAAATCGAGCTGAAGGGTACCACACTGCCAGACGCGGCCAAGGCAATCTTTCAGCGAGAACTCGATCTTCGGACCGTAGAACGCACCTTCGCCCGGCTGCAAATCGTACGGCAGGCCCGCGCTATCAAGGGCTGCAGCCAATGCCGCTTCGGCGCGATCCCACAATTCGTCAGAACCCACGCGTTTTTCCGGACGAGTGGACAGCTTCATCTCGACGTCTTTGAAGCCGAAATCGGCATAAACGTCCATGGTCAGTTTGATGAACGCAGCGGATTCAGCCTGCATCTGCTCTTCAGTGCAGAAGATGTGGGCGTCATCCTGAGTGAACGCACGCACCCGCATAATGCCGTGCAACGCACCCGATGGCTCGTTACGGTGGCAAGCACCGAATTCGGCCAGACGCATCGGCAACTCGCGGTAGCTTTTCAGGCCCTGATTGAACACTTGCACGTGGCAAGGGCAGTTCATTGGCTTGATGGCGTAGTCGCGGTTTTCCGACTGGGTGGTGAACATGTTGTCGGCGTAGTTGGCCCAGTGCCCGGATTTCTCCCACAGGCTGCGGTCAACGACCTGAGGCGTCTTGATCTCCAGGTAGCCGTTGTCGCGCTGAACCTTGCGCATGTACTGCTCAAGAACCTGGTACAGGGTCCAGCCGTTCGGGTGCCAGAACACCATGCCCGGCGACTCTTCCTGGGTGTGGAACAGGCCCAGGCGCTTGCCGATCTTGCGGTGATCGCGCTTTTCAGCTTCTTCGATGCGCTGGATGTAAGCCGCCAGCTGCTTCTTGTCCGCCCAGGCGGTGCCGTAAACGCGCTGCAATTGCTCGTTCTTGGCATCGCCACGCCAGTAGGCGCCGGACAACTTGGTCAGCTTGAAGGATTTCAGGAAACGCGTATTCGGCACGTGCGGGCCGCGGCACATGTCGACGTATTCTTCGTGATAGTACAGGCCCATGGCCTGTTCGTTCGGCATGTCCTCGACCAGGCGCAGTTTGTAGTCTTCGCCACGGGCCTTGAACACTTCGATCACTTCGGCGCGCGGAGTGACTTTCTTGATCACGTCGTAATCTTTCTCGATCAGCTGCTGCATGCGCTGTTCGATGGCGGCCAGGTCGTCCGGAGTAAAAGGACGCTCGAAGGCGATGTCGTAATAGAAGCCTTCGTCAATGACCGGCCCGATCACCATTTTGGCGGTCGGGTACAACTGCTTGACCGCATGGCCAACCAGGTGGGCGCAAGAGTGGCGAATGATCTCCAGCCCCTCTTCATCCTTTGGCGTAATGATTTGCAGCGTGGAATCGCTGTCGATGATGTCGCTGGCGTCGACCAGCTTGCCATTGACCTTGCCGGCCACGGTGGCTTTGGCCAAGCCAGCACCAATGGATGCGGCGACCTCGGCTACGGAAACCGGGTGATCGAATGAACGTTGACTGCCGTCGGGAAGAGTAATAGTTGGCATGGCGCCTCCTCTCCTAGTGGTGACCCCTACCAAAGGTCACGTGGGTTGGGATGAGCCAGTACAAGATCCGATCCAGGCCATTCAATGACGAACGCCTGCCTTACAGCGGCAGGAGCCTTGCGGCCAACCGGAAAACCGAACCAGAGTGACTGGGATTCAAATCAGGGTTAATCGCGCATTTGCCGCCACCGGGACTGAAGGTCATCCGGAGCTTGCAAAGGCCCGAGCGAGGCATGCTAGCACAGATGAACGGTCGTCGACGCCTGCGTGCTCAGACAATGAAGATTTCCACACTTTTACCGCGCAGAGTGAACTTGAGATGTACGGGCCACCTCAAATAGGCTGAGAATCGCTACAGATTATCGACCCCAAGGAGTTCCTGACATGCGTCTTCCCCGTCTTTTCGCCTTCGCCGCCCCGCTTGCTTTGATGCTGCCACTGAGCGCATACGCTGCCTGGCCTGCCGGTGTGAAAGCCCAGTACATGAGCGATTGCACCAAAGCGGCCAGCCAAAGCGTCAACCCGGTCGAAGCGCAGAAGCACTGTTCATGTGGTGCCGACGTTCTCGAGAAGAAATTCACCACCCAAGAGATCGCGCAGTTGATGGACAAAAATAATCCGCCGGGCCCTGAATTGAGTCAGCGCGCATTGAAAGAAATCGCGGTGTGCCGAGTTCAAAATAAGGGTGCATAGCTCGGATCCTGAAGGATTGGCAGGTCAAAACCAGCCCAAAAAGGGCTGATTTACATAATTTACGCAGGTTTTATGGCTTTTTTTACTGCCCTGTTTTTTAGCGCAAAACCGCTTAAACCGGGGCTTCCAGCCATTCGACGTGACGAAAAGCATGCTACATGAGGGCAAACAGCACGTCCGGGGGGCTCCCAAAGCGAACATTTCGACTATGATACTCCGGTGTGCCCAGTTGGCCTGAGCAGCACAGCACTACTGAAAATATATGTTTCTTGGAGATACACCATGTCTAATCGCCAAACCGGCACCGTTAAATGGTTCAACGATGAAAAAGGCTTCGGCTTCATCACTCCTCAAGGTGGCGGTGACGACCTGTTCGTACACTTCAAAGCTATCGAAAGCGACGGTTTCAAAAGCCTGAAAGAAGGCCAAACCGTTTCCTTCGTGGCTGAGAAAGGCCAAAAGGGTATGCAAGCTGCACAAGTTCGCCCAGAGTAAGTTTCTGGCGCACTAAAAAAACCCCGTCCATGTGACGGGGTTTTTTATGGGCGAAACAAAAGCCTGGTGCGATCAGCCGCAGTTGACGCGAGTGACCACCCGATTGGCATCGGTGTTCAGGTTCAGGCGATCGGAGCGATACTCCAGGGTCACCATGTCGTTGGGCGACAGGAACCGTGCGTTCTGTGCGCCTGCGCGAGTGCGCGCCTGCTCCAGCAGTTCGGGCGAAGCCACTTTGCCAACAGTGAATTGCGCAGCCTTTGCTTCGCAGCGGCTATGACCCGTGTCAGTCGTCGTTACAGGGTCAGTTGCCGACTCGGATGACGGACTGCTGCAACCTGCCAGCAGAGTGACGGCAAACACAGTACCCAATGACGCGAGCTTCCAAGGCATGAAGCCTCCTTTTCAATAATTAAGCAGAGATCGTGCGACCGCCATTTCGGCGATAGGTTTCAAGGTGAATGCCCTCACCCGACCCTCGATTCGCATAAGCGCCGAGTGTGCCTGAGCATCGCCCTACCATTCATCCCGCAATCGTGACTGAATATGAACAGCGTCAATAGACGTCGATGTAGTCGAACGGCGGATTCGGCCAGTTGTCTTTCAGCGCATTGAAAATCTGCATGACCCAAACCTCGTCGCTGGCTGCGACCCGCCCGACATAACCCGAACCCTTGGCCCATGTTTCCAGGCGAAACCGCAGCCCGTCGATGTCTGTGCCGCCCACAACGCCCGACGAAATGTAGGCGATGCCGCTTTTGGTGACCCGCAGTTGAGTGTGTTCATCGTCACTGGCGCAGGCCAATAGCTGGCGCACAGCCTCAAGGGTCAAACCGTCAGGAGTGTTCAAATCGATCTGCACAGCGCGGTCCTTGAAAATTCGTCAAAGACCAAGTGTCGCATAGCCCTCCTCCCATGCCTAAGTCGGAGTGCCAAACGCCGCGCAAAATGGTTAACTCGACGCTCAGACTTCCCCGACTTCACGAGCGCCATCATGACCACCGTAAGCATCGACGCCGACATCAAAGCCAAATGGCAGGACGGACATAGCTCCTACAGCCCAAGCAGTACGGAAGAGCTCGCCATTATCGGTATCGATCTGTTGGTCCGGGACCTTGGAACCGAGGCCGCACAATCGTTCATCGAGCAAATCTTCGAAAAACACCTGGCGGACCAAAAAGCCGCCGTAGAGGCAGGACGGGCGTAAGACCCGCAGGCTGGCACCTGCGGGCGTGAGGTTTATTTCAAACGGGCCAGACGCTGAGTCAGCAAGTCGAAGAAGCCCTGAGCATCGCCACTTTCAACCCAGAACGCATTCTTTGGCGCGTTCAGGCCGTCATACCAGTCGACAATAGTTTGACCAAAGGTCGGACCTTCGCGGCTATCAACGACCACGTTGACCAAGCGACCGCTGAACAGCTCAGGCTTGAGCAGGTAGGCGATGACGGTGGCGTCATGCACCGGGCCTCCGGGAATACCGTAGTGCTCCATGTCATCCTTGATATATCCATTAAGAATGTCACCTACCAACTTACTGGCATTGTTGTTGATCGCCGCGATCTGCTTCAGGCGCGATTCGCTGGTGAGGATCTTGTGGGTCACGTCCAGTGGTAGATAAGTCAGTTTCACGCCACTTTTCAACACGATGTCGGCGGCCTGCGGATCGGCGAACAGGTTGAACTCGGCCATCGGCGTAATGTTGCCACCGTTGAAGTGCGCACCGCCCATAAGCACCACTTCCTTGATGCCTTGAACGATTTCAGGTTCCTGAATCAACGCCAGGGCCAGGTTGGTCTGCGGGCCGAGCATGGCGATCGTGATGCTATGGGGTTTGGCCGTTTTCAAAGTGTGGATCAGGTAGTTGACCGCAGTGCCTTCAGCCAGGCCTTTCTTTGGCTCATGCACGGTGACGCCTGACAGACCTTCCTTGCCATGTATGTTCTCGGCATAGATCGGCGTGCGCATCAGCGGCTTCGGCGCACCGGCATAAATCGGCACGTCTTCGCGCCCTGCCCACTCCCGGGCCAGTCGAGCATTACGCGATGTCTTGTCCAGACGCACGTTGCCGGCCACGGTTGTCAGCGCACGAATACTCAATTCTTCGGGCGATGCCAGGGCAAACAGCAAAGCGACCACGTCGTCGGTTCCGGGATCGGTGTCGATGATCAAATCGATTTTTTCCGCCGCCTGGGCGCTCGTTGCAGTAATCAGGGACAAAAGCAGCAAACTCCGGAGCAGGTGGTGAAGTTTCACAGCATAGCGGGGCATAACGCACTCCTTGTGCGAGGGGGAAAACGAATCCAGCGCTAGAACGTCACCCCCGATACCAGCACGATGTTGCAGTACGGCGCACACTCACCTGTACGAACAATCGCCCGCGCCTGTCGGCTGAGGACCTTGAACTGGTCATGACTGAGCAACTCGCGCGAACCCAGAGCACCTTCAGCGTTCAACTTGTCCAGAACACTCAATGCAGGTGGCTGCTTGTCGAGAATCTCGCGAGCCAGCACATGGCTTTCGACCTGCATTTCGCTCAGCACAACGTTCAAGGTACTGACAAAGTCCGGAATGCCTTGGGTCAGTGCCAGATCGATCAGTTCAACACCTGACGGCACTGGCAGACCGGCATCACCGATCACGATCGTATCGCCGTGACCCAGCGAGGCAATCAGCCGCGACAACGCGATATTGAGCAATGGGGTTTTTTTCATGATGCTTTAAACGCCTGTACGTCGGACAAGGTGGGAATCGAGGGTTGTGCCCCAGCGCGGGTGACCGACAGGGCCGCGGCAACCTGACCGAAGCGGATCGCCTCAGCTTCACTGCTGCCAGACGCTAATGCGGCGGCAAATCCACCCACGAAGGTATCTCCGGCGGCGGTGGTATCGACGGCTTTGACCTTCGGTGCCGGGAAATGCTCCAGGCGTGCCCCGTCGGCGAACAGCGAGCCTTCGGCGCCTAAGGTAATGATCACTTTACCCACGCCCATGGCGATCAATCGGGTCGCGGCGGTTTCCGCCGATTCCAGGGAATCCACCGTCAACCCCGTCAGGGCAGAGGCTTCGCTTTCATTGGGGATCAGGTAGTCGATGGCGGCAAACCAGTCCGCCGGCAATGGGCGACTGGCGGGGGCCGGGTTGAGAATGACGGTCTTGCCCAGCTCACGCCCCCGTTTGAGGGCATGGCCTACCGTTGCATCCGGTACTTCCAGCTGACAAATAATCACATCCGCCGCCTGCAACACGGCGTCAAAACGGTCGATGACCTGCGGAGTCAATGCGCCGTTGGCACCCGCGACGATGACGATAGCGTTCTGACTGTTGTCATCGACCACGATCAACGCGACGCCGCTGGAGCCCTCAACGGTACTGACAGCCTGGCAATCGATGCCCTCGACCAACAGGGCTGCGCGCAGTTCTGCGCCATAGGCATCATTGCCCACGCAACCGACCATCGACACCTCGGCGCCCAACCGGGTTGCTGCAACGGCCTGATTGGCACCCTTGCCACCGGACACCGTGGCAAACGACTGACCGATCAGCGTTTCACCGCCACGCGGCAGCCTTGGCGCCCGGGTTACCAGGTCCATGTTCAGACTGCCTATCACCACTACTTTTGCTGGCATACATTGCTACTCATTAATTCTGTGTCTGCAGTGCTTTTGGTTTAGCGGCGCGTGCTTCAACGAAACTGGGCGAACACGCCGGCGAGCGGCGCGGTCGACTCTCGCAGCACAATACTGGGCGTCACGATGCGCTGATCAGTGGCCATGTCCGGCGTGGCGATCCTGCGCAAAAGCACTTCAGCCGCCATCTCACCGAGCTGCAGGATCGACTGCCCCACGGTGGTCAGCGCCGGATAGACATAACGGCTCATCTGGATATCGTCGAAGCCGATCACCGACAGCTCGCTCGGCACCCGAACATTGCGTTCGGCGGCCGCTCGCAGCACGCCGATGCCGATCATGTCGTTGCCGGCAAAGATCGCGCTGGGCGGATTGCGCTCCAACAAAATCGCTGCGGCGTTGTAACCGCCGGTGCTGGTGAAGTCGCTTTCCAGCATGCGCTCGCGATTGACGTCGACGCCCGCCTCTTGCAAGGCACGGCAATAACCCGCCAGACGCATTTGCGCCACGCTGGTACCCACCGGACCGCCGATCATGGCGATGTCCCGATGCCCCAGCTCCAGCAGATGCCGAGTGGCCAGATACGCGCCGTATTCGTGATCAATGCGCACCAGATCGGCATTCACACCTTCCAGCCCGCGGTCGACGATGACCATCGGCGTGCGTACACCGGCGAGACCTTCCGCCAGCCCCGCATCGCCACCGGCCGACGCCACGATCAAACCGTCGATGCGCTTTTCGAGCAATACGCGAAGGTAGCTGCGCTGCTTGTCCGGGTTGTCGTCGGAGTTGCAGAGAATGACGCAATACCCCTTACGCTCGCAGTAATCCTCGATGCCTCGCGCCAGTTCGGCGAAGTACGGGTTGAGGCTGTTGGGCACCAGCAACCCGATGGTCGCGGTGGTTTTGGCTTTCAACGAACGGGCTACGGCGCTCGGCACGTAGTCCAGCGTCTTGATCGCCTCTTCGACCTTGATCCGCACCTCCTGACTGACCGGCCGGGTCTTGTTCACCACATGTGACACGGTGGTGTAGGAAATGCCCGCGAGTGCGGCTACATCCTTGATCGTTGCCATGATTCAGGTCCGCCGGCTTGCGCGTTGACTGCGATAAGTATCCAGCACCACCGCCACCACGATCACCGCGCCGGTGATGATGCGTTTGGTGGGCTCGGTCGCGCCGATTTGCGCGAGGCCCGCTGCCAACACGGAAATGATCAGGACGCCGAAAAAGGTGCTGATCACCGAACCACGGCCACCCATCAAGCTGGTGCCACCGATGACGACAGCGGCGATGACCTGCAACTCCAGCCCGGAGCCGGCATTGGGATCCGCCGCCTCGAGCCTGGAAATCTGAAACAACGCGGCAATACCGGCCAGCAGCCCCATCAAGCTGAACACCAGAATCTTGTAGGGTTTTGGATTGATCCCCGCCAGACGCACCGCTTCTTCATTGGTGCCAATGCCGATCAGGTAGCGACCGAACACCGTACGAGTCAACACGGCCTGCGCGATGAAGATAATCAGCAAGGCAATGATGAACGATGGCGAGATGCCGAAGGCAATCGGGTTGGACAGCCAGGCGAAGGCATCACCGATATAAGCGGTGCGCGACCCGGTCATCTGATACGCCACGCCCCGGGCCATTTCCAGCACGCCCAGAGAGACGATGAATGACGGAATCCGCCAGGCCACGGTGATCGAACCGGTAATGGTCCCGGCCAATGCCGCCGCCGCCATGCCGAGCAATGCGGCGGGCAGGACGCTCCAGCCCCAGCCGAGAATGGCCACGCTGACCGTTGATGCCGCCAGCGCCAACACCGAACCGACCGACAGGTCGATGCCACCGATAATCAACACGAAGGTCATGCCGACCGCCAGCACCATCAGATCGGGAATCTGGTTGGCAAGGGTGCTGAACGTGTCATAAGAAAGAAAGTGGCTGCTCAATACCGAGAACAGCGCAATCATCGCCAGCAAGGCACCGGCCAGGCCCAGATAGGTGCCCAGGCCGTAGAAGTTGCCACTACGTTTGCCGGCAGAAGATGCAGTTTTCATGGAAGGTCCCTAGGCGCTGCTTCGTTGAGCAACGCATCACGTTTTTGGTAGCCGGCAAAAGCGGCGGCAAGCAAGTCATCCTGGGTCCAGCTGTCGCGCTCGAACGTGTCGATCAGGCGCCCCGCCGACAGCACACCGATCCGGTCGCAGATCAGCATCAGCTCTCGCAGGTCACTGGACACCACCACCAGCGCCTTGCCCTGGCGGGTCAGCTCGCCAAGTAACGCATAAATGTCGAATTTGGCGCCGACATCGATGCCACGGGTGGGCTCGTCAAACAACATCACCGAGCAATCACGCTCGAGCCAGCGGCCGATCACGACCTTTTGCTGGTTGCCACCGGACAGTTCGGAGACCAATTGTGTCGGGCTCGAACTGCGGATGCGCATGGCGTCGATCTGACGCCGAGCCAAAGACATCTCGTCGCCGTTGTTGACAAAACCGCCACTGGAAATCACCGGCATGTTGCCCAAGGCAATGTTGGCGCTGATCGATTGGGTCAGCAGCAAGCCTTCGCCTTTGCGGTCTTCCGTGATCAGGGCGATGCCGTGACCCACTGCATCGGCCGGCGAGCGGATACTCACCACCTGAGCCGGAGACCCGAGCGCGACCGTGCCGCTGTCCGCAGTGTCGGCGCCGAAGATCAGGCGCAGCAACTCGGTGCGCCCTGCCCCGATCAATCCGGAGATCCCATAGATTTCGCCAGCACGCACTTCGAAGGACACATCGCGAACCTTGTCCGAGCGGGTCAGGCCCTTGACCGTCAACGCGGGAGCGCCGATCTTGCGCGGCCCCATGTCCATGTGTTCGCCGAGCTCACGACCGACCATCAACGTGACCAGTTGCTCGCTGTTGTAATTGGCCATCGGCTCGACGCAGACCAGGTTGCCGTCGCGCAACACCGCAATGCGCTGGGCAACCCGCGCCAGTTCTTCAAGACGGTGAGAGATATAGATGATCGATACGCCACGGGATTGCAGGCGGGTGATCTGCTCGAACAGCATCTCGACTTCACGAGCCGTCAGCATGGCCGTCGGTTCGTCGAGGATCAGCACATGGCAGTCGCCAATCAGGTTGCGGGCGATCTCGACCATTTGCTGGTGGCCGATGCCGAGGTCGCCGACCAGGGTGTCCGGGTCGATCGCGTCGAGGCCGACCTGGGCCATGGCCTCGATCGCCGCTTTGCGCAACTGCTTGCGACTGATCCAGCCACCGTTGCTGGGCAAGTTGTCGAGAAACAGGTTTTCCGCCACCGACAGGGTCGGCAACAGATTGAGTTCTTGCATGACCATGCGGATGCCCAGGTCTTCAGCCTGGGTCCGGCTGCCGGGACGGTAATCCTGACCCTGGAATTGCATCTGGCCGGTGGTCGGCGTGACCAGCCCGCCGATGATCTTCGACAGCGTGCTTTTGCCGGCACCATTCTCACCGGTCAGTGCCAACACTTCACCGCGGATCAGCGTCAGGTCGATGCCGGTCAGTACCGGCTGAGCGTAGGTCTTACCGATACCGCTGACCGTGAGGACAGCGTTCGGAGCGCAAACGGACATAAAACTCTCCCTGTGCCCGCCCGGACGGGCGAGCACCAGTGTGTCGCCAGAAGGCTTACTGGGTGACCAGTTCTACCGGGGTTTCGATCACGCCGTTGGTGCCGCTGTCGACCTTCTCGCCCTTGATGATTTTCAGCGCAGTCTCAATACCGAACACGGCTTGTCGGGCTGCAAACTGGTCGGCGGTGGCCAGGACGCGACCATCCTTGAGCATCGGCTTGATCGCATTGATGTTGTCGTAACCGACTACTTGCACCTTGCCAGCCTTGCCCGCTGCACGCACGGCGGAAACGGCACCGACGGCCATGCTGTCGTTGCCGGCCAGCAGGGCTTTGACGTCCGGGTATTCACTTAGGATCGAGGCGGCAACCTTGTTGCCCTTGTCGATCTCCCAGTCACCGGACTGCAACGAAACGACTTTGATCTGCGCCGCTTCCATTGCATCTTTGAAACCCGCGGTGCGGGCCTGGGCATTGGTGGTGGTGGACACGCCTTCGATGATGCCGACTTCGTCACCGGCCTTCAGTTTCTTGGCCAGGTACTCGCCAACCAGACGCGCGCCTTTGCGGTTATCAGGGCCTACGAACGGCACCGTCATGTTCTTGCTTTTGAGGACGGTCGGGTCGAGTTGATTGTCGATGTTGATCACGGTGATGCCGGCATCGATGGCTTTCTTGATCACCGGAACCATGGCCTTGGAATCCGCCGGTGCGATGACCAGGGCATTGACCTTGGCGAGGATCATCTGCTCGACGATGCGCGTCTGGCCAGCAGTGTCCGTTTCGTCCTTGATGCCGTTGGAGATCAGGTCGAATTCGCCGGAGTGGTCTTTTTGATAAGCTTTGGCGCCGTCTTCCATGGTCAGGAAGAATTCATTGGCCAGGGATTTCATGACCAGTGCGACTTTGGGTTTTTCAGGCGATTCGGCGAAGGCCGATGAGACGGGCAGCGCGGCGGATGCGACAGCCAGCATAGCGACAGCAAGAAGACGTCCAGCGAATGGCAGCTTCATGGGTTCACTCCGATCTTATGATTATTGTGAGCAATGCTTGCGCTGGAGTAATGCCTGGACTCCGATCGTCGACGGCATGACCACCGACAAGACCTCGCAAACGTTTGCGTAGACCGAACTATGCGAACCCTGCTGCTATTTGTCAACGCCCTGTTTGGTGTCTCCGTTGGCAAAACCGACCTGCCACGTTAGGCAACGGTGCTGATCAGACCGCCTGTACTGGAGTCCTTGGCCAGTTCTTTCACCAGATTGCCTGCCACTTGTGACAGCGCGCCGTTGGTTTCCGCGATTTGCCCCTGGATCGACATCACCGCCGTGGCCTTGGCTTCCGGGGTCGGATAAGACGCTGCCTGTGCAGCCGCCAGTTGTTGCTGTTGCTCACGCAGTTGCTGTTGCAGTTCCTGCATGCGCTTGAGCAGTACTTGCACCGCAATACTTTGAGTGCTGCCGCCCTTGGACTTGGTTTCGTCCTGAGCACCGCCACCGGTTCGAACCTGGTTGTCGCTGCCCTCTTCCTTCCCCTGCACCTGAGTCGCGGTGTCAGCCGTCGCTTCGCTCAAGGCATTGATCGTCGACGGGGACTTGCCGCCGATGGTGACCGCGCCCGCATTTGGAAAACCAACAGAAAATGACATGGGAACTCCTGTAAGAAAAATAACCTTAACGGGGCATCGACCGATGTGGGGGTTTCTTTAGCATTGATTCCTGATTTGGCAAGGTGACCTTCTCTACAAACGTCGTAGGCATTTTCGGAGAGCCGAACGTAAACGCTCAACCTATTCGGAAACCCGGACGCCTTCATGTTTAACCTCGACTAGAGCCAAGATAATTTCAGATATAAATCAACTAGTTAAAACTTTTTCTCGTTCAACGTTTGGCTGGTACAGATCCTGCTCTCCACCTACACCCCCGGCGTTCAGATCTGCCGGGGGCGTATCTAGATGAACTTGCATCAGCACCGTCTGACTACTAGAGAGAAAATAATGAAATCTGCCTTCAACACTTTTATTCCGGGCGCTTTGGCCCTCCTGCTGCTACTCCCTACCGCCCTTCAGGCAAAAGAAGTCGAAACCCAACAGAAACTGGCGAACGTGGTCATCCTGGCCACCGGCGGCACCATCGCCGGCGCCGGTGCGAGCGCTGCTAACAGCGCGACGTATCAAGCGGCAAAAGTCGGCATCGACCAGTTGATTGCCGGCGTTCCGGAACTCAGCCAATTGGCTAACGTTCGTGGCGAGCAGGTCATGCAGATCGCCTCGGAAAGCATCACCAACGACAACCTGCTTCAACTGGGCCGTCGCGTGGCCGAACTGGCGGACAGCAAAGACGTCGATGGCATCGTGATCACCCACGGCACCGACACCCTGGAAGAAACCGCCTACTTCCTGAACCTGGTGGAGAAGACCGACAAGCCAATCATCGTCGTCGGCTCCATGCGCCCAGGCACGGCGATGTCGGCCGACGGCATGCTCAACCTGTACAACGCCGTCGCCGTCGCCAGCAGCAAAGAAGCGCGCGGCAAGGGCGTCCTCGTGACCATGAACGATGAAATCCAGTCGGGCCGCGACGTCAGCAAAATGATCAACATCAAGACCGAGGCGTTTAAAAGTGCCTGGGGTCCGCTGGGCATGGTGGTCGAAGGTAAATCCTACTGGTTCCGTCTGCCGGCCAAGCGCCACACCATGGACTCGGAATTCGACATCAAAACCATCAAGAGCCTGCCTGACGTAGAAATCGCCTATTCCTACGGCAACGTGAGCGACACGGCGTACAAGGCGCTGGCTCAGTCCGGGGCCAAGGCGATCATCCACGCTGGTACCGGCAACGGCTCGGTTTCCTCGCGGGTCGTTCCGACCTTGCAAGCCCTGCGCAAAGATGGCGTGCAAATCATTCGTTCGTCCCACGTCAACGCCGGCGGATTCGTACTGCGCAATGCCGAACAGCCTGACGACAAATACGACTGGGTGGTCGCGCATGACTTGAACCCGCAAAAAGCCCGCATCCTGGCCATGGTCGCACTGACCAAGACCAACGACAGCAAAGAGTTGCAACGGATGTTCTGGGAGTACTGATTCGCCCTCGCCCGACCGGTTCTGGTCGGGCACATTCTTAACCACTCGTCAGCGTTGACGAGTGGTTAACACCCTTGGCAAAACTCCGATAAAAGTTTTCTCCTCTTCCTACAGCAAACGGTAGAAACCGCTGTCAGAGGATTTTCTTGAATTTTAAGCAGTTGCGAAAATGCTTACAGTTAAATACTGTATGCACGTACAGCTTACTAAGGATAATCCTGTGGCCACCCCCTCTGCTTCTCCTGATACCTATGCACGCATGGGTCTGCGCGTTCAGAAAATCATCAATTCCCCCACCGCTCAAAAAGCCAAAGCAGCACTGATCTTCCGCCTGCCGGACGAACCAGTGGATGAGTGGGAACAATTGCTCGAAGAAATCGACGAGAACGACAACGTCACCCTCGCCTATCGCGACGATGGCGGTGTGCAAATTTTCTGGGTTGTGCCGAAGGAAGATTGAGTCAATGAGTGTCCGCTGGCTTGCTTTGCTGGTTTTATTCATCTCCCTCGGGGCCCAGGCTGGCACCCCACGCACCTTCAGTGAAGCCAAAAAAGTCGCCTGGAAACTGTATGCACCGCAATCCACCGAGTTCTATTGCGGCTGCAAATACACCGGCAACAAGGTGAACCTGGCTGCTTGTGGTTATGTGCCGCGCAAAAACGCCAAGCGCGCGTCCCGCATCGAGTGGGAGCATATTGTCCCGGCGTGGCAGATCGGTCATCAGCGCCAGTGCTGGCAGGCCGGTGGGCGCAAGAACTGCACCCGTTACGATCCGGTATTCCAGAAGGCCGAAGCCGATTTGCACAACCTGGTGCCGAGCATTGGCGAGGTGAACGGTGACCGCAACAACTTCAGTTTTGGCTGGCTGCCGGTGCAGACCGGTCAATATGGCTCATGCCTGACCCAGGTGGATTTCAAGGCCAAGAAGGTCATGCCCCGCCCTTCCATTCGCGGCATGATCGCCCGGACTTATTTCTACATGAGCAAGCAATACGGCTTGAGTCTGTCGAAACAAGACCGCCAACTGTACGAAGCCTGGAACAAAACTTATCCAGTTGAAGCCTGGGAACGTCAGCGTAACCAGAGCGTGGCGTGCGTCATGGGTCGCGGTAACGAGTTTGTCGGGCCGGTGAACATGAAAGCCTGCGGCTGACTTTCCGCTGGAAAGTAAAAAGGCCTCGGCGTAAAACCCGAGGCCTTTTGCCTTTTCAGCCACTGCGTTACTGGGCCGCAGGACGCTCGAGCACCAGCAATTCGACATTCTGTTTCTTGGCCCGCGCCAGTGCTGCAGCCACTTCTGCCTGCTTGGCCTCGGTCTCGGCTTTCGAACTGAATGGCCCCATCAGAATGCGCGTCTTGCCGTTTTCCATGATGACGTTGGAGACGAAGCTGTGTTCAATCAGCCAGCCACTCAGATCACTCACTGCCTGGGGTGTTTCACCTCGCACTTCGAGGTCCCATTGCGGCCCGTTTGTCGCGGCGGGGGCGGAAACGACTGCCGGCTTCGTTTTTTGAGCGTCAACACCCTTCCCTTCACCGCATCCAGCCAGCGCCAATACAGCGATT
Source organism: Pseudomonas sp. URMO17WK12:I12 (assembly GCF_000514395.1). Taxonomy (NCBI): domain Bacteria; kingdom Pseudomonadati; phylum Pseudomonadota; class Gammaproteobacteria; order Pseudomonadales; family Pseudomonadaceae; genus Pseudomonas; species Pseudomonas sp. URMO17WK12:I12. Next base: position 244,969 of record NZ_AZVV01000003.1, read on the forward strand.
ACCAAGACCATTTTGCGCACAACGGTTCCCTCTGAATGCCGAAAGCGGTGATTTTAACATTCATGAATACTTCCCGAGTGCCGCAAAATGGGCACAAAACAACGAGATTGATGGTTGCGGCCTCTGTATAGTTACGCCTTGGGAATTAATGCAGCATCTGCGCGTCAGAAAGAGGCACCCAAACCGTGAGACTTCGCACTAATCTATACATACCACCGACCTCTGCACTGTTCGAATCAGGTGCCCTACAAAGCAATCAAGGAGAAGACCATGCTGATACTCACCCGCAAAGTCGGTGAAAGCATAAATATCGGTGACGACATTACGATCACCATTCTGGGCGTGAGCGGCCAGCAAGTCAGGATCGGCATCAACGCCCCGAAAGACGTTGCAGTGCACCGTGAAGAAATTTATCAGCGCATTCAGGCTGGCCTCACCGCGCCAGACAAGCCACAAACCCCCTGAATCCTGTTGCAGTCAGTAGCCAGCCCGTTCGCCCTGAACACCGGCTGGCTAAAGATTCGAGCGCCGCAATGCCCGCCGGCTCGCTCCCCCTCTCCCGCCAAAACTTGAAGCCGATACTACTGGCATATCTCATGCCATGGCTGTCAGACGTTTCCGAATAACCCCGAGGAAGGACGTGATCGCTCTCGGTCAACCAAAGGTTACCCCACGCGCCATCCCCGTCGCCGCGATGACCATCAGTAACACCAGCAAGCCTTCGATATGACTGAAACGAGCAAACAGTTTTGCCCGAGCGGTATCGATCGTCACGCCACGCCCAAGCGCAATCCGCCATTTGATCAACGCCACCATCGGGGCAACTTCAAGCAGCAGGATCAGCACGAAGAGCGTCATCTTGAGGTGGAACAGTGGCTGGTGAAGGTAGTAATCGGTGCCTTTTTCGTACCCGCCAAAGGCCCGCATCCCTCCGGTGATCAGGAGGATGACCGCAGAAATCCCCCACAGGTTATCGGCCACCAGCACGCGCCGAGCTTCCCCAGTCCCGGCCGCCAGGCGACTGAATGCCGTGCCGCGGTTTAAAACGGCCCAGAATGCCAGCGCAACGGCCAGCAGGTGAATTGCCGCAAGAGACCAATGAACCAGCATCGATGTACCCCCATCAGACCGAGTTTGAGTTTGGCCAGACAGTAGTAGCCCAAAAGACCAGGACTTGCCCGGTTTGGGCGGGTGTTCGAAGGGGCAGGACAAATTTCAGGCAAAAAAAAATCCCAAGCAGCTGATGGAAGCTTGGGACTTAAAAATGCATAAACCGTGGTGGTGAACGCGGGGCGATAATATCCCAGCAACCCACTTGTAACAATATATTTTCGACCACCGGCCGGTTAAAAAAAATCGTAAGCCCTTAAATATCCACACTTTTTTTATGGAACATGAGCAAGACTCTGACTAAACCAAGTCATCGCAAACGAAAGCAACAGGCCTGAAAACAGCACCAGAAACATTACGTCACAGACGGGCTAGACTCCACCACACAAGAGCTGAAGGCTTCTGAAAGCACTCGCTTTTGACAGCAAGCCCCCCCCCTTTCACCTGAGTACACAAGCCATGTGTGAATCATGTGATTCAAAACCACTTCAAAACGCGGGTGGTCGCCGTAAGTTCCTGAAGTATGCCGGCCTTGGAGCCGGTGCCCTGCTATTGGCTGGCGCCCTGCCTGACCAACTCCTCCTGGCCGCCGAGAAAACGGCGCCACCCCCAAAACCGCAAAACTCAATCAACCCCGACATGGCCCTTCAACGGCTAATGGAGGGAAACGAGCGATATGTTTCCGGTACCTCCAAGACTCATGACTTCAAGGCCGAACGAGAAGCCCTGGTCACAGGCCAGAACCCGTTCGTGTCGATACTCAGTTGTTCTGACTCTCGTATCGCCCCCGAGTACGCTTTTGACACTGCCCGGGGAGATCTTTTCGCCATACGCGTTGCTGGCAATTTCGTCACTGATGAGGGTTTGGCCAGCCTTGAATACGCTGTCGCGGTGCTTGGTTCACCACTAATCCTCGTGCTCGGGCATGAAGACTGCGGTGCGATTAACGCAGGTATCAAGGCGGTAAAAGATCACACCGTTTTTCCTGGCCACATCCCGAAACTGACTGAGGCACTCAAGGGCTCTATCGAGACGGTACTCAAGGAGCCGGGTAGTCTTCCCGCTAATGCGGTAGCGCAAAATGTCAAAGACTCGGTCAAGCGACTAAAAAATGCTTCCCCCTTGCTGACGGACGCCCTCAGCAAAGGCACGTTGAAAGTAGTGGGCGGCGTTTATCGCCTGGCAACCGGGAAAGTAGACCTGATCGCCTGATTCAAACACCAGTCATTGGCATAGCCAGGCATGAAAAGCCCAGCGCAATGGCTGGGCCCTGGTTACCTTCTGTTTTCCATCATCTTGTCTGCGAGCGCCTTGGCTCTTTCGATCAACAGGTTCTGCCTGTCTTCGTGAGTAGCCCCACCTACGACCGGGGCCGTCAGGTTGCTCTCCGCAATCAATGCAGCGCAGAAAAACTGATCCCAAACAGTTCTAGTCTCAGACATCTGTTTGTTCGTTTGGTCGGCGATCATATGCGGCTCCTTTTGATGAGGTAGCACCGCCAGTTTACGCCTCAATTGCTGCAAACCGCCCTTTACCTGGATCGAATCACGATCGTCGACGCGAGCATATCGCCAAGACGTTTGCGCGAACCAAAGAAAATAAAGATCCAGTCAAGAATACTCAGGAACGGTGTGGTGATATTGCGCACAAAGGATTGATAAAGATTGCAGTCAAGGTAGCTGCGCTCATCTATCACCGACATGCCCAGCCATTTTTTGCCAACGCTTTGACCATTGGGCATAGCGTCGGAAAACAGGTAATAACCCGCACCCGCGCCCAGCGCCAGGATAGCGACCACGGTGGGAGGCAGACCTACGAAGTCGCCCATTCGCCCCACAAACAAGAACAGAAAGAACGTGATGAGTGAGTCGATCATTTGCCCACCCCACCGACGTCCCAGACCCGCCAGGTTTTTTGGCTTTTGATATTCGTTTTGAGTATTACTGACATCCATGCGTCGTCGCCTGTTGGTGTTTGGTTACAGGCGTATCGGCAGCTGGTTAGCAACATTTAATGGCGCATTGAGATTTGAGGCGATGCGAGGAACAGATCTAACGAGCTGGATTGTTTATAAAATTTGTAATATCACGAACAACAAAAAAGGGCCCACCTTTCGGTGAGCCCTTCTAGACCGCCCAGCAGAGCGGATTTTGTTTGGTAGGCGCGATTGGACTCGAACCAACGACCCCCACCATGTCAAGGTGGTGCTCTAACCAACTGAGCTACGTGCCTGCTGTGAGGCGGCATTCTACGGAATTCCGGAGGGGTGTCAACACCTTTTTTCGAGCTAACCCTATGAATATGCAAAATATTTAATTTTGCAGCGATGAAGAAGATTTTCCGGTGGCTGGCGGTCGATTTTTAACTCGGGTAGGATCAAGGCACTCGTAAAATATATTAAACAGAGGCAGCAGGATGGCGAACACTCCCTACCCAGAATCCTATTACGCCGCATCGGCCAATGCGGTTCCGCCGCGCCCGGCCTTGCAGGGTGAAGTAGAGACTGATGTCTGCGTGATCGGCGCCGGGTACACCGGTCTGTCCTCTGCCCTGTTTCTGCTGGAGAACGGTTTCAAGGTAACGGTTCTGGAAGCGGCCAAGGTTGGTTTTGGCGCGTCGGGTCGTAACGGCGGTCAGATCGTCAACAGCTATAGCCGCGATATCGATGTGATCGAGCGCAGCGTTGGCCCCAAGCAAGCACAGTTGCTGGGGCAGATGGCGTTCGAGGGTGGGCGGATCATTCGTGAGCGGGTCGCCAAATATAATATCCAGTGCGACCTGAAGGACGGTGGCGTGTTCGCAGCCATCACGGCCAAGCAGATGGGTCATCTGGAATCGCAGAAGCGCCTGTGGGAACGTTTCGGTCATACGCAGCTTGAGCTGATGGATCAACGTCGTATCCGTGAAGTGGTGAATTGCGATCAGTATGTCGGGGGCATGCTCGACATGAGCGGCGGGCACATTCATCCGCTCAACCTGGCACTGGGTGAAGCCGCAGCCGTTGAGTCGCTGGGCGGCATTGTCTATGAGCAGTCGCCAGCGGTGCGCATCGAGCGCGGCGCGAATCCGGTGGTGCATACGCCAGAGGGCAAGGTCAGGGCCAAGTTCATCATCGTGGCGGGCAATGCTTACCTCGGCAACCTGGTGCCGGAGCTGGCAGCCAAATCGATGCCTTGCGGGACTCAGGTGATTACCACCGAACCGCTGGGCGAGGAATTGGCGAACAACCTGCTGCCGCAGGATTACTGCGTCGAAGACTGCAATTACCTGCTCGACTATTACCGCCTGACGAGTGACAAGCGCCTTATCTTCGGCGGTGGCGTGGTGTATGGCGCGCGGGATCCGGCAAACATTGAGGCGATCATTCGGCCGAAGATGCTCAAGGCGTTCCCGCAACTCAAGGACGTGAAAATTGACTACGCCTGGACCGGCAATTTCCTGCTGACTCTGTCGCGTCTTCCACAGGTCGGACGGATCGGTGACAACATCTACTATTCCCAAGGCTGCAGCGGCCATGGCGTGACGTATACGCACCTGGCGGGCAAAGTGCTGGCCGAGGCGCTGCGAGGTCAAGCGGAGCGTTTTGATGCGTTTGCCGATCTGCCGCACTACCCGTTCCCTGGCGGACAATTGCTGCGCACACCGTTTGCGGCGCTGGGCGCCTGGTACTACGGACTGCGGGACAAATTCGGATACTGATACAAAAAAGGGGCCGCTGAATGCGGCCCCTTTTTTGTAGGAGTGGTGTTTACAGTTTGTCCCGTGCAATGCCGCTGCGGATCCGCAGGATATCGGCGAGTACCGCAAGGGCGATTTCAGCCGGTGTCTTGCTGCCCAGGTTCAATCCGATCGGCGCATGAATCCGCGCCAGCTCGGCCTCCCCCAGACCACCAATCCTGCGCAACCGCTCAAAGCGCTTTTGCGATGTCTGCATGGACCCCATCACACCGATGTAAAACGCTTCGGTACGCACAGCTTCCATCATCGCCAGGTCGTCGATGCGGGGATCGTGGGTCAACGCCACCACCGCCGTGTCGCTGTGGCAACCGCCGTCAGCAATGAACACCGAGGGCAACTGACGACGAATCTCGACGTTTTCCAGCACCACGCCTTCCAGCACCTCGTCGCGCGGATCACAGAGAATCACTTCGAAACCCAACCCGACGGCGAACGCTGCACACGCCTGCGCAACCGAGGAATACCCGGCCAGCAACAAGCGTTGAGCCGCACCGATCCGCACGCGTACCCGGTCGATCTCACGCTCGATGCGCACGCCCTGCTCGCGATCATCGAACAGGCTGCGCGCACCGCTGGCCAGATCGACTTCGCGGATCAGGCGACGCTGACCCAACAACGCCAACTCCAGTTCTCGCAGATGCGCCTGAACCTCGCAATCCGGCCCAAGGTTCTCCACCAGCACATCGAGTACACCGCCACAGGGCAGACTCACCCGCGAGCGCGGATCATCACCCTCGCCATAACGCACGACGCTGACCGCTTCCAGGAACGCCCCTTCGGCGACTCGCTCGAGAAAGTCCTCCTCGACACAGCCACCCGACAGCGAACCGATCCATTGCCCGCCAGCGTTCACCGCCAGCAGCGAACCCGGTGCACGCGGCGCCGAGCCGTAGGTGGCGAGCACCGTGCACAGCCAGACGCGCTGACCCGCCGACGACCATTGCAGCGCCCGGCGCACGACTTGCAGATCGAGATGCTGCATATCAGTGCGCCTTGTGCTCGAGCGGCGGCGCATCAGCCCGCAACTTCTGCACGTCATTCACCGCCAGATCATCCGGCTGACCACCCCAGCCCTGACGCAGGTAGTTCAGCAAATCAGTCAGTTGCTCGTGACTGAGCTTCTCGGCGAACCCAGGCATTGGCTGCATATGCTCAAACCCGGCAAACTTCTGTTCGCCAATACCGTCGTCGATCACCCGCACCAGGTTGCGTGGATCTTCCAGGCGCAGCGTGGTGTTGCCGCGCATGGCCACCGCGATGTGCGGTTTGCCCTCGCCACCGACCGCGTGGCAACCGGCGCAGACATTCAGGTATTCCTGACGGCCGCGTTGAGCGCTGGCGGTGAGCTTGTCCAACGGCACGTCAGTCAACACCTTGGCTTGCGGCGGTTGATCGCCGAGCAGGAAGGTCGCCATCGCCGCGAGGTCCGGGTCATTGAGGCCCTGGGTGCTGTTGTGGAACACCGGAAACATCTCGTTGAACATCGTGCCCTGGGCGCTCATGCCATGCTTGAGGAACGAGCTCAGGTCCTGATGGTTCCAGCCGCGAGCCGCGAGGTCATTGGCCAGCAGGCTCGGTGCCAGATAGCCATTGAGCAGGCCACCGGTCAGGCGCTTGTCCTGCTGCATCGCGCCCGGCAAACCGCGCGGGGTGTGGCATTCGCCGCAGTGGCCGAGCACGTCGACCATGTACTGGCCGCGCTTATAGGCATCGCTTTTGCCCTCGGTGGACGAAAGCTTCACGTCTTTGCCGTAGAGCATGTTCCAGCCCATCAGGCCCAGGCGCACGTTGAACGGAAAACTGAGGCTGGTGACTGGCGCTGCACGCTCGATCGGCTCGACGGTTTTCAGGTACGCGTGAATCGCGTCCGAGTCGTCACGCGGAATCAAGTGATACGAGGTGTACGGCATCGCCGGGTACAGGTTGGCGCCGTCACGGCGCTTGCCTTCGGTCAGTGCGGCGAAGAATTCGTCATCGTTGTAGAGGCCGATGCCGTGCTCTTTGCTCGGGGTGATGTTGGTGCCGTAGATCGTACCGAACGGCGAGACAATCGGCAGACCACCCGCGTACGGCGCGCCACCCGGCGCGGTGTGGCAGGCCATGCAGTCGGCGGCGCGGGCGAGGTATTCGCCGCGCTTGACCTGATCTTCCGCGTGCGCCAGCAACACCGGCGCAGCCAGACCGACCGCCAATGCCAGGCGGGAAAGTAGTTGCTTCATGCTTAACCCTCCTTGACCAGGCCGAGATCGGTCAGCACGTTACGTGTCGCGCTGTAATAACGCACGTAGCCCGTGCAGCGGCAGATGTGGTGACCGAGGCTGTCCTCGATGACTTTTTCCAGCTGGCTTTTGACGATCGGCTGACGCTGCAACTTCTCCACCAGCACGGTCGCGGCATTCACGAACCCCGGTGCGCAGTAGCTGCACTGGAAAGCGAATTCGTCGACGAAGCGCTGCTGGATCGGGTTCAGCTCAGTGACTTTGCCTTCCTCGTCGCGCTTCGCATGGCCTTCGATAGTGCGTACTTTCTTGCCTTCGAAATAGTGCGCGCCAGTGATGCAGGTGCGTACTTCTTCGCTGGTGCCATCCGGGTTGTCGACGATCACAACGCAGGCGTGGCAGATGCCCTGACCGCAGCCCAAGCGGGAGCCAGTGAGGTTTTTGTATTCGTGCAGGTAATCGATCATCGGCAGGTCATCAGGGATTTCCACCGGGCCGACGGATTGACCGTTGAGGGTCAGTTGAAGCGGACGGTTAGCCATTGAGGGCCTCCTTGATGCGTGCAGAAGTAATAGGCAGGTCGCGGACCCGTTTGCCGATGGCGTGTGCCACGGCGTTACCGATGGCGCCGACCACCGGGATCATCACCACTTCGGCGATGCCCTTCGATGGATCGCTCGGCGACAGCGGCGGCAGGATTTCAGCCGTCTGCTTCCAGACCGCCACGTGGCGCGCCATCGGCAAGCGGTAACGGTTGAAGTTCCAGTCACCCTCCCCCGGCCCGCCTTCGTACAGCGGCATCTCTTCCATCAGCGCATGGCCGATACCCATGGCAATCCCGCCTTCGATCTGGCCCTTGACCAGTTCTTCCACCAGCACTCGACCGCACTCGACCCACGAGTGATGGTTGAGCACTTGCACTTCGGCCGAACCCTTGTTGACTTTCACTTCCACCAGCGTCGCGACCGGGCTGTAGTAAGTCACTGCCGCGTTGTTCAACTGCGTGTCCGGGTAGTGCACGTTCTGGCGATCCAGCAGGTGGAAACCGGCGCTGTTCATTTGCGCCTTTTTCACGCTCGGCGCGCCGTCGCCGTACTTGACTGCCAGGCCGTCGAGCGGCAGACGTTCACGCACGCCGTCGATGCTGAACTCGGCCTCGGCCCAGCTCCAGCGGTTGAAACCGTGCACGGTCGCGCCGGTGACCAGGCCCTTCTCGTGAGCGTGCTTGGCCAACTGCTCAAAGCTCAGCGGCTGCATGCCGTTGGCGGTGAGTTTGCCGTCGACCCAATGCGCATCTTCGCGACGCACCACGTAAGGGTTGGCCGAACCACCGTAAGGGCCCTGGCTCCAGATCTGCAGCGCTGCCGGCCACAAGCCGTGGTTGAACAGCACACGCGCCGCTTCACGGGTGGCGTGGCTAAAATAGTAGGCAGAGTTGGTGGCCGACGACGCCGAGGCGATCTTGCCGACCCAGCGCGGATTGCGCAGCAGGCTGTCCTGTTCGGCCTGACTCATGATGTAAGGGTTGCCGCCGCTGATCAGCTGCAACTCTTTCCATTCGGTCTCGCCGGTCTTCACTTCCGTCGCCGCGATGCCGAGGAAATCGGCCACGACCAAGGCTTGCGAGGTCGACATGCCCGTGCCGATTTCGATACCGATGTGGCGCAGGGTGATGTGCCCCTGAGCAGTGAACTCGATGCTCGCCATCGGCGCTTCAGAGCCCGTGCCGAAGTCTTTTTGGCAGATGGCGAAACCGACGCCGTACCAGTTGTCCGGATCCTGCGCTTCGCGCTGCTTTTTGATCGCGTCGCGGTTTTTCCAGACGTCGTGAACGGCGGCCTTGTCGAGAATCTCGTGCAAGCGCAACGCACCCGCCGGCACCGCGCCCTGGGTATTTTTCATGCCCGAGACCATGGCATTTTTCTTGCGCAGGTCGATGGCGTCGATGCCGAGGCGACCGGCAATTTCGTCGACCATCATCTCGGTGGACGCCATGCTTTGCAGGGTGCCGTAACCACGCATCGAGCCGGCTTCAACGGCGCGGGAATGGTAGGCCGTGACCTGCAAATCGTTCTGCGGCATGTAGTAGATCGACTGCGCCGCCGTGGCGCCAACGGCCGCCACGGAGGGGCTGTAGTTGACCCGGCCACCGCCGTCGACGCTCATTTCGGCGCGGAAAATCTTGAAGCTGTGATCGGTCTTGTCCACGGCCAATTGGTAGCGGATGTCGAACGGGTGACGCTTGATGCCGCTCTGGAATTGCTCATAGCGGTCGTTGGCCAGACGCACCGGCACACCGGCGCCATACAGCGCCGCGAGGGCGGCGTAGTAGACGAAAATGTTGTGGTCTTTGGAACCGTAACCGACGGTGTAACCCGGGTGCATGTTCAGGTTCGCCAGGCCGAAGCGCGACGGCGCGATCATCTTCGCGGTCTCGGTCGCTGCTTCCAATGGGCACTGGGTCGCCACCACGAAATGCAGGGTCTTGGTTGCCGGGTCGTACCAACCATTGCCGTTGTCCGGCTCCATCGCGGCCGGTTCGATCGAAGGGGTTTTGTAGCGCTCGTCGAACACCAGCCAGTTGTCCGGCGGCGTGTCGATCTGCTGTTTCATGCGATCGGCGTAGAACAATCCACGCTCGGTCAGGTTGCCGTGCAGGTTCGGTTGGGAATTCCACACCGGACGACGGTTTTTCAGCATCGGAAACAGGATCGAATCCTTGAGGCTGGCGAATTCGTCTTCGTCCGCCGAGGTCGCACCGCCCACCCGCACATAGCGGAAGCTGCCGTAGGGATCGCCTTCGTAGAACGGCACTTGAGCACCGTAACGAATCGCTTTGTCATTGAATTTGAGTTTGGCCTTGGCCTGACGGAAACGCTCGAAGTCGTTCCAGATCAGGATGGCCACCGGGTGACCGATAAACATCGGCACCTTGCCTTCCGGCAACAGCGGATCCGGCGCATGCTCCTCCGGGAAGACGATGCCGTCCTTTTCCAGGTCAGCGGCGGTGACGATGCGGTCTGGCTGCAATTCGGCACCGAGCCACGACAGTTCCATGCCCGCGTAGATGCGGTCGGCCTTGATGGTTTTCAGCAGCATGGCGTGGCCTTGCTGCTGCGGCCAGCCCGGCATGTCCTTGGCGCGGATGTCGCGGGCAAAGACTTTGCTGCCGCAGACCTTCGACAAGGCATCGTTACGCGTGCGCGCCTTGCCGTTGTTGCCGAGCCATTGCTCGGACGGCACGGTCACGCTGTTTTCCATCAAGGCAGCGAGCGCCTGACTGCTGAGCGGCGTGAGCGTCACGCTCACACCTGCCACCAGCCCGCCCTGAAGGAACGAGCGCCGGGATATTTCACGGTTGGACATGGATCATCCTCTGGGCGGTTATAGACCCGCCCTTCTGGTTATGTTCTGGAAATCTCGAGTCGTGCAGAAGCCCTTTTTGACGAAACGAAGGGCTGAAATGACAGTGCAAAGCTGACCGAAAGGTTAAGTTTATAGGCTTATGCGCCTGCGGCAAACAGCCCCACACAAAAAAACTGACCAGCGAATCAAAATACTGTGTTTTCAGTGCGAAGAATTGAGCAGGCAAGCGAATGCAACGCCAAGGTCAGCCCGGCCGGACGGCGTCGTCGCGACAACCTTTGAGGCAGCATAGAAGAAGGCGGCCAGGATGGCCCGGCAAGGGACACTGCAAGAGGAGAAAAAGCCAAATTCCAGACACAAAAAACCCCGGTCTTTCGACCAGGGTCTTTGCTATCGACTCGAAGTAACACTGGCAAAACCAGCAGTTTTCTTCGTAGCTCCAAGGCGTTCAGTGGGCCTTGTAGCAGATATGGCGCAGCGGACGGGACTCGAACCCGCGACCCCCGGCGTGACAGGCCGGTATTCTAACCGACTGAACTACCGCTGCGCATCGCTTTGGACTTTAATCCAAGTAACTCGTCTGATTGAAAACTCAGAAGCTTTTCAATCTCGAACCAGATAAATCTGACTCGGAAAATATGGCGCAGCGGACGGGACTCGAACCCGCGACCCCCGGCGTGACAGGCCGGTATTCTAACCGACTGAACTACCGCTGCGCGTCGGTGGAGGCATTTCAGCCTACCTCTTGCTTTCGCAAGTATCTCGGAAGTGGTGGGTGATGACGGGATCGAACCGCCGACATTCTGCTTGTAAGGCAGACGCTCTCCCAGCTGAGCTAATCACCCGTTTGCATCTCCGAGGCCGCGAAATTTACGCAGGTACCGAACCTAAGTCAATAGCAGGATTGAAGTTTTTTCAAAACAGCTGCCAGAGGCAAGCTTCAAGCCACAAGTGGAAGCCGTCACGCGTGAAGCCGGCATGACACTGTCGAGCCTTAACTTGCAGCTTGAAGCTTGAAACGGCTTCTCACTGCTCGTAAATCATCTTCTTGGTCATGCCACCGTCGACCACAAACTCCTGGCCCGTGACGAATCCGGCATTCTTCGACAGCAACCAGGCCACCATCGCCGCCACGTCTTCAACCGTCCCCACCCTGCCCGCCGGATGCTGGGCATGATCGGCATCGGTCAGTGGCTCGGCACGCCGCACGGAAGGATCCCGGGTATCGATCCAGCCCGGACTGACGGCATTCACACGGATTTCCGGCCCAAGGCTGATGGCCAAGGCGTGAGTCAACGCCAACAGTCCGCCCTTGCTGGCCGCGTAAGCCTCTGTGTCGGGTTCCGACTGCCCGGCGCGGGTCGAGGCCAGGTTGACGATCGCGCCGCTGTGCGCGCGCAGATACGGCGCACAGTGCTTGGCCAACAACATCGGCCCGCTGAGATTCACCGCCAACACACGATTCCAGTAAGCCAGATCGAGGCTTTCCAGGGTGATGTTGTGCGGATCGGCCACCGCGGCGTTGCACACCAGTGCATCCAGGCGCCCGAACTGCCCCAGCACTTCGGCAACCCCCAGCGCCACCTGCCCTTCGTTCGAGACGTCCATGGCGATAAACCAGGCATTGTCGCCCAGCACCTTCGCCACTTTCGAACCGCGCACCCGGTCCAGGTCGCTCAGCACCACCTGCCAGCCTTCGCTGATCAGCCAGGCCGAGATCCCCAGACCGATGCCTCGCGCCGCGCCGGTGACCAGCGCGACACGACCATTGGACCCGGAGGTCGGCGTGGACAACTCGATCACAAGGCCGCCAACCCGCGCGCCAGATCGGCTTGCAGATCAGCCACGTCTTCCAGGCCGACCGCAATGCGGATCAGGCTGTCACGAATGCCCGCGGCTTCACGCTCTTGCGGCGCCAGACGGCCGTGGGAGGTGGTGCTCGGGTGAGTAATGGTGGTCTTGGTATCACCGAGGTTAGCCGTGATCGAAATCAGACGGGTCGCATCGATAAAGCGCCAGGCGCCCTCTTTGCCGCCCTTGACCTCAAAGCTGACCACCGCACCAAACCCTTTCTGCTGACGCTGGGCGAGTTCGTGCTGCGGGTGACTTTTCAGACCGGCGTAATGGACTTTCTCGATGCCGTCCTGCTGCTCCAGCCACTCGGCCAGTTCCTGGGCATTGGCGCAATGCGCCTTCATCCGCAGGTTCAGGGTTTCGAGACCCTTGAGGAAGATCCAGGCATTGAACGGGCTCAGGGTCGGCCCCGCGGTGCGCAGGAAACCGACCACTTCTTTCATCTGCTCGCTGCGACCAGCCACGACGCCGCCCATGCAACGGCCCTGGCCGTCGATGAACTTGGTAGCCGAGTGCACGACGATGTCCGCGCCCATCTTCAGCGGTTGCTGCAACGCTGGCGTGCAGAAGCAGTTGTCGACCACCAGCATCGCGCCTTTGGCGTCAGCGATTTCCGCCAGCGCGGCGATATCCACCAGCTCGGCCAACGGGTTGGATGGCGACTCGACAAACAGCAATTTGGTGTTGGTCTTGATTGCCGCGTCCCAACCGGACAAATCCGCCAGAGGCACGTAATCGACTTCGATGCCGAAGCGCTTGAAGTACTTTTCGAACAGGCTGATGGTCGAACCGAACACACTGCGCGAAACCAGCACATGATCACCGGCGCTGCACAGGCTCATCACCACCGCCATGATCGCGGCCATGCCGGTGGCCGTCGCCACGGCTTGCTCGGCGCTTTCCAGCGCAGCAATGCGCTCTTCGAACGCCCGCACGGTCGGGTTGGTGTAGCGCGAGTAAACGTTACCCGGCACTTCCCCGGCAAAGCGAGCCGCAGCGTCGGCAGCGGTGCGGAACACATAGCTGGAAGTGAAGAACATCGGATCACCGTGCTCGGCTTCCGGCGTACGGTGCTGACCGGCGCGTACGGCCAGGGTATCGAACGCTACGCCTTCGAGGTCGCTGTCCAGCCGACCGGCATCCCAATCCTGACTCATGCTGTCACTCCTTGCCTTGCTCATCTAGTAGATACAAAACCGGCCCCTCAGGGCCGGTTGTTACTCAGTTGTTATACAGATCAATGATCGCGCTGACTGCCTGCGTCTTGACCTTGGAGGCATCGTTACGAGCCTGCTCGATCTTGTTCAGGTAAGCCTCGTCGACGTCGCCGGTGACGTACTGGCCGTCGAACACTGCGCAATCGAACTTCTCGATCTTGATCTTGCCGCCACCGACCGCTTCGATCAAGTCAGGCAAGTCCTGATAGATCAACCAGTCAGCGCCGATCAGGTCAGCAACGTCCTGGGTCGAACGGTTGTGGGCGATCAGCTCGTGAGCGCTCGGCATGTCGATGCCGTAGACGTTCGGGTAACGAACGGCCGGTGCGGCGGAGCAGAAGTAGACGTTTTTGGCGCCGGCTTCGCGAGCCATCTGGATGATCTGCTTGCACGTCGTGCCGCGAACGATCGAGTCGTCCACCAGCATCACGTTCTTGCCACGGAATTCCAGTTCGATCGCGTTGAGCTTCTGGCGTACGGATTTTTTCCGTGCAGCCTGGCCCGGCATGATGAAGGTCCGGCCGATGTAGCGGTTCTTCACGAAGCCTTCGCGGAACTTGACGCCCAAGTGGTTCGCCAGCTCCAGAGCTGCGGTGCGGCTGGTGTCCGGGATCGGGATGACCACGTCGATGTCGTGTTCAGGACGTTCGCGCAGGATCTTCTCGGCGAGCTTCTCACCCATGCGCAGACGGGCCTTATAGACCGACACGCCGTCGATGATCGAATCCGGACGCGCCAGGTAGACGTGCTCGAAGATGCAAGGGGTCAGGGACGGGTTGGTCGCGCACTGACGGGTGTGCAGCTTGCCGTCTTCAGTGATGTAGACCGCTTCGCCCGGTGCCAGGTCGCGAATCAGGGTGAAACCGAGCACGTCCAGGGAGACGCTTTCGGAGGCAATCATGTACTCGACGCCTTCGTCGGTGTGACGCTGACCGAAGACGATCGGGCGGATGCCGTGCGGGTCACGGAAACCGACGATGCCGTAACCGGTCACCATCGCCACGACCGCGTAGCCACCAACGCAACGGTTGTGCACGTCAGTCACCGCGGCGAACACGTCTTCTTCGGTTGGCTGCAACTTGCCGCGCTGGGCCAGCTCGTGAGCGAACACGTTCAGCAGGACTTCCGAGTCGGAGTTGGTGTTGACGTGGCGCAGGTCAGATTCGTAAATCTCCTTGGCCAGTTGTTCAACGTTGGTCAGGTTACCGTTGTGCGCCAACGTGATGCCGTAAGGCGAGTTGACGTAGAACGGCTGAGCTTCAGCCGACGTCGAGCTGCCCGCGGTCGGGTAACGCACATGGCCAATGCCCATGTGGCCGACCAGGCGCTGCATGTGACGCTGATGGAACACGTCACGTACCAGGCCGTTGTCCTTGCGCAGGAATAACCGGCCATCATGGCTGGTCACGATACCGGCAGCGTCCTGGCCGCGGTGCTGGAGGACGGTTAGCGCGTCATACAGCGCCTGATTGACGTTCGACTTACCGACGATACCGACGATGCCACACATGCGACGCAACCCCTACTTAATGGATCTGAACTGAACAACACTCACTGAGGCGTTTTGGCCATCGGCAAGAGTTGATCCTTGAACGGTATCTCAGCGGGTACGCTGATACCGCTGGCAAGCCACTGACTGCTCCACCCGAGAATCAGGTTTTTGGACCAGTCTGCGACCAATAGAAATTTTGGCACGAGCTGTGACTCTTTCCACCACCCGTCCTGCTGTACCGGCCCCAGGCTCAACAGCCCGACCGCCACGACCACCAGCAACACGCCACGCGCGGCGCCGAAGGCCATGCCGAGGAATCGATCGGTCCCGGATAGCCCGGTGACGCGAACCAATTCGCCGATAAGATAATTGATCATTGCGCCTACGATTAACGTGGCAACAAACATGATGGCACAGCCCGTGATCACACGAGCCGACGGTGTTTGAATGTATCCGGCGAGGTACTCGGACAATGAACCACCGAACATCCAGGCAACAGCTCCTGCGATGATCCAGGTCACCAGCGACAGTGCTTCTTTGACGAAGCCGCGGCTCAGACTGATCAATGCGGAGATGGCGACGATTGCAACGATCGCCCAGTCAACCCAGGTAAATGGCACAGTGCAGCCTACAGACGGATAAGGCGGCGCATTTTAGCAGAGCGCATGGCTATCGGTAAGCTGCGATTGTCAGTGCTTTTCAAATCGGGGCGATAGTTTTAAACCGCACCCAACCCTGGAGCAGCTGGCGAAGCCTGCGTTCGGGTGCGCAGCCGCCGTAAAATCAGGTAATTGGGTGTGTCAGACAAACCGCGGAGGCAGGGTTTACGGCCGCTTCGCCGCCAGACGCTGCCTCGCGGGCTCGACAGCTGCTACACAGATTAAGGTGTCGGTTTTAGCCGCGCTCTGGCTGGAATCGCACGACAAAGCCCTTGAGCTTCTTCTGGCGGTCCAGCAAATCACGCAGACGGTCGGCTTCGGCGCGCTCGATCAGCGGCCCGACAAACACTCTGTTTTTACCGTCAGAGGATCGAATGTAAGCATTGTAGCCCTGACTGCGCAGGTCTTTCTGCAGGCTTTCGGCGTTTTCTCGGCTCGACAGACTGGCCACTTGCACCGACCAGCTCACCGACAGGCCATTGGCATCGATGCGACTTTGAGTGATATCCGGTTTAGTCGGCGCTGCCGCGATCGGCTGGGCCGGTGGCGTCGTAGCCTTGGCGGCTGGCGCAGGCGCGACCGGTTTGGCAGCAGGCGCCGGGGCTACAGGGACCGCCGGCGCAATCGGTGCCGTCGGCGCCTCTTGCTGAGCGATTTCATCATCGCTCGGCACCGGCTCTTGAGGCAGCGCTTGCGGCTCAGGCACCACGACTGGCTCGACCTGCACTTGCGGCACCGCCGGGGCATGCGGCGCAGTGGGGGCGTCGACCACCACCTGACGCTGCTCATCCTGACGGGAAAACAGCATCGGCAGGAAAATTACCGCCAGCGCCACCAGCACCAGCGCGCCAACCATGCGTTGTTTGTAGGCCTTATCCAGCAATGCCATTTGCCGCTTCCTCCGTGGAGCGCCGGGCCAGCCATTCGAGGGCCTCGGCGACACAATAAAATGATCCGAACAGCAGAATCTCGTCGTCGCTCGTCGCCAGCGCGCTCTGCCCTTCCAGGGCGGCCGCCACGCTGCCATAGGACGTTACCGACGCGCCAACGTTCTGCAACGCTGCCTGCAAATCGGCAACCGGTCGCGCTCGCGGAGAATCCAGCGGCGCAACGGCCCAGTGCTGGACACTAGCATTCAATTCACCGACAACACCATCCAGATCCTTGTCAGCCAGCAAACCGAACACCGCCAGACGCTTGCCGACCGGTGGACGGCTGGCCAGACGCCGCGCCAGATATTCGGCGGCATGCGGGTTATGCCCCACATCCAGCAGCAGGTTCAAACGCTTGCCCTGCCAGTCGAACTGACGGCGGTCGAGACGACCCACCACCCGCGTCGCTTTCAGCGCATCAATAATCTGTGAATCCACCCACGGCAAACCGAGCAGCAGATAGGCCTGCAACGCCAACGCCGCGTTTTCCATTGGCAGATCAAGCAACGGCAGATCGCGCAGTTCGACCGCACACCCTTGAGCATCCAGGCCGCGCCATTGCCAGTTGTGATCGGTGATGCCGAGGTCAAAATCGCGCCCACGCAGGAAAAACGGGCAATTGAGCTCGCGCGCCTTATCCAGCAGAGGTTGTGGAGGATTCAGATCGCCACAGAGCGCAGGCGCACCCTGACGGAAAATGCCGGCCTTCTCAAAGGCCACGGACTCACGGGTATCACCCAGATAGTCCGCATGGTCGACGCCGATGCTGGTGACCAGCGCCATGTCGGCATCAACCACGTTGACCGTGTCCAGACGCCCGCCCAGACCGACTTCCAGCACCACCGCATCAAGCCCGGCCTGTTGAAACAGCCAGAATGCCGCCAGGGTGCCCATTTCGAAGTACGTCAGAGAGGTGTCGCCACGACCGGCTTCGACAGCCGCAAAGGCTTCGCACAGCTCGGCGTCAGAGGCTTCGACGCCATTGACCTGCACCCGCTCGTTGTAGCGCAGCAGGTGCGGAGAATTGTAGACACCCACATTCAGGCCTTGCGCCCGTAGCAATGAAGCCACGAATGCGCAGGTAGAACCCTTGCCGTTGGTGCCGGTGACCGTGATCACCCGCGGCGCCGGCTTGCCCAGCCCCATGCGGGACGCTACCTGTTGCGAGCGCTCCAGCCCCATGTCGATGGCCGAAGGGTGCAATTGCTCAAGGTAGGCGAGCCACTCGCCAAGGGTACGCTCGGTCATATGTTCGCAGGTACCGGCGGTACAACGATCGGCTCGATTGGCGCAGCGACGAATTTCGGCGTCGGCAGGCCCATCATTTGTGCCAGCAGGTTACCCAGGCGCGGACGCAGTTCCTGACGGTGAATGATCATGTCGATGGCGCCGTGCTCCAGCAGGAATTCGCTGCGCTGGAAGCCTTCCGGCAGCTTTTCACGCACGGTTTGCTCGATCACGCGCGGACCGGCAAAGCCGATCAGGGCTTTCGGCTCACCGACGATCACGTCGCCAAGCATCGCCAGACTAGCGGAAACACCGCCGTAGACCGGGTCAGTCAGTACGGAGATGAACGGAATGCCTTCTTCACGCAGACGCGCCAGTACCGCCGAGGTCTTGGCCATTTGCATCAGGGAGATCAGGGCTTCCTGCATCCGCGCACCACCGGAAGCGGCGAAGCAGATCATCGGACATTTGTTTTCCAGGGCGTAGTTGGCGGCGCGAACAAAACGCTCACCGACGATGGCACCCATCGAACCACCCATGAAGGAAAATTCGAATGCCGACACGACAACCGGCATGCCCAGCAAGGTGCCGCTCATGGAGATCAGTGCGTCTTTTTCGCCCGTCTGCTTCTGGGCGGCGGTCAGGCGATCCTTGTACTTCTTGCCGTCGCGGAATTTCAGACGGTCAACCGGCTCCAGGTCAGCACCCAGTTCGGCACGGCCTTCAGCGTCGAGGAAGATATCAATGCGGGCGCGGGCGCCGATACGCATGTGGTGGTTGCACTTGGGGCAAACGTCCAGGGTCTTTTCCAGCTCCGGACGATACAGCACAGCCTCGCAAGACGGGCATTTGTGCCACAGACCTTCAGGCACCGAGCTCTTCTTGACCTCGGAACGCATGATCGAAGGGATCAGTTTGTCTACTAACCAGTTGCTCATGCTTTCTTTCTCCAGTACCGGCGGCCCGAACGCTCTGGTTCGCAGCCCCGCGTATGCCCTTGAGCTAAATTCATGTGTGTGGCGATGGTCGGTGGATGGCCGGGTCAGCGAAACGCGACCTGCGTACAACCCATCAACCCTCAGCCGTGCCTGCTTTGTGCAGCGCAGTGCATTTTGGGACGGCGGCAGTCTGCCAGCCGTCACATCCTCTATGTACTACCGCGTACCGCTTTGATGAACGCCTGAATCTTTGCGTGATCCTTGATGCCCTTGCTCGCCTCTACCCCACCGCTGACGTCCACCGCATAAGGCCGGACCCGGGCAATCGCCCCGGCGACGTTATCCGGGGTCAGACCGCCCGCCAGAATGATCGGCTTGTTCAAGCCTTGCGGTATCAGAGACCAGTCGAATGCTTCACCGGTTCCGCCCGGCACGCCTTCAACGTAGGCGTCGAGCAGGATTCCGCTCGCACTGGGGAATGCATCGCAGGCTGCCGCGATGTCGTCTCCGGCCTTGACCCGCAGCGCCTTGATGTACGGACGGTGCCAGCCTTCGCAATCGGCGGCCGTTTCGTCACCATGGAACTGCAACAGGTCCAGCGGTACGGCATCGAGTAATTCGCCCAGTTCGCAGCGGCTGGCATTGACGAACAACCCCACGGTGGTGACGAACGGCGGCAGCGCCTTGATGATGTCGCGCGCCTGCTGGAACGTCACGGCCCGCGGGCTTTTGGCGTAGAACACAAATCCGATGGCATCGGCCCCGGCCTCGACCGCCGCCAACGCATCTTCTATGCGGGTAATCCCGCAAATCTTGCTGCGAACGGCTGACATGTCGATAAATCCTCAGGGCAATTCCGGGAAAGTCCCGGATGGTAACAAATGCGTTCGAGGGCGTCAGCCGTCAAGTTCCGTGAAACCGGTCAGGAAGTGTGGGCCGATGTAACGCTCGGGCAATTCGAACTCGTCGCGGTACTCGACCTGCACCAGATACAGGCCAAACGGATGTGCGGTGACCCCGCCAGATCGGCGAATGCGGCTTTCCAGCACTTCCTTCATCCACTCCACCGGGCGCTCGCCGGCACCGATGGTCATCAGCACGCCGGCAATGTTGCGCACCATGTGGTGCAGGAACGCGCTGGCACGGATATCCAGCACAATCATCTTGCCGTGACGGGTGACGCGCAGGTGATGCAATTCCTTGATCGGCGATTTGGCCTGGCACTGACCGGCGCGGAACGCACTGAAATCATGGGTGCCGACCAGGTACTGCGCGGCCTCGGCCATGCGCTGGACGTCCAGCGGACGGTGGTTCCAGGTGATTTCTTCGTTGAGGTGCGCCGGGCGGATCTGATCGTTGTAGATCACGTAGCGGTAACGCCGGGCAATGGCCTTGAACCGCGCATGGAAATGCGCCGGCATGACCTTGGCCCAACTGACGCTGACGTCGTGGGGCAAATTGATGTTGGCGCCCATGACCCAGGCCTTCATCGACCGCTCGACCTGGGTATCGAAATGCACCACCTGACCACAGGCATGCACGCCTGCGTCCGTTCTCCCGGCGCACAGCAGCGACACCGGTGAGTCGGCGACTTTGGACAAGGCTTTCTCAAGGGTTTCCTGCACCGTGAGCACACCGGAGGCCTGGCGCTGCCAGCCGCGATAACGCGAGCCTTTGTATTCAACGCCCAATGCGATCCGGTAAAAGCCGTCGGCCGCCATTTCCGCAGCCGGATTATCTATATTTGCCAAGGGGTACAGCCTGCTGATCTACGCAAAGGCGGGCATTATAAGGCCGCCGGACCGAGACGCCAGAGTGGCTTCAGCATCGGCGGCGAATGTCAGGGCCTCATTGCGAGCAAGCTCGCTCCCACAGGGGGTCTGTGAACAGCGCAAATCCACTGTGGGAGCGAGCTGGCACCGGGCGGCGTTCCGACGATAGCAAAAGACCAGACACCCACTTGCTCACCACTCAAACAAAAACGGCAACCTCAATGGGCTGCCGTTTTATTGACTGCTGACGGGTCACTCAAACCAGACGCGAAAGCATTTCCTTGGCTTCGCTCTTCTGCCCGGCATCACCCTCGGTCACCACCTCATTGAGGATGTCCCGAGCACCATCGTTGTCGCCCATGTCGATGTAGGCCTGGGCCAGATCGAGTTTGGTAGCGACTTCATCCGTACCGGAGAGGAAGTCGAAGTCCGGCTCATCCGCCGCCGACGCCAGGGCATCTTCTGCGGTGAAGCGCGGCTCGCCAATGCTCTGGGACAGACGATCCAGTTCGGCGTTGACGTCATCCAGTTCTGCTTCAAAGTCATCCGGAACATCAGCGATGGCAGGCTTGGCCGGAGCCGCGTCCATTTCATCCGCCAGCGACAGGTCAAAATCGGCAGGTAATTCCAGATCGTCCTGAGGCGCTTCAGGCACGACCGGAAAGTCTTTCACGCCTTCGTCCAGGTCCAGCAGGAAGCCGTCTTCAACGAGCATGGCCGGCGTCGGGTCTGCACCCAGGTCCATGTCCAGATCGAAGTCCGACAGGTCGTCGAGGTTGTCCTTGATGTCGGTTTGCTGCTGCAGCACCGATTCAAAGCTCAAATCGTCATCCAGCGGGAATTCGTCCAGCTCGGTCGACACGTCTGCCTCAGGCGCAACCACAGCCGGGGAAGCGGCTTCCAGGTCGTCCAGGCTCAGGTCGAACGCGCTGTCGAAGTCGTCATCGGCTGCGGCTGCCGGCGCTTGCGGCTCGTCCAACAGCAGGTCCTTGACGTACTGCGCATCCAGTTCCGCAGCGATGGCGGCCGCAGCCAGGCCACTGGCGGCAACCACGGCCATGGCCGGGAAACGGGTCTTGAGTTTTTCGACTTGGGCGAAGTTATCGCCGTTAGCGACCAGTTGGCGCTCCTGGCCCACAAACGCATCACGGTCGCCTTGCTGACCGTACACTTCCATCAGCTTCAAACGCAGGTCACTGCGCTGCGGCTCTTGCTTGATACCGTCTTCCAGCAACGCGGCAGCCTGGTTCAGACGACCCGCAGCAATGTGCGACTGCGCCTTGGTCAGCACGTCGTCATCACGCTCGCCAGCCGGCGACACCAGAGGTGCTGCAATCGGCGTAGTCATCACAACTGGTGCAGGCGCTGGCTTAGGAGCAGGTGCAGGTGCAGGAGCCGGTGCAGGCGTCGGCGCAGTGGCGAGCTTCACGCTAGGCGGCGGCACTTCCAGGCCTTCGAAGCTGCTTTCCGGCAGGTCGTTGTCGAAGGACATGTTCTGTTCTTCAGACAACGCACGGGCCATGCGCAGATGTTTCTCGGCTTCTTGCTGGGCTTTGCGGCGACGCGCCAGCAACAGCAGCAAGAGTGCCAACACCACCGCACCGCCACCGATCAGGCCCAGCAGGATCGGATTGGTCAGTAGTTCGTTGAACTTCTGGTCGTCGGAGACCGCTGGTGTCGGCTCGATTGCCGGCTCGGCAGGTGCCGGTGTCACTTCAGGGGCCGCCGCCGGAGCCGGCGCCACCTCAGCCGGTGCCGGCGCAGGGTTGGCTGCCAACTCAGCCGACATGGCCGGAGCGGTCTCAGTCGCAGCAGCAGGTGCACCCGCCGCGCCTTCTGCCTGCATCCTGGCCAGCTGATTGTTCTTCAGTTCGATCAGTTTTTGCAGCTTGTCCAACTGGCTTTGCAGATCGGTCATGCGACTTTTCAGTTCAGCGTTGTCACGACGGGTCGTGTCGAGGCTTTCCTGGGTCACAGCCAATTTGTTGCTCAGGTTCTTGGCATCGCCCGCGACACCTTTACCACCGGCCTTGCCGGATTCGGCAGAGACCAGGCTCAGCTTGTCCTTGGCAGGTTCTGCACTACCGGCGTCAGCACGACCGCGCTTGGTGGCATCGAGTTGTTGCTGCCCGGTGCCGGGTTTCGCCACATAACGACGCCCCTGGCGCCACGCGGTGTTCTGCGCGGCCACTTCAGCGATTGCCTTGGGTTGCGGCAGCGTGGTGGCTTGCGCCTGATCCGGCATGCGCAGCACCTGGCCGGTTTTCAGCCGGTTGATGTTGCCGTCGATAAAGGCATCCGGGTTCAGTGCCTGAATGGCCAGCATGGTTTGCTGAACCGAACCACCGTTACGCGCCTTCGCAGCGATTTCCCACAGGGTATCGCGCGGGGTGGTGGTGTATTGAGCCGGTTTGGTGGCACCCGTCACCGGCGCAGTAACGTTTGAAGTTGGCGCTGACTGCGCAGCCGCTTCAGCGGTCTGCGGCGAGAATTTGGACGGATCGAGCAGTACGCTGTAATCACGCAGCAGGCGACCGTTAGGCCACATGACCTGAACCAGGAATTTCACCATCGGTTCAGACAGGGGCTTGCTGGAAGTCACACGCAGGATGCTTTTACCGCTGGCGTTAAGCACAGGGGTGAAGGTCAGGTCATTGAGAAAGGCCTGACGGTCGACGCCGGCCTTGGCGAAATCTTCAGGCGAGGCCAGGCTCGGCACCACTTCGGCGGCCGTAAGATCCTTGACGTCGAGCAGCTCGATTTCCGCCACCAGGGGTTGGTTCAGCGTCGACTTCAGGGTCAGTTCCCCGAGCCCGAGGGCATGCGCCATACCGGATGACAGCGCCGAGGCGGCCGCAATTGCTAACACCAGTTTGCGAACTTGAACCATAGCCTCATCCTTTGTTTGAACATTCCTCGGCCAGCGAGAAGGTATTGATAGTCGCTGCCGTAAGGCATTGCGCGCGGCGTCGAAGTGTCATCGCGCGCGATCATTTCTTGCCTGCCCCGCAAAACCCCATAGAGGGGCTTTCCTTCAGCAGTGCGGCCAAGCATAGCGCCCGGCTAGAATCATTCTGTGAATTGTTGCCAAGTATCTTTTACAGCTGGTCTTTTATCAACAATTCAGCCACCTGCACAGCATTGAGCGCGGCGCCTTTGCGTACGTTATCTGACGTCAGCCACAAATTAAGTTCCGACAGGTCGTCGACACCGCTGCGAACCCGACCGACGTACACCACGTCCTGCCCTACCGCATCGCCCACTGCGGTCGGATAATCGCCGGCTTCAACCAGCTCGATACCGGGTGCATCTTCCAGCGCCGCGTTGACTTTCGCCAGGTCGACAGCGCTCCCTGACTGCAAGGTCACGCTAAAGCTATCGCCAAAAAACACCGGGGCTTGAATGCAAGTGACGGAAATCTTTAATTGAGGCCGCGCAATCACCTGACGCAACTCACGCACCAGACGTTTTTCCAGCAGCGTATGGCCCTGATCATCCGGTTTGCCGACCTGAGCCAACAGGTTGAACGCCATCTGCCGATCGAAGAAAGTTGGCTCCAGCGGGCGCACATTGAGCAGCTCGGCAGTTTGCCGGGCCAGCTCCTTCACCGCTTCGCGACCTTGGGCGGAGACCGCCAGGCTGGCGGTGACGTTGACCCGTTGCAGGTCAATCACCGAAAGCAACGGCGCCAGTACCACGGCCAGGGTGGTGGCGGACGGGCTTGGGCTGCTGACCTGAAAGGGCTTTTTCAACGTCGCGAGGATTTCGGCATTGGCTTCAGGCACCACTTGCGGCGCCTGATCAGCCGACAAAGCGCCAGACAGGTCGATCACCGAGCAACCGGCAGCGGTCGCGCGGGAGGCGAAACTGAGGGTTACTGCCGGGCCGGCAGCGAAAAACACCAACTGGACTTTACTGAAATCGAACTCATCGACCTCCCGCACCCGTACGTTCTTGCCGCGAAACGGCACCGAATGACCGGCCGATTCGCTGCTCGCCAGCAGGTGCAAGTCGCCGACCGGGAAGTCGCGCTCTTCAAGAATCTGCACGAGCGTCTCGCCGACAGTACCGGTGGCGCCGACGACGGCGATATCAAAGGACTGGCTCATGGTTCTACCTCAGGCGAAACGGGGGGAGCGGCACTTTACCGGGTGGTGGGGATACAGGCAATTCGACGCGCGAAACCTTGCAGCCGCTGCCGAAGGCTGCGTTCGAGGACGAAGTCCTCGCTTTGGGGATCCCCGATCATTCAGAAGAACCGCACACTCAGGTTTTACGACTGCTGCGCAGCCGAACGCAGGCTTCGCCAGTTGCTACAGGAATAAAAAAACCCGCACCTCTTTCAAGGCACGGGTTTCTTCATTACTTCAACCGATCAACGCTCAAGCAGAATCCGCAGCATGCGACGCAGCGGTTCGGCCGCGCCCCATAGCAGTTGGTCGCCGACGGTGAAAGCACCGACAAATTGCGAACCCATGTTCAGCTTGCGCAGACGGCCCACCGGCACGTTCAGGGTGCCAGTGACTTTCGTCGGGCTCAGTTCCTGAATGCTGATGTCGCGGTTGTTCGGTACCAGTTTGACCCAAGGGTTGTGCTGGCTGATCAGCCCTTCGATGTCGGCGATCGGCACGTCTTTGTTCAGTTTGATGG
Source organism: Pseudomonas sp. URMO17WK12:I12 (assembly GCF_000514395.1). Classification (NCBI taxonomy): domain Bacteria; kingdom Pseudomonadati; phylum Pseudomonadota; class Gammaproteobacteria; order Pseudomonadales; family Pseudomonadaceae; genus Pseudomonas; species Pseudomonas sp. URMO17WK12:I12. The sequence goes on from NZ_AZVV01000003.1 coordinate 270,143, forward strand.
TCAGCGCCTGGCTGTGGCAACGCATGGCGCCGATGCGCACGCAGATACCGTCGACCGGAATCGGGCTCTTGAAGCGACCAAGGATCTTGTTGGTTTCAGCCTGGGCCTTCCACTCTTCACGGCTCTGACCGTTCGGCAGTTCCTTGTCGATCCATGGGATCAGGCTGCCGGCCAGTGGTACGCCGAAGTTTTCGGTCGGGTACGCTTCGCTGCGCATGGCTTCGGCCACACGACGGTCGATGTCGAGGATCGCGCTGGCCGGGTCGGCCAGTTGATCGGCAACAGCGGCGTGGGTCGCGCCCATTTGCTTGATCAGTTCACGCATGTTCTGCGCGCCGGCACCGGAGGCCGCCTGATAGGTCATGGCACTCATCCACTCGACCAGACCGGCTTCGAACAGGCCGCCCAGGCCCATCAGCATCAGGCTGACGGTGCAGTTGCCGCCGATGTAGTTCTTGGTGCCCGCATCCAGCTGCTGATCGATGACCTTGCGGTTGACCGGGTCCAGGACGATGACCGCGTCATCCTGCATGCGCAGGCTGGAAGCGGCGTCGATCCAGTAACCCTGCCAGCCGGCTTCACGCAGCTTGGGGAACACTTCGCTGGTGTAGTCGCCACCCTGGCAGGTCAGAATCACGTCAAGGGTTTTCAGCTCTTCAATGCTGTAAGCGTCCTTGAGCGGAGCAATGTCCTTGCCCACGGACGGGCCTTGGCCACCGACATTGGAAGTGGTGAAAAACACCGGCTCGATAAGATCGAAATCCTGCTCTTCCAGCATCCGCTGCATGAGCACGGAACCGACCATACCGCGCCAACCGATCAGACCTACACGTTTCATCGCAACTACACCTTCTTAAAAAGTGGGCCGCTGCTTTGTATTGAATTTCGCAGCGGGCCCGAGAGATTACAGATTCCGCAGCGCGGCGACTACTGCGTCACCCATTTCCTGCGTACCGACTTTAGTGCAACCTGCCGACCAGATGTCGCCCGTGCGCAGGCCTTGGTCCAGGACCAGGCTCACGGCTTTCTCGATGGCATCGGCTGCAGCCTGCTGGTTGAAGCTGTAACGCAACATCATCGACACCGACAAAATGGTCGCCAACGGGTTGGCGATGCCCTTGCCGGCGATGTCCGGCGCCGAACCGTGGCACGGCTCGTACATGCCCTTGTTGTTGGTGTCCAGGGACGCCGACGGCAGCATACCGATGGAACCGGTGAGCATCGAGGCCTGGTCGGACAGGATGTCGCCGAACATGTTGTCGGTGACGATCACGTCGAACTGCTTCGGTGCTCGCACCAGCTGCATGGCAGCGTTGTCGACGTACATGTGGCTCAATTCGACTTGCGGGTAATCCTTGGCCACTTCCTCGACGACTTCACGCCACAGCTGGCTGGACGCCAATACGTTGGCCTTGTCCACCGAGCAGAGCTTTTTGCCGCGCACCATGGCCATGTCGAAGCCGACGCGGGCGATGCGGCGAATTTCGCTTTCGCTGTACGGCAGGGTGTCGTAGGACTGACGCTCGCCGTTTTCCAGGGTGCGGGTGCCGCGTGGTGCGCCGAAGTAAATACCACCGGTCAGCTCACGGACGATCAGGATGTCCAGGCCGGCGACGATTTCCGGCTTCAGGCTCGAAGCCTCGGCCAGTTGCGGGTACAGGATCGCCGGACGCAGGTTGCCGAACAGGCCCAGTTGCGCACGGATTTTCAACAGACCGCGCTCAGGGCGGATGTCACGCTCGATGGTGTCCCACTTCGGGCCGCCCACGGCACCCAGCAGCACAGCATCGGCGGCGCGGGCGCGCTCCAGGGTTTCGTCGGCCAATGGCACGCCGTGCTTGTCGATGGCAGCGCCGCCGATCACGTCGTGGCTCAGCTCGAAGCCCAGGGAGAACTTGTCGCTGGCCAATTCCAGCACCTTGACCGCTTCGGCCATGATTTCCGGGCCAATACCGTCACCTGGGAGAATCAGAATCTGCTTGCTCATGCTTTCCTCATGTCATCAGTCGGTGCGCCCCTTGGGCACACCCGGAAAAATTCTATCGCTCGGCCATCAGAACCAATACATCGGTACTGAACGAGCCATCAGCCTCAATCTCAAAATATTCGCGCACTTCGTTGCCCATCGACTGCTGCAGCTCGCGGATTGCCGCGCGCATCACTTCAGGTGTGCGCATGCGCTCGACCCAGGAGGTGTACTCCAGACGCAGCCGTTGGCGCGTGGTGCTGCGGGTATGCAACCCCGCTTCGCTGACCTGGCGCAACCACTCGCCGGCGGAATAATCGCGCACATGGCTGGTGTCGCGCAGCACTTCGACGCTTTGCAGGTAAGTGTCGAACAACGGACTGCCCGGTGACAACACGTCGATGAACGCCGCCACCCCACCCGGCTTCAGCACCCGCCGGACTTCGCGCAGCGCCAGACCGAGGTCGCTCCAATGGTGCGCCGAGTAACGACTGAAAACGAAGTCGAACTCACCATCGGCGAACGGCAGGCGCTCGGCGGCACCGAGGACCGTCGATACATTGCTCAAGCCACGATCAACGGCAGCACCGGCGACCACGTCGAGCATTTGCTGCGACAGGTCGTAGGCCACCACTTCCTTGACCAGCGAAGCCACGTGAAAACTCACGTGACCGGCGCCGCAACCCAGGTCCAGTACCCGAGCATCGCCCTGCCCGGCCAGTTCGGCTTGTAGCAGCGCGAATTCGGTACCTTGAGCGTGAACGGCGCTGCTCAGGTAGGCCGAAGCCTGCTCACCGAATTGCTTTTGGACGACCTGGGTGTGCTGGGCGGTGCTGGTCATGGTCACTTCCTTTGATTTTGTGGTGCCAGTTCCGGCCTCATCGCGGGCAAGCCCGGCTCCCACAGGTTTTGTGTACACCGCAAGCCCCTGTGGGAGCGGGCTTGCCCGCGATGAGACCAGCCCTATCTACATAAATCTCAGCCTCATCACGCGTCGCGAAACAACCAGGGCTGGCTCGCCCGGTGCTTGGCTTCAAACGTTGCAATTGCTTCATGATCCTGCAACGTCAGGCCGATATCGTCCAGACCGTTCAACAGGCAATGCTTGCGGAACGCATCGATCTCAAAGTTATGCACCTTGCCATCCGGACGGGTCACGGTCTGGGCTTGCAGGTCGACCTGCAATTGATAGCCAGGATTCGCCTCAACCTGCTGGAACAGTTCATCAACCTCAGCGTCGCTCAAGATGATCGGCAGCAAGCCGTTCTTGAAACTGTTGTTGAAGAAGATGTCGGCGTAGCTCGGCGCGATGATGCTGCGGAAACCGTATTCTTCCAGCGCCCACGGCGCGTGTTCACGACTGGAGCCGCAACCGAAGTTCTCACGGGCCAGCAATACGCTGGCGCCTTGATAACGTTCGGCGTTGAGGACGAAGTCCTTGTTCAGCGGACGCTTGGAGTTGTCCTGATACGGTTGCCCGACATCCAGGTAACGCCATTCATCGAACAGGTTCGGACCGAAACCAGTGCGCTTGATCGACTTCAAGAACTGCTTCGGGATGATCTGATCGGTGTCGACGTTGGCACGATCCAAAGGCGCGACAAGACCAGTGTGCTGGGTAAAAGCTTTCATGCTGCGCTCCTTTAGATCAATTCACGGACGTCGACGAAACGACCATTTACAGCAGCGGCGGCGGCCATTGCCGGGCTGACGAGGTGAGTACGACCACCGGCGCCCTGACGGCCTTCGAAGTTGCGGTTGGAGGTCGACGCGCAATGCTCGCCCGACTCCAAACGGTCCGGGTTCATCGCCAGGCACATCGAGCAACCCGGCTCGCGCCATTCAAAACCGGCTTCGAGGAAAATCTTGTCCAGACCTTCGGCTTCGGCCTGCGCCTTCACCAGACCCGAGCCCGGCACGACGATGGCTTGCTTGATGGTCGACGCCACTTTGCGGCCCTTGGCGATGACGGCTGCGGCGCGCAAGTCTTCGATCCGCGAGTTCGTGCAGGAGCCGATGAACACGCGGTCCAGTTGAATGTCGGTGATCGCCTGATTGGCGGTCAAACCCATGTACTTCAAGGCGCGCACGATCGAATCGCGTTTGACCAGGTCCATTTCCTTCGCCGGGTCCGGCACGTTCTGATCCACGGCCAGGACCATTTCAGGCGAGGTGCCCCAGCTGACTTGCGGCTTGATCTGGGTCGCGTCGAGTTCAACGATGGTGTCAAACTTCGCATCCGCGTCAGACACCAGGTCTTTCCACGCTTCGACAGCCAAGTCCCATTCCGCGCCTTTCGGGGCGAATGGACGGCCCTTCACGTAAGCCACGGTTTTTTCGTCAGCCGCCACCAGACCTACGCGTGCGCCGGCCTCGATGGACATGTTGCAAATGGTCATGCGGCCTTCAACGGACAAGTCGCGAATTGCGCTACCGGCGAACTCGATGGCGTGGCCGTTACCGCCGGCGGTGCCGATCTTGCCGATCACGGCGAGGACGATGTCCTTGGCGGTCACGCCGAACGGCAATTTGCCTTCGACCGACACCAGCATGTTCTTCATTTTCTTGGCGACCAGGCACTGAGTGGCGAGCACGTGCTCGACCTCGGAAGTGCCGATACCGTGAGCCAGGGCACCGAACGCACCGTGGGTCGAGGTGTGGGAGTCGCCGCAAACCACGGTCATGCCCGGCAAGGTCGCGCCCTGCTCCGGGCCGATGACGTGAACGATGCCTTGGCGAATGTCGTTCATCTTGAATTCGACGATGCCGTATTCATCGCAGTTGTCGTCGAGGGTCTGAACCTGCAAACGCGAGACCTGGTCGACAATCGCTTCGATGCCGCCCTTGCGCTCCGGGGTTGTCGGTACGTTGTGGTCCGGGGTCGCGATGTTGGCATCGATGCGCCAAGGCTTGCGCCCGGCCAGACGCAGACCTTCAAAGGCTTGCGGCGAGGTCACTTCGTGGATGATGTGACGATCGATATAAATCAGCGCAGAGCCATCGTCGCGCTGTTTGACCAAATGCGAATCCCAGAGCTTGTCGTAGAGCGTTTTGCCGGCCATCAGACGGTTTCCTCATCAGCTTGTTTCTATGCCCCGGGCCGTTTGTATAACCCTTTGGCTTGTGAGGTCGATCCTAGGGGGTTACATTAAATAACTCAAATTCATATTTTTTATGCTTTGGATAACCAACTGGAATACCGCAATGGATCTGGCCAACCTCAATGCTTTTATCGCCATTGCCGAGACCGGCAGCTTCTCCGGCGCCGGCGAGCGGCTGCACCTGACACAACCCGCCATCAGCAAACGCATCGCCGGGCTGGAGCAGCAATTGAAGGTGCGCCTGTTTGATCGCCTCGGCCGTGAAGTCGGCCTGACCGAGGCCGGTCGCGCCCTGCTGCCTCGGGCCTATCAGATTTTGAATGTGCTGGACGACACCCGGCGCGCCCTGACCAATCTGACCGGCGAAGTGACCGGCCGCCTGACCCTGGCGACCAGTCACCACATCGGCCTGCACCGTTTGCCGCCCTTATTAAGGGAGTTCACCCGACGTTACCCACAAGTGGCGCTGGATATTCAGTTCCTCGATTCGGAAGTGGCCTACGAAGAAATCCTCCATGGCCGCGCGGAACTGGCGGTGATTACCTTGGCGCCGGAGCCCCATTCATTGGTCAAGGCAACACCGGTGTGGGACGACCCGCTGGATTTCGTGGTCGCCCCGGAGCATTCGCTTATCAGCAACGGCCCGGTCACCCTGGCCGACATTGCCCTGCACCCCGCCGTCTTCCCCGGCGGCAACACCTTTACTCATCACATCGTGCAGCGGTTATTTGAGGCGCAGGGCCTGACCCCGAACATCGCCATGAGCACGAATTATCTGGAAACGATCAAGATGATGGTCTCGATCGGCCTGGCCTGGAGCGTGTTGCCGCGTACGATGCTCGATGATCAGGTTGCGCGAATACCTTTGCCGGGCATACAACTGACTCGCCAGCTAGGCTATATCTTGCACACCGAAAGGACGCTATCGAATGCGGCAAGGGCTTTTATGGCTTTGCTGGATGCACAACTCGATTTGCCAGGGACTCAAGGCTAACGTGTGCTACGCCTATAGTGCTGCGAATTCCTGTGCCTAACGCCCATATCCGCCCAAGGCCTGCTGCCAATGCCGAAATCTGTTGACCGTGTTCCGCCGATGCCGCGCATCCAGGCGCTTGACCCAAAAAGGTCCGAACTGAGCTGGGAAAGCGCGCCACAATTGCTCGCCGCCCTCAACGGCGCTCGGCTGGGGGCCTGGTATTGGGACATCGAACGTGGGCAGATCAGCTGGTCGCGGGGGACTCAGGCGCTGTTTGGTTTCGATCCGCACGTGCCATTGCCCGAGGACCTGGAATACCTCGATTTGCTGCCGCCCGAAGACCGGGCGAAAACCGTTCGCGCATTCCATGCGGTGATTGCCGGCGCGCCGCTTGAGCAAGCGATGCATCACCGCATCCGCTGGCCCGACGGCAGCCTGCACTGGCTGGAAATCAGCGGCAGCCTGCTGCCGGATAAACACGGACGACCACGCATGATCGGGGTGATCCGCGAGATCACCCACCAGCGCCAGCGCGAACAAGCCCTGAGCAGTTCGGAAAAACGCTTCGCCACGCTGTTTCACCTGTGCCCGAACATGGTGTTGCTGACCCGCCAGGAAGACGGCCTGATCACCGAAGCCAACCAGTATTTCGAAAGCCTGTTCGGCTGGCCGGTGCAAAACGCGATAGGCCGCACCACGCTGGAACTGGGCCTGTGGGTGCACCCGGAGCAACGCGCCAAACTGGTCACGGCCACCAAGGCCAAAGGCGAGTTGATCAGCATGGAGGTGCAGTTTCGCGCCAGCAACGGGCAGGTCCTCGATGGCATCCTCAGCGCACAAAAAGTCGAACTCGAGGGCCAGCCGTATCTGCTGAGCACCTTCCTCGACACCACCGAGCGAAAAATCGCTGAACAAGCCCTCAAGGATAGCCAGGAACGTCTCGACCTCGCCCTCAACTCGGCGCAACTCGGCACCTGGGACTGGCACATCCCCAGCGGCATGCTCTACGGCTCGGCTCGAGCCGCCCAGTTGCACGGACTGGAAGCCAAGCCCTTCCATGAATCCTTCGAGGAATTTTTCGAAGGCGTGCCCGGCGAAGAACGCGACACCATGCGCGACGCCTACCGCAGCCTGCGCGAAGGCCCGGCCGGCAATTATCAGCTGACTTACCGCGTGCAACTGCCAGACGGCAGCTCGCGCTACCTGGAAAGCCGCGCCCGCCTCTACCGCGATGAAAACGGTTTCCCGTTGCGCATGGCCGGTACCCTCCTGGACATCACCGATCAGGTGGAGCGCGAGCAGCGGCTGGTGGCCTCCGAAGAAAAATTCGCCACGCTGTTCCAGGTCAGCCCGGACCCGATTTGCGTGACGCGCCAGGACACCGGCCAGTTCATCGAGATCAACTCCAGCTTCACCCAGACCTTCGGCTGGAGCGCCGCCGAAGTGATTGGCCGCAGCGCCGACGAAATCGGCCTGTGGGACGCCTCGGCGAAAAGCCTGCAACGGATCGAACAGGTCATCCGCGAACAAGGACTGAACAATGTCGCCATCATCGCCCAGCACAAGGACGGGCAATCGCTGACCTGCGTGATTTCCAGCCGCAAGATCAACGTCGATAATCAACCCTGCATCGTCACCACCTTGCGCGACATCACCCAGCAACAACGCTCCGAAGCGGCGCTCAAGGCCAGTGAAGAAAAGTTCGCCAAGGCGTTCCACTCCAGCCCCGACGCCATCACCATTACCGAGCGCGATACCGGGCGATATCTGGAGGTCAACGACGGCTTCTGCCGCCTGACTGGCTATCGTGCCCAGGAAGTGATCGGGCGCACGGTGTATCAAGTGGGCATCTGGGCCGAAGAGAAACAACGCTCAGCGTTGCTCGCCGAGCTACAGCTCAAGGGCCGCGTGCACCACCAGGAAATGCTCGGGCGCAATAAACGTGGGGAATTGCTGACCGTCGAAGTCTCGGTCGAGCCGATCACCCTCAACGAAACCGCCTGCCTGTTGCTGACCGCCCGCGATGTCAGCCTGCTGAAAAACGCCGAAGCGCAAATCCGTCATTTGGCCTACCACGACCCCCTGACCAACCTGCCCAACCGCGCGCTGCTGATGGATCGCCTGAGCCAGCAGATCGCCCTGCTCAAGCGCCACAGCCTGCGCGGTGCGCTGTTGTTCCTCGACCTCGATCACTTCAAGCACATCAACGACTCCCTCGGCCACCCGGTCGGCGATACCGTGCTGAAAATCATCACCGCGCGACTGGAAGCCAGCGTGCGCATGGAAGACACCGTGGCGCGGCTGGGCGGTGACGAATTTGTGGTGTTGCTCAGCGGCCTGGAAGGTTCGCGCAACGAAGTCAGCGCCCAGGTCCGGGAGCTGGCCGACACCTTGCGAGAACTGTTGTCGGAACCGATGTTCCTCGATGGCCAGCGCCTGCAAGTGACGCCGAGCATCGGCATCGCGCTGATTCCCGACCACGGTTCGACCCCGACTGACCTGCTCAAACGCGCCGACATCGCGCTGTACCGCGCCAAGGACTCGGGCCGCAACACCACGCAGATGTATCACAACACCATGCAAAAGGCCGCCAGCGAACGCCTGCGCATGGAAACCGACCTGCGCCTGGCGCTTTCTCGCGGCGAATTCCATGTGCATTACCAACCGCAAATCGACGCCCGGGGCAATCGCATTGTCGGCGCCGAAGCGCTGGTGCGCTGGGACCACCCCGAACTCGGGCCGCAATCACCGGCGGAGTTCATCAAGGTGCTGGAAGACAGCGGGCTGATTCTCGAAGTTGGCACCTGGATTCTTGACGAGGCTTGCGGGGCCTTCAAACAACTGGTCGCCAAAGGCCTGGTCAACCCGTTGAGCTTCAGCCTGTGCGTGAACATCAGTCCGAGGCAATTTCGCCAAACCGACTTCGTCGAACGCATCGAACACAGCCTCAGCAGCCACGGCCTGCCCTGCTCGCTGCTGAAACTGGAAATCACCGAAGGCATCGTCATCCAGAACCTGGAAGACACCATCAGCAAAATGCGCCGCCTGAAAAAACTCGGCGTGAGTTTTGCGATGGACGACTTCGGCACCGGCTACTCCTCGCTGACCTACCTCAAGCGTTTGCCGGTCGACACATTGAAGATCGATCAGTCGTTTATCCGTGACGCCACGACTGATCCGAACGACGCGGAGATCATCCGCGCGATTGTCGCCATGGCGCGCAGTCTGGAGCTGAAAGTGATCGCCGAAGGAGTGGAGACGGCGGAGCAACTGGAGTTTTTGCAGGGCTTGGGCTGCCATTTCTATCAGGGGTATTTACACAGCAGGCCGTTGCCGGTGGAAGCATTTCAAAAACTCCTGAAATAACCCGGCCTGCTACGGGGTATGTGTGATGTTTGGGCATAAAAAAGGGCGCCGCGAGGGCGCCCTTTTCGTTGCTCTGGCTTAGTGCTGCAGAGCCGGTTTTTGCGTCCCGTTAATCGGGATACGCTTGGCTTTCGCCTCTTCTGGAACGATGCGCACCAGGTCGATGCTCAACAGACCGTTACGCAGGTCAGCGGCCTTGATCTCGATGTGGTCCGCCAGGCGGAACGACAGCTTGAACGCACGTTGGGCGATGCCTTGGTGCAGGAAGGTCACGCTTTCGTTCGCTTCGCGTTTGCCGCCACTGATGGTCAGCACACCTTTCTCCACTTGCAGGTCCAGGTCTTCCTCCTGGAAACCGGCTGCGGCGACGACGATGCGGTATTGATCATCGCCGTGTTTTTCCACGTTGTAAGGTGGGTAGGTGCTGCCTGGCTCGTTGCGCAGGGCGGTTTCGAACAGGTCGTTGAAACGGTCGAAGCCTACCGAGGAACGGAACAGTGGGGCCAGGGAAAATGCAGTAGTCATGATTCAAATCTCCTGAAAACAATCAGCAAGGTTTTTTATCTCCGCGACCCGAATTCGGCATCGCGTAACCCTTAGATAGGGACCGTTGATTGCATTTCAAGAGACTTTTTTCAGATTTTTTTACGCCGCTTCGGCGACTGTCAGACCCAGCAAACGGGAAACCTGATCCAGCTCGGTTTCACGCCGCAACACAGTAAACAGTTCCACTGCTTCCGGATAATTGCGGGTCAGCATCGCCAACCATTGCTTGAGGCGGCCGGGAGATTGGCGGGGTGTCATCTGCGCCTTGGCTTGCAGCCAGAAGTCCTGGAGCAGCGGCAACAGCTCGGCCCAGGTCATCTCGACCACTTCTTCACCGGCACGCGCTGCCACGATTTGCCGGGCCAGGTCCGGGCGCGAGACCAGGCCACGGCCGAGCATGATGTCTTCCACGCCGCTGATCTCGCGGCAACGACGCCAGTCTTCGACACTCCAGATGTCGCCATTGGCAAACACCGGCACCTTGACCACCTCTTGCACACGAGGAATCCACTCCCAATGCGCTGGCGGTTTGTAGCCATCGGTTTTGGTCCGCGCATGCACCACGATGTGTGCTGCGCCGCCTTCAGCCAAGGCTGTGGCGCACACCAGCGAACCGTCCGGACTGTCGAAACCGAGGCGCATCTTGGCGGTCACCGGGATGTGCGCAGGCACCGCTCGACGCACGTGCTCGACGATTTCGTTGAGCAGTTCAGGCTCTTTGAGCAATACCGCGCCACCGCGAGACTTGTTGACGGTCTTGGCCGGGCAACCGAAGTTCAGGTCGATGACTTCAGAGCCCAACTCGCAGGCCAGCGCGGCGTTTTCCGCCAGGCACACGGGATCAGAACCGAGCAATTGCACACGCAGAGGCACGCCGGAAGCGGTGCGGGCACCGGTCAGCAGCTCGGGACCGAACTTGTGGTAGTAGGCAGGCGTGAGCAACTGATCGTTGATCCGGATAAACTCGGTCACGCACCAATCGATACCGCCCACACGGGTCAGCACGTCCCGCAGGATGTTGTCGACCAACCCCTCCATGGGCGCCAAAGCAATTTGCATGAAAAACACACTCGACGAAAAACGTGCGGCAGTTTACTGGATTGCGCGGGGAATCGCAGATTCCTTGTAGGAGTGAGCCTGCTCGCGATGAACGATGACGCGGCGTACCGGGTAAACCGCGCCGCCTGAATCGCGAGCAGGCTCACTCCTGCATTAGATTTGGGTGGTATTTAATTCTTGCGACAATAACGCCGGGCCGTAGCCTTCAATGAACTCGGTCGGCATGCGTTTTGGCTTGCCGGTCGACAGTTCGATGCAGACGAACGTGGTTTGCGCGCGCAGCAACGTGGTGTTGTCGCGCGGGCGCTTCAACTGGAAATGTCGGGTCATTTTCAGGCGCTGATCCCAATCGACGATCCAGGTCGCCAACTGCAATTCATCATCTTCGTAGGCGGCAGCCAGATAATCGATCTCGTGCCGCACCACCGCCATCGCCCGGTCCAGTCGCCGATATTCGACCAGATCAAGGCCCAGACGCTGCGAGTGGCGCCAGGCGCAACGCTCGAGCCATGTCACGTACACCGCATTATTGGCGTGACCCAGCCCGTCGATGTCCTCGGCGCCCACTTGCAGATCAATGATAAATGGCGTTGCCCGATCCCAGCTCATGCCCCACTCCCGGTCAGATAATGTCGACCGGGGCAGTGTAACGGATGCTTACGCCGATTGGCGCGAATGCAGGCTGCGACCGGCCAGGAGTGATAACACGCCATCAATGACCCGGGGATCGGCCAGTACCCGCTGATGACCGCCTTCTTCGAGACGCAGCAAGCGACTGTCAAACCAGGCCTCGTGGATCAGTTGCGATTCCTTGGCCGACACAAAGCGGTCATCTTCGGCATGGACGATCAGGCCTGGCATGTCGAGTTGATAGTGCGCTACGTCCAGCGCCGCTGCGCGCATGCCGACGTCTTTCTCGACCTGACGAATGAAGGCCGAACGCGCCTTGGGCGGCAGTCGCACGTACTTGGCAAATCCGCGCAGCACGCCGAGAATTCGCGCCGGAGCGGCGATGGTGACCAGGGATTCGGTACGCAAACCCAGTTGCACGGCGAGCATGGCACTGGCGCCGCCCATCGAATGACCAATGACCGCCTGCAGCGGCGGCAACTCGGCGGCAGCTTCGAGCATGGCCCGGGCAAACAGCACGACGTTCGCTTCTTCGCCCGGTGAACGACCATGGGCCGGACCGTCGAGGGCAACCACGCTGTAACCGGCATCGACGAGCGCAGTGATAATGCTGGCGAACTGCGTCGGCCGCCCTTCCCACCCGTGCATCAACAACACGGCAGGGCCTTGGCCCCAGCGCAGCGCCGAGAGCCCAAAGCGCAGCGTGATACGTTCGGACTTCGCCAGCAGCGGCAGTTCCCAGTCACGCGGAGGCAGTGCTCGCGGGCTCATGAATGCCAGTCGCATTCTGCTCGCGACCAGTTGTGGTGCGAACCAGCCCAAGGTGCCATTAACGCCACGAACCCACTTCAACGTGCTCATCGCTCTCACTCCTCAGGCCAATGCCTTCAGGTCACAGCACCGCCGACTTGGCGGCGCGCAGCAATCGATCGGACAACTCTCCTGGCCCCAGCGCGCGGGCCAGCGCCAAACCACCCACCATCAACGCCATGTCAGCGAGGGCTTTGTCGGTGTCTTCCGGGCTGGCCGCCAACTGCGCGACCATCATTTCCACATGCTCATTCAGTGCGACACGAAACGCGTCCGGCAGCCGCCCCAATTCACCGACCGAAGCCGGAATCGGGCACGCCGACTCAGAAGAGTCACGGTGTTTACGCGACAGGTAAAACGCCGCCACCAAGGCGCGACGCTCTTCGCCAGTCAACTCGGCATCCATGTCGGCGATCATGCCTCGACGGTGACCGAGCAACTGCTGGAACGCTTCGAGCATCATTGCGTCCTTGCTTTCGAAGTGCGCATAAAAGCCGCCGACGGTCAGGCCGGCTGCGCCCATCACTTCGCCAACGCTCGGTTCTGCCGGGCCGCGCTGAATCAGCGCTGCGCTGGCAGCCTTGAGGATGCGTTCGCGGGTTTGAGCTTTTTTATCGTTCATCGTTGCCTCCGAATATTACGACTAGAATATTATTCTCATAATAATTTTTCGCAAGTCGTGGATGTGACCGCTGGTCTGAAGAACAGTTTGAAAGAAATTGGGGGATTTGGCCAAACGCCAGACAAACAAAAGGGCCATTCAATAATTGAATGACCCTTATAAAATCCCGCAGAGCGGGTAATCGTGGCGTCCCCTAGGGGACTCGAACCCCTGTTACCGCCGTGAAAGGGCGGTGTCCTAGGCCACTAGACGAAGGGGACGCAAAACCTTCTATACAACTGATCAGTGCTGAGAGCTGATCGATTCAAGGCCTGCGTGGCCAGACCTTGAACTGTAAAATTGGTGGAGCTAAACGGGATCGAACCGTTGACCTCTTGCATGCCATGCAAGCGCTCTCCCAGCTGAGCTATAGCCCCGGATTTTTCGCCTCGCGGCGGAGCGACATCTTGCAACATCGCTTCTGTAAAACTGGCGTCCCCTAGGGGACTCGAACCCCTGTTACCGCCGTGAAAGGGCGGTGTCCTAGGCCACTAGACGAAGGGGACGCAAACCCTTCTATACAACAGATCAACGCTGAGTGTTGATCGCTTCAAGGCCGGTGTGGCCAGACCTTGAAGTGTAAATTGGTGGAGCTAGACGGGATCGAACCGTCGACCTCTTGCATGCCATGCAAGCGCTCTCCCAGCTGAGCTATAGCCCCTCATCGCTGAGGACGGGGCGAATCTTAATGGCGGATCGAAAAGCTGTCAAACTTATTTTTAAAATATTTCAAAGTTTTTTGCCGACATAACAATCACTTACCGCCCTCCCCCCTAAATCCGGGGGTGTATCCGCTCCTGTAGTAGCTGCCGCAGACTGTGTTCGAGTGCGCAGCGCTCGCCATCCCATTGGGTGGCGGCCCTCAAGGGCCGCTCCGCAGCCCGACGCAGCCTTCGGCAGCTGCTACAGGTGAACGTCATCAATTACGCGTGAACGCCGAAGAGCGAGTCTGTCAGGCGATGTTGCCCAAGAGTTTTTCCCATTCCTTGTTTTCTTTCTTCGACACGCCGCCCAGCAGGTCAATCGCCTGACGCAAACGGAAACGAGTCAGGTCCGGACCGAGGATTTCCATCGCATCCAGCACCGACACCGAGCTGGCTTGGCCAGTGATCGCGGCAAACATCAACGGCATGGCGTCACGCAGCTTCAGCTCCAGCGATTCAACCACCGCCTGAATCGTCGCAGTGATGCTGTCCTTCTCCCACTGACGCAGGCTTTCCAGCTTCCACAGGATCAACTGCATCAACTGACGCACCTGATCGCCCGAAAGCTTCTTGGATTCGAACAGCTTGGCATCCGGATTCACGCCACCGGCAAAGAAGAACCCGGCCAGCGGAGCCACCTGGCTGAAAGTTTCAACCCGGCCCTGAACGTGCGGCGCGATCTTCATCATGTACTCAGGGTTCAGCGCCCAGGTCTGCAGGCGCGCAGCGAACTCTTCCACCGGCAGGTCACGCAGCCACTGGCCGTTGAGCCAGGACAGTTTCTCGATGTCGAAAATCGGCCCGCCCAGCGACACACGGCTCAGGTCGAAGTGATCGACCATTTCCTGCAACGAGAACTTCTCGCGCTCGTCCGGCATCGACCAGCCCATGCGCCCCAGGTAGTTGAGCATCGCTTCCGGCATGAAGCCCATGCGCTCGTAGAACGTCACCGAGGTCGGGTTCTTGCGCTTGGACAGCTTGCTCTTGTCCGGGTTACGCAGCAGCGGCATGTAGCACAGCTCCGGTTGTTCCCAGCCGAAGTACTCGTAAAGCAGGATCAGTTTAGGCGCCGACGGCAGCCACTCTTCGCCGCGCAGGACGTGGGTGATGCCCATCAGGTGGTCGTCGACCACGTTGGCCAGGAAGTACGTCGGCAAACCGTCGGTCTTCATCAGCACTTGCATGTCCATGCGATCCCACGGGATCTCGACATCGCCACGCAGCATGTCCGGCACGACGCACACGCCTTCGCTCGGCACTTTCATGCGGATCACGTGAGGTTCGCCAGCGGCCAGGCGGCGCGCGACTTCTTCCTTGGACAGCAACAGCGCACGGCCGTCGTAACGCGGGGTTTCGCCGCGAGCCATTTGCTCGGCGCGCATCTGGTCCAGCTCTTCGGCGGTGCAGAAGCACGGGAAGGCATGGCCCATTTCAACCAGTTGCTGGCAATACTTCTGATAAATATCGCCGCGCTCGCTCTGCCGGTATGGACCGTGCGGGCCACCGACGTCCGGGCCTTCGCTCCAGTCGATGCCCAACCAGCGCAGCGCGTCGAAAATCTGCTGTTCGGACTCGCGGGTCGAACGCAATTGGTCGGTGTCTTCGATCCGCAGGATGAACTCACCGCCATGCTGCTTGGCAAAGCAGTAGTTGAACAAAGCGATGTAAGCGGTACCTACGTGGGGGTCCCCGGTAGGCGATGGCGCGATGCGCGTGCGGACGGTGGTCATGGCAAGTCTCGAATGAAGATAAAACAAAGGGCGAATGGTAACAGGCGATACCCGCCCGGCTCCAGTGAGCAGGGCATTTAAGCCAAGTTTGCGCCTACAACGCGCGTATACCCTGGTGAATGGCCGAATATCAGCCGATGGCATTTACCGCTTGTCGGCTGTATGACAGATTCACCAGCTGTTAACTTTCCTTACAATTTCTCGACTACAGTCTGCCCCATGCCTGCCCAACTCAAGCGTCGCCTGTTTATTTTCCTGTTGATTGTCCTGCTGATTGCCGGGGGCTTCTTTGCCCAGTGGTTCTTCAAGGGACGGTTTTATGAAAGCACCGACAACGCCTATGTCCAGGGCGAGATCACCCGTGTCTCGAGCCAGTTGGGCGCGCGCATCGACCAGGTGCTGGTGCACGACAACGAGCACGTCGAGAAAGGCCAGTTGCTGATCAAGCTCGAAGGCGCCGATTTCGACCTCGCCGTCGACCGCGCCAACGCGACCCTCGCCACCCGCCAGGCCGAACGCCTGCAAGCGCAAAGCAAACTGACCCAGCAATCCAGCCTGATCGCCGCCAGCGAAGCGCAAGTGGCATCCAGCCAGGCCAGCCTCGGCCGCTCGCTCATCGATTTGACCCGCGCCCAGACCTTGCGCAAACCCGGCTACATCTCGGAAGAACGGGTGACCACCCTGTCCGCCGACAACCACATCGCCCGCTCGCAAGTGGCCAAGGCCCAGGCCGACGCTCAAGGCCAGCGCCAGCAGGTCAACGCCCTGAATGCCGAGATCAAGCGCCTCGACGCACAGATCGCCAACGCCAAGGCCGACCTGGCGCAAGCCGAACTGAACCTGACCCGCAGCGAAATCCACGCGCCGATCAGCGGCCTGATTGGCCAGCGCGCCGCCCGCGAGGGCCAAGTGGTGCAGGCCGGCGCGTATTTGCTGTCGATCGTCCCGGACCAGGACATCTGGATTCAGGCCAACTTCAAGGAAACCCAGATTGGCCACATGCAGCCCGGCCAGAGCGCCGAGCTGACCTTCGACGCCTACAGCGACACGCCGATCAAGGCCCGCGTCGACAGCCTGTTCGCCGCGTCGGGCGCGCAGTTCAGCCTGTTGCCACCGGACAATGCCACGGGCAACTTCACCAAAGTCGTACAACGGATTCCGGTAAAACTGACGTTCGACGCGGACAATCCGTTGCGCGGCAAGATCCGCCCGGGCATGTCAGTCACCGCCAAAGTGAACATCAAAGACGCCCCTGACGATGGCCGGTGATCAACTGATCCGCCCGGCCGGCGAACCGACCCGGCGGGACTGGATCGCGGTCATGAGCGTGATGCTCGGCGCCTTCATGGCCGTGCTCGACATCCAGATCACCAACTCGTCGCTCAAGGATATTCAGGGCGCCCTGTCGGCCACCCTGGAAGAAGGCTCGTGGATTTCCACCTCGTACCTGGTAGCGGAAATCATCATGATTCCGCTGACCGCCTGGCTGGTGCAGTTGCTGTCGGCGCGGCGACTGGCGGTGTGGGTGTCATTGGGTTTCCTCGCCTCCTCGCTGCTGTGCTCCATGGCGTGGAGCCTGGAAAGCATGATCGTCTTTCGCGCCATGCAGGGCTTCACCGGCGGCGCGCTGATCCCGCTGGCATTCACCCTGACGCTGATCAAACTCCCGGAACATCACCGCGCCAAAGGCATGGCCATGTTCGCCATGACTGCCACCTTCGCGCCCTCGATCGGCCCGACGCTGGGCGGCTGGCTGACCGAGAATTGGGGTTGGGAATACATCTTCTACATCAACGTGCCACCAGGCCTGATCATGATTGCGGGCCTGATGTACGGCCTGGAGAAGAAGGAAGCGCACTGGGAATTGCTGAAAAGCACCGATTACATGGGCATTCTCACCCTCGGCGTCGGGCTCGGTTGTTTGCAGGTATTTCTGGAGGAAGGCCATCGCAAGGACTGGCTGGAGTCGAACCTGATCGTGACCCTGGGCAGCATTGCGCTGATCAGCCTGATCACCTTTGTGATCGTGCAGTTTTCCAAACCCAACCCGCTGATCAACCTCGGCATCCTGCGCAACCGCAACTTTGGCCTGTCGAGTATTTCCAGCCTGGGGATGGGGGTCGGGTTGTATGGCTCGATTTACCTGTTGCCGCTGTACCTGGCGCAGATTCAGAACTACAACGCCCTGCAGATCGGCGAAGTGATCATGTGGATGGGCGTGCCGCAGCTGTTTCTGATTCCGCTGGTGCCCAAATTGATGAAGTACATTTCGCCGAAATGGCTGTGCACGCTGGGATTTGGACTGTTCGGGCTGGCGAGTTTTTCATCGGGGGTACTGAACCCGGACTTCGCCGGACCGCAATTCAATCAGATCCAGATCATCCGCGCGCTCGGTCAGCCATTGATCATGGTCACCATTTCGCTGATCGCCACCGCATACATCCTGCCGCAGGACGCGGGTTCGGCGTCGAGCCTGTTCAACATCCTGCGCAACCTCGGCGGTGCGATTGGCATCGCCCTCCTCGCCACCCTGCTGGATGCGCGAACAAAGACCTACTTTGATTATTTGCGTGAAGCCATCGTGCCGAGCAATCCGCAGGTGGCCGAGCGACTGGCGTCGATGGCAGACCGACTGGGCAATGAGACGGCGGCGCTGGGGAAAATCAGTGAGATTGCGCATCAGCAGGCGTCAATCATGGCCTACAACGATGCGTTTCACTTTGTCGGGATTGCGTTGGGGGTGAGCATGCTGGCGATCTTGTTGACCAAGAAATTGCCGGAGGGGATTAAGGCTGGGGAAGCACACTGAGAGCGAGGCGCAAGCATCGCGAGCAAGCTCGGCTCCTACCGCAGGAACCGAGCTTGATCGCGATGGCGGCATGACAGGCGCTGCAAATATCAGACAGTGATCAACCGCTCCCGCAACTTGCCAATCTCATCGCGCATCTGCGCCGCCGCTTCAAACTCCAGATCACGCGCCAACGCGTACATCTTCTCTTCCAGGGCTTTAATCCGCTTGGCGATCTCACCCGGCGAGCGCAATTGCGCTTCGTACTTGGCGCTCTCTTCTGCAGCCTTGGCCATGCCTTTGCGCTTCTTGCTGCGCGAGCCCGGCACAGTGGCGCCTTCCATGATGTCGGCGACGTCCTTGAACACGCCCTTTGGCGTGATGCCGTTGGCCAGGTTGAAGGCGATCTGTTTGTCGCGACGACGCTCGGTTTCGCCGATCGCCCGCTCCATGGAGCCGGTGATGCGATCTGCATACAAAATCGCCCGACCGTTGAGGTTACGCGCCGCCCGGCCGATGGTCTGGATCAGCGAACGCTCGGAGCGCAGGAAGCCTTCCTTGTCCGCATCGAGAATCGCCACCAGCGACACTTCCGGCATGTCCAGGCCTTCACGCAGCAGGTTGATCCCCACCAGCACATCGAACGTACCGAGGCGCAAATCGCGAATGATTTCGACCCGCTCCACGGTGTCGATGTCCGAGTGCAGGTAACGCACGCGAACGCCGTGGTCGGCCAGGTAATCGGTCAAGTCTTCGGACATGCGCTTGGTCAGGGTCGTGACCAGCACCCGCTCTTCGAGCGCGACGCGCTTGCCGATTTCCGAGAGCAAGTCGTCGACCTGAGTCAGCGCCGGACGGATTTCGATCTGAGGATCGACCAGCCCCGTCGGACGCACCAGTTGCTCAACGACACGCCCCGCATGTTCCGCCTCGTAATTGCCGGGCGTCGCCGAGACAAAAATCGTCTGCGGGCTGATGCTTTCGAATTCGTCGAAACGCATCGGCCGGTTATCCAGCGCCGACGGCAGACGGAAACCGTATTCCACCAGCGTCTCTTTACGCGAACGGTCGCCCTTATACATGGCGCCGACCTGCGGCACGCTGACGTGGGATTCGTCGATTACCAGCAAGGCGTCGGCCGGCAGGTAGTCGAACAACGTGGGTGGCGCCTGGCCCGATTCACGGCCGGACAGGTAGCGCGAGTAGTTTTCGATACCGTTGCAATAACCCAGTTCGAGAATCATCTCCAGATCGAAGCGCGTACGTTGCTCAAGACGCTGAGCCTCGACAAGCTTGTTGTTGGTGCGCAGGTAATCCAGACGCTCCTGCAACTCGACCTTGATCCCTTCGACGGCACCCAGCAGGGTTTCTCGTGGCGTCACGTAGTGGCTTTTCGGATAAAACGTGAAGCGCGGCAGTTTGCGAATCACTTCGCCGGTCAGCGGATCGAAGGCGGACAGGCTTTCCACTTCGTCATCGAACAGTTCGATGCGGATCGCTTCGAAATCGGATTCCGCCGGGTGGATATCGATCACATCGCCACGCACCCGGAAGGTTGCACGGGCGAAATCCATGTCGTTGCGGGTGTATTGCAGGTCCGCCAGGCGACGCAGCAAGGCACGCTGATCGAGTTTGTCGCCGCGATCCACGTGCAACACCATCTTCAAATAGGTTTCCGGGCTGCCCAGACCGTAGATGCACGACACGGTGGTGACGATGATCGCGTCTTTGCGCTCCAGCAACGCCTTGGTCGCGGACAGGCGCATCTGCTCGATGTGGTCGTTGATCGAGGCATCCTTCTCGATGAAGGTGTCGGACGACGGTACGTAGGCTTCGGGCTGGTAGTAGTCGTAGTAGGAAACGAAGTATTCGACGGCGTTGTTCGGGAAGAACGCCTTGAACTCGCCGTATAACTGCGCGGCCAGGGTCTTGTTCGGCGCCAGCACCAGGGTCGGACGCTGCACTTGCGCGATCACGTTGGCGATGCTGAAGGTCTTGCCGGAACCGGTCACACCGAGCAACGTCTGGTGCGCCAGCCCGGCTTCGATACCCTCGACCATCAGGCGGATGGCTTCCGGCTGATCGCCGGCGGGCTCGAAGCGGGTGACTAGCTGGAATTCAGACATTCAATACCCCTGGGGTCGCGCCTGACCGGTCAAACCGGACAGCAACGAGAAAGACCGCAAACGACCGACGTCGCCCGAGGAAAAAACTGGATTGTGCTCAATGTGGAGTCGATTGCCTGCTCTTTCAAGGCAAACGTCCTACATCCCGTGAATCCTTTGACGACGGCAATCGACTAACGGTCGAAAAATAATCGGAAAAACTTAGCGGAAAAGCCGAAACGTCTGTCGCCATCGGTCGCTGATGGCCTCTATACTAGCTCCCCGTTTGTGCACCGCTCTAGTGCATTCGGCTGGAGCGCCACACGTCCCTCCACACTCCATTCAGAGCCGCCGCAAAAATGAGCCTGTTCTCCGCTGTCGAAATGGCACCACGCGATCCAATCCTGGGCCTCAACGAAGCATTCAACGCCGATACCCGTACCAACAAGGTCAACCTGGGAGTCGGTGTTTACTGCAACGAGGAGGGGAAAATTCCACTCCTGCGCGCCGTTGTCGAAGCCGAGACGATTCGCGTCGCTCAACACGCTTCCCGTGGCTACTTGCCAATCGACGGTATTGCCGCCTACGACCAGGCCGTGCAGAAACTGCTGTTCGGCAATGACTCGCCACTGATCGCCGCTGGCCGCGTCATCACCACCCAGGCTGTGGGCGGTACCGGTGCACTGAAAATCGGCGCCGACTTCCTCAAGCAACTGCTGCCGAACGCTGTCGTGGCGATCAGCGACCCGAGCTGGGAAAACCACCGCGCCCTGTTCGAAACCGCTGGTTTCCCGGTGCAGAACTACCGCTATTACGACGCCGCGACCCACGACGTAAACCGCGTCGGCCTGCTGGAAGACTTGAACGCCCTGCCCTCCGGCTCGATCGTTGTGCTGCACGCCTGCTGCCACAACCCGACCGGCGTGGACCTGAGCCCGGCGGACTGGAACAACGTGCTGGAAGTGGTTAAAGCCAAAGGCCACGTACCGTTCCTAGACATGGCTTACCAGGGCTTTGGCGACGGCATCGACGAAGACGCCGCCGCTGTGCGCCTGTTCGCTGAATCGGGCCTGACCTTCTTTGTGTCCAGCTCGTTCTCCAAATCGTTCTCGCTGTACGGCGAGCGCGTTGGCGCCCTGTCGATCGTCAGCGAATCGAAAGAAGAAAGCGCGCGCGTGCTGTCGCAAGTCAAACGCGTGATCCGCACCAACTACTCCAACCCGCCAACCCACGGTGCAAGCATCGTCGCCGCGGTATTGAACAGCCCGGTCCTGCGCGCCCAGTGGGAAGAAGAACTGGCTGAAATGCGCCTGCGGATTCGCGGCATGCGCATTCAGATGGTCGACACCCTGGCGAAAAACGCCCCGCAGCGCGACTTCAGCTTCGTCGGCCGTCAGCGTGGCATGTTCTCTTACTCCGGCCTGACGGTTGAGCAAGTCACCCGCCTGCGCACCGAGTTCGGCATCTACGCCCTGGACACCGGCCGCATCTGCGTGGCGGCGTTGAACCAGAGCAACATCGACGCAGTGACCAAGGCCATCGTTGCGGTGATCTGAGTCGTTCGGTGATATGAAAAACGGGAAGCCGATGGGCTTCCCGTTTTTTATTTGTCGCAGATAACTCTCAACCCGACGGCCAAGCCCTCTAGACTGCACACCATCCCACTGTGGGAGCCGGGCTTGCCCGCGACGAGGCCATCACATTTAACATCAATGTTGGCTGATCGACCGCCAT
This sequence comes from Pseudomonas sp. URMO17WK12:I12, assembly GCF_000514395.1. NCBI lineage: Bacteria > Pseudomonadati > Pseudomonadota > Gammaproteobacteria > Pseudomonadales > Pseudomonadaceae > Pseudomonas > Pseudomonas sp. URMO17WK12:I12. The sequence continues at coordinate 292,319 of NZ_AZVV01000003.1, forward strand.
CGCGGGCAAGCCCGGCTCCTACAGGTTTTGTGTACACCCGAGAATTTTTACGAGAACCCACATGAAAAACGATGACCTACGCGCAGACCGCGATGAGCTGGACGACTTCGTCCCTCGCACCCCGGCCAAACGCGGGAATAACCTGGTACTGCAAGTCGCTGCGGGTGTGTTTCTCGGCGGCCTGGCCTTGTGGCTGGTACAACTGGCCGCCGCGACGCTCTACGCCAAAATGATGCTCGGCACCTTCACGTTCGGCGGTTAAGCCAGTTCGGTAGCACGCTGGCTGGCGGCGTCGTCATAGGCGACATAAAGCGACTCGGCAATCTGACTCTTGATCGCCTTGGCACTTTCCAGGCCCAAAACAAAACCCTCGGCCTTGCCACCGGCACGGTTCAAATCCTCGGCCGTGCTGGCCTGCGTGATTGCGTCGAGCAGTTTTTCGGCGTGAGGGCCGACACCTTTGGGCAAGCTGATCTGAGCGATGCTCATGCGAACACCTCGTTTGTGTGAGGTGCAAGGATTGAATGATTCATGGCGCATACCTGTTTCGGCGAATGGCCGGTAGCGCGTGTGACCACTTCCGGGCAGCCATGGTAGACCTCTGGGACGATTCTGGTAACCGCTCATGGTCGATAAACCACCGCCTGTCCCGACGAATCGCCCAAGTTGCTAGCAGGCGCTTGACTTCTCTTTTTGAATCAGTAACATAGGCGCCATTCCGCGATAGCTCAGTTGGTAGAGCAAGTGACTGTTAATCACTGGGTCCCTGGTTCGAGTCCAGGTCGTGGAGCCAGACAAGGTTCCAGAGAAGGCTTTCAAAATCTCTGCCCCCCAAAAAACCCGCCTTCTGGCGGGTTTTTTCGTTTTGGCGTTCTGTCGGATTCCGGTGGGTACCAGCCATTTTACGGCACGGTCAAAGCGCACAGTGATCGGTGGCAAGCGGTAATCACTGAAGGTGGAATAGCAGAAACAACCGTTGCGCTGAGCTCACTGCACGCCAGGTAAAAATCGCTACGGTCAGCCATGCCTCAAACAACACCGTCTGCAATGACAGGGCTGCAGATAGCCCGCCAAACACCGTTCTTCCCTGGAGCCAGTTGGCCGAAGCCACGAAGGGCGCAGCGGGATCAAACTGTTGAGTAATCTGGGCCAACGAGCTCATATCGATTTTCCTTTTTGAGACGATCCAGGCACGCAGGTATCAAGCAACATGAGTGTTCGCTGCAAGCTCATGCACGGGCTCAGGCTTGATCTTAAACCAGAGGGCGTACATCGCTGGCAGGAACACCAAGGTCAGCACTGTGCCGGCAAACGTTCCGCCAATCAGGGTGTACGCCAGCGTTCCCCAGAACACCGAATGGGTCAGAGGAATGAACGCCAGCATCGCCGCCAACGCCGTGAGAATCACTGGCCGTGCACGCTGCACAGTGGCTTCGACCACGGCGTCATAAGGCGACAGACCGACTTGCTTATTAGAGTGAATCTGGCCAATGAGGATCAGCGTGTTGCGCATCAGAATCCCTGACAAGGCAATCAATCCCACCAAGGCGTTGATCCCGAACGGCTGCTGGAACAGCAGCAGAATTGGCACCACACCAATCAGGCCCAAAGGCGCGGTGGCGAACACCATCATCATTGCCGACATCGAGCGCACCTGAATGATGATGGTCAGCAACATCAGCGCGATCATGATCGGGAACAACGGCAGCAATGCCTTGTTTGCTTTACCCGACTCCTCGATCGCGCCGGCAAACTCAACGCGGTAGCCCGCCGGCAGCTTTTCGATGATGGGTTGCAACTGCGTTATCAAGGCGTTGGAGACATCGGGAGGCTGAAGACCTTCAGCCACGTCACCGCGCACGGTGATGGTCGGCGTCCGATCACGACGCCGCAGGATGGGCTCCTCCATGCGCACATCCACCGCTCCTACCTGGGACAGCGACACGCGCTGGCCTTGGACACCGGTCAGCGTGAAGGCGGCAATTTTCGACGGATCCAGACGCGTTTCACCCGCCGAGCGAGCCACCACCTGAACCGAACGAATGTCCTCACGCACCTCGGTGACAGGCACCCCAGTAAGCAGGAATTGCAGCTGTTGCGCGACATCGGTCGAGGTCAAGCCGAATGCTTGCAGGCGATCCTGATCCAGCGTGAGATGAAGTGCCGGTGCGCGCTCGCCTAAGTCGGTGTTGACGGTCCTCATCTGGGGGCTGACGCTCATGACCGCACGCACCTGCGCGGCGATATCTCGTAACACCGCGGGGTCGGCGCCCATCACCCGAAAGGCCACCGGATACGGTGAATAAGGACCAAATACCAACTGCGTCACCCGCACCCGAGCTTCAGGCGCCAAGCCATCGGCCGCCGCTTGTCTGAGGCGGAGCTTGAGCGCCTCACGCTCTTGCTGATTCGCGGTCAGGACGACGATTTTTGCGAAGGATGGATCGGGTAGTTCAGGGGCCATCGCCAAGTAGAAGCGCGGCGCGCCCTGGCCAATGTAAGCAGTGACGATCTTGGCCTCCGGCTGCTGAGCCAACCACGCCTCGACCTTGGCCGCCGCCACATCAGTCTGTTCGATAGAGGTGCCGTAAGGCATCTGCACCTCAACCAGCACCTCAGGTCGGTCGGACGTGGGGAAGAACTGCTTGTTGACCACGCCCATGCCCAAAATCGCAACAACAAACAAGCCCACGACGGATGTCGCCACCAGGCCTTTGCGGCGGATCACACTGCCCAGCAGGCGCCTGAAACGCTGGTAGTTCGGTGTACCGTAAATCGCCGTATGCCCGCCTTCAGGCACCTTGATCTGCGGCAGCAGTTTGACGCCCAGATAAGGTGTAAACACCACGGCCACCACCCAGGAAGTGATCAGCGCGATGCCAACGATCCAGAACATGTTCGCGGTGTACTCACCAGCGGTCGACTTGGCAAAACCGTTGGGCATAAAGCCGATCGCCGTCACCAACGTTCCCGACAACATCGGCGCGGCCGTGTGGCTCCAGGCATAAGCGGAGGCCTTGATTCGGTCGTAGCCCTCCTCCATCTTCACCACCATCATTTCAATGGCAATGATTGCATCGTCCACCAGCAGTCCCAGCGCCAGAATCAACGAGCCCAGGGTAATTCGATCAAAATCTTTGCCCGTGGCCGCCATGACAATGAACACGGCCGCCAGGGTCAGCGGCACCGCCGCGGCAACCACAACGCCGACACGCCAGCCCATGCTGAGAAAACACACCAGCAGCACCACGCCCAAGGCAGCAAAAAACTTCACCATGAACTCGTTGACGGAGGCGCCAATATTCACCGCCTGATCCGTGACCTTGGTCAGGCTCATACCCAAAGGCATCTGCTCGTTGATCGCTGTGGCCTCAGCGTCCAGCGACGTCCCCAAATCCAGGCCGTTCCAGCCATCGCGCATGACCACGCCGAGCAACAGTGCCGGCTCGCCGTTGTTGCGTACCAGGAACGTCGCGGGGTCCTCATAACCACGCTTGACCTCAGCCACATCGGACAACTTGAGGGTTCTGCCTTGCACCGTCAGTGGGGTATTACGAATCTTCTGCAAGTCATCAAACGCGCCATCCAGGCGGATGAAAACCTGTGGGCCCTTCGCTTCTACCGAACCTGCCGGGGTTATCATGTTTTGCGTGTTCAACGCACTGAAGATGTCTCGTGCGGAAATGCCCAGTGTCGCCAAACGCTCGTAGGACAGCTCGACAAAAATGCGCTCGGCCTGTTCACCGATGATGTTGACCTTCTTCACACCCGCCACATGCAGCAGACGCTGGCGCAAGCTCTCGGCTTCGCGCACCAACAGACGTTGGGGCTCGCCCTTGGCCTTGAGCGCATAGAGCGCGAAGGTGACATCGGAATACTCATCATTGACCATCGGGCCGATCACACCAGACGGCAACCCCTTCTGCTCATCCAGAATTTTCTTGCGCGCCTGGTAAAACTCCTCCTGGACGGCTGAGGGCGGCGTGCTGTCGAGCAGGTACACCGTAGTGAATGCCAAGCCGGGCCGGGTAAAGGTCTCGGTCCGATCGTACCAACGCAGCTCCTGCATGCGTTTTTCCAGCTTTTCTACCACCTGATCTTGCATCTCCTGGGCCGTCGCCCCAGGCCAGGCAGTGACCACCGTCATTTGTTTAATGGTGAATGCGGGATCTTCCGCACGCCCCAGTTTGAAGAAAGCGTACAACCCACCCACAGAAATCAGCAGGATCAAAAACAGGGTGATTGAGCGCTCGCGTACGGCCAACGCCGAAAGATTGAAGCCGCTCATCGACTTACCTCAACCACTGAATTTTGCGGAGCATCGGCGAGTTCAGTCCTGACCTTTTCTCCCTCGCTCAGCAAGTGAGCACCCAATGCGACAACACGATCACCCACCTGCAGATCCCCCGTCACGCGCACGCTGGCCTCATTATTCAGGCCGCGAACCTTAATCGGGCGCCATGCCACCTGCTCAGGTTCCCCGCCCACCACCCAGACCCCCGGGCCTTTACCGGTGTCGTAGAGGGCCCCCATGGGCACCTGTAATTCCTTGGCATCAGCAACATCCGTGTCAGCGATAACCACTGAGATCGTCGAACCCAGGGTGGCGTTGGAGAGTGCCCCCTCCAACACATAACGCGCGTCAAACGTTCGGGTCTGTTGGTCGGCAGAGTCGGACAACTGGCGTAAACGCGCTTTACCTGCAGTCTGGTGCTGGCCGTATAGCTCAACCGTCGCCGCCGAGCCCAGCGCAGGACGTAGCGTCTCGGGTAACTGAATCACGGCCTCGCGCTGCCCTGAATGGGCAACGCGTACCACCACCTGCCCTGCGCCAACTACCTGCCCCGGCTCCGCCAAGGTATCCACTACCACCCCGTCAGCATCCGCCAGCAACGTCGAATAACCGGTCGCGTTTTTCGCCACATCAGCCTGGGCCTGGGCAGCGTTGAGTTGGGCTTTCGCCGAGTCGGCAGCTGCTTTGAACCCTGCGTAAGCTGAAGCAGATACCGCTCCGACGGACACCAGATCACGGTAGCGAAGCTCGTCATCGGAGGCCTGCCGAGCTCGGGCCATGGCGGCCAGTACCGCTTCCTGCTGTGCCCGCGCGGTCAGCGTCAGGTCGTTGGCATCGATTCGCATAAGGGGCTGCCCGCGCTTGACACTCTGTCCAGCATCCACCAAACGCTCCAAGACCTTCCCAGGTACCCGAAAACCGAGATCGCTCTGAACTCGGGCCGCGACGATACCGGTGAATACTCGTACCGCAGGTGCGGAGGGTTGAACCACGCCGATGCGCACCAAGGGCACTTGAAGGCGAGGATCGGCAGGCGCGGCCTCGTTGCAGGCCGCCAGGGCAAACGGCAACAAGACAATGAAAATGAGTGGCATACGGTGGCGCTGGATCATAAAGACCTCTCGGTAGCGGATGCGCCATGCTTATTCAAGTGACCAATTATGTCAATAGTCACTACCAAGACGAATGAACGTCGCCCACTTGATCAGAGCAAAGCAGAGAGGCTTGATATCTGGTTTTTTCAGGCGCACACGCTGATACGGATGCGCAGCGCATCCGTCAGCAGAGGTTTAAGGCATCAGGCTGCGCAGAACAAGATTGGAGATGAGAGAAGGGGCTTCTTCAACAAAATCGAGGTTGTACTGCAATAGCAGAGGATTCATGAAGGGCCGCAGAGCGAGATGAATCGACTCTACCGTCTCGTCCAGCGGAGTCTTGCGTTCAAACTCGCCGAGCTCTCGCCCCTCACGCACGATTTGCAACACGAAGCTCTTGATCTGAGCGTCATAGACTTGTGAGCTGGGCCAGCGCTCCGACGCGGCGAACGCTGCGATGTCGTAGAGTTTACGGTCGTTAAAGAACAGGCTCACACCTGTAGCGATTAAGGTTTTGACCAGGCGCCGAAAACGTTCAGTCGGCGAGATGCCGTCTACATTGATGGCCTGCTCCACTGCCGCAACGATTTCAGTCAGGCAATTTGTACAGATTGCTTCACCAATCGCCTGCTTGGATTCAAAAAATTTGTAGATGTAAGCCTTGGAAAAGCCGATAGCTTTGGCTAGGTCAGAAACCGTTGTCTTGCCATAACCGTACTGACTGAAATGCTCGTTGGCCGCCGCGACAATCTGGTCTCGAATGTCGTGATCGGCTGGGCCACGGGCGCTGGGCGAAGAAACTGATGGCTGATTCATGCGAGCAGCTTACTCATCCCAAAGGTGGTTGACAACTTGTGACCAAATTGTAATATCGTCACAAACCGACCCTTTCGCAGGCATAGCATGCACCCTCCTCCTCGTTTCGCCGTCTTACTGTGTTTGGGTATGGTTGCAGGTTGCGCAGTGGGCCCCGACTACTCGGAACCCCGTGTGGAATTGCCCGAGCATTTCTCGGCGCAAACGTCCAAGGCACGGCAAGTGGACGCTGCAAATGCCGATCTCGCCGCTTGGTGGAATGCATTTAATGACCCGATACTCAGTCAACTGATAAATCGAGCACTTGAACAGAACCTCGATTTAGCCCAGGCAAACGCAAGGATCGAGCAGGCTCGCGCCGGTTTGGGCGCAGCTAACGCAGCCCTCCTGCCGTCGGCTACCGTCAATGGTCAGGCGGCCCGAGCCCGTCAGTCATTGGAGACGCCGTTGGGCCAAGTGCTGAATTCAGACCCTTCCTATAATCGCTACGGCAGTGCCTATGAGGCGAATTTGAATGCCAGCTGGGAGCTGGATGTGTTTGGCGGGCTGCGCCGAGGTAAAGAAGCCGCCTTCGCCGATTATCAGGCCTCGCAAGCCGGAGCGATTGCCACGCGCCTGGCAGTGGTCGCGCAGACAGCCGATCTTTACATTAGCATCCGTGGCCTGCAAGCACGCCTGGAAATTGCCCGGCATCAAGTAGACACGCGACAACAACTGCTCACCACCATCGAACACCTCTATGCAAAAGGACTGGCAGCTGAACTGCAATTGAACCAGACCCAAGGCGCGCTGAATCAAGCGCAGGCAACCGTGCCGGTACTGCAAGCTGGCCTTGACGCGGCAATGAACGCGCTGGATGTCATGTTGGGCAAGGCGCCCGGCACTTACAGCGCGCAGTTGACTAAGCTGGCGCCTATCCCTGAGGTGCCAGGCCTCTCGGACATGGGCGCTCCAGCCGACCTGCTGCGTCGGCGTCCAGACTTGATCGTCGCGGAGCGCCGTCTTGCGGCATCCAGCGCGCGCATCGGCGAAGCCATGTCCGAGTACTACCCCAAACTGTCTGTGGCTGCGCTGCTCGGCAGTGCTACCTCGGTATCCAGCGCAAACCTGTTCAGCAACGGCGCCAGTCAGGCTTCGGCGGCACTGGGATTACGCTGGCGGCTGTTCGATTTTGGCCGCATCAACGCCCAGATTGATTTGGCGAAAGGCCAGGAAGCCGAAGCCTTGGCCGCTTACCGCCAGTCCGTTCTGCGGGCTTGCGAAGATGTGGAAAGCGCTGTTTCGGCACGGCTCAACCGCGAGCAACAATCAACCCAGCTCGCCCAGGGCGAGTCGGCGTATGCGAAAGCCAGAGCGACGTCATTTGCCGCCTATGAAAAAGGTGTGGTCAGCTTGATCGAAGTGCTGGATGCCGATGAACATCTCCTGGCGGCATCTGATGGCAGAGCCCAAGCACAAACTGAATCGGCTCGCGCCGCAGTGGCCACGTTCAAAGCATTGGGCGGCGGTTGGCAGCGAGATGACTCAGATGCTCGCGTTGTCTCAAAAAGAGCGGAAACTCGAATGTTTTTTCCTGATCCAGGGATATCGAAAGAACTCCAATAAAATACGGGCTGGATTAGGATAATCGTAGGGATATATATACTTAAAAACAGAATAATTTCATTGTAGAACAAATGCTTATTTTTCTGTTCGAGTCCAGGTCGTGCCATCTAGATACACAAAAAAGGTCAGCGCTTAGCGGGCCTTTTTTTGTGCCTGTTTATTGGGTTGTCCCACTCGCCCTCCGCTCAGCCCTTCCCCGCAACGCAATTAATAACCCCTCGCAGTCACGCAAAAAATAAGCAGCCCGCACCAAAAAAACAGCAATAAAACATTGGCTGACGCAGTGGCTGCCTTGCAAAAGAGTGGCCTACTGCTATCGTCGAAGACAGCAGCATTTTGTATTAGTTCCAAAGCAATATGACCTGTGCCAGCGCTGGCTAAGGCTTTGAATTTGAAACGATTCAGCTGCAAGCACAGGGACAGACACTTCGCTATCGGTGACACATTTAGCCGCTCGAATGGAGCGATTTGAATAAGGACCAGCCCTTGTCTTCTTATGACTTTGACCGCAATTATTCCTCCGTTCGACCTGACTTCACCTCCTTGGTTTGGCCCGTCCTGTTCATTGCCTCGGGCGGCGCTGTGTCGCTCCTGGTTTTGACCGGGTTGGCGGCACTGCCGATAACGGCCGCGCTGATCCTGCTCGCCAGTGGCGGCGCTGCCAGCGTCTGGATTGTCCGCAGCCAGCGCAAGCTGTTTGACCAGGCGTTGAGCCAGGCTCATGCCCGCAGCCTGAGCCAACACCAGGCCGCCAGTGCCGCGTCCGCAGCCAACGGTCTGGAGGCCGTGTGCCTGGAAGCGGTGCCCATCTGGACCAAGCAGATCGAGAACTCCCGCAGCCAGACCGAGCAGGCCATCGTCACGCTGAGCCAGCGCTTCTCAGGCATCTACAGCAAGCTGGAAGAAGCCGTACAGACTTCGCAACAAGCGGCGGATGGCCTGGCCGGCGATGCCCAGAGCGGCGCAGTGGTGGTGCTCGCGCAGAGCGAAACGGAACTGACGCAGGTGGTCAACTCCCTCAAGGCCACGCAACTGAGTCGCGACCAGATGCTGGAACAAGTCCGCAGCCTCACCGACTACACCGGCGAACTGCTCAGCATGTCTAAAGAGGTTGCGGCGATTGCTGCGCAAACCAACCTCCTGGCACTGAACGCCGCAATTGAAGCTGCACGAGCAGGTGAAGCCGGGCGTGGTTTCGCCGTAGTGGCCGATGCCGTGCGCAGCTTGTCGAGCCTCTCCAGCGACACCGGAAAAAAAATGTCGGCCACCGTCGGCATCATCAACAGCGCCATCACCCGCCTGGTCGAAGTCGCCGACGACACTGCAGCGAATGACCAGCACTCGGTCTCCGCCTCCGAAGCCAGCATTCAACATGTGCTGGACCGTTTTCACAGCATTACCCAGCGCCTGTCGGGTTCTACCGAGTTACTCCAGCAAGAGAGCGTCGGCATCCGTGACGAAATCAGCGAGGTCCTGATCGGCCTGCAATTCCAGGATCGCGTCAGCCAGATCCTCTCCCATGTTCGCGACAACATGCAGGCCTTGCACCAGCACCTGCAGAACGGCCAGCGCAATCCGGATCAGCTGGAACAGATCGATGCCCGAGCCTGGTTGGCGAGCATGGAGCTGACCTACGCCACCGATGAGCAACGGCAAATCCATCACGGACACAGTTCCAGCGCCGCCAAGGAACAGGAAATCACTTTCTTCTAGCAGGAGAGCAGCATGGCTAAAACCGTAATGGTCGTCGACGATTCCAGCAGCGTACGCCAGGTGGTCAGCATTGCCTTGAAGGGGGCTGGCTACGACGTGATCGAGGCCAGCGATGGCAAGGATGCGCTGACCAAGCTGAACGGACAGAAAATCCACCTGATGATCAGCGATGTGAACATGCCCAACATGGATGGCATCACGCTGGTCAAGGAGGTGAAGAAGCTGGCCAATTACAAATTCACCCCGATCATCATGCTGACCACCGAATCCCAGGAAGCGAAGAAACAGGAAGGCCAGGCTGCCGGGGCCAGGGCCTGGGTGGTCAAACCCTTCCAGCCGGCACAAATGCTGGCCGCCGTCGCCAAACTGATCCTGCCTTGATCGACCGAATCCGGAGGCGAGCATGAACATCCGCGTAGCCACAACCAACGGCCTGTGCCAGCTGCATATCGAAGGCGAGATGAACATCTATACCGCGGCCGAGTTCAAGGCACAGCTATTGCCCCACCTGGCCGAGCCCGGCGAGCTGGAAATCGACCTGTCCCTGGTCAGCGAGATGGACGGCGCCGGCATGCAGCAACTGTTGTTGGCCAAACGCGAAGCCACACGTGTCGGCACGACCTTGCGCCTGGTTGGGCACAGCCGCGCGGTATTGGAAGTCTTCGACCTGTGCAACCTCGCCGCGTTCTTTGGCGATCCTCTGGTTATTTCCAACTCGGCCGCTAGCTGACCTCAGCGTAAAAGGAATTCAGCGTGAGTATAAATCTCGATCAAGCCTTGCAAACCTTCATCGCCGAAGCCCGCGAACTGCTGCAGGATATGGAAGAGTCGTTGCTGCGACTGGAGAGCGAACCGGGCGACAGCGACACCCTGGGCGCCATCTTTCGTGCCGCGCACACCATCAAGGGCTCGGCCGGGCTGTTCGGTCTGGAGCCGGTCGTTGGCTTCACCCATATCGTCGAAGACGTGCTCGATCGCGTGCGTGACGGCGCGGTCGGTATCAATAGCGAACTGGTCGCCCTTCTGCTGGAATGCGGCGACCATATGCTGGAGCTGGTCAACGTGGTTGCCGCCCAAGGTGGTCAGCTGGATACCCCGGCACAGACTCGGGAAAGCGGCCTGCGCCAACGCCTGAACACTTACCAGGGCAACTCGCTGGTGCTGGAGCCACCCGCCACCTCAATTGCGCCGTTCAATACCGATTATCTGACCGAGGTTTGCGCGGATGACAGCGTGGCCTCTGACCTCTGGCACATCTCGCTGCGCTTTGGCCAGGACGTGCTGCGCAATGGCATGGATCCGCTGTCGTTCCTGCGCTATCTCAACAGCCAAGGCGAGATCGTGCGCATCACCACCCTGGCCGACGGCATGCCGCAGGCCGATGCCATGGATGCCGAAGCCTGCTACCTGGGCTTCGAGATTGACTACCAGTCCACAGCGGACAAAGCGGCCATCGCCGAAGCCTTCGACTTTGTGCGCGACGATTGCCTGATCCACATCCTCCCGCCGCACAGCAAGATCGCCGAATACATGGAGCTGATTGATCGGCTGCCGGAAGATGCGGCCCGTCTGGGTGAGCTGCTGGTCAGCAGCGGCGCCCTGACCCCGCAAGAACTGGAAAAAGCCCTGCACGCACAACGCGCCCCTGTTGAATCCAACAACCCGGCTGTCCCCCTGGGCGAAATCCTCGTCGAGCAGCGCTCGGTGACGCCCGCACTGGTGCAGGCCGCCCTGAACAAGCAAAGCCAGATCCAGGAGAGCAAGAGCAAAGAGAACCGCTACGTTCGCGTGGATGCGGACAAGCTGGATGAGCTGATCAATCTGGTCGGCGAGTTGGTCATTGCGGGAGCCGGCGCCAACTTGCTGGCTCAGCGCAGCCACAACGATGCGCTGCAGGAAGCCAGTTCCCGGGTCTCAGGCCTGGTCGAGGAAATCCGCGACAGCGCCCTGCGCCTGCGCATGGTGCCGATCGGCGACACCTTTAACCGCTTTCAGCGAGTGGTGCGCGATGTCAGCCTCGAACTGGGCAAGGACATCGATCTGCAGATCAGCGGCGCCGACACCGAACTGGACAAGACCGTGGTGGAAAAGATCGGCGATCCGTTGATGCACTTGCTGCGCAACGCCATGGATCACGGCATTGAATCGCCCGAGGTTCGCCAGGCGGCGGGTAAATCGCTAACGGGTACGCTGAGCCTCAACGCCTACCACGACTCCGGCAGCATCGTCATCGAGATCGTCGATGACGGCGCCGGACTCGATCGCGAACGCATCCTGCACAAGGCCCGCGAGCGCGGCCTGCTCTCCGCCACCGCCACACCGTCCGATCAGGACATCTACAACCTGATTTTCGAGCCGGGTTTCTCTACCGCGGCGACCGTCACCAACCTCTCCGGCCGAGGCGTCGGCATGGACGTGGTCAAGCGCAACATCACCGCCCTGCGCGGCAGCGTCGACCTCGACAGCCAGGCGGGTCGGGGCACCCGGGTGCGCATCCGCCTGCCGCTGACACTGGCGATCATCGATGGCTTTCTGGTGGGCGTCGGTCAGGCCACTTACGTGGTGCCTCTGGACATGGTGCAAGAGTGCCTTGAGTTGACCGAAGAAGATCGCCAAGCCACCCGCGAGCGCAGCTACCTGAACTTGCGGGGGGAAGTGCTGCCGCTGGTGTACCTGCGTGAACAGTTCAACGCCGAAGGCAGCCCGGGCCGACGCGAGAACGTGGTGGTGGTGCGTTGCGGCGAACAGAAAGCCGGTTTGGTGGTGGACGAACTGCAAGGTGAATTCCAGACCGTGATCAAACCGCTGGGCAAGCTGTTCAGCGCCCTGCGCGGCATCGGCGGCTCGACCATTCTGGGCAACGGCGAGGTGGCATTGATTCTCGATGTACCGAATTTGCTGCAACAGGTCACCCAACAGCAGGCACACAACCACCTGCAACCGGCGTTGGCTGAAGCCTGAAACTGACGTGAAAAACACGGTTGATGAACGCGCAAAGCGCTGATTCAAGGGGAACTAACGCGTGCCGAACAAGGGGCGCATGACTGACCTGCTCAATAACATCTGAAGCGATGCAACAGGCCACCGAATAAAAAATTGAACTTCATTGGGAGTTGTCATGAATCAGGCTAATCAATCAATGATCACCCGTTTAATTAATCGGTTCAGTTATAACCAGGAAGATCGCCTTAAAGAGCAAGCGCTGTTATCGGATTTAAAAGGGCAAATCGACGCTATCAACAAGGCACAGGCCGTCATTGAGTTTTCACTCGATGGCAGGATCTTGCACGCCAACGACAACTTCTTGAGCACAGTCGGCTACACCCTGGCCGAGATCAAGGGCCAACATCACAGCATGTTTGCCGATCCGGCCTACAGCGCGTCCCCTGAATATCGCCTGTTCTGGGACAAACTGGGGCGCGGTGAATTCGATGCCGGCGAGTACAAACGCATCGGTAAAGGCGGCAAGGAAATCTGGATACAAGCCTCCTACAACCCGATCATGGACATGGACGGTAAGCCCTTCAAAGTCGTCAAGTACGCGACTGACATTACCCAGAGCAAGTTGCAGGCAGCCGATTTCGCTGGCCAGCTCAGCGCCATCGGCAAGGCGCAAGCGGTGATCGAGTTCTCGCTCGACGGCAAGATTCTGCACGCCAACGACAACTTCCTGAACACGTTGGGCTACACCCTCGCCGAGATCAAGGGGCAACATCACAGCATGTTTGCCGACCCCGTCTACCGCGCCTCGACTGAATATCGTCTGTTCTGGGAAAAACTCGGACGCGGTGAGTTCGATGCCGGTGAGTACAAACGCATCGGTAAGGGCGGCAGGGAAATCTGGATACAAGCCTCTTACAACCCAATCATGGACATGAACGGCAAGCCCTTCAAAGTCGTCAAGTATGCGACTGACATCACCCAGAGCAAGTTGCAGGCAGCCGATTTCGCCGGCCAGCTCAGCGCCATCAACAAGGCACAAGCGGTGATCGAGTTCTCGCTCGACGGCAAGATTCTGCACGCCAACGACAACTTCCTGAACACGCTGGGCTACACCCTCGCCGAGATCAAGGGGCAACATCACAGCATGTTTGCCGACCCGGTCTACCGCGCCTCTCCAGAATACCGTGTGTTCTGGGACAAGCTGGGGCGTGGTGAATTCGATGCTGGCGAGTACAAGCGCATTGGCAAAGGCGGCAAGGAGATCTGGATTCAAGCCTCCTACAACCCGATCATGGACATGAACGGCCAGCCCTTCAAAGTCGTCAAATATGCCACCGACGTGACGGCGCAGGTCAATGCCAACAACATGTTGGTGCAAGCGGTAGAGCAAGCGCAGCACGTGACTTCAGCGGCGAAGGATGGCGATCTGAGCCAACGCATTCCCCTTGAAGGTAAGAGCGGCCCGATCCAGGTGCTATGCGCCGGCGTCAACTCGCTGATGGAAACCACCGGGGTTATTTTCGCGGACGTGGGACGCCTGTTTGGCGCCATGTCGAAGGGCGACCTGGGACAACGCATCACCCGCGACTATTCGGGTGTCTTTGGCCAGGTCAAAGACGATGCGAATGCCAGCTGTGACGCACTCTCGAACGTCATCGAGGATGTCAGTCGTGTCTTCAGCGGGCTTGCCAATGGCGACCTCGGACAGCGCATCACGCGAGAGTCGACCGGGATCTTCACTCAGGTCAAAGACGATGCAAATTCCACGGCGGAGAAGCTGACCACGATTATCGAGGATGTCAGTGCCGCGGCGGACGCGTTGGTCACCGCCTCCGAACAAGTCAGTGCCACCGCCCAGTCCATGAGTCAGGCCACCAGCGAACAAGCGGCCAGCGTCGAGGAAACCAGCGCGTCGATCGAGCAGATGAGCGCGAGCATCAATCAGAACACCGAAAACGCCAAGGTCACCGACGGCATGGCCAGCAAGGCCTCCAAGGAAGCCACCGAGGGTGGCGAATCGGTACAGCAGACAGTCGCCGCGATGAAGCAGATCGCCCAGCGCATCGGCATCATCGACGACATTGCCTACCAGACCAACCTGTTGGCGCTTAACGCCGCCATCGAGGCCGCGCGGGCGGGCGAGCATGGCAAGGGCTTTGCCGTCGTCGCCGCCGAGGTGCGCAAACTCGCCGAGCGCAGCCAGGTGGCGGCCCAGGAGATCGGCCAGTTGTCCTCCAGTAGCGTGGAGATGGCCGAGAAGGCCGGCAAATTGCTCAACGAAATGCTGCCCTCGATCAACAAGACCTCAGACCTGGTGCAGGAGATCAGCGCAGCGTCGGAAGAACAATCTTCCGGGGTGGCGCAGATCAACACGGCCATGAACCAACTGAACCAGATCACCCAGCAGAATGCCTCCAGCAGTGAGGAACTGGCCGCCACCGCCGAGGAGATGAGCAGCCAGGCCGAACAACTGCAACAGGCGATGAGCTTCTTTGCCCGGGAGTCCGATGTCAGCGACAGCCTGCACAAGGCCGTCGCGCACAGGACGCTGTCGGGCAAAAAACCGCCACAACCTCCCAAGCACCTGCCCCACCGGGCGGCCACTCACTACGCGACCAGCAGCGTCGCAGAAGCCGAATTCACTCGGTTTTAACGGGAGGTCAGCATGGGTGCTCTGATTACTACCAATCGACCCGAGGCCCTCCACCAGGAGGAAGCGCAGTACCTGACTTTCCTCCTGGGCGGCGAGATGTTTGCCATCGGCATTCTCGGGATCAAGGAGATCCTCGAGTACGGCAACATTACCAGCGTACCGATGATGCCCGCCTTCGTCCGTGGGGTGATCAACCTGCGTGGCGCGGTGGTGCCGGTGGTGGACCTGTCGGCGCGGTTCGGCCGGCAAAAGTCCGATATTACCCGGCGCTCGTGCATCGTCATTATCGAGTCCGACTCGGACGCCGGCACTCAGGATGTGGGGCTGATGGTGGATGCGGTCTCGGCGGTCCTGGAAATCCCCGCCAGCGAGATCGAACCGGCACCCAGCTTCGGTGCGCGGATACGGTCCGACTTCATCAGTGGCATGGCCAAGGTGGCGGGTAAATTCGTCATCGTCCTCAATGCCGACCGCGTGCTGTCGGTCGACGAGATGGCAAGGTTATCCGAAGTCGGCGCACTGACGGACGCCGTGTCGGGCTAGCGGCCCGGCCGGCTGATCATCGATTCTGGTCGAGGCGCCTGGTGCGCCTCGGCCTTGATCGATTGTGCATTGCAACGTCGTTCCTGGACCTGGCAAGGATGTTTGATCGTGAATGCAGAAGCGCTCAAGGATAGCGAGTTCAAGCAGTTCCAAAGCTGGCTGTATCGTGCCGCCGGCATCAACCTGAGCCCCGCGAAAAAAGCACTGGTTGCCGGGCGCTTGTCCAAACGTTTGAAGCACCATCAACTGAACAGCTACGGCGACTATTTCCAGATGATCATGGGCCATGGGGCCACTGCGGAACTGCAGATAGCCCTGGACTTGCTCACCACCAACGAAACCTATTTCTTCCGCGAACCCAAGCATTTCGATTTCCTGCGCCAGCAGGTTTTACCCAAGGCCGCTCCGGGCAGAACCTTCCGTCTGTGGAGCGCAGCCAGCTCTTCCGGCGAGGAACCCTACAGCCTGGCCATGACCCTGGCCGATGGCCTGGGCAGCACCCCTTGGGAAATCATCGGTTCCGACATCAGCAGTCAGGTGCTGGCCAAGGCCCGCACAGGACACTACCCGATCGAGCGCGCCAGCCACATTGCGCACCCCTTGTTGGCCAAACATTGCCTGAAAGGGACCGGTAGCCAGGAGGGTACGTTCCTGATCGAGCGAAGCCTGCGCAGCCGGGTGCACTTCATGCCGATCAACCTCAACGAAACACTGCCGGATATCGGCGAATTCGAGGTGATTTTCCTGCGCAACGTGATGATCTATTTCGACCAGGAAACCAAGCGCAAGGTGGTCGCGCGCATGCTGCCACGGCTCAAACCCGGCGGCTATTTCATCGTCAGTCATTCGGAAAGCCTGAACGGCATTACCGATGCCTTGAAACTGATCTCACCCTCGATTTACCGCAAGCCATGAACAGGCCCCTCGGCGGCAACGAGATTTTCCTGCAGCCCGGCGAGTTCTATTTCGGCGATGCGGCCACACGTATCCGCACCCTGCTGGGTTCCTGCGTCGCCATTACCCTGTGGCACCCGGCGCGCATGATTGGTGGCATGTGCCACTACATGCTGCCGAACCGGCAGAAGCCCGGCGGGCCACTCGACGGCAAATATGCCAACGAGGCCATGGCGCTTTTTCTGCTGGAGGTGGCCCGCCACCACACGCGGCCCGAGGATTACCAGGTCAAGCTGTTCGGCGGCGGCACCATGTTCCCCGGCTACAGCGAGGAAACCAGCGTCGCCCAAAGCAATATCAACGCCGCGCGCCTGTTGGTCACGCGTCACCATTTGCGCCTGAGCGCCGAGGATTTAGGACGCAACGGGCACCGTGACGTGATCTTCGATATCAGCAGCGGCCATGTCTGGGTCCGCCGTCAAGACTTGAACGAGAGCTAAAAGCGCCTATGAAAAAAATCAAGGTTCTGCTGGTCGACGACTCTGCCGTGGTACGGCAGGTGGTGCTGGCGTTGCTGGAGCGCGAGCCGGATATCCAGGTGATTGGCGCCGCCTCCGACCCCCTCTTCGCCATGGACAAAATGGCCAAAGAATGGCCCGACGTGATTGTGCTGGACGTGGAAATGCCACGCATGGACGGCATCACCTTCCTGAAAAAAATCATGGCCGAGCGCCCTACTCCGGTGGTGATCTGCTCAACGCTCACGGAACGAGGCGCGGAAACCACGCTCCAGGCCCTTGCCGCCGGGGCCGTGGAAATCATTACCAAGCCCAAGGCCGGCCTGAAAGGTTTTCTGGAACAATCCTCCGCCGAACTGGTGGCGGCGGTCAGGGCCGCCGCCCAGGCCAACGTCAAGCAACTGGTCAGGAACGCCGCAGCGCATACGCCGGTGGGCGCCAAATTGAATGCCGACGCCATTCTGCCGCCCTCCAGCGGCCAGGCCATGGCGCAGACCACGGAGCGGATTGTCGCCATCGGCACCTCCACCGGTGGCACCCAGGCACTGGAACGGGTGCTGACCGCACTGCCACGGGTTTGCCCGGGCATCGTCATCGTGCAGCACATGCCGGAAAAATTTACCGCCTCGTTTGCTGCGCGCTTGAACACGCTGTCGCAGATAGAAGTGCGCGAAGCGAAGAACAACGACCGAGTGATTCCCGGCCTGGCCCTGATCGCCCCCGGCGGCAAGCACATGCTGCTCAAGCGCAGCGGCGCCTACTATCACGTCGAGGTCGTCGATGGCCCACTGGTCAACCGTCATCGCCCGTCTGTGGACGTGCTGTTTCGTTCGGTGGCCAAGTTCGCCGGGAAAAATGCCACCGGCATCATCATGACCGGCATGGGCGATGACGGTGCCCGTGGCTTGAAGGAATTACATGCGACCGGGGCACGCACCTACGCTCAGGATGAAGCCAGCTGCGTGGTGTTTGGCATGCCCAAAGAGGCGATCAAACTGGGTGGAGTGGACCGGGTGATCGCCCTGGACGACATTCCCAGAGCGATCACCAATGGCAGGTAACGCGCGTCGTTGGCAGGGAATTTACTGTTGCAAGATGAACGTGCTCAGGGTGTGCAGATCATCCGGGCTTAACTGCGCAAAAGGCGGCATCGGAATGTCCCCCCATTTGCCGGTACCGCCGTGCTGAATGCTCGACGTGACCTTGGCCAGCGCCTGCGGATCGTTGGCGTACTTGGCTGCCACCTCGTGATAGGCCGGGCCTACAATCTTGTGATCAATGGCGTGGCAGGACAAACAGGCGTTGCCCTGGAGCAATGCCATGGCATCGACTTTGGCCACGGGCGCTGCCGGAGGCTGGCTTGCCGGCGGGTTCGAGGCTGCCTGCACCTCGGCATCGTTCGCATGAGCACTGCCGTAAGTGACCGCCAGGTAAGCGCCGATCACGCTCACATCCTGATCACTGATCGGCGCCCCGTACACGTGCTGCATCTTGCTCGCCTCTCCAGTCCACTGCGCCAGGGTCATGCCGGGAGGCTGGAAGTTGATGTAATCCGCGGAATGGCAGGTGGAGCATTTCTGTTGGGCCAGTTGATAACCTGGCAGCGCATTGGGTTTGAGCACTGCCGTTTCGGGCGGCAAGGTGATCGAGAGCGGCGCTGCGCCAGCCAGGCCAATCCAGCCAACCTGAGCCGCGCACAGTAAAGTGGTCATGCGTTTCATAAGTTTCATGCAGGCCCCTCAGGCGACAGTCACGTGGCTGGTTTCTATGACGTGGCGGCGGTAGCCCCCCGGGTTCCAGTCGGCTTGCAGCGGCTGCGTCTCGCCCGCACTGTTACTGGCTCGCACCATCAACTGCGTGGCGCCCTTGCTGGTAAAGGTGATCGGTAGCGTCCACTCCAGGAAGGAGAAACGGCCAAGGTCCTGACCCAGTTTGGCTTCGCGCCAGTTATTCCCGCCGTCGATGGAAACTTCCACCTTGTTGACGCCTGCGCCGCCGTCGAATGCGATGCCCTTGAGCACCACGCTTTTATTCAGCGGCAACACATCGCCATGTTTGACGCTGGTGATGAAGCTGCGCACCGGCAGTTTGGAAATCGGCTTGGTTTGCGCCGCCGTAGTGCCGGGGGCGATGCAGAAGCAATCGTTGTCGGGTACGCGGTAACCTTTGGCCATGAAAAAACCGTCGTAGGTGTGGTCGACGACTTCGATCTCGCTCAGGTGCTTGACCCAGTACGTGCCGAAATACCCCGGCACCACCAGACGTATCGGGTAACCGTTGAGGAATGGCAGATCAGTGCCGTTCATCGACCAGGCGATCATCGGCTCACCGTCCATGGCGTGACTGATGTCCAGCGCCTTGATGAATTCCGGAGTGCTAGGCAGCACGGGCTTATCGAGCCCACGGAAGGTCACCTGTTGAGCGTCGGCTTTCACACCGGCCTTTTCCAATACTGCCTTGAGTGGGACGCCCACCCAGCGGGCATTGCCCATTGAACCGTTGCCCAATTGAGCACCGAACACGCGCGGCATCGAGAAGCCACGGCTGTTACCCGAACACTGATTGACGGCGACCACTTCTACCGGCTCGGCGAGGGCTTTCAGCTCCGCCAGGGAAAGGGACAGCGGCGTATTGACCGAGCCCTTGATCGTCAGACGGAAGGTGTCCGGATCGATGCTGGTAGGGAAATTGGCCAGGTGATAACGCACGAAAAAGGCGTCATTGGGCGTGATCGGCCCTTCATTGAAAACCGGGAACGGCGTCTCAAGGTGCGGCGGGCGAGTGGTTACCAAGGTCAACGGACGCTTTTGCGGGTATTGCACCAACGGCCGTGGGCCAGCCGCGAAGGTGACTTCTTCGGCGGCTTCGTCAACTGGCCCGGTTTGCTCGGCAGCCTTGGCAAGACTTGCCAACGGAGAAGCCGCAAAAGCCAGGACGAAGGTATCGCGTAGCACGCGCCGGCGGCTCGGCTTGCTGTTGTCTATAAAACTGAACTTCATTCTGCGCTCTCTATAATTGTTTTACTGAGATGCAACTGACCGCTCTCCCCCGCCAGGCTTGATGGGTAAACGGGGACTCGCAGGGAAACCAGTATCGCCACGAGCACGTCGACCGCTTTTCATTTGACGTCAGTGACTTCACATTTGACGACAGGCTTGGTTGGTCAGCACCGTCGCCAGAGCGTAGTTCAGGCAATAAAAAAGGCGCCCCGAAGGACGCCTTATTCATAGTTTCATGTCTTGAGTGTTGTCAGACATGTTCACTGCTTTTCGCATGCGCGGCACGCGGCTCGCCATGCCCATGGTCAGCCTCCACCACCGGGATTTCTTTCCCGTCGCAGTCATGCAGCTTGCCTTCACTGAAGTAATCCCCTTCACGCAGCGCTGCCAGATCCTGATAGCGCAGCACTCGCTCCGTACCGGCCGCAAACACCGACTGCTGATCCGAGTTACCGGCCGTGAGGTGGTTGAAGGTCAGGTTCAGCACAATCGCCATGATCGCCGACGAGCTGATGCCCGAATGAAAAATCGTTGCGAACCAGCTTGGGAAGTGGTCGTAGAAGTTCGGAGCAGCAATCGGAATCATGCCGAAACCGATGGAGGTAGCGACGATGATCAGGTTGACGTTGTTGCGGTAATCAACTTTGGACAGCGTACGGATACCACTGGCCGCCACGGTGCCGAACAGCACGATACCGGCGCCGCCAAGGACCGACGTCGGCACGGCGGCGATGACCCGCCCCATGAAGGGCAGCAAACCGAGGATCACCAGGAACAAACCGCCCGTGGCGACCACGAAGCGGCTCTTGATTCCGGTCACCGCCACCAGCCCGACGTTCTGGGCGAAAGCGCTTTGGGTGAACGAACCGAAGATCGGCGCGATCATGCTCGACAGCATGTCGGCGCGCAGGCCGTTGCCCAGGCGTTTGGAGTCGACTTTGGTGCCGATGATTTCACCGACGGCGAGGATGTCCGCCGAGGTTTCCACCAGTGTCACCATGACCACAATGCACATCGACAGGATGGCGGCGAAGTGGAAGGTCGGCGTGCCGAAATGGAACGGCGTCGGGAAGCCGAACATCGGGCCCTGGGTGACAGACGAGAAGTCTGCCATGCCGAGGAACACCGCGATGACTGTACCGATAACCATCGCTAGCAGAATCGACAACCGGGAGATAGTCGCGCTGCCAATCTTGCTCAACAGCAGCACCAGCACCAGCGTCACCGCTGCCAGGCCAATGTTCGCCATGCTGCCGAAGTCCGGCGCATGGCTGTTGCCGCCCATGGCCCAGCGTGCCGCCACCGGCATCAGCGTCAGGCCGATGGTGGTGATCACGATGCCCGTGACCAGCGGCGGGAAGAACTTGGTGATGCGTGAGAACACCGGCGTGATCAGCAAGCCAATCAACGACGCGGCAATCACCGCCCCGAGAATCGACTGAAACCCGCCCTCCCCGCCACTGCTGACAATCGCCACCATGGTCGCGACGCCAGAGAACGACACGCCCTGTACCAGCGGCAACTGACAACCGAAAAACGGTAAACCAAGGGTCTGCAATAACGTCGCCAGCCCCCCTGCAAACAATGAAGCAGCAATCAACAAACCGATGTCCGCCGGCGAAAGCCCGGCCGCCTGACCAATGATCAAAGGCACCGCAACGATGCCGCCGTACATGGTCAGAACATGTTGCAGGCCGTAAGCCATATTCGCGCCGATCCCAAGGTTTTCATCCTCGGGCCGTTGGTGTGAAACATGGGGCGTTTTCATAGTTAGGGGGTTCCCTGGTTTTTGTTATGCGCACACTGTATGCAAGACTCAGGACAAATGTCTATAGAGTTGTATACAACTCCCCAGTCAGATTATGGACAGGTGTCCATTTCAGCCTTAAACGCAGCCAACAAATTAAAGCACCAAGGCATCAGCCTTTCAGAAACGGAGCCGGTGTTCTATGACGAGCGGGCCCTTACGTTCCAGGACCTCCACCATGATGAACAGCGGTGGATCATCATGGGAATGGATGCAAAAGGTCGCCTGTTGGTCGTTGCCTATCGAGATCCGAATTTCGTTCGAATCATTTCCGCGCGCATCGCTACCAAAAACGAGCGTCGCCGGTACATGGAGGATTGACCAATGAAAGACGAATACGACTTCAGCAATGCCAAGCGAGGCGCCATCGCCAGCAGCAAAGGCAAAACCCGAATCACCATCATGCTGGACGATGCCGTCATAGAGGCGGCTCGCTCTCTTGCCGAGAGCGAGGGCTTTGGCTATCAGACGGTGATCAATAACACCTTGCGTCAGGCGCTGCTCAATCGCCGGGAAACACCCGTTGAGTTCGATCAGCGCACGGCTGTCGGGAATGCCAGGCATTTCAAGGAAGGGATAACCCCTGGCGAACTGAAGGACCTCGAGAAAAAATTAACCGAGGTGCTCAGTGAGATTCATCGGGTGATGGCGCCTTGAACACACCGCTCTGAGGCCGCAAAAAACACGGGCTCAGCTTGGGTGAATCAATCGCTCAAGCACGGTCCTTAATACCTCGTGTTCCGGCACCCGAATCGCGAACTCGTCCTGCAGTACCCCGACCAACTCGTCCACATCCGCCACCTGCCGCCGTTCGCTTTCGCGACCGACCCGGTGTATCGCAAAGCTGCCGTTATTCAGCGTACGGCGCCAGCCGTCTCCGGTCCGGGCGACCATCAACTGCCGCGCAAACGACGACTCGGGATGGGTGGAGACGTACCAGTTGCCGACGGTGTAATCGGTATCTTCCTGGCGCTGCAGGTCAAAAATGTACATCGGCCGCCACTCACCGCCGACGTTGGCCCGCAGGGTGTAGCCGTCTTCATGGCGTTCAATGCGATACGGTTCATGGGGGGTGAGTTGTTCAGCGTCGGTATCGAGTATCAGGGGTGCGGTGGGGACCATGCCGCCGAAGCCGACGTCAGTGATGTAGCGCACGCCGTCCAGCGTAACCAGGCTCAAGCGGTGCGTGCGCGCAGTCCACGCGCCTTCGGGTTGGCCCATTACGACACGGCCGGTAATGCCGCGAGCATCGAAGCCCAGTTCCTGGAGCAAGGCCAGAAACAGGTTGTTGAGTTCATAGCAATAACCACCGCGACCGTCGAACAGGACTTTCTGCTCGATGGACGGCAGGTCAATCAGCACCGGCTCGCCCGACAACGTGGTGAGGTTTTCGAACGCGAAGGCACCGGTGTGGCGCAGTTGCAGCAGACGCAGGGTTTCCAGGGTCGGCGCCGGTGGGGCGTCGAAGCCCAGGCGCTGTAGATACAACGCAAGGTGGGTCAGGCGTGGCTCGCTCATTGCTCAGTCCTTATGCTTGGGCCGCGGATCTCTCCGCCGATGGCCGCCATGTATAAGGGATAACGCGGTGCCACTGACAATTGATTTAGCCAATCAACCCACTGGCCAACATCAATGTCGCTTGCGCGAACTCACACGAATCCACGTCGGCGCGTGATCACTGGCATGCGGCTCATTGCGCACCCAGGCATCGACACCCGCCTCTTGCAGATAAGGACTCAGCGCCGGGTTCAGCAACAGGTGATCGATACGCAGCCCGGAATTGGTCTGCCAGTGTTGGCGGAAATAATCCCAGAAAGTGTAAAGCCGATCCTTGGGATACAAATGACGCAAAGAGTCCGTCCAGCCCTGATCCAGCAAGCGTTGATAACACGCGCGGCTTTGTGGTTGCAGCAACGCATCCTTGAGCCAGGAGCGTGTGTTGTAGATGTCCAGATCGGTGGGCACCACGTTGTAGTCGCCGGCCAGCACCACGGGATGCTCGCTGCTCTGCAGATCCTTGGCATAGGCGATCAGCCGCTCGAACCACGCCAGTTTGTAATCGAATTTCGGCCCCGGCTGCGGGTTGCCATTGGGCAGATACAGACACCCCACCAGCACGCCGTGCACTGCCGCTTCCAGATAGCGACTGTGGGTGTCCGTGTCGTCACCCGGCAAACCGCGTCGACTTTCCAGCGGTTGCGCATCCCGCGCCAGAATCGCCACCCCGTTCCACGACGCCTGCCCCTGCCAGAGGGCGCCATAGCCGACCGCTTCAAGCTCGGCAACCGGAAACGCCGAGTCGACCGACTTGAGCTCCTGCAGACACGCGATGTCCGGTTTTTCCCGTTCCAGCCACGCCAACAAGTTGGGCAGGCGTGCGCGCAGGCCGTTGACATTGAAGGTAGCGATTTTCAGGTTTTTCATGGTCCGAGGCTCGCAACGGATTGGCGGTATCCGGTTGTGACCCGATTGCGTGGCGACAGTTGCCATGACCCGCGCAGCAGGCGATTAAAGGTCTCAGTAGCGCACTTGCCAATCGACGACGGCTCCCCTTGTACCTGATGCCGTGCCATGCATTCGAGGTGCTGGACTGTGTGCGGGTGCAATTCACCACCGGCGAAAACAACCAGGGGGCGGTGCGGCTTAATCTCGAGAAGAAACTGGCGGAATACGTCCCTCGATAACACCTCAAAACACTGTAGGACTGAGCCTGCTCGCGATGGCATCAGGTCTGTCAGAGCTGAGTCGGATGAAAGGACGCTATCGCGAGCAGGCTCACTCCTACAATGATTCACTCCCAACCAGGGTGTTAAGCACTGCCACTCGTCATCCAACCGGCACCAACCACCCCGCCCTTCGCACCAACATCAGGTAACGACTCAGTTTTTGGAGACGAACCATGATGACCAAAAAATTCACGTCACTGTTACTCGCTGGCTTGTTAGGCGTCGCCTCGGCAGCCACGTTTGCAGCGTCCAACGAAGGCACCCGCTCGACCGGCTCCCAGTCCGGGACCAGCAGCGGCTCGAACACGTCAACCGACCACACTCCCGGCACGCCGCCGGCCGGAAGTAACACGGACTCGGGCGGCGGCACCGGCACCGGGACTAATGGCGGCGCCAGTGGTTCGGGCTCCGGAGCAGGTGGCGGAACCGGGGCGGCGGGAGGCGGAACCGGAGGTGCCGGGGGTGGAACGGGCAGCTGAACGAATAAAAGCAGGCCATGAAGCGATTCATGGCCCGCTTTCATTACCCGTCCATTACATGCGCTTGACTGCGGGAGGGTTCCACTTGCCGTTCAACGCCTCGGGTTTCGGGCCGTACAAGCGCATGGTCAAGTTGAACGCGCCTTTGGGAGCGGGCAGCCAATTGGCCTCCAGGTCCTTGCCGGGGCTTTCGTTCTGGAAGTAGATATCCAGAGAGCCATTGGCATTGGTCTTGAACGGCATCCAGCTACTGACCGCAAAACGGTTGAGTGAATTGCCCACCTGAAACCCTTCCGGATCGTACAAGGTGATCGACCAGAAGGCGTTCACCGGTGGCACTTGATCTTTATCGAAATGCAGCACGTACTTGTTGGCCCCGTCGAGCGGCTTGCCCTGGTCATCGCCCAGGTTCAGCGGATAAATCGCGTCCTCGGGCAAGTTCGCCCCCAACCCGACCTGTGCCACGATCGCGCGCTTAAGGTAGTAGTTGCCATAGACGCCCATGGTGTCGGTGTTCATCGACCAGCCATTGACCACCCGAGCAAGGGTTGCCACTTTCCACTTCATGAGCGTCTGCGCTTCATCAGGCACCGTCTGCAGCGCGGCTTTCACGGCCGGGTCCAGCGCCTCAAAGCTGAACGATTTGCCCACTTCAATGCCGATGCGTTGCATCTGCGCCAGGATCGGCTGGTCGGTGAGATGTGGCGGATGCAATTTGAGCAGCTCGGCTGCGTAGGCAAAATATTGTGCTGCCGACATCGTATCGACCTGAATCTTCGGCGGGGTTTTCATGTCCACCGCCGGGTCGATTTTTACCGTGACCGGTTCCACTTTTTTACCCAACTGCGACAACGGCGTCACCGTGTAGCCCGCCTGAATGCTGTGCACCGCCGCGTAGTCCGCTTCGCCGTCGGTCTTGGTACGACCGATGATCCAGACGAAAGGCGTCGGCGCCGGCAAATGGCTCAATCCGGCCGGAACCGTTCCGGTCCAGCCCGGCGGGGTTACCAGAAACTGCCTGGCCTGCGTGCCGGTCGTGCGCCAACCGGGCGAGGCAAATACGTCGCTCCACATGTCGAGCATCGGCAACAGATAAAAACGCCCCGCCGTGTCCGGCGCGGAAATCACCAATGGCTCCTTGGTCAAGTCGAGCCAGGCGATGGAATACAACGTATCGAAATTCGAGCGCACGACCCCTTTGAAATCCGCGGGCGGGTACTGCGGCACGCTCACAAACATGTTCATCGGGCCTTTACCAAACGCTTTGCCGGGTTCGATATTGGTGAACTGTTTGCGGGTGATGTCCATGGTCAGCAGCGGATAAAAATACAGGTAGGCGTCGACGCCAATGGCGTGCGCTTCTTCGGGTGTGACTTTCGGTTGAGCCTGGCTGGCCAGTGGGAAAACGGCAGCAGCCGCGAGGGTTAGAGCAACGGCTGTCAATGCTTGAGTAATCAACATTTAGGCGATCGTCCGTGCGTTGGGGAGCGCTGCCGGGTTCGGCAGGGCTTACGGAACTCTAGACGATCGATTCAGCCAGAATTGACAGACGGACGGCCGGTTGTCGGGGTGTTGCAAGACTGAAACAACAAGGCGGGCGACTCAACGATCCGAGCGCAGCAGCGCCTCCAAGCCCCCTTCCAACGACAACACGCAGGACCGGTTACGCCCCGAATGCTTGGCCTGATACAACGCGGCATCGGCGCGTTCGATGAACACCTCAATGCTGTCGCGCCCGGTCGGTATAAATGCGTAACAGCCCAGACTGACCGTCACATAGCCCGTGGGCGAACCACTGTGGGTGATGTTCTTGTCCATGACGCTGCGGCGGATTTGCTCGGCAATCGCCAACGCGCCATGGATATCGGTGTTGGGCAGCAACACGGCGAACTCTTCACCGCCATAACGCACCGCCAGATCGGCCTTGCGATGGCAGCAACTCTTCAACGCTCGCGCCACCTCGGCCAGGCAATGGTCGCCGGCGACATGGCCGTAGGTGTCGTTGTAGCGTTTGAAGAAATCGATATCGAGCATGACCAGGCCCAATGAACTCAACTGCCGGGCCCCGCGCGCGAACTCGATGTCCAGTGCCCTTTCAAACAACCGACGATTGGCCAGGCCGGTCAGGCTATCGTGAGTGGCAATCAGCTCCAGCGCTTCTTGCGCCTTGCGTAAATCAGCCTCGATTCGCTCACCGTCGCGCACCTGATGGATGAACACCCAGCCAAACAGCCCAACCCCCAGGATCACCAGCGCCACGATGACGCTGGATTGAAACGCCGTGTCGTACCAGCCCTTGAGCACCGCGTCCCGTGAGGACGCTGCGGAAACCACCAGCGGATAACCTTCCAGTTGACGATAGCCGTACAGACGGACGATGCCGTCCACGATCGAACTGATCATCGCGTTGCCGGCCGGTGCGTTCGGCAGCAGCGTCTGAAAGATGTCGCCCTTGGCCAATGACGTGTTGATCAGCGACTCCACAAACGGCCGTCGCGCCAACAGTGTTCCGTCGGTCAGGGCCAAAAACATCGAACCCTTGTCATCGATGCTGAAGCTTTTGAAGAATTGATCGAAGTACGCCATCTTGATGCCGGCCAGCAATACGCCCTGAAACTTGCCGCTCTTGTCATTGACGCGCTTGGACACTGGAATGATCCACTCGCCATTCTGCCGACTGCGGATGGCCGGTCCGATGTGCACGACCGACGACACGTTTTGCTGGTGAAACTTGAAGTATTCACGATCGGCAACCCCCGCGCCCCGGGGCAGATCCTCGAACGACGTCACCACCCACTGCCCCTGCTTGTCGAACAGGAAAATCCCGTGCAACTGGTCCAGCGTCAGCACCCTGCGGGCAAAGGTTTTCTGCAAACGCGCCCGTTGTGCAGTGCCATAACCGTCGGTTTGAATCCAGTCCACCAGGCTGGTCAGCACCAGGTCGGCTTTCATGAAGGTGTCTTCAGCCTGCTGCGCCATGGCCCGGGTCAGGTTCGACGACGCCACTTGCGCCTCGTCCAGATCGTGGCGGCGCGACTGCTCCAGTTGCAGGTACAACAAAGCACAGAGGCACAGGCACACCGTCGCGATGAACAGCACCGAAGCTGTCAGCAGCGGTAACCGTTTCAACGCGCCGCCGGGGGCGTGATGCGGGTCGTGAAGGGGAATAGGCAAAGCTCGTCCTGTAAGGGTAAGGCGTGGGCGAAGGCCCAAAACCCTTATTTTTTGTGAGCTTAGTCTACGCCGTGGTGAGGGGCAATTGTCCTTTGGACAGACGCCGCATCGCACTGTCCAATTGTGCACGAGCACTTTGGGCATCGCCCAGGTTGCAACGCGGGCTGGTGGAGTTTTTGCGGGGAGAATTGACGGTCCTGTCGGCCTGAAAAGAATTGTCACGCTTGTATGGCTGGCATGACCCAAGGCAAGACCCGGATGGCGCTGGAGGAGCTACGATTACTCTTACATCATGACAAGGAATCGAAATGAGTAAGGCAGACGAGCTCGCCACGAAGTTGAAACAAACCGGGTCTACCCGTGCCGATCAGGCGATCGACAGCTGGCCGAGCCAGGTTTATGACCTGTATCGCCAGATCGAGGTTTGGTTGCATCCGCTGACCGAGGTGGGTTTGGTCCTGCGGCGTAACCCCACTCATGTCATCGAGAGCCGTCAGGACGGGGAAACGTTCGACTATGCCATCGACCAACTGGTAATCGAAGGTAATCGCCACACCCTGACGTTCGACCCGGTCGCCCGCTTCACCACGGATGGCGAGGGGCGCATCGAGATTCACTCCAAAGGTAAAGAACTCGCCCTGTTGCGCACGGTGGATGAGCACGGCGAGACGCATTGGTGGCTGCAGACGATTGAGCAGTCCGGTGAACAAGCCGATGCGGTGGCATTAACAGAACACATCTTGCTGACGGCAGTGCAAGACGGCCTGGAACTCTAGACCCGCGCGACATAAGGGGTCCAAGCCTAACATCCCCCTTCTTATTGCACACCCGGCCCCGACGCCACCACCGAACCCGCCGCCGCACGCAAATCCAGCGCCGGCACTGGCGCCGGCCGGTTCAGTGCCTGCAACACCGGCGCGTCATAACCATACACATCAGGCTTGAACGCCACTCGCCCGTCACTCTCCAGGTCCACCGTCCAGTACGCCAGCAACACCGGCACTTTCACGGGAAGCCGGATGTTCTCGGTCTTGCCGTTGGCCAATTGTTTTTGAATGCCGGCGCTGTTCCATTTCACCGGGTCGTTGAACAGCAGCTCCACCAGTTGCAGCGGGTTTTCGACCCGAATGCAGCCCGAGCTGGTCGCGCGGACAGTCTTGGCAAACAGCTCGCGATGCGGCGTGTCGTGGAGGTAAATCGCATAGTCGTTGGGGAAGCGGATCACGACCTGGCCCAGCGAGCTATCAGGCCCGGCATCCTGACGCAGGGTCAGTCCGCGTGCATTGCTCCAGTCAACGGTCGACGGATCGAGCACATTGCCTGCTCGATCCAGTACGCGTATCCGGTTGCTGGCCAGGTAACCTGGATTGGCCTGAATTTTTGGTATCACGTCTTCCTTGAGGATCGTCGGCGGTACCGTCCAGGTCGGGTTAAAGGTGATGTAGGTAATCTGCGCCTGAAAAATCGGGGTATTGCGCGCCGTTTTACCCACCTGCACCCGGGATCGCCAGATCGGTCGGCCATCGCGGTACATCGCCACCTTGTAGCCGGCGATATCGACGATAACGAACGTGCCCTGCAGTTTATAAAGCAGCCAGCGCGCCCGCTCCATGTTCACCCGCACCTGGTCGATGCGCGCCTCAACCGGCACATTCAATGCCGCCAGGGTGGTCGCCCCCGCGATACCATCCGCGCCAAGGTACTGTTCGGTCTGATACTTCTTCACCGCCGCGGTGACGGCGCCGTCGTACTTCGTACCGCGGATCAATCGTGGGTCGAGAAAACCTGCCGCGACCATCCTCGCGCGCAACTGTGCGACAGCAGGCTCGTCCATGCCGGGTTTGAGCGAATGGTCCACCACCACTTTCGGCCAGCCACCCCGATCCCGAATACCGCGCAGTTGCGCCAACGCCTGACGCAAACTGACGTACACCGCCTCTTGTGGCGGTGCCTGGGCGAAAGCACTCGCCACGTCGTGATTATCGAGCGCAGCGAAGAAGGCGTTAATGTCGTTACGGGGATCGACGCCGTTCGAATCAAAATTCCAGTGATTGTCCAGCCGTGAAGGGTCGACCTTGCCGCGCCGTAATTGCAGCAGCGCGGTAATAAAAGTGTGGGTGGTGGCGATATCAAACGCTGCGCGCTGCTCAGTCGAGGCAGTCAGGGTTTGCACCGAGGGTTGAGTCCGGACAATTTCATCCACATGAAAATCCGCCGGGTTCAAACCGTCGGCCTGGAGGTTGTTCAAACTTTTGATCAACTGTGCGACATCGCTATCGTTGGTCCACGCCGCGCGATAGGCACGATGGGTATAAAAATCCATGACCAGACGACTGACATCCAGCCGCCGATAGCGCTTTGAAGTGAGCAAGGGCGGGAATGCGGTTTTCAATGGCGCAAGCGACGCCTGAATCGTTTGAGCGACGTTGTCGTCCGCTGCGGCGTCCATCACGGTGTTCGGTTCAGTTACCGACTCAATCGGCGAAGTTTCGGCGACTGCTGCACCGCTGATCAGAAAGCCCATAAAAAATACGCGGCTTATGACGAATAACCTTGTTAATTGCACCATGGATAATCCTTAATCTCCCGCATTCACTCGCTAGCTTCCCACGCACTGCTAGACTCGAACTTAACATGATGAGACATCTATATGGCGCTACTACGTTTTGGCCTTCCATTGGCGGCCCTGCTACTGACTGCAATGTCCGTACCATCAGCCTACGCCGATTCGCTGGCCGCCGCCCTCGTCAAAGCAGCGCCGGGTGCCGACGCAAAAGTCATTAACCTGGCCGTCCGCGCTTCACAATGCAGCATCGCTCAAGGCGCAGCCCCTGTCCAAAGGCTTGCGATCATCGACTATTCCCTGCCCTCCACCGAACAACGGTTATGGGTGTTTGACCTTAAAAAACGCAAGCTGCTGTTCCATGAACTGGTGGCCCACGGTCGAAACAGCGGCGAGAACATGGCCGTCAACTTCTCCAATCAAAACGAAAGCTTCGCCACCAGTCTCGGCTTGTACCGGACACAGTCAAGTTATGTCGGGCAAAACGGTTACTCGTTGCGCATGGAAGGCCTGGAACCCGGTTTCAACGACAACGCCTTTGACCGGGCGATCGTGATTCACGGCGCGCCCTATGTGAATCCAATGCTGGCCCGGGTCAATGGCCGGATTGGCCGAAGCCTCGGCTGCCCGGCAGTCAGGCCGGCGATTGCGCATCGGCTGATTGATTCGATGAAAGATGGGCAGCTGTTGTTCTCTTACTATCCGGATCAGCGCTGGTTGAAAACCTCTTCGTATATCAACTGCGGCAGTGGCACGGTCGCGTCGGCGTCAAAATCCACCCTCCGCAAGTAAACACTGCGTGAACCTGTCAAAACTGTAATCCCCTCCTCAGTCTTCTGAAAGGCAGCCCTCGTTAGTCTCGCCGTCAACTCCACGTTGACGGTCCGGGAACAACGGCATGCATTCCAACACCTCAAGACGCACTTTCGTGAAGGGCCTGGCCGCCGGCGGCTTGCTCGGCGGTCTCGGCTTATGGCGTGCGCCAGTCTGGGCCGTCTCCAGCCCCGGTGAACCTCAGGTCCTGGCGGGCAACGATTTCGACCTGTTGATCGGCGAAACCCCGGTTAATATCACCGGCAGCCCACGCACCGCCATGACCATCAACGGCGGCATCCCCGGCCCCCTGCTGCGCTGGCGTGAAGGTGACACCGTCACACTGCGGGTGAGGAACCAGCTCAAGGACGACACCTCCATCCATTGGCACGGCATTTTGCTGCCGGCGAACATGGACGGCGTGCCGGGATTGAGCTTCCACGGGATCGAGCCCGGTGGAATGTACGTCTATCAATTCAAGGTCCGGCAAAACGGTACTTACTGGTACCACAGCCATTCGGGCCTTCAGGAACAATCCGGTGTTTACGGCCCGCTGGTGATCGACGCCAAAGAACCGGAGCCTTTCCAGTACGACCGCGATTACGTGGTGATGCTGACCGACTGGTCCGACGAAGACGCGGCCGACCTGATGAAGACGCTGAAAAAACAGTCCGATTACTACAACTACAACAAACTCACCGTGGGTGACTTCATCCACGACGTCGGCGAAAAAGGTTGGGGCGAGACGGTCGCGGATCGAAAGATGTGGGCCGAGATGAAGATGAACCCCACCGATCTCGCCGACGTCAGTGGCGCCACTTACACCTTTTTGATGAATGGCCAGGCGCCGGACAGGAACTGGACCGGCGTATTCCGGCCCGGCGAGAAGCTGCGCCTGCGCTTCATCAACGGCTCGGCCATGACGTATTTCGACGTGCGCATTCCCGGCCTGAAAATGACCGTGGTCGCGGCGGATGGACTGCACGTCAAACCGGTGAGCGTCGACGAGTTTCGGATCGCTGTGGCGGAGACGTTTGATGTGATTGTCGAGCCGACGCAAGAGGCCTACACCCTCTTCGCCCAATCAATGGATCGCACCGGCTACGCCCGTGGCACGCTGACTTCGAAGGCGGGTTTATCCGCGCCGATCCCTGCGCTGGACCCTCGCCCGCGTGTAACCATGGATGACATGGGCATGGGCGGGATGGACCACGGCAGCATGGGCGATATGGCGGGCATGGATCACGGCGGCATGGCCATGCCGGGCATGCAATCTCATCCGGACACGGAAAAAGACAACTCGCTGGTGGACATGCAGGCCATGACCACCTCGCCAAAACTCGACGATCCGGGCTTGGGCCTGCGCAACAATGGGCGCCGGGTGCTCACCTATTCCGACCTGCGCAGTACCTTCGAAGACCCCGATGGCCGAGAGCCCGGTCGTACCCTCGAACTGCACCTGACCGGCCACATGGAGAAGTTCGCGTGGTCGTTCAACGGCGTGAAATTTTCCGACGCCGAACCGCTGCGCCTCAAGTATGGCGAGCGGGTCCGCGTGGTGCTGGTCAACGACACGATGATGACTCACCCCATCCATCTGCACGGTATGTGGAGCGACCTCGAAGACGAAAACGGCCAGTTCATGGTGCGCAAACACACGATCGACATGCCACCCGGCTCTCGACGCAGCTACCGGGTGACGGCCGATGCGCTCGGCCGCTGGGCCTATCACTGCCATCTCCTGTACCACATGGAAATGGGCATGTTCCGTGAAGTTCGCGTGGAAGAATGAGGCGCTACTCCATGACCCGACTTACCCCGATTTCCTTGGCATTCATAACGGTGAGCCTGACACTCTCTTCGGCCATGGCCGCCACCCACGACATGCAGGGCATGGACCACAGCCAGATGACCGGCATGGACCCCGGCCAGATGCAAAGCATGGACGAATTCCAGATGCAGCCCGCCGCACCGACCGAAAGTCGCACGCCGATCGCGGCGCTGACCGATGCCGATCGCGCTGCCGTATTCGCCAGCCCCGGCGGGCACAAGGTGCATGACTCTGCGCTCAATTATTACTTTCTCGCCGACAAACTCGAATGGCAGGACGCTGATGACGGCAGCGCGCTCGCCTGGGATCTGTCCGGCTGGGTCGGCGGCGACATCGATCGCCTGTGGCTGCGCTCCGAAGGCGAGCGCAGCAATGGCAAGACCGAGGACGCCGAAGTCCAGGCCTTGTGGGGCCATGCGATTTCCCCTTGGTGGGACGTGGTCAGCGGCGTGCGCCAGGACTTCAAACCCGGCGCCCCACAAACCTGGGCGGCCTTCGGCGTGCAAGGCATGGCGCTGTATAACTTCGAAGCCAAAGCCACCGCATTCATCGGCGAAGCCGGGCAAACCGCCGCCCGACTGGAAGGCGACTACGACATTCTGCTGACCAACCGGCTCATCCTGCAGCCGACCGCCGAACTGAACGTCTACGGCAAAAACGACCCGCAACGGGGGATCGGCTCAGGCCTGTCCAACACCGAAGCCGGCCTGCGCCTGCGCTATGAAATCCGCCGGGAGGTCGCGCCATACGTTGGCGTGACCTGGAACCGCACCTACGGCAAAACCACCGACTACGCCAGCGACGAAGGTGAGGATCGCAGTGAAGCACGTCTGGTCCTCGGGGTTCGGCTGTGGTTTTAAACCTCTTCACCCAAAACAACACTTTAATGAGGTCTTGCATGCGCACCATCAACATCACCGCTATCGCCGTCGGATTGCTGATGAGCACACTCGCTCAAGCGCACCCGAAACTGCTCTCCTCCGTCCCGACTGAGGGTGCGGAGGGCGCGTCACCGAACACCATCGAACTGCACTTCTCGGAAAACCTCATGACCCAGTTCTCTGGCGCAAAACTGGTGATGACCGAAATGCCCGGCATGGCCCACTCGCCCATGCCGATGAAGGCCAAAGTCAGCGGGGGCAGCGACCCGAAAACCATGGTCATCACACCACTCTCGCCACTGCCCGCCGGCACCTACAAAGTGGATTGGCGCGCAGTGTCATCGGACACCCACCCGATTACCGGCAATGTCACGTTCAAAGTGAAGTGATCGATGAGCGACTCGGTCAGCATTGCGCTGCGGTTTGCGTTGTACCTGGACTTGATGCTGCTGTTCGGGCTGGCGCTGTTTGGGATTTACAGCCTTCAGGGACGGGAGCGTTTGTCAGGGGTGGTGCTGCCGTTTTGGTCGTTGTTGACGGGGACGGCAGGGCTGGGGCTGTTGCTGTCCATCGTCAGCATGGTGGCGATGGCGAGCGCCATGAGCGGAGAGTCAGACCTCGCTGAACTGCGTCCGCACATCGAGATGATGGTGTTTGAAACGGATGTCGGATGGGCCTGGATCGTGCGCATCGTCGCGCTGGTTGTCTGTGGTTTGGCCGTGACGCTCAACCTCCGCGCGCCCGGCATGAGTTTGTTGATCGCCTCGATTGGCGGCGGTGTCGCCCTCGCCTCTCTCGCGTGGAGCGGACATGGGGCGATGGATGAAGGCAGTCGGCGCCACTGGCATTTCACCAGCGACATTCTGCATTTGTGGGGCGCTGGTGCCTGGCTGGGTGCGCTGGTGGCGTTTGCGTTGATGGCGAAGATCAATGCGTTGCAAACTGACGAGCGCATCAAAATATTGGCCCGTGCGGTTTCGCGGTTTGAAACGGCAGGTGCGCTGATCGTCGTGGTCATTACGGTGACGGGCGTTGTGAATTATCTGTTTATCGTGGGCCCGACACTGGATGACGTATTGCTCAGCACCTACGGGATTTTGCTGTTCATCAAAGTGGCACTGTTCGCCGGGATGCTGGTGCTCGCGGCGTTGAATCGCTTTCACCTCGGGCCATTTTTGGAGCGGTCGCTACGAGACGGTCAATATCAGGTCGCCGCCAATGCATTGCGGCGCAGCGTGTGGGTGGAATTGGCAGCGGCGGTATTGATTGTAGGTTTGGTGGCGTGGTTGGGGACGTTGAGTCCAGAACTGGCACTCAAACCCCAGAACAGCATTTAGTGTTTATGATGCGTTCGGGGACGGCTCTGCGTTATCGCTGGGCTGATGAGAATCCATCAAAAAAGTCCGAGAACAATGAAGAACATAAAAAGCACAATGATGCTCGGTGGTTTGTTCGCTCTATCGTTTGGCGTTCAGGCAGAACCTTCGCATCTGGACAGCATCATCCAGCAAGGCCAACTTCGCGTATGCACCACGGGTGACTACAAACCCTATACCTCCAAAGCCGAGGACGGCGAATACTCGGGCATCGACATCGCCATGGCCCGCTCACTGGCGGACAGCCTCGGTGTCAAAGTTGAATGGGTACCCACTACCTGGAAAACCCTGATGCCGGACATGCTGGCGGGTAAGTGCGACATCGGCATGGGCGGTATCTCGGTGACACTGGAACGGCAGAAAAAAGCCTTCTTCAGCACCACGCTGGACGTCGACGGCAAGATCCCGCTAGTGCGTTGCGACGATCAGGCGCTGTACCAAACCATCGAGCAAATCAACCAGCCTTCAGTGCGCCTGGTTGAACCGGCTGGTGGTACGAACGAAGCGTTTGTTCACGCCTTCCTGCCCAAGGCGCAATTGAGCCTTCACGACAACGTGAGCATCTTCCAGGAATTGCTGGATAAGAAGGCTGACGTGATGATTACCGATGCGTCGGAAGCGCTGTACCAGCAGAAACTCAAACCCGGTTTGTGCGCAGTGAACCCGAGCAAGTTTATGCAGTATGGGGAAAAGGCTTACCTGCTACCGCGCGACGACATCACCTGGAAGTTGTATGTCGATCAGTGGCTGCACCTGGCCAAGGTGACGGGCAGTTACCAAAAAGTCCTGAGTCAGTGGATAGCAACACCCGAGACTAAATAACCCGCCAACTCCCCTCTATAGCAGCTGGCGAAGCCAGCGTCCGACTGCGCAGCAGTCGCCCTCGCCTACCTACACGCCCTATCAGGCAAAACGCAAAACGGCGGAAACACTTCCGCCGTTAGTTAATCGTCGTGCAACAACCCCGAACTGTACTCGCCGAAACTGTTACCAAGCGCACTGCCATGCACATTCATCTTGCTGGGGTTGTTGGTCGGCCCCGGGCCAAAACCGGCAGACGGCAGCGTGGCTTCCGAATATTCGCTATGGGTACTTGCACCCGAACAGGCGCTCAACAGCACTGCACCACCGACTAGCACAACTTTGAAGAGATTCGAGATCATTTTTCAGTTCCCTGTGGGATGGAGGGCGCGGTGATACGAGCTTGAGTTGTCATCCTAGGCTGCAATGTCAGTAGGGATTATGAAACTTTGCGGGGCGACAGCGTTGGTTCAGGAATCGCAGTTTTGGTCAGTTCAATGGTCGCAGAACGTTACAAAGCCAATCGCTTAACGGGTGACCCCATCCAGCCAAATGTCATCAGACGTTGCTAGCGGTGCTTTGCTCCACGCGAGCCACGAGCAATATAGATGGGCTGACGTCGCCCTTACTCTTTTCCGAGACACGATGAATGAAGCAATGGCGAACATGGCTACCTGTATTGATGCTGCTGACCTTGACGGGTTGCGCAACGCCCCCCCCCAAAGACCAGAACAACCTCTGCAACATCTATCGTGAATACCCTGACTGGTATGAAGACTCGCTGAAGATGCAGGAGAAGTGGGGCACGCCTCAACATGTGGCGATGGCCATCATGAAGCAAGAAAGCAGTTTTATTTCCGATGCCTTGCCACCCCGCGACTACCTGTTGTGGGTCATCCCTTGGGGTCGAGTCAGTTCCGCCTACGGCTATGCGCAAGCGCAAGACCCGGTGTGGGGTGAGTACAAAAACGGCACTGGCAATGGCGGCTCGCGTGACAACTTTGATGACGCGATCATGTTCATAGGCTGGTACACAACCGGCACCCAGCGCCAACTCGGGATCTCGAAATGGGATGCTTACAACCAATATCTGGCGTACCACGAGGGGCGTGGCGGCTATCGTAACGGCACCCACCTCAGCAAGCCTTGGCTCATACAGGTAGCGCGCAAAGTGGAACAACAATCACAAAGTTATAATTCGCAGCTCAAGCTTTGTCGCCAGGCACTGGAAGATAATCGCAGTTGGTTTTTTTGAGTTGGGCCCTTGACGAGAATGTACGAGAAAGGGGCGGAGCTGTTTAATGCGTCGCCTCCCTTTCAGTTCAAAAATCAGCAAGCCTCTACAGGCCTCTCAACTTTGAACAGGTCGGCCTGACCTCTGCGAATCTGACCAATACGCTCCTTAAACAGCTTTGCAATCTATAGCCAGATGCCATCAGTCCGCCTGATGACTGTCTCGCTCAAGACCATTCCCGGCGTCCGGAGGGCTATCTCGCAGGACTCGCCTCAACCCAACCAGCCCATTCCTGATAAACTCCGGTCTTTCGCCCCACCGATTCCAGACCCCCAATGCCCCCAATCACTGCCGCACCCGCCCCGCTCTCCCGCCGCTTCTCCGTCGCCCCGATGATGGATTGGACTGATAGACACTGCCGTTTTTTCCTACGCCTATTGTCGAAAAACGCCCTCCTCTACACCGAAATGGTCACGACCGGCGCGCTGCTCAACGGCGATCACGAGCGTTTCCTGCGTCACAACGAAGCCGAACACCCGCTCGCCCTGCAGCTCGGTGGCAGTGTCCCGCTGGACCTCGCCGCCTGCGCCCGCATGGCCCAGGAACACGGCTACGACGAGGTGAATCTCAACGTCGGCTGCCCAAGTGATCGGGTGCAGAACAACATGATCGGCGCGTGCCTGATGGGGCATCCGCAGTTGGTGGCGGATTGTGTGAAGGCGATGCGCGATGCGGTGTCGATTCCGGTGACGGTGAAGCACCGCATCGGGATCAATGGGCGGGACAGTTACGAGGAGCTGTGTGATTTCGTCGGCACGGTTCGGGACGCCGGGTGCACGAGTTTTACGGTGCATGCGCGGATTGCAATTCTGGAGGGGTTGTCGCCCAAGGAGAACCGCGACATTCCGCCCCTGCGTTATGACGTGGCAGCGCAGTTGAAGACGGACTTTCCGGAGTTGGAGATTATTCTCAACGGCGGGATCAAAACGCTGGAGGCCTGTCACGAACATTTGCAGACGTTCGACGGCGTGATGTTGGGGCGCGAGGCGTACCACAATCCTTATGTGATGGCTGAGGTGGATCAGCAACTGTTCGGCAGTACGGCACCGGTGATCAGCCGTGCCGAGGCGCTGGCGCAGTTGCGGCCTTACATTGCCGCACACCTCGATGCGGGTGGCTCGATGCACCATATCACCCGGCATGTGCTGGGCCTGGGCACCGGGTTTCCGGGAGCGCGCAAGTTTCGGCAGTTGTTGTCGGTAGATATTCACAAGGCTAAAGAGCCGTTGGCGTTGCTGGATCAGGCGGCGGAGTTACTTGAGGGGCGCTAACGGTTAGCGAAAAACCAGGCTGCATTTCTCGCAGCCTGGTTGGTGTATCAGAGCGCTGCCGCCTCAGTCCAGTTAACCCAGCCAAATGCCCAGGTTGCCAGGATCAATAAACCGAATGCGATCCGGTACCAGGCGAATACCGCGTAACTGTGGTTGGCGATGAACTTGAGCAAGCCGCGCACAGCGATCATGGCGAACAAGAACGCGGTGACAAAACCCAGGGCAAACACTGGCAGGTCGGCGGCCTGGAACAGGTCTCGATACTTGTAGCCTGAGTAGACCGCGGCACCGACCATGGTCGGCATGGCGAGGAAGAACGAAAACTCGGTGGCGGCCTTGCGCGACAGGCCAAAAAGCAGCCCACCGATAATGGTCGATCCAGAGCGTGAGGTGCCCGGAATCATTGCCAGGCACTGTGCGAAGCCGACCTTTAGAGCGTCGGTCCAGCGCATGTCGTCAACATGATCGACATACACCACATGTTCCCGCCGCTCTGCCCACAACATGATAAAGCCGCCCACTACCAACGCCACTGCCACGGTGATGGGATTAAACAGATACTCATGGATCTTGTCGGCGAACAATACGCCCAAGACCACGGCCGGCATAAAACCGATCAGCAAGTTCAAGGTAAAACGTTGTGCATTACGTTGAGTTGGCAAGCCCGTGATGATTTCGAGGATCTTGCGACGAAACTCCCAGACCACCGCCAGGATTGCACCCAGTTGAATGATGATATTGAAGGCCATTGCTCGCTGACCACCGAAATCGAGCAAGTCCGCGACAATAATTTGATGCCCTGTACTTGATATAGGCAAAAACTCTGTCAGCCCTTCGACCACGCCTAAAATCAATATCGATACAGTAGTCCAAAAATCCATCAATCCTCCCCATCAAAAAAACACGTCCGCTGACGTGCTTTTAATGCATCGTCAAACAGAGAGTAAAACGCATTCAGCCGCGCATGAGAACACCTTGTTAATTATTGTCCAGCACTACACCTGACAACCCTGATGTTATACAAGGATCAATAGCAGTTAGTTCAGCACCAAAGAAAAGCTCAATCCAACCTGCCTGCTGATCATTCATAACACTCCCCTCATAAAGTCACGCAGCGGCCGGGTTAACCAGAAGCACAGGGTACTGCGCTGGAAAGGCGGGAGAACAAGCCGAAAGATGGCACAATGACACTCTTTTGCCTGCAACCATCAACTACACAGAAGTGCAATGATTTCTAACAAATTCACCAGCAATGTTAAAAAAATGTGATGCCTGCGAGAAAACCCCATGAAATGTTACCAATTGTCAGTCACAGATGAGAATCAGTGCT
Source organism: Pseudomonas sp. URMO17WK12:I12 (assembly GCF_000514395.1). Lineage (NCBI taxonomy): Bacteria > Pseudomonadati > Pseudomonadota > Gammaproteobacteria > Pseudomonadales > Pseudomonadaceae > Pseudomonas > Pseudomonas sp. URMO17WK12:I12. The sequence goes on from NZ_AZVV01000003.1 coordinate 332,737, forward strand.
TTAACATTCGAACGTCAGCACCCAGCCGAGTCAAAGCATGATGCTTACAGGGAAAATAACGACTACCAGCCACAGTCACGCGAAGGAGGTGATCGGTATTCTCACCATTGGGTGGACCCAAACGTTAGTGGAGGACTTTAAGACTCTATTAGCAAGCCACGTCCCGAATGATATACCTGTTGATACAACGTGCTACAGCAACTCTTTCAGAAAAAATCAAGACGTTCATTCATACCGGGCTGTCTTCATTGTCATTGACAGCCCTCAAGCGTTTGTTGAGAGCCTTGCCCTCGTTGAAAATATGCGTGCTGACAACCATGCACTCCTTATTTTTGTAGCGATCACAGGTAGAGGCACCTACAACAAGATGAAATATTATCTTGCCGGGGCCGACTATTGTATTAAGTTTGGTACTTTGGCAGACGAAAACTCGGACGTGCTTTCCGAGTTTTTTAATAGCGCGGAATGGCAGAGGCAACACAATCTGCTTCTGGACCCCACTCGCATGTGCCTGATTGGAGACTGTAAAAGACTGGATGTATCGTTTCCGGAAATGAAGATACTAGAAGCATTTTCCGGCACAAAAAATCAAATATTGAGCCACGATGAAATCGCCAGAATCATGGGGCTTAATATTAATTTTTATGACCCAAGGGCCTTGGAAAAATCCATCAGCCGCCTTCGTGGAAAGATAAAAGGCCTATATGGCACGAATGCTATTCAAAGTATTCGTGGCCATGGTTATCGTTTAATCAGGGGTCTGATCTCGACCGCCTGATGATTAGTATCAAGGGAGTAATTGCAGTATGAACGCAACGGGGAGCGCGTCTCACATCTATCGTGCGAGTCATTATTTATCTCGACAATTGATCCTCACTCGCGATGACTGCCCATTTGGCAGCGAGATCAGAATACAATTTGACGACAGTCAGGTTCCGCCCGCACGTGCCTGCAGTGCACCACCCATGAAGCAGATGAGTGGCATCTACAGTGAAGTACTGATGCAGACCCGGCTGATTGCCTTTTCGCTGAAAGACCGCAATGTTTCCAGCGAAAATAAATACCTGAGCCGGCGATTCGTTTGCGTAGGGCAATCAGATCTCGCCAGTCCTGCACTCACCGAAGAGTTGATCCAGTGCAACGATGCGCTGAGTAACTTTGGCCAGACACTGGCTGTCGCTCTCAATGAGTTGCCTCTTTCGGCGGTGAGTTTCACCGACAAAAAGAAAATCCTCAACAACATTTATCTGCTGAAAGATCATGGGATAGAGATTGCTTTCGACGGCTATGATATCCACGACGAAAGTATCGAACTCTTTACCACCCTGAATCTATTCGACTATATAAAAATCCCCCTTCCAACCCTAGACTTGAACCTTAAACAAACTGGCAACCCTGAGTTATTCAATCGACTTCATGAACGCATGACCATGCTGACTCACACCACCAAAGTCGTCTTCATAGCCGACAGAGTCGAGCAGTCTGCCAGTCATGTACTGGCACGCGCGTTGCCCTTTGATTACTTCCAAGGGAGCCATTACTCCCCTGCCGACATCCTTTTGAATTAAAACCGAAAGTGCACTTCAGGAGAGAAGACATGGAAAGCAGCACAACCCTCCCCAGAAAATATTTTGTCGTCGTTACTCACAGCTCGGCATTACAACTTGAGCTGGAAGCATTGCTGTCGAACAAGCGATACAACTCATTTGGCACCTCACAGGCAAAAATGTTTGTCGAAGGTGTTGCCCCACCCTCTTCCCCCCCTAAGCTCATGGAGTTTTTTTCCCCTCACCTGGACAGTATTGTCCCGCCTGTTATCAAACGTGATACACAGCGTATGCTTTCGTCATTCGAATCCGAGTGGCGAACAGTCCAGCCCGACACGCGATTCAATAACAGCAACGCTCGTACAGATGAAGCCTCGGACGCCATGTACACGGCGGCCAAGCCACTCAATTCCCATGCAGAAGCCTGGCGACTGAGCAACGGCAACGGAGCTCTGATCAGAGATGATATCGAGATTGTCTTGACTGGCCTCGAGGCCGCGCTGGTCAAAAAAATGCTCAACCATGATGATCGCGTCGTGAGCAAAGATGATCTTATTCGGAGCATCGGCAGGGAGCCGGAACATTATCGAGGTCTCGAGATGTGCCTTAGTCGACTACAGGAAAAGTTTAAAAACGCCAGTAACGGCGAACGCCTGTTCCGAGCGGTCAGGAACCGAGGTTATTGCCTGACACAAAAAATCATACGAGGAAAAAGCCTCACCTGAAAAAACGCAACGACCCTGCGGGTAGTGCATTACAAAAATAAGAAAGCACACTATCTTATACTCCCACCCCCCCTCGCAGCTGAAACTCCCCCTCCATACATGCCATGCCACCCCAACTTACATTTATCGACTATTTCTAACACCCCGCCGCTCAAGATCAACAACCCACAGAACTTATCAGCCGTTAGAAGTCGTCAGACAGCCCTCTCCCCAATAAATTAATCTATTCACTGGCGAGCGCACCGCATAGTGGCAATTCGCCCACTAATGCTTTGCAATCTTATAAAAATAATAACGTTTGCTTCATCAACTTTGGCTGTTGTCTGTCGACGCGCGAATGGACGTATTTTGGGGATATCGCATGGTTAACAATCTTCGTATCAATCGAAATACCCACCTCAAAGGATTGACCTTCTGGGGACAATGGGCACTGGGTCAGGGCTTTGTAGTTGCCCTGTTGTTTTCATTGGTTTATTACCACACCGGAACGCTAGAGTTCTATTATCGAGTCTGTGCAATTCTGACTGTACTTGCTTCGGTTCCCGCCTATACATGGTGCGGCGTCTATGCAAAGAAAGATAACTATCTGACGGGCTTGGGACGTTTGTTCATGGGTTGGTCAATGACATTGGCCGCGTTAGCCTGTGTGGCGTTTATCTGTAAGGCTGACGAACTGTTTTCTCGTCAACTTATCCTGGTCTGGGCCGCCTGCGGTTACCTCGGGCAAGCGCTGTTGTACGTCCCGTTACACGGATTCTCGCAATACTATCAGCGGTCGCTTCAAAGCGAGCATAAGACCCTGATCGTGGGGACTGGCGAATTGGCATTGGGATTGGCCCGCAAACTGCGCAGCCTGGAGCACTTCCCGCTGGTGGGCCTGGTCAGCACGGACACCACGCTTCCGCCGGCGCCGGGCTCACCGCGTATCGTGGGCCCCCAGGAACAGCTGCTGGAGTTGATCGAAGCCCATGACATCCGACGGTTGTACATTACGCTGCCCCTGAGCGAAGCGGCGAAAATCGAGGCCATGTATATCGATTTGCTGGGTGCCAACGTAGACGTGGTCTGGGTGCCGGACTTGAATAGTCTGACGCTGCTCAATCACTCAGTAAGAGTCGTGGACGGCTTGCCGGCGATCTACCTGAATGAAAGCCCGTTGACCAGCCAGCCCACCGCCGCACTGAGTAAAAGCCTGCTGGAAAAGAGCGTGGCGTTGTTGGCCATTGTCCTTCTAAGCCCCCTGTTGTTGCTCATTGCCTTGGCGGTGAAACTCAATTCGCCAGGCCCGGTGTTCTTCAAGCAGGACCGTCACGGCTGGAACGGCAAGGTGATCCAGGTCTGGAAGTTTCGCTCGATGCGCGTACACGATGATCACGAGGTCAAGCAGGCCAGTCGTAACGATTCGCGGATTACCCCGGTTGGGCGTTTTATCCGTCGCACTTCGCTCGATGAATTGCCGCAGCTGATCAATGTGCTGCAAGGCCACATGGCATTGGTCGGGCCACGTCCGCACGCCGTTGCACACAACAACTACTACTCCGGGAAAATCCTCGCCTACATGGCCCGTCACCGAATCAAACCGGGGATTACCGGGCTGGCTCAAATCAACGGTTGCCGCGGTGAAACGGACACCCTGGACAAGATGCAGAAACGGGTGGAGATCGACCTTAAGTACATCAACAACTGGTCGTTGTGGCTGGACCTGAAGATCCTGGTGAAGACGCCTTTCACCTTGCTGTCCAAAGACATTTATTGATGGCTTGGTAGACAGACACAAGCAACACCACAAGGGGACGCAAGTCCCCTTTTTCATGGGCGTCGATCAGGTTGCAGTGCTGATTCAAGCGTGGGATAGCGCAGAGAATACGGCGCCATGTCTTGCAGTGGATACGGTGCGATCTACAACGTCAGTTGCGCTGTAGATCGCCCGCCCTTCACTCGGTGATCTTGCCGAAGTTGCGATAGAACAAATCGCTGTCACGGCTCTCGGTCATGGCATGCAGCGAGTAGCTGCGATTGAGCCTTGCACCACCGTCGCGGGTCAGTGGTGACCAGACGATATTGGCGCGACGCATTGTCGACATACTCATCATTTCATCGAATGGAATGGAGATGTAAATGCCTTTGTCGAAACTGCCTTCACCATATTCCGCGCTGGTTGCAGTGGTCAACGTGGCCCAGGCCCCGAATTTCACGCCATTGTTGAACTGCCGAGACAAGTCGAGTGTGGCGCCCCAATCCCGCGCCAGATAACGACCGACGCTGACGGCCGCCTGGGATTCGAAAGGCAGGTCGGTATAACCCGTGATGTGGCCGGTAACGGTCGAGTAGTCCCTCAGGCCAAAGCCTTGGTCAAACTCGCGCTGACGTACGTAGTTCAGGTCCGCGCCGACAGACCAGCCCTGCCCCATCGGACGGAACAGCACCTCACCGCCAACGCCGGCAAACATCGATTCCAGGTAGCCACCGTAGACCATGCCATACAGGTCTTTATCCAGTTGCTCGGCATGACTGAGCTGGAACATCGGCATCGTCACATCCGAGGTCGTCAGGTACTTGCGCAGGTCCGTCCGCACCCGGGGCAGGCCACTCGGCGCGTCGTAGGTGAAGTTGTCGTAGTTGTTCACCAGATTGGCACTGAGCAGGCCGCTCCACCAGGTATTGCGTGTGAAGCGGTACTCGGCGTCCGCATCGGCAGTCAATTGATAGAGCAAACCGTCAGGGCCACCGACGTTCTGTTTGTAACCCAGCCCAAGCCCGTAGTTGAAGGGTTTGAGCGTGCCGGTATAGAGCGTGGTCTCCCGGTGCGGCACCGGCGCGTTGACCTCGGTCGTACGGTGCAGGCTTTGCAGTGGCTCTTCATTGTTGACCACTTCGCGAAAGGTCTCGCGAGGCACACTGGTTTCGTCCAGCGGCATGTCGTAGCGCTTGTTTACCAAGGTAAACCAGTCGATATCGTCATTGACGCTGTTGTCCAGAATCCGGCTGGCGCGACCGACAGCTTTTGCCGAATAGAAATAATTCGACTGTTCGCCGTACACCAATAACTCTGAGCCGCGCTGGGTAATGCGCTCAACGTTGTAGCCTGCATTTTGCTGCAGTCGTTGGGCGACGTTGGCCCAGTTGACCTGATCCGGCGCGGTGACCGGTGCATGGGCCGGCAGACGCTCCGCAGGTGGATCGTAGGTCTTGGTGGGTGCCTTGCGGCTGACGAAGTTGGTGTGCAGGGTGATGCCGAACATGGCGGTATTGCCGCGCTCCCAGCCAGCGCTGAGATCAACCGAATCGGTCAGCTTGAACACCGCGCCGATGTTCACCGGCGAGTCCTGCTTGATCTGGTTGTCCTTCGGCTCGTTCTTATAGTCGTTGCCTTCGTATTCCAGTTTCAGGCTGAGCGGCTCCCAAGGCGTCTGGTAGGTCACGCCGCCGAACAACGAAGGACGCCCACGGAAGTAGGCATTGGTATTGACGTCGCCGGTGCCTTCACTGGCTGGCCGGGTTTTGAAACGATCATCGACCCACCCCAACGGGTTATCGAAATCGCCGCGATTGCCCAGGTAGCCCCAGGCAACACCCGCGCTGAAATCGAAGTCGTCATAGCGCTTGTTGGCGACCACGAACTCACTGGAGAACAGACCGGTACCCCCGATGTCGCGAAACCCTACGGCCAACTCGGGCGCCCAGTGGCTTTCTTGCCACAGGCGCAGCTTTAGGTCCACGGCCTTGTCTTTATAGCTCTGGTCGCCACTCAGGGACTCGGGGCCATATTTGCGGTTGGTGATTGCGGTATAGCGAAACGAGCCTTCCAGCCACTCAAAGGGCTGCAAGGACACGCTGTAGCGGCTATAGGGGCTGGTGCGGCTGGCATTCACGCTCAGCTCGCCGGCCGGCGCCATTCGGGCCGTCGGCGTCTGCATCAAGCCCACGCCGCCAAAATCACTCTGGGTAAATCGCGGCTCTGCATGAGCCAGACCACAAGGCAACAACAGTACTGCAGCAAAACGTAAATTCAAGGAACCACCCCAGCCAGTTGCGTGGCAAGAAATTCGGCCAACTGCTGATTCAGTTCAGGTATAGGCGGACTAAGATCATCGTTTTTGACAGGGACCAGGATTTTGCTGCCAGCCGCAGGCACCTGCCCGCTCTCGCGATTCCACGGCGCAATGCCGACCCGACGGGTGATGCCATCGGGCTGAATGATCCACAGGTAATCGGCTTCAGCATCGGCCAGCGGCGAACACCCTTGCAGGTAATCCCGCGCTTCCTGCATGGCGCGATACGCAACCCGGCACGGTGCGGCGACAGCGCCCAACACTTCAACGACATCGGAACGCATCGGGTAGATCAGGCTGTCGCCGTCAGCCACGCGAAAATTGAGCGCGAACCCGACCTCGACCGAGATCGGGTCCAGCACGGCCACCTGGCGCCCCGTGACGGGCAAATGGCTGACTTGCTCGTACAACCGCAACGCCAGCGCCGCTCGACTGGGTAGATCCAGGAGCAACGCGGTACGCTGCAGCACTTTCAGATCGAACAAGACGCCGGCTTTAAGCCGAGTCTGCTCTTCGAGCAAGGGCCGTCGCAGCCAGGCCGCCGCCAGCCAGTAGCCTTCAGGATTGGGTTGCGCGACGCGCATCACATCCAGCACGCGAGCACCGGGTTGCAGCTCAACGGGCCCCGGATTGCGCACGTCGCCACTGACGGACACCGCCGCGCTCACGCCGCCGGAGATCAACCACAGGCACGTCCATAAAACCTTGGGAAACTTCAACGGACAGTCCTGCGTTCAGAGGTCAGCTGAACGATCGTGACCCTGAGCTGTGCAGTCAGTTGCTGCTCGCTCTGCAGGATGAAACCGTTCTGCGGATTGACCCAATAATGATTGGTTGCGTGCAGGCCGATAGCCGGTGCATCAATACGCTCATCGACACGCATCACGGCGTACTCCTTGTCCAGAATCCTGATGGTTTCCATGGGGTGTCGCGTGAAGCGACTGCTCACGGCAACCCCCACTTCATAGCCGTGATAGAGATCGATCCAGCGCTGGCTGGTGTAGCCATCGGGCAGCGAATGCAGCCCTTGTTTGAACGGCGAGACCGCTTCAAAACGGGTCCCGTCCAGATCCCCGTCGAAGCCCAGTCCGACACTTCGAACCGCCAGGCCATCGCGCAGTAACAGCACCTGCTTGCCGGATGCGACCCAGTACTGCAAGTCACCTCGTTCACGCACCATCGCCAACACCCCTACACCGGAAGGGGTGGTCAGCTTGAGTTGGGGGTAGCGAACTTCGGCTATTTGCGCCGGGGTCAATTCCAGGTCGTCGGGCCCGCCGGCCACGGCTTTGAAGTTCGCCAGCGTGGCCTTCATCAGCGGGTTACATCCACACAACAGCAAGGCCGCCATCAAGCAGACGCTAACTTTCAACGTTCTCACAGTTGGACCAGACCTTATCGGGAGTTAGCTTCGCTTAAGTTGTTTTGTGCGGCAGCGCCCATGCCCAGAATCGAGGCCGATGGCACCAATTGACTGATGAAGCGGTTCCAGCGGGTGACGTTGGCAGGGCCCACATAAACAATGTCCTGGGGGCGAACATCGAAGTGGGTGGCGAGCGCCATGGCGGAAGGCGACTCGGCTTGCAGCTGGTAGATTTTGGCGGGTTCTACATCGAGGTTTTCTACGCCCCGGATGACGTACACGGCGTTGCCGTTAGAGGTGGTCTGGTTCAACCCGCCTACCGAGCCAATAACGTCAGAAAGATTCATGGTGCGGGTCTTGAAGGTCAACGCGCGTGGCTGATTGACCTCGCCCATGACGTAAATCTTCTTGCTGTCGTTGTACGGCAGGTACAACTGATCGCCGCCTCTGAGGTAGACCTTTTGCAACTCGGCGTTCTGTTGATTGAGTGCATCCAGATTCAGCGGATATACCCGCCCGTTTCGCGTCAACAGCAACCCGGACAAGTCAGCATTAAGCGGGTCAATGCCAGCGGAACCCAAGGCTTCAACAACGTTGAGCGGATTGGTGGAAATGGCTTGCGGACCGGCTTTCAACACAGCGCCCGACACCACCACTTTCTGACTGGCAAAGCGCAACACCGCGACATCCACTTGCGGGTCCGAAATGAAGGTCGACAACTTCTCGGCGATATCGGATCGCAGTTGCTGGATGGTCTTGCCGGCGGCCTGGACTTCTTTGATGTAGGGGTAGTAGAGCGTGCCATCGGAACGAACCAGACGGCCGTTTGCATCGATCTGCTGCTGCGCGCCGGAAGGTGCTGTCAGCTCGGGGTGATCCCATACCGTGATGTACAAGACATCGTTATTACCAATGCGATATTCGGCGGGTGTGGTCAACAACTCCGGAGGGAGTGACTCATGGACCTGTGTTGCCCTGTCCATGGCGATGAGCTTGGGGGTGATCGGAATCAGCTCGACCCGACTGCTTTCGCTGGCACCTTCGCGCGTGATATCACTGGTGCTCAGATGTTGCCCCGGCGAAAACATACAACCTTGCAAAGCAATACTTGCCAGCATTAAAAAAGGAACACTACGAATCATAATGGCACTACGCTATTCAAGGGCAAACCCAAAACAAGATCGCCCAGTGTTAGCCGGGCAATCTTGTATTACACGTGCGAAATTTGTTAGTTATGGGTGCCGGTCGTCCCGGTAGTACCCGTGGTGCCGGTGGTCCCGCCATTGGAACTTCCACCGCTGTTGGACGCTGCCACAGCACCGGCAACCAGCGCGGTGCCGGCCAATACTGCTTGTCCCGCCGTCACATCACCGACGACTTGGGTATCCAGCGTGAGGGCTTCTTCTTCGACTGCGAGTGCCCAACTGCTCATCATGGACAACAGGGCGATTACCATTATCTTTTTCATATCAAACTCCTTCCTGCGAGTTCTTTATATCTACGGACTTGCCGGATGGGTTGCCAGTCAATTTTCCCGACCATAATTAACATCGCGTCCTTATATAACAGTTCAGCAGAAAAGCAGGACGCTATAGGCCCGCCCGTCAGCCTTGATCGGCATATCCACGAGGATGATTCGATTGCCAACGCCAGGTATCGGCCATCATCTCCTGCAAATTTCGAGTGGCCTTCCAACCCAGTTCCTTTGCCGCTTTGGAGGGGTCAGCCCAACACTCGGCAATGTCGCCCGAACGTCGTGGCATCACTCGATAAGGCACCGCCCGGCCCGAAGCCTGCTCGAATGCCCGCAGTACTTGCAGAACGCTGTAACCGTCGCCGGTGCCAAGGTTCCAGATATTGATCCCGGTGCGCGTCGAGATCGTCTGCAACGCCTTGAGATGCCCGTCCGCCAAGTCCACGACGTGGATGTAGTCGCGCACGCCGGTGCCATCGACGGTGGGGTAATCGTCACCAAATATCGACAACTCCTGCAGGCTGCCGACAGCAACCTGACTGATGTAAGGCACCAGATTATTGGGAATCCCGTTGGGGTCTTCGCCCATCTGCCCACTGGCGTGAGCGCCGATCGGATTGAAATACCGCAACAGTGCAATACTCCAGCGGGGCTCCGCTGCACACAGGTCATGCAGTACGTTTTCGATGATCAGCTTGGATTGCCCGTAGGGATTGGTGGGCGTGCCCGTCGGAAAGTCTTCACGAATCGGCATCTGCTCAGGCGCGCCGTACACCGTGGCCGAGGAACTGAACACCAACCGGAATACCCCGGCCGCGGCCATGGCCTGACAGAGCGTAATGCTCCCGCACACGTTGGACTCGTAATACTCCAGCGGCTTGCGCACACTCTCGCCTACGGCTTTGAGGCCGGCGAAATGCAGGACCGCATCAATGGAGTGCGCCTGGAAAATCCGGTCAAGCAAGGCTCTGTCGCACACGTCCCCGTGAATCATCAATGCGGACTTTCCGCAGATGGCTTCAACGGCATGCAGCGCTGCATCAGAGCTATTGCTCAAGTTGTCCAGCACAACCACTTCGAAGCCCGCTTCAAGCAGCGCAAGTGTGGTGTGAGAACCGATATAACCGGTTCCACCCGTTACCAGAATCTTCATAGAGCGGTCCATAGTGGGGTATTGAAGTATTCAACTGCGCGCCACGTTTAAAACTTTTGGCGCACGCAATAATTGACGCCAATGACTTATTAGCACTTCACAAGAACCGATACTATTAATAGACACCGACCAAAACTAACTAAACACTGACAGGCCCGACAACTAATAACATTCACCCCATTCTGCGCATGCCATTAATTGCCATCAAACCATGTCTCAGGTATTAAAGTACAACCACCGTAAAACATCCAAACTCACGGCCACCGTCTTTTGTGTGACTGTGAACAATGTCTTTCCAGGATATATCTATGATTCGTAAATGCTTGTTCCCCGCCGCCGGCTATGGCACACGCTTCTTGCCTGCAACAAAAGCAATGCCGAAGGAAATGCTGCCGATCGTCAACAAGCCTTTAATCCAATATGCCGTTGAAGAGGCACGGGACGCCGGTTTGCAGCACATGGCCATCGTGACCGGTCGGGGCAAACGCGCACTGGAAGACCATTTCGACATCAGCTATGAGCTGGAACATCAGATTCGCGGCACCGAGAAAGAAAAGTTTCTGGCCGGCACGCGCGAGCTGATAGAAACCTGCACGTTCGCCTACACCCGCCAGGTCGAAATGAAAGGCCTGGGGCACGCGATTCTCAGCGGCCGTCCTTTGATCGGTGACGAACCCTTTGCCGTGGTACTGGCGGACGACTTGTGCCTGAACCTGCAAGGTGACGGCGTACTGGCGCAGATGATCAAGCTCTACAAAAAATTCCGCTGCTCGATCGTCGCCATTCAAGAAGTCCCGCGGGATCAGACTCACAAGTACGGGGTGATCGCCGGCGAGCTGATTTCCGAAGGGATCTACCGCGTCAACAGCATGGTTGAAAAGCCAGCACCTGAGGACGCACCGTCCAATCTGGCAATCATTGGCCGGTACATTCTGACCCCGGATATTTTTGATCTGATCGCCGACACCCAACCCGGCAAGGGCGGCGAAATCCAGATCACCGATGCGCTTATGAAGCAGGCACAAAATGGCTGCGTGCTGGCCTATAAGTTCGAAGGCCTGCGCTTCGATTGTGGTGGTGCAGAAGGCTATATCGATGCCACCAACTTTTGCTATGAGCAGCTGTATCTCAAGGGCCTTTAACCAAACGACCCAGCCCAATCACCGCTCACCTTGCGGAGCCCTCGTCACACTCTTTCATCCAGGCAGGCCACTATGACCACTGCAAAACGCTCGGTAGACACTGAACTGAAAGCGAGCAACTTCGGGATGATGGCCTGGCTGTCAAAAGCGCCGTCGTTATCCTTCGACACGGCCGCCTGGCTGGGCACAACCCTGCTGGTTGAGCGGATCGGAGTATTCCCCTCTTCGGGCGATATTCATCGCCCGATCAGGGACCCGCTCTCCCTCTTGGCTCACCTGAAAAGTCTGTATGCCAACCAGGCTCTGGATGTCGATGAACGCGACGGGCTTAAAGTGATTTTCAACGATTGGCGATTCCGGGTTCGCATCCGCTATAGCGACCCGGCGATCGTCATCAATGTTGAAACGCGGTGTGATCCCGAACTCATGCCTCTGAAAACTGCAGAGCTGCTGAGTCAGCTGGAACACTTTGAGCGGTGAAGGGTTACTTCGCAGCGGCACCACACGGTGACTTGCCGACAAGCAGTCGATAGACATAATCGGCAATAAGCCGACCTCCCGAATCCGGGATGGGGTGAATCTTGTCAGGGCCGATCATGGGGGTCGGTCCGTCACTGGCGTAGCGTTTGAAGTCGGGTCCGAACGTACACTGCAAACTCCAATAGGCAATGTTCTGCGAACGCGCCCACGGTTCAAGCACCTGGGCATAGTCCGACATCGGATACGCACTGGAACGTGTTGTGTCCTCGCGCAGGATCACATTGACGCTCGCCGCTGGATGCACCTCGCGAACCATCCGCACCAAGCCTTTCATGTTCTCCAGATAATCCTTGGGCTTAACGCCAAACCCCTGGTCATTACCGCCCAACATAATCAGGTAGATGTCTGCCGGTATCTTTGAAACGACGCCCTTCCACTGGGCCTGCCATTGGCTGTCGCTGTTATAAAAGTCAGCGGAAGCGGCGCCCGAAGCAGCAAGTTTTGAGACCCGGACACCGCCACGGTCATTGGCCATCCAAAGGCCAAACAATGTCGGAGCGCCCTTCACCACTTCGAGCCTTAACGCCCAATCGTCTCGAGTGGGGACACTTAATTGCACTTCCTGAACGCCGGAACCCGACATCGTCAAGGACTGCCACGTGTCGGAAGGTGCCCACCGGTACCTCATCTCACTGGTTTTACCGTTGCCCAGGTAGAGCAGCTTGGCTTGGCCAATGGATGTATTGATCACGGCCGTCTGCTTAGCGTCGATCTCAATGTAAGCACCCGCCGGCCCGGTAACCGTACGACTGTCCGGACTCGCTTGCCCAAGACTGGAAACATCCCAGTCACCACCGAAGTACTGCTTGTTGCTTCGGGTGTACTTGAAGTTCGTACCGCCGAGCGCAGCGCCGTGGTTAAACCCGACATAACCAGGCCCGGCAAAACTGAAGTCTTTCGCCAGGCGCTGAGTGAGTTCATTCAGATAAAAATCCTGCCCGGCGCTGTAGCTGTCGCCAATCACTGAGATGTCCAGCACTTCTCCCGAGTTGCCCATGCTCAGGCCGGAAATACGTTCGCTTGAACTTCTTACCTCGATAACCGGCGTCGAAACGGGACGTACATCATCGATATAAACCATTGGCCTCATCCTTCTATTCGGCAATCAGGAGTGAGACACCTTCAGCCCTGACGCCGGGGTCTTTTTGCGGCTCGTCCGCTCGCCCAGAAACAGAACGGAAGTGAGGGTGAAACGGCTGAACACATTCGACAGCACCACCGGCCCCAACAATCCGCACAACACACCGCCGAAGACCAGGACACTTTCATCCGTGACGCCCAAGCGACCCAACGCGAACCGTGAACTGGCGGCAAACAGTACGTGAAAGAGGAATATCGCGTAGGAGTAACCGCCGAGCCAGATCAGCACTTTCGAGCGCATGTCGGTCGACAGTAGCGCGACGCAGGACATACAGCCAACGAGCAATCCGACCAGGCTCCGGCGATCGACGATGAGTTCGCGATCCACGGCAGCAATGTAGAGCAACGCGACCGATATCAAGACGAACACCACGGGCCCGATCACTTTCAGCGATCGCTTTAACGCGTCGACATTCTCGTGACAAATCATCCCCGTCACAAAGAACGGCAGCAGATAAATAGCACCGTTGATGCCAAACGCATCGACCGGAAAAAGCGGCATCAGGAACACGGCTGCGGAAAACAAAAACAACAGGTACAGGCGAGTCGGCGTCTGTAGCAGACCGCGCCACTGAAGAAATCCGACAAACATGAAGATGATAAAAACCGCCTGCAAAAACCAGAAATGGTTAACCGGCAGGTAAAACGACAACAAGGCGTCCATCAACCCGACGTCCTTGTTCACCCCCGGCGCCACAGCCTGCAGCACCGAAAATGGAACACCGACAAAGAACAACGGCACGATCAACCTTCTGACCTTGCCCAGACAGTAAGCAGAGAAGTCATTGCCTCTGATTTTGTAAATGGAATAGATATAGCCCGATATAAAGGTGAACAACGGCATCCTGACGTACACCATTGAGTCCGCCAGGATTCGGAAAGGTGATCCCAGGTCAATTTTCAGTCCACCGCCCAGCGGCCCTATCACGTGATAGAGCACCAGCAGCAAGCACGCCAGACCTCTGAGCGTTTCTATTTCCAACGACTTTTTCTTGCTTTGCATAAACCACAAACCTCAGTTCAAGACGCTTGAATCAACCGACTCAGGTTTTTTTGAGCGCAACTGCAACCCCAGTCCCAGAAACAGAACCGGCACTACCATGGAGAAATGTCGGGCAAACGAGCCGAAGTCTGGCTCGAACAGCCCCTGCACCAATAAAAAGGACAGTGGGATAGCAATAAGCTCTTTGACTTTCGGTTCGATGAGCGAGCCCTTGTAGTGACTCGACGTCATCATTTTGAACATCAGCAATGAGGTCATCATCATCAGGACGACAAAGATGATCTGCCCCAGCCCCGATAAAAGTATTAACTCCACCGGGAACGACAACCTGAAAAAGATGCTCATCGAATCGACTGCCTGCGATACGAAATCACCGCCGTTGATCCACGACACGATCAATGACTTCGAGCCCTCCTCGCCCAACGTGCGCTGTTCATTGTTACTGGCCCGAATGGACGAAACCGAATAGCCGACCAACACCTGAATCGCCGTTGCGATCGCCAGATAGAACGCGAACAACATCAGGAAAAAGCTGAAACGCGACACATGCTTTTTCATGAAGCACACGCCAACCCAGACCAGAGAAAACAAGATCCAGTAAGGCCTAATCAGCACGCCGTAAAACAGCGCGGACAGAAAAAAACCTGCGCGGTATCGCTTCGAAAATGAAAAAACCAGAATGGCAATCACCGCCACCGAGACAATGATTTCCTTGGTCAGGTTATCGAGGAAGAACGACCGGACCACGCCCCACAAACACAAGGTGAGGAAGATCGTTATGGGTATTCTTCTGAAGATAAAGATCGGGATCGACGTCAGAAACAGATTGCACAGCATCCCGTAAGCCCATGCATTGGTCAGGTTTATGCCGGTGGGACGTAGCAGGTAAGCGGAGCATTCGTAAGAAGACCGGTCTGGCGAGAAGGGATTCCAGAAGTTGCAGTTGTCTGAACGAACGTATGACGACCACAACGTCATCGCATCCGGGCCTGGTTCGCGGTGCATCAAAAGCGGCATCGCAATGGACAGAAAAAGGCCACAGAACAAAATCAGGAATGAGATCGACGAGTCGAGTTTTCGCCCTCGAAACTCTATGGAAGGCAGAGACAAAGCCATTACAACGCCCCCTTCGCCCGGACAAACCTGGTCAGCAAAGCGATAACAACCAACTGCACCGTAATCGAGAAGACATTCCCCCACGCCGCGCCATAAATTGAATAATGTTTAATGAGTACATAGCTGACAGGCAGTGAAACCATCAGGCATATCGCCGCACTGGCCAGCGACACCCGACTGTTCTTCGACGCAATAAGGCCTCCCCAAACGATGTCGCCGACGGCCCGAAGGGCAAAGGAGAAAATCAGAATGGATAAAATCCTGTTATCCGGACGCGGGACTGCCACGTCCACGTAATCCAGCAGGACATTGAAGAAGGCATAAATCAGCACAGCCACCGCGCCGGAAACGATGAGGGAGCGCAACACCCATTGATTCAGGAACAGTTGCCGGACTGTCAGCGCCTGTTGATTATTTTTGTAGCGCTTGGCAAGTACCGGAATGCCGACGACGGCAACAACCGCATAGGACAGCGCTTGCAAGGTGTTGGCCGCAGACCAGGAATACACGTACTTGCCGAGACTGGCGTACGGTTCAATGTCCAGAATAAGAAAACGCTCGGCGTACTGACTGAGTGCGATCAGGCCACCACCCAGATAAAAGGGCAGCCCTGCTCGCCAGACCGAAACGGTGGTGACGACACTGACTTCCCGCCCCTTGTGAACGTTCACCACAATCAAGTAACCCGCGACGATGACCAGCAGGTTGGTGACCACCCAAAGCCAAAGAACACTGGCGATGCTGGACACTACGCCCGCCATCAATCCCGCAACAGCAAGTAGCGCCCAGAGCCCGGTTTTTATAAAAAACAGTACCGCGCCCCAGTTGGCTTTTTGCGCCGAAAAAACAAACGAGTTTATTTCGAAGGAAAGATGCTCGGTGAGCAGCAGAAGCGTGACACAAGCGATCAACGCGGCACTCGCCTGCACATCGCTGAAGAGCGAGTACAGGGCGACCGTGACCACCGACAACAACAAACCAACGGCCAGGTACAGGACCAGTACCCTATCAACGACAAGCCGCGAACTGCCCCCGACACTGATCAGCCGGTTGATTTCAGAACTGAACCCGACACTGTAAAATTTCGAGGCTATCAAAGAGGCAGCAACCACAACGCCGTAAAAGCCCAATGCGTCATAACCCAGATAATGAGTGATGGCCAACACCAGCAAAAACTTTGCGCCTAATGCACCTCCCCGCAGCAACAACCGAAATATCATCGAACAATCCCTTTGATGATATTGTCCATCTGCACCGTTTTGGCTTCGATTTCTTTACAGGTGTCCGTGAGTTTCTTGCCGAATCGGGTGAGCGCGTTGGGGGCGTAGACCGTGTCGATGATGGTGTCGACATTGATGTCGCCTCCATTGATCACCCAGTCTTCCACGCCCATGTCCTGATACGCACCGAAGCCTTTGCGTTCATAACTGATATGGAAAGCGGGTACGCCGGCGAGAAGTGACTCAATCGCCCCGTGCAACCGGACGGAAATCACCAGGTCTGGCTGATACTTCGCCAGTGTCGCCTTCAAGGGCAGCAGGTCTTCGGTAATGCCAAGCTCCCGGTAAAACGCACCATCGTCGTTGCCACGCACAGCGCTTTGCACAGCGCAGACCACTTTGCTTTTCGCCCTTAGTCTCTGCAATAGAAGCTTCAGGTTGGCGACGTAGGCAACTTTCTTCTCTTTGCTCCATTCCGGCGGCTTGCGTAAAACAACGCAGACCACAGCAGGAGATGGTGCACAGCGGGTGAACTTGGGTTGCACCAGGATCTTTTTCGCTAACGCCTGAACTGCCAGGTCCGGTGCCCGATAGACGTTTTCATTGGATTTGAAAATAGCCGACGACCTGTTGTCCCTGACAAATACGGCATCGGCCTTGGTGTAGTGCTCTACGATTTTACTGCTCTCGCCATGGAACGGGCCGATACTTTGCGGAAGATAAACCGACGGCACCTTGCTCAAGATCGCCGTTTCAAGTTGCTTGGCATGCCCCAGTTTCAGCTTGATATGTTCGAAAACGCTTTTTGAGCGCATGTACCCGCCACCGACTCCGACGATCAGATCAGTGGTTTTCAAGAGATCGGCAAGGGGTGCGTAAGACTGGTTGAGAAAAACCGCCTCCTTCACCCTTCCGAACCCTTTCGCCGCCATAACCGGTGCGTCATACCGCTTATACGGAAGATAACTGAATGACTGCGGGTCGGACGCAACTACGTTAATTAAAGTGTCTGCGCCAAAGTTGCGCAGCACCATGGCGATTGCCAAATCCACGAGCAGTCCATCACCCGAGTTTGACGCGCTGTAGCCATGCAAAATAGTTACGTTCATGATCTTGATTTCTACTTAATAGGTTTGAGCGGAATACACGTCATAGGTTTGCTGGATCATCAACGTCGCGCTGAACTGTTCGCGCACTTTCTTGCGACTTTCAGTGCCAAGTTCCAGTAACTTCTGCTTCTTGATATTCAGCAAAATGCGGGCAAGCGCCTGGTAGTCGCCGGCGGAGAACAGGTAACCCGTGATGTTGTCCGTCACCAGTTCAGGAAGCGATGTACAGTCACTGGCAATCACCGGCACGCCCATGGCCATCCCTTCGAGAGGCACCATGGCAAAGCCCTCCCAGCGACTTGGCACAATCAAGGCATCCGCCGTTTTATACAGCTCGTTTACTTCAGCGGGAGTCACCCACGGCAGGTATTCCACGGCGTCAATATCGGGGCACTCGACGGTGTCTTCGTTGACCGCACTGCCAACGACAGTGAGCCTCAAGTCAGTTCGCTCGACCTCAGCGAACGCCTTGAGCAACAAATCGAAGCCTTTCTGGTAGTCCAGTCGACCGACAAACAGAAGATGAATGTCCGTACTGTCGCTGGTTTTGCTCTCATCACTTTTATAATGAATACCGTTGTAGATCAGCTTCATGCGGTGACGATCAATACCAAACGATGCGGCTTTATCCATTTCATACTGACTGACACAAATAATGACATCGGTCACTTTCTGCAAAACCCGCTCAATCAGTGAATACACTTTCTGTTTGACGGGAGAACTCTCCATCAAGAAGGAAAATGCGTGCGGGCAGTAAACAATTTTAGGGGACCGCCAAGGGCGCATGACCAGACAGACACACCGGCCGATCACCCCGGAAAACGTGCTGTGCAAGTGCACGACGTCCGGTTTTTCCTTGAAAATAACACCAGCCAGTTTCCAGGCAAATCGCAACAGGGACATGACATCGCGCTTGTTCCGGGAAAAGGTCCTGATATTTTTCTCATCAATGCCGTGCAGCTCTTTCTTCTGATCGAACGGAACCAGATAAACCAGTTCATACTTCAGTGCGTGGTCCTGAGGAGGGGTCGATATCGTACGAATAACCGTCGCAACACCACCTTTGATTGTTTCCGCCACGTGCAGTATTTTTTTCATAATCCACCTATCTCCATGAACTTAGTCGCAGGCAAGCAGCGTTGAAAGTGGCTAACGATCGTTAAACCACTCTCAACTCGATTACCTGATAGATAGAACTCGCATCAGGACTTGTCAGAGGCGTACTCATAGTTGTAATAGCCATAACTGCCATTACCGTAATAGCTGGACGCGCGTTTCTCGACGCCGTTAAAAATGGCGCCCTTCAACTCGATACCGTTTTGCGCAAATCGACGTATTGTCAATTCGATCTCTTTGGCAGGATTCACACCAAAGCGCGTCACAATCAGATTAATGGCGGCTTCACGTCCGACGATGGCAGCATCTGTCACTGCCAGAAGCGGTGGCGTATCGATGATCACCACATCGTAGAGTTCACTCAGTTCTGCCAGGAGCTCTCTGAAGTTGGCATGCATCAACAGCTCTGATGGATTAGGCGGCACCTGCCCGCGACTAATAAAATGCAAGTTGTCCGTTTCAACTCTATTGATCGCCTGCTCAATACTGCAGCGTTTGGTTAATAGATCGGATAAACCATTGGTGATCGGCGTTGCCAGGGTCTTGTGCAGATGACCTTTGCGCATATCGGCATCGATCAGTACGACCCGCTGCCCGCTTTGAGCAATAACCGCCGCCAGGTTCGAAGACACAAACGTTTTGCCCACCTGCGGACTCGGCCCGGAAATCATGATCCGGTTGTTGGTCGCATCCAGCCCTGCAAAATGCAGACAGGTTCTCAGGCTGCGTATCGACTCGATCGACAGGTCAGTGGGATTACGCAGGGCCAACAGAAAAGACTGGTTGTTGACGGCGTCACCCAGCCGATTTTTTTTGCTGTCTTCTTCCCGCTGCAAATCGCTGTATGGAATGGAGGCATAAACAGGTAGCCCAAGCTGCTCGATGGCTTCCGGCCCCTCGAGGCCTCGGCTCAGGGATTTACGCACCAACACCAAGGCAACACCGACAAATCCGCCAAGGAAAGTTGCAATGAGAACGATCAGGGCTTTGCGTGGTTTGACCGGAGTTGTGGTATCGACGTCGGCGGTATCGATCAATCGCGCATTGCCAACCGCCCCTGCCCTGATGATGTCCAGCTCCTGGGATTTATTCAGCAACTGGGTATAAATCTGAGTCGCCACTTCCACATCACGAGTGAGGTTCAACAGTTCCTGCTGCGTGGCCGGAAGATCCTGAACCTTCTTCTCCAAACCATGGCGCTGCTTGTTCAAATCCGCGATTTGAGCCATCAAGGCGCGGTAGGCCGGGTGTTCTCGGGTGAACTTTCGATCCAGGTCCGCTTGCTGGAGCTTCAGATCGGAGATGCGCGTATCCAGCACCACCATCTGTTCCAGAACAGACTTGGTTTCAAGTGAGATATTTACCGTATTGCCGCGGGTTTGATAGCTGTTCAGCGCGTTGCTGGCTTTGACCAGATCCTCTTTGACTTGAGGCAGTTGCGCCTGCAGGAAGTCCAGGCTCTGGGCCGCCTCGGCAGAGGTGCGTTGCACATTCTGCTGTACATAAAGTGTCGAGATCTTGTTGAGGATCTTCACCGCCAGGGTGTAGTCGGTGCTGGCAAGGGCCAGGCTTATAATGCCCGACTCTTTACCTTGCTCGGAGACATCGAGAGCGTCCTGGTAATTCTGAATGGTGACAATCCGTGGATTGCGAACGACTTCGAATTTAGTGCCCGGATTCGCGGCCATGCGCGCGACAAGCACCTCGACCCCATTGTCTACAACTGCGTTGCCTGTCGTGCCGGCGGCCAACAAACCGCCATTGTCATCGTAGAGCTTGAAGCGGTTCTGCTCTTCAGCCACCAGGGTCAATTTTTTACCCAACAGTTCATCAGGCAGCTTGAGCTTCCCGATATCAAGACGCTCGCCCCCCCAGGCATAACTGCTCATGCCGAAGCGCGCAGGCGAAACACTTTCCGTCGGAGTACTCTTGTATCGTCGCGCGATAAAGCCGCCCACGACAGGGAAGGTGTTGGGCGTTATCACGATATCCAGGCGCAGATCATCGACGGTTTTACCGATGACCGCTCGAGATTTGATAATCCCGATTTCGGTCGCCGCCGGGGATTGGCCACCCAGCATGCTGCTGATATCCGAAAACCCCAACATGTCGTTCTTTTTCGGTTCGACCTGTACCAACGCGTTCGCCAGATACACAGGTGGCGATAGTATCGAATAGGCGGCGCCGGTCACCATGAATGCACCGGTGATGGCACCTATTAACCATTTATGATCAATCAATGTGCCCAGTAAGCCGAGAAGATCAATCTCGTCTCCTTCTTTATCCCGGGTGCTGACTACTGACGGTAACTGCATAAGGTCTATTCTTTTACCTTTAATACTAATCTGAAAATCATCCATCAACGTCCGAGGCGCTGTGCCCATGAGCAAACAGCATCTTCAATCAATGCATGAGCATGGACAAAAGCAGCTTTTCCTTGACGATACGGGTCCTTTATTTCGCGCTCACTCTGCCACTTGCCCAGAAGAAACACTTTACCCCTCGCGTGCGAGGCAATATTCAGCACGCCTTTTACATGCTCTTTTTCCATGACCAGAATCAGGTCTGATTCATTAACAATCGCAGGCGTAATTTGCCGCGCTTTAAACCCTTGGGCAGCGCGACCCTTTTCTTCGAGAACGGAAAGTGCGTTGGGCTCCATAGACTCGCCCACCCGCGCGTCCAGCCCCGCGGAGGTTACCGAGATATCCGAAGGCTCCAGCGCGTTGCGCAGCAACATTTCAGCTGTTGGACTTCGGCAAATATTGCCCACGCAGACGATAAGAATCTTTCTGAACAAGGCTACTCTTCCCGTGTAGTGTCGAATCGGCCAATGTGTAGCGGGGATATGAGTGAACCGATAAGATCGGTCCCGCATTCAGAGATGGATCGATCATGGAAATACAAGGATATTAAATACCACGACACATAAAAAACGCCCAACCAGAATAGCCGGACCAAAAATAACGACAGCAATCTGCGCATTATTTTCCGACTAAAAATAACAATGGCGCACCGGCAATAGAGAATTGATGATATGGCTGTATTACTCGCCCCCTCAGGAATCAGACATGACCTTAACGTGTTTTCGATGTATTAGCGTCTCAACACTATTGTTACTCGGCGCATACAATCACGCTAACGCCAGCCAGGCTTTTCCCGCATTGGCAGAGGGCAACAAGACCATAGGCGTTCAGGTAAAGATTCAAAACTTCTCTGCCACCGATGCCCGGCAAATCAAGGACTCTGGCTTCGGGTTCGTGCGTTTTGGCGTATGGACCAACAGCTTGAACAGCCCGGCGTACCAGAATCAGATCAATGAAGCTTTCGCTGCCGCCAAATCTGCCAACTTGCCAGTATTGATGACCGTTCGCTCAACCAAAGCGTTAACCGGCAAATCGAAAAGCGGTGACGATGAACTCGCCAACGCAGGCGCGGCATTCTCAAACTCAGTCATTGGCCTGGAAAACACATACAGCACGCAGCTTGTGGCCATTGAAATATGGAATGAACCGGACTTGCCAAAATACTGGCCCACACAGGATTTTGAAGTAACCTTTGTGCCGTTCATGAGCGCAGTGTGCAACGGATTGCAAAAGCGCGATCACTCAACACCGCTGATCGGGTTTGGATTCGCACGGGCGCCCACCACAGGCTCCAAGTCGACCGCTGCACTGACTAAAATCATGACTGCGTATCCGAAATGCCTGAGTGCTGTCTCCTATCATCCCTATGGTATGTCGAGCACTGAGATCAGCAGTGCTCAAGCATTTATTCTCGACAGTTTCCATGTACCCGGCGTGATTACCGAATGGGGAGTGCCATCGCTCAGTTCCATCGGAGGAACTACCGGACAGGCCACACGCATCACCAAGTTCATTACCGACGTCAAGCAGCTGAACATACCGCTGACCTCTCTTTACGAATGGAAAAACAGCGACTCAGGCAGCAATGACCGTGAACGAAGTTTTGGATTAAAGTCTTCTGATGGCAACTCAAAACCAGCGGAAGCGGCCGTCAAGACGCTATTAAAGGCACCCTAGCGAAAAACAGCCTCCGTGGTTAATGGGGGCTCTTGTTCGTGCATTCGGAATAACTCGTCGGGTCGAGCGCCAGAGAGGCTTCCACCAGCACTTCCAACAATACGACTTGCGCTTCAATGCGCAGGTCTTGCTGACGTTGTTGCGCGTCGTTCATTTGCTCCATCATTACGCGGGTGACCTGAGACGGCACGCTGTGTTTCACTCGCTGCAGCCAACCGGGAATATTTTTTGCGGCTTTAACCCTGCCCATTTCAACCACACCCTGCAAATTATCCGGGTGGTTATTTTTTGAAACGGCCATCAACTCTTCAAATACTTCGGTGAGTTTCTTCAGGACATAACCCAGGATAAGGTCATCGAAGGCCTCCACATTTCCAGACACCTGCTTCCCCTGTGAAGTCATCTTCCCGTCCGATACATCCATTTATCAGCAGCACGTTACACGGCATCCGGGCCTCGCTATTTGACATCTTATAACGGCGGGCCCGACCCTTTTTAACGGCGCCCCCTCTCAAGATAAGGCGTCAACGGTCAGTTACCTTGAACCTGTGCCCGGTTTTGGCATCGTATTAACCGATACGGTGCCCCGCCATTCAAACAGCCGTTTTCAGGTTGTTGCCGCTGGGGCCATTGATACGTACATGCGCCCTTGAGTGGCTGTCAGCGCTCGGGTAATGTCATTAGACCCACAGGACAGAGCACGCCCATGACTTCCAAGCTGGAACAACTGAAACAAATGACCACCGTGGTTGCCGATACTGGCGACTTCGAAGCTATTGCTCGCGTTAAACCGGTGGACGCCACCACTAACCCTTCCCTGTTGCTCAAAGCCGCAGCGATTCCTGCCTACGCCGAATTGCTGAACGCTTGCGTTCACGATTGCAAAGGCGATGTGGGCCTGGCCAGCGACCGTTTTGGCGTTGCAGTCGGGCAAGAGATTCTGAAGGTTGTCCCGGGCCGCATTTCCACCGAAGTGGATGCACGTCTGTCGTTCGACACTGACGCCGTATTGAAGCGCGCGCACCGTCTGATCGAGCTGTACGACAAGGCCGGGATTGGCCGTGACCGCGTGCTGATCAAAATTGCCTCCACCTGGGAAGGCATTCGCGCGGCAGAGACACTGGAAAAAGAAGGCATTCAAACCAACCTGACGCTGTTGTTCTCGTTTGCTCAGGCAGCCGCGTGTGCCGATGCAGGCGTGTTCCTGATCTCGCCGTTCGTGGGCCGGATTTACGACTGGTACAAGAAAGCCAACGGCAACGACTACACCGGCGCGGATGATCCGGGCGTGCAGTCGGTGACCCGCATCTACAACTACTACAAAGCCAATGACTACAAGACGGTGGTGATGGGCGCGAGCTTCCGCAACCTGAGCCAGATTGAGCAATTGGCCGGTTGTGATCGCCTGACCATCAGCCCGGACCTGCTGGAGAAGCTGGCGACGGACACTGGCAAGCTGGAGCGCAAGTTGGCGCCTGGGCATGCCGGTGAGGCGCGCCTGAACTTGAATGAAGCGCAGTTCCGTTGGTTGTCCAACGAGGACGCGATGGCGACCGAGAAACTGGCTGAGGGCATTCGTCAGTTTGCTCGCGACCAGGAGAAGCTTGAAGCTCTGCTGCAAGCCAAGCTGTGATTTGAGTTAGCGCAATACAAAAAGGGCGAACCTTGATGGGTTCGCCCTTTTTTGTGCCAGTTACTTAAGTGATCAGTGACGCTCCAGCGCGTTCACCAGGTCATGGAACGCTTCACGATTGTGATCATTGAGGCCCATGAGGATTTTGTGGGCTTCAAGCACCTTGATCCTCACCACTTCCTCGGACTGATCCTGGTCTGGCAGGTCGTCCAGGCATTCCGGGCACGGCACTGGCTGGTCAACAATGTTGAACACCTGCTCGAAGCCCATGGATTCGAGCAGCCGGGTGATGTCTTCGTGGGTGGTGACGACAGTCGGCAGCAAGCCGACTTTCTGCCGCGACAGGATCGACAATTTGGCCAACAGGCCAAGGGTGGTGCTGTCGATGCTGCGGGTTTCGGTCAGGTCGATCACGATCGCGTTGAAATTCAACGCGGTGAAGATCCGATCAATAGTCGCATCCAACGCCGAACACAGGGTCAGGCGAACTTCACCGACGAATTTCAGGACGAAGGTGCCATCCTGCTCGGCGAACTGGATTCTACCGGTACTCATTAAAGATTCCTGCTCAACACCAACAGGGCGATATCATCCGGCATCTCCCCCAGCGTGGCCAATCCAAAAACCTGCCGCAGCCCATCCAGGGTGCCGCCCGCAGCCTTGACCCGTTGGGGCAACGCCGCTTCTTTTTCTTTGAGTGTGGCTTCTGGCAAAAGGTCCAGAATGCCATCAGACATCAGCGTCAGGCTGAACGTCGGCGGCAGCTCCAGCACGTGGTCTTCGTAGGTGGCTTCATTAAAGAGCCCCACCGGCAGACCGCGCCCTTCCAGATAACGAACACTGTCTGGCGTGTACAACACTGGCAACGGCAAATGACCACCGATGCTATAGGTCAACAAACCTGTCTCCTCGTCGATGACTCCACCGACCATTGTGACGTGTTTACCCAGCTTACAACTGATCAGGCCTCGGTTGATATGACCAAGGACCTCTGAAGGCTTGAATTCCGGCAATGTACCGCTGCGCTTGGATTCGAACAGCAAGCGCGTGGTCATGAACTTCAGCAGCACGGTAACGAACGCTGAAGAGGCGCCATGCCCGGAAACGTCTGCCAGGTAGAAGGCTACCCTACGCTCATCGACCCGAAAGTAGTCAACGAAATCACCCGAGAGGTACAGCGACGGGATGATCTGGTGCGCAAACTGAAACTCGTCGATGGTCCAGGGGCTGACCGGCAGCATGTTCATCTGCACCTGGCGACCGGCGTTCTGGTCTTCCTGGAGCAGGTTCAGGCTGGCGGCGAGCTCGCGGTTGGCCTTTTCCAGCTTCTCGCGGTAGCGCTGGTTTTCCAGCAGCAGGCGTGCACGATCAAGGGCCCGGCGCACAGAATGCTCGAGCACTGCCAGATCTTCGAGAGGCTTGATCAGGTAATCCGCGGCGCCAAGGCGCAGTGCCTCGACCGCGTCGTTCATCACGCCGGCACCCGAAACCACAATCACCGGCGTTTGCGGGGACCGTTCGGTAACCTGGCGAATGAGTTCGAGTCCGCCCATCTGCGGCATGCGCAGATCGCAGATGACCAAGTCGGGCTTGTCTTGCTCGAATACCTGAAGACCCTGTTGGC
Source organism: Pseudomonas sp. URMO17WK12:I12 (assembly GCF_000514395.1). Classification (NCBI taxonomy): domain Bacteria; kingdom Pseudomonadati; phylum Pseudomonadota; class Gammaproteobacteria; order Pseudomonadales; family Pseudomonadaceae; genus Pseudomonas; species Pseudomonas sp. URMO17WK12:I12. The sequence continues at coordinate 358,737 of NZ_AZVV01000003.1, forward strand.
CATTGCTGGCCTGCAGGACACTGAAACCACTGTCTTCCAAATAGGCCGCGAGACTCGCGCGCACTACTTCGTCATCATCGATTATCAGCAGCGTGGCACTGGTTTTTGGCATGTGGGCAAACGGCGCCAGAATTAGGTTGGCGTAGCAGGCACGGGTTTTAGCCCGGCTCACACTACTGGATTCGCTTTCTAGCCTCTCTATTGCACCGTTTTCGAGCGTTTGCCCTACTCACCTGTACACCAGAGGTGCCCTTCTAAGGCGCAGACGGTACTCCCATCCGAGAGGCGTTTCAAGCTCACGCCGATGGTCGCTTGGCGTCTTTACTTGTCAAATCACCGGGAGTTATAAGAACGGACAAATCCGTAACCCAATGGAAGGATCGAGCCCATGAGTCAAACCGGTCGGGACTACAGCGAAAAGCGCGATTTCATCCGCATGCGAGTCGATGCCGATGTGTCGTTGATTCATGAAGGTGATGAGGTGCCAGCCGTCTGCATCGACCTTTCCAGCAGTGGCATGCAGGTTGAAGCGAAGCGTGAGTTCAAGGTGGGCGACCGGCTCAACGTGCGCATCGATTCCGATCACGCCGCCTTAAAAGGTCTTGAGGCCGACACCGAAGTGGTGTGGGTGAAGCCTTTGGACGGTGAAGGTCAGAAACTCGGGCTTACAATCTTGAAGATGAAATAAGCCGGATCCAAAACGAAGAAGGCGGCCCATGGGCCGCCTTCTTCGTTTTACCGGTCGAGATTAAAAATCGTCTTCAACCTTGCCGTCTTTGACTTTGAATTCACGGTTCTGCAAGTACGCATTACGGATGAAGATGTACTTGTCGCCGGTGATCAGCTTCTCGCTCGACAGCAAGCTGGCACGCGTGTCGACGATGTTCAGGCCGAAGACCGAGTTACGCACCGGCACATCGTTGATGTAAGGGTACGGGCCGGTGTAGCTGTCGACATACTTGGAAGGCGCATCACGCAAGGTGCTTGGGCCCAACAGCGGCAGCATCACATACGGGCCGCTACCGACACCCCAGTAGCCAAGGGTTTGACCGAAGTCTTCGTCATTACGATTCAGGCCCATCTTGGTCCCGACATCGAAGAAGCCCAGCAGGCCGAACGTGGTGTTAAAGATGATACGTGCAGTGTCGGTGCCCGCCGCGGCCGGTTTGGCCTGCAGAATGTTGTTCACCAGGTTGGTGACGTCACCGACGTTGCGAAACATGTTATGGATGCCGTCTTCCAGAAACTGCGGCGTGATGAACTCATAGCCCTGAGCCACAGGCTTGAGTGCATACGTGTCGATCACATCGTTGAACTTGTAGATCGGACGGTTAATGCTTTCCCAAGGATCGTCTTCTGAAGCAGCCTGAGCCCCAAACGGAACCAGCAACACGCTGGCACACACAAAAAGCTGAGCGAGATGATTGCTCCAGCGCATAAAAAAACTCCTTGGATTTTACTGGCGCGGGCACTTGGCCCGGGCATTAAGCTGGCAAGTATAAGACGGAAAAGCCAGTTTAGGCAGCCTCGCGCTCATTCGCCTACAGATGAATCGCTCCGATTGAGAGCGCTTCACATCAATGTCACTCAACTGTCACTGACGCCGCATAGCCTTGTCACTATTTCAGGGACGCTCCTATGCCGCACGCCGAAACCTTGCCCGTTGCAGCACCCAGCTTGACCGCCGTCCTGTTCGGCCTCAGTGGTTGCCTGGTGGATTTCGGCGCCCGGACGCGTCAGAACGGGGCTTACTCTGCCGAGCACGCCGAGGCCACTCCCGGCGCGCTGGACAGCCTGCGCAGTTTGCAGCGCCAGCAAATTCCCTGCGCCTGGCTCGATGAACTACCTCCCACCCTCAGTCATTCCTTGGCCGTCACCCTGCCCTCCTGGATCACCTCGTCGCAACATTCCGCAACAATCAACCCATGGCCCGCTCCGAACGCTTGCTGGCAAGCCCTGATGGCGTTGAACGTCGAACGCCTGGATGGCTGCGTGCTGGTCAGTGGCGAACCCCGGTTGCTGCAATCGGGGCTGAATGCCGGGTTGTGGACGATTGGCCTGGCGTCCTGCGGCTCGCTCTGCGGCCTCGCACCCAGCGAATGGCACGCCTTGACCCAAAAGGAGCGCGAGCACTTGCGCGGCAAGGCGACGATGCAGCTATTCGGGCTGGGCGTGCATTCGGTGATCGATCATCTCGGCGACCTCGACACCTGCCTGGCCGATATCAGCCTGCGCCGGCTCAAGGGCGAAAAGCCCTGACCGAGATCATGCAGGTTGCGCGCAAGTGGATTAATCTAAAGGTCAGCCATAGACCTTTGGCGCGAGGCTGCGGTCTATGCCAGTGCCTATCGATAAAAGGAAGAACGCCATGCCTGCCCGCGAACTGCAAGAACAACTCAATACTCTGCGCGAGCAATTGGAACAGAATCCACCGCTGTCCGAAGCCGAGCGCGAAGACCTGCACGCGCTGATGCAACAGATCGAACTGAAACTTGAACTGGAACGGGAAACCAAGGATTCCAGTCTGGCTGACGGCGTCAACCTGGCCGTCGAACGCTTTGAACTCGAACACCCAGTTATTGCCGGCACGTTGCGCAACATCGCGCAAACCCTGGGCAACATGGGGATCTGAACCCGCCGGATACAAAAAAGCCCCGCTAGCGATAGCGGGGCTTTTTAATATCCGGGATTGGCAATGCTATCCCACATTAGATCTTCACTGACGGACCAGGCGATGGTTCGGCAGTTGAACGGTTTCGGTGCTGCGATAGGGGTTGATATCCAGCCCTCCACGGCGCACATACCGCGCATATACCGTCAATTTCTCCGGCTTCAGCAGCCGCTGCAAGTCGAGGAAAATCCGCTCCACGCACTGCTCATGAAAGTCCGAGTGCTGACGGAAGCTCACGATGTACTCCAGCAAACTCGCGTGATCCAGTGCCGCGCCACGGTATTCCACCGCCACGCTACCCCAATCCGGCTGACTGGTGACCGGGCAGTTGGATTTGAGCAAATGGCTGTGCACGCTCTCCTCCACGATGCGCGACTCATCGCAACGCAGCAGCTCCGGACGCGGGTGTTCGTAGTTGCTGACGCTGATGTCCAGGTCATCAATGCACACACCCGGCAACGCAACCACGCCTTCGGCTTCAACGTCCTTGAGACTGCGAATGCGCACGCCAACCGGCTTGCCGGCAGCCGCCGACAGGTCTTTCGCCAGCGTCGCTTCGAGGCTCGCCGTATCGGCAAACGGCGTCTGGTTCAGCGAGTTCAGGTACAGCTTGAACGACTTCGATTCGATGATGTTCGGCGAATCCGCCGGGATGCTGAACTCGCCAATCGCCACGACTGGCTTGCCGGACGGCAACAGCCACGACAGTTCGAAGCAGTTCCAGAAATCCACGCCTTTATACGGCAGGGTCTCAGCCGTCAGACCCAGCTCGGCCCATTTCGCGGTACGCGGGATCGGGAACAGCAGGGACGGCGTGTAAGTGGCGATGTATTCGCTGGATTTGCCCAGCGGCGAGTGTTCGGCTGCGGGATGCATGGCGGAAACCTGACTGAAGAATCAGCGGATTCTACCAGCCTTTGCGCCCACCATTGAGTGCTTACTGACTGACAGTCAACTTGCCGACCATGCCCGCCTGATAATGGCCGGGGATGTTGCAGGCAAACTCCAGGCTGCTGGCCTTGGTGAAGGTCCAGGTCAGCTCGGCGGTTTTACCCGGCTCGACGAGGACGCTGTTCGGGTCGTCGTGTTTCATCATTCCATGATCCATGCCCGCCATCGCACCGTGGTCCATTTCCTTCATGCCGTTAGGCATCAGCATGCCACTCTGTTGCATCTGCAACATTTCCTGCTGGTGTTTGGCATGCATCGCCGCGTCCCCCAGGTTGAATTCGTGCAACAACTGGCCTTTATTCACCAGCACAAAACGAATGGTCTCACCCGCCTTGATATCAATCGCCTTGGGGGTGAACGACATGTCGCCCATCACCACTTCTACACTGCGAGTCGCCTTGGCCGCCGCAGCGGGTTGGCCGAAGTCGTAGGACTGCGCCGGGGCAGCCCACACCGGCGAACTCAACGCCAACAAACACGCCATCCGCAGCAAAGATTTGCGCAAAAACATAGTCGTACTCCAACAAGATAAGGTTCAGCCTGTGGAAAACTCTAAACTGCGGCCACTGCCCGCAACCTGACAGCCAGATTACAACTTTGTCAGGTTGACCTGAAATAACGCCGCCCACGGTATAAAGCGTTCGTTCCATTTGCCCAGAGTCGCCCATGAAATTACTGATCGTCGAAGACCAACCGAAAACCGGCCACTACTTGCGCCAGGGCCTGACCGAGGCCGGTTTCAATGCGGAACTGGTGGCCGATGGCAGCACCGGACAACAACTGGCGCTGAGCGGCGACTACGCGCTGTTGATTCTCGACGTGATGTTGCCCGGTCGCGATGGCTGGCAGATTCTGCAAGCGGTGCGCAGTGCCGGCCTCGACACGCCGGTGCTTTTTCTGACGGCGCGTGACGCAGTCGAGGACCGGGTCCATGGCCTCGAACTGGGTGCCGATGATTATCTGGTCAAACCGTTCGCCTTTTCGGAACTGCTGGCCCGGGTCCGCAGCCTATTGCGTCGCGGCAGCGCTTCGCCACAGGAAACCAGCCTGCAACTGGCCGATTTGCGCCTGGACCTTATCCGCCGTCGCGTTGAGCGCAGCGGCCAGCGTATCGACCTCACGGCCAAAGAATTCGCCCTGCTGGAAATGCTCCTGCGTCGTCAGGGCGAAGTCCTGCCCAAATCGCTGATTGCCTCTCAGGTCTGGGACATGAATTTCGACAGCGACACCAATGTCATCGAAGTCGCGATCCGTCGTTTGCGCCTGAAGATCGACGATCAATTCCCCAACAAGCTGATCCACACCGTGCGCGGCATGGGCTACGTCCTTGAAGAGCGTATCGCCTGATGCGGCGTCTTTCGTTGAGCAGCCGTCTGGCATTGCTGTTTGCGGCCTGCACAGCGGTGGTTTCGCTGTTCGCCGGGGTGTTGTTCAGTCGCGCCAGCGAGGCGCACTTCGTCGAGCTCGATCAGCAATTGCTGGACGGCAAGCTGATTGGATTGCGCCGGGCACTTCACGACATTCAATCCAGCGAGAGCAAAATCAGACTCGCGGATGAATTGAGCCGCCAGGCCGATTTATCGCTGCGCATTACCGGCAGCGATGGCCAGCGCTGGTATGACAGTTCGACGCAGTTACCGGACAGGCTCCCGCAAACACCCGGCTTATCGACCCTCAACGACGGCGACACCGACTACCGCGTGCTGAATGCGCCATTGTTTGTCGACAAACCTGATTCCCCGCAGCTGACCTTGTTGCTGGACATCACCCATCACCAGCATTTTCTGCAACGCATGCAGCATTTGATCTGGCTGACTGTTGGCTTATCCGCCTTGGCCACTGCGCTACTTGGTGCATGGGCGGCGCGCAGCGGGTTGCGCCCATTGCGGCGCATGAGTGCGGTCGCCCGGGGGGTGTCAGCGCAATCACTGAATGCGCGCCTGCCCGAAGAGAAGATGCCGCCAGAACTCGCGGAATTGGCCCACAGCTTCAACGCCATGCTCGGACGCCTTGACGACTCTTTTCAACGACTCTCGGCATTCTCCGCCGACATCGCTCACGAACTGCGCACGCCGCTGTCGAACCTGCTGACCCACACGCAGGTCACCCTCACCCGCCCCCGGCCCATCGAGGACTACCGCGAGGCGCTGCACAGCAACCTCGAAGAACTGCAATGGATGGCGCAACTGGTCAACGACATGTTGTACCTGGCCAAGGCGGATCATGGGTTGCTGTCGCCCAAGCGCGAACCGCTGGAACTGGCGCAGGAAGTGGATCTGTTGCTGGAGTTTTTTGCGCCGCTGGCAGAAGACGCTCAGGTGACGCTCACGCGGGAAGGTAACGCGCACATGGAGGGTGATCGCAGCATGTTGCGCCGGGCGCTGTCCAATTTACTGGACAATGCGTTGCGGTTCACGCCGGCCGAGGGTGAGGTTCGGGTGCGGATTGTCGAGCAGGCCAAAGGGTTGACCCTGTCGGTTGAAAACAGTGGCGATGGGATTGACGGGGCATTGCTGCCGCGATTGTTTGACCGGTTTTATCGGGCTGATCCGGCGCGTCAGGAAGGTAGCAGCGAACATGCGGGGTTGGGGCTGGCGATTACGCAGTCAATCGTACGTGCCCATGGCGGGCAGATTCGTTGCGAATCAGAGAATGGGTGGACGCGCTTTGTGATTGAGTTGCCTAAGGGAAGTTGAGGCCAGCAGTTCCGGCCTCATCGCGGGCAAGCCCGGCTCCCACAGGGTTTGGAGTCGTTCACAACGGTGTGATTCAACTCGATCAACTGTGGGAGCCGGGCTTGCCCGCGATGGCGATTTCAGGCGTTACGAATACCGCAACGCGTGAGCCGGCTCGATCTTCGCCGCACGCCACGCTGGGTAAACGGTGGCCAGGAAACTCAAGATAAACCCCGCCGAGCAAATCAATAGCACATCCCCGCCCTGCAATTCCGAAGGCAGGTTACTGACGAAGTACACGTCAGAACTGAAAATGTGCTGCCCACTCACCCGCTCGATCCAGCCCACCAGTTCACTGACGTTCAACGCCGCAATCACGCCCAACACGCCGCCGATCAAGGTCCCGACAATCCCGATCACGGTGCCCTGAACCATGAAGATCGCCATGATCTGCCCCGGCGTGGCGCCGATGGTGCGCAGGATCGCGATGTCCGCACCCTTGTCGTTCACCACCATGATCAGGGTCGCGATGATGTTGAACGCCGCCACTGCGACGATCATCAGCAACAGCAGGCCGATCATGGTTTTTTCCATTTTCATCGCGCTGAACAGACTGCCCTGGGTGTGGGTCCAGTCGTCAGCCTTGTAGGCAGCACCCAAACCGCTGGCGATGTCGCTCGACACTTGCGGCGCGGCGTACAGATCCTTCACCGCCAGGCGCACGCTCTGCACCTGATTCGGCTCCCAATGCTGCATTTGTGCGGCATCGGCCATGTGGATCAACGCCATCGAACCGTCCAGTTCAGCCCCGACCTTGAACACGCCAACCACGTTCAGGCGCTGCATGCGCGGGGTAATCCCGCCTGGGGCAGTGCTGACTTCCGGCACAATCAGGGTGATCTTGTCGCCGACGTTCAAACGGAAACGCCGCGCCGTGATTTCGCCAATCACCACGCCGAACTCACCCGGTTTCAAGGCATCCAGACGCCCCTGAACGATGTGCTTGGCAACGATTGAGACCTCGCCTTCCAATGCCGGATCGACGCCGCTGACCTGGATCGGCTGCATCGAGCCCTTGTAGGACAGCATGCCTTCCATCTCGGTGAACGGCACCGCGGCCGTGACTTCCGGATTTTTCATCGCGGCCGCTGCAACCGGCTGCCAATCGTCAATGGGGTTCACGCCGACGATGGTTGCGTGCGGCACCATGCCGAGGATTCGCGAGCTCATTTCGCGCTGAAAGCCGTTCATCACCGACAACACCACGATCATCGCCAGCACACCCAAGGCGAGGCCGATCATCGAAGTCATCGAGATGAAGGAAACAAAGCGATTGCGGCGCTTGGCGCGGGTATAGCGCGCGCCGATGAAGATCGATAACGGTCTGAACATTCGCTGGGCACCGTATAAAAATAAAAGACCCGACGTCGTTCAAGACGCCGGGTTTCGGTCAATCAGATGGGTGTCAGGCAACCTTCCTGCAAATGCAGGACGCGATCCATCTGGCGAGCCAGGTTCATGTCATGGGTCACCACCAGGAACGCGGTGCGCATCGAGGTGCTGAGTTCCAGCATCAAATCCTGAATGCCCTGGGCGGTGTGGGAGTCGAGGTTGCCGGTCGGCTCGTCGAGCATCACCAGGCCTGGCTTGTTCACCAGGGCGCGGGCGATGGCGACGCGCTGACGTTCGCCGCCGGACAACTCGGACGGCTTGTGCTCCAGGCGATGGCCCAGCCCTACCCGCTCCAACAAGGCCGTGGCGCGCTGACGTGCTTCCGGGATCGCAGTCTTGCCGATCAGCAACGGCATGCAGACGTTTTCCAGCGCGGTGAATTCCGGCAGCAAATGGTGGAACTGGTACACGAAGCCGAGGGAGCGGTTACGCAGCAAACCGCGATTCTTCTCGCTCAGTGCCGACAGTTCTTCACCGTCAAGCCAGACGCTGCCCTTGGTCGGCGTATCCAGGCCGCCCAACAGGTTGAGCAAGGTACTTTTGCCCGAACCCGAGGTGCCGACAATCGCCACACGCTCGCCCGGGTGCAACTCCAGTTGCAGACCGGCCAGCACTTCCACCGACTCCGGGCCTTCCTCGTAGGATTTGCCCAGGTTGCGGCAGCTCAAGATTGCTTTATCACTCATGCCCGACTCACTCATAACGTAGCGCCTCCGCAGGCTGGGTGCGCGCGGCACGCCAGGCTGGATAAAGGGTGGCGAGGAAACTCAGGACCAACGCGGCGCCGCAGACCATCAAGACGTCCTGGCTCTGCACTTGCGACGGCAGGTAATCGATGAAGTACACGTCGGCGTTGAGGAATTTATGGCCGATCACGCCTTCTAGGGCCGAGATCGCGGCGCTGACGTTCAGCGCGGCGAAGATCCCGACCACAGCGCCAATCAGCGTACCGACCACGCCGATGACGGTGCCCTGCACCATGAAAATCGCCATGATCGTGCGTGGCGTGGCGCCCAGGGTGCGCAGAATCGCGATATCGCCCTTCTTGTCGTTCACCACCATCACCAATGTGGAAATGATGTTGAATGCGGCAACGGCGACGATCAGCAACAACAGCAGGCCGATCATGGCTTTTTCCATGCGGATGGCCTGATACAGATTGCCGTGGGTACGGGTCCAGTCGCGGGCGTAATAACGGTCTTCGCCCAGTTGTTGAGCGATACTCCACGCGGTGCGTGGCGCCTGGAACAGGTCGTCGAACTTCAGGCGGATGCCCTGCACCTGATCCGGCTTCCAGCGATGCAGCCTGGCCAGATCCTGCAAATTGGTGATGCCCAGATAACCGTCCAGCTCACCGGCACCGACATGGAAGATGCCGACCACGGTAAAGCGTTTCATGCGCGGGAACATGCCGGCCGGGGTCACGGTGACTTCCGGCGCGACAAACGTCAGTTTGTCGCCGAGGGCCGCACCGAGCTTGGCCGCGGCCTTGTCGCCGATGACGATGCCGAATTCACCCGGCACGAGATCGTCGAGTTTGCCCTGCTGCATGAAGTTATCAATGATCGAGACGTTGCGCTCCAGCGCAGGATCGATGGCATTGAGCAGGACTTTGGAGACTTTGCCATTGTTGGTCAGCAAACCCTGCATCTGGGTAAACGGCGCCACGGCCGTCACCTGCGGGTTTTGCTTGACCTTGGCGGCCAGGCTTTGCCAGTCACTGATCGGCTCACTGGACTCGATGGTCGCGTGAGGCACCATGCCCAGCACGCGGGTGCGCATCTCATGATCGAAGCCGTTCATGACCGACAGCACCACAATCATCACCACCACGCCAAGGGCGAGACCGATCATTGAAGTCAGGGAAATGAACGACACAAAATGATTGCGACGCTTTGCACGGGTATAACGCGTGCCAATAAATACGAAGAGAGGTCTGAACATGTCGGGGCTTGTTCGGAGGGAAAAGGAACGTCCTTGTGGCGGGGGTCGATAACCAGCTTTACACTCAGACCACCGCCGCTACCATGGGTTCGCCATGTCGACATTAGATGAAGAAGATCGCCGCGAATACTACCGTATCGAGGACACGATCGCACTGGAAATTCGGACCCTGTCCGCTCCCGAGGCCGCAGGCCTTGAAGTGTTGCAGGATGCTTCTCCACTGTTCAACTTGCTCAGCGAACTGCACCTGAGCGAATTCGAGTCGCAACACCTGCTACGCCAGATCAGTGAACGTGACCGCAACCTCGCGGCGTTCCTGAAATCCCAGAATAAACGCATCGATTTACTCAGCCAGGTGATTGCAATCACCGTGCTCGGGCAGATTGGCGAGCCGCAGCCGGTGATTATTTCCGAAGGTGGCATCGACTTTCAGTACCCGACGCCTATCGCCGTGGGCGCGCACCTGTCGGTCAAACTGGTGTTGATGCCGCAAGCCCTCGGCCTGTTGCTGCGAGCCCGCGTCACCCATTGCGACCGCAAGGCGGGCGCCTTTGACGTCGGCACCGAGTTCGAACGCCCGACCGATGCCCAGCGGCAATTGCTGGCCCGCTACATTTTGCAGAAGCAGGCCCAGGAACGACGACTGGCCCGCGAAAACGAATCAGGCATCTAATTTAAGGAAGAACCGTGACCCTCATCTACGGCCATCGCGGCGCCAAGGGCGAAGCACCGGAAAACACCCTGACCAGCTTTCAGGAATGCCTCAAGCACGGCGTGCGCCGTTGCGAACTGGACCTGCACCTGTCCATGGACAACGAGTTGATGGTCATCCATGACCCGACACTCAAGCGCACCACTGACCGTCGCGGCAAAGTCGTCGAACACACGGCGGCCGAACTGGTGACTTACGACGCACGCAAAGGTGGCCCGGGCTGGATCAAACCCTGCCCGATTCCGACGCTGGAAGAATTGTTCGAAAAGTGCGACTTCGATCACTGGCAGCTGGAAGTCAAAAGCGCTTCACGCACCCGCGCCGCGACTACGGTGCTGGCAATTCGTGAAATGGCTCAGCGTTTCGGCCTGCTCGACAAGGTCACGATCACCTCCAGTTCACGCGAAGTGCTCAAAGCTGCGCTGGACCTGGTGCCGGATGTGTCTCGCGGCCTGGTAGCCGAATACGCCTGGCTCGACCCGCTGAAGGTCGCGCAAAGCTATGGCTGTGACATTCTGGCGTTGAACTGGACGCTGTGTACGCCGGAACGCCTGCAGAAGGCGCAGCGTCAGGGGCTGCATGTGTCTGTGTGGACAGTCAACGAGCCCGCGCTGATGCGCAGACTCGCCGACTTCGGCGTTGACAGCCTGATTACAGACTTTCCCGGTTTGGCCAGCGCCACGCTCGAGAATTGCTGAAATCGGTCTCCCCGGCCGGCTCAGGCCACCGGCCGGAGCCGCTCAAAAAAGCCGGTTGAGGCCATCGTACGCCGCTACCCGATAGGCTTCAGCCATGGTCGGGTAGTTAAACGTCGTGTTGACGAAATACTTCAGGGTGTTCAGTTCGCCCGGCTGACTCATGATCGCCTGACCGATGTGCACGATCTCCGACGCCTGATAACCGAAGCAGTGAACGCCCAGCACTTCCAGGGTTTCGCGGTGGAACAGGATCTTCAGCATGCCCTGAGGCTCGCCCGCGATCTGTGCACGCGCCATGCTCTTGAAGAACGCCTTGCCCACTTCGTACGGCACCTTGGCCTGGGTCAGCTCCTGCTCGTTCTTGCCGATCGAGCTGATCTCCGGAATGGTGTAGATGCCGGTCGGCACGTCATTCACGAAGCGCCAGCTGTTGTTATCGACGATGCTGCCAGCAGCCGAACGACCCTGGTCGTGGGCGGCACTCGCCAGGCTCGGCCAGCCGATCACGTCCCCGGCACCATAAATGTTCGGTACGCAGGTGCGGTAGGCTTCGTCGACTTCGATCTGGCCACGGCTGTTGACCTTGACGCCGATGTTTTCCAGCCCCAGTTGATCGGTGTTGCCAGTACGACCGTTGCACCAGAGCAAGGCATCGGCCTTGATCTTCTTGCCGGACTTGAGGTGCAGGATCACGCCGTTGTCCACGCCTTCGACGCGGTCGTAGTCTTCGTTGTGGCGGACCGTGATGTTGTTGTTGCTGAAGTGGTAGCTCAACGCCTGGGAAATTTCCGAGTCGAGGAAGCTCAGCAACTGACCACGGTTGTCCACCAGCTCGACCAGTACACCCAGACCACTGAAAATCGATGCGTATTCGCAACCGATCACGCCGGCGCCGTAAACGATGAGTTTGCGCGGGGTGTGGCCGAGGCTGAGGATGGTGTCGCTATCGTAGATACGCGGGTGGTGGAAATCGATGTCGGCCGGGCGATACGGACGCGAGCCGGTGGCAATGATGATGTGCTTGGCCACCAGTTTTTCGACCACGCCGTTAGCGCAGACCACTTCGATGGTTTGTTCGTCGGCGAAGCTGCCGGTGCCGAAGAACACGTCGACACGGTTACGGGCGTAGTAGCCAGTGCGCGAGGCGACTTGTTTGGAGATGACTTTCTCGGCGCTTTTCAGCACGTCCGGAAACGAGAACCAGCGCGGCTCACCAATGGCCCGGAACATCGGGTTGGTGTTGAACTGCATGATCTGCCGGACCGAGTGACGCAGTGCCTTGGACGGGATGGTACCCAGGTGGGTGCAGTTGCCGCCGACCTGGCGACGGCTGTCGACCATCGCGACCTTGCGCCCTGCTTTGGCGGCGTTCATTGCCGCGCCTTCTCCCGCCGGGCCGGAACCCAGCACCACCACGTCGTAGTTGTAGACAGCCATGCGTACTCCTCAGAACAGGCCGCGGCGCCATCGGCGCCCTGCGGCTAAATCACGCCGATCTGCGGCGTGAAGGAACAATTTGGGGCCAGTGCAGAACCCGGACACAGTCTATAGAAGCGTCAACGCCGCGCACATTAACCCTTGGTCGCGTCGTAGGCTAGTTTTGCCTGCACTACAACGCCAGTCTTCACCGCTTGAATCATTGCCATCACTCGACTTTGCCGCCACTGAGGCGTTCAAAAGCCTGATTGGTTCGTGTGACGAAACCTGTATCGGCACGAATCACAAAGAATGCACCAATGTCATGTGCCTGGGCATAGTCCCAACCCCGTTCAGGGCCGAGAATCAGCAACAGCGTCGATAGTCCATCGGCCATCAACGCCGAAGGATGAATCACCGTGACTGACGCCAGGGTGTGCAGGATCGGTGTACCGGTTCGCGCATCAAAGGTATGGGAATATCGCCGACCGTCCTGCACGAAATAGTTTCGGTAGTCACCAGACGTGGAAACGCCATAACCGTCGACGGCAATGATGCGCTCTGCCACTTGCTGGTCATCTCGAGGCTCTTCCAGGGCAATGCGCCAGGGTGAGCCGTCGAGCTTCTTGCCGGCGGCCTTGAGTTCGCCGGTAGCTTCGGCGAGGTAGTTGTGGATGCCCATTGCGTCAAGTTTTTCGGCAATCGTATCGACCGCGTAACCGGCGGCAATGCTGTTGAAGTCGACCTCGACCGCCGCGTCCTTGCACAGCTGATCATTATCAATACGCAGGTGCTGGTAACCGACTCGCGGCCGCACTTCGGCCAGCGCTTGAGCGGTGGGGATTTTTTCTTCCCGGGCCTGCGGGCCAAAGCCCCAAAGGTTAAGCAACGGTTCCACCGTCAGGTCGAAGGAGCCTTCGCTTTGTTCCGACAGACGCTCACCGACACGCACCAGCTTGAGGATCGGCGCGGGCATTTTCTGACAGCGATTAGCGGGCAGATCGTTGAAGCGTTCGATGTCGGAGTCGCTGCGGTAGGTCGACATTTGTTGATCGACTTCAGCGAGGATCTTTTCGACCTGAACACGAACTTCCGTCGGGGCGGGAAGCCCGGGATGGCGCAGGTACTTGATCGAATACGTGCTGCCCATGGTCGGGCCGCCGAAGCTTTCCAGGCTGTCGCCGTTGCCACAACCGCACAAAATGCCGGCCAGCACCACAAGCCCACCCCATCGTCCAGTTAACAAATCTTCATCTCCCCTCAAAACCGCGCCCGCCATTATGGGCATCAGAGCGCATGAGCGCGAGGTCTGCCTGCGCCCGTCAGTCAAACGCAAAACCTGTGGGAGCGAGCCTGCTCGCGATAGCGGTGACCGGACTTACGACCGCCACACACAGGCGCAGCGTTTTCAAACAAGATCCAGCGTGAGTACCTAGAGATGTCTTCCAATACGAGCAAAGGCAAAGCAATTTTTCGCGTCGTCAGCGGAAACTTCCTGGAGATGTTCGACTTTATGGTCTACGGCTTTTACGCCACGGCCATCGCTAAAACCTTCTTCCCTGCCGACAGCGCCTTCGCCTCCCTGATGTTGTCACTGGCCACGTTCGGAGCAGGCTTCCTGATGCGTCCGCTGGGGGCCATTTTCCTCGGCGCCTACATCGACCGTCATGGTCGTCGCAAAGGCTTGATCATCACCCTGGCCATGATGGCCGCTGGCACGGTACTGATTGCCTGCGTGCCGGGTTACGCCACGCTGGGCGTCGCGGCGCCACTGATCGTTTTGTTCGGTCGACTGCTGCAAGGCTTCTCGGCCGGCGTGGAATTGGGCGGCGTGTCGGTGTACCTCGCCGAGATTTCGACGCCGGGTCGCAAGGGCTTTTTCGTCAGTTGGCAGTCCGCCAGCCAGCAAGCCGCGGTGGTGTTCTCCGGCCTGCTGGGCGTCGGTTTGAACCACTGGCTCAGCCCGGAACAAATGGGTGACTGGGGCTGGCGCGTGCCGTTCCTGATCGGCTGCATGATCGTGCCAGTGATCTTCGTGATTCGACGTTCGCTGGAAGAAACGCCGGAGTTCCAGGCGCGTAAACACCGCCCTACCCTGCGGGACATCATCCGCTCGATCAGTCAGAACTTCGGCATTGTTATCGCCGGCATGGCGCTGGTGGTAATGACCACGGTGTCGTTCTACCTGATCACCGCTTACACCCCGACTTTCGGTAAAGCCGAACTGCATCTGTCGGACCTGGATGCGCTGCTGGTGACGGTGTGTATCGGCCTGTCGAACTTCTTCTGGCTGCCGGTGATGGGTACCGTGTCCGACAGGATCGGGCGCAAACCCCTACTGTTGGCGGCGACGATTCTGGCAATCCTCACCGCTTACCCGGCCCTGTCGTGGCTGGTGGCAAACCCGAGCTTCAGCCATTTGCTGATTGTCGAGTTGTGGCTGTCGTTCCTGTATGGCTCGTACAACGGCGCCATGGTGGTGGCGCTGACCGAGATCATGCCGGTCGAGGTTCGTACGACCGGGTTCTCTTTGGCCTACAGCCTGGCGACTGCAACGTTCGGCGGGTTTACCCCGGCGGCGTGTACGTATCTGATTCATGTGCTGGACAACAAGGCTGCGCCGGGGATCTGGCTCAGTGGTGCGGCGGTGCTGGGGTTGATCGCGACGCTGGTGTTGTTCCGGGGGAATAAGCATGAGCTGCGGACGGCGAAAGCGGCCGTAGTCGGCGGCGCCTGATCTGCACTCTCCAGCAAGATCGCTCCCACGCTCCGCGTCCTTGCCGAAAAGCGGACGCGGAGCGTCCATTGAGGCATTCCCACGCAGAGCATGGGAGCGATCAACGCACAAACAAAAACGCCCCGACCTAGGTCGGGGCGTTTTCAAGTGTTGCTAACGCTTAGCGCGGGAACGCTGGCGGGTTTACACCGGCCATGTCTTCCATCACGCGAACGACCTGGCAGCTGTAACCGAATTCGTTGTCGTACCAAACGTACAGAACAACGCGGTTGTCTTGGGTGATGGTTGCTTCAGCATCCACAACGCCTGCGTGGCGCGAGCCAACGAAGTCAGTGGACACCACTTCCTGCGAATTGACGTAGTCAATTTGCTTATGCAGATCGGAGTGCATGGCCATCTGGCGCAGGTACTCGTTGATCTCTTCACGAGTGGTGGCTTTCTCAAGGTTCAGGTTGAGAATGGCCATCGACACGTTTGGCGTCGGAACGCGGATCGCGTTACCGGTCAGCTTGCCGGCCAGCTCAGGCAGTGCCTTGGCAGCAGCAGTGGCAGCACCGGTCTCGGTGATCACCATGTTCAGCGCGGCACTACGGCCACGGCGATCGCCTTTGTGGAAGTTGTCGATCAGGTTCTGGTCGTTGGTGTACGAGTGAACGGTTTCAACGTGACCATTTACGATGCCGAACTTGTCGTTCACAGCTTTGAGCACCGGCACGATGGCGTTGGTGGTGCAGGAAGCGGCAGAAACGATCTTGTCGTCAGCAGTGATATCACCGTGGTTGATGCCGTGAACGATGTTCTTCAGCTTGCCTTTACCCGGCGCGGTCAGAACAACGCGGTCGATACCCGGGCAAGCCAGGTGTTGACCCAGGCCCTCGGCGTCGCGCCATACACCGGTGTTGTCCACCAGCAGCGCGTCTTTGATGCCGTACTGGGTGTAATCCACTTCAGTCGGGTTCTTCGCGTAGATAACCTGGATCAGGTTGCCGTTGGCGGTGATGGTGTTGTTGGCTTCATCGATGGTGATGGTGCCGTCGAACGGACCATGAACCGAGTCACGACGCAGCAGGCTTGCACGCTTGACCAGATCGTTCTCGGCGCCCTTGCGGACAACGATGGCGCGCAGACGCAGGCCGTCGCCGCCACCGGTTTTCTCGATCAGGATACGCGCCAGCAGACGACCGATACGACCGAAGCCGTACAGGACAACGTCGGTGCCTTTGCGAGCGGAAACGTTCTGCTGACCAACGACGTCAGCCAGTTCTTCACGGACGAACTGCTCGGCAGTGCGACCTTTGCCTTCGGCCTTGAACTTGACCGCAAGCTTGCCCAGGTCTACCGAAGCGGCGCCGAGCTTGAGCTCGCTCATCGCTTTGAGCAGCGGGAATGTTTCGTGGACGGACAATTCGCTGTCATCGGACTGACGATGACGGGCAAAGCGGTGAGCTTTGAGAATCGCAATGACTGAACGGTTGATCAGGCTGCGGCCATAGATCGAGCTCACCACGTTGTTATTGCGGTAGAGCTGACCGATAAGCGGAATCATCGCTTCTGCGAGTGCTTCACGGTCGATCCATTCACCAAGACACTGGTCGGGCTTCTGAGTCACGGGAACCTTCCACATGTAGGGGCAGAAAAAAGGGGCTACATTATGCCGCCGACTCCCTCCCGTAGCAATGCGCGCTTGTCGTGCGATCCGTAACATTTTCTTGTTCAAAAAAATCACGCTGCGCCGAAGCCCAATAAAACCGGGGCTTCCAGCGCAGTCAATTTTTTGGAGACAACGCTACCTTGTCCGTAACCCTCCGTAACACTGGTTGGTTTTGCCACTACATAATCGGCAAATATCAGTAAAAAACCGGCGGATTTTGTCTTTACCACTACATTTCGCCAAACCTGCGTAATAGACACAGTCTGCAACTGACAGGCGGCACCCGGGGCCGCTACAATTACCGACTTTGTCGCAACGCTTGGAGCTCAACCTTCCGTGCCCGTTCTGCGTCTACCGCTTCTCCCTGCCGCGGCAGGTAAACAGCACTGGGGCAACCTGCCCGGTGCCGCCCTCAGCCTGGCCATCGCCGAGGCTGCCAGCGCTGCCAAGCGCTTTACCCTACTGCTGACCGCCGACAGCCAAAGTGCCGAGCGGCTGGAACAGGAGCTGAGTTTCTTCGCCCCGGATTTGCCCGTGCTGCATTTCCCGGACTGGGAAACCCTGCCCTACGATCTGTTTTCGCCGCACCAGGACATTATTTCCCAGCGCATCTCCGCCCTTTATAGACTGCCGGAGCTGAGCCATGGCGTGCTGGTGGTGCCCATCACCACGGCCCTGCATCGCCTGGCGCCGACCAAGTTCCTGCTCGGCAGCAGCCTGGTGCTGGACGTCGGCCAGAAACTCGACGTCGAGCAAATGCGCACCCGGCTTGAAGCCAGCGGCTATCGCTACGTCGACACGGTGTACGAGCACGGCGAGTTCACGGTGCGCGGCTCGCTGATCGACCTGTTTCCGATGGGCAGCAAACTGCCGTTCCGCATTGATCTGTTCGATGACGAAATCGAGACGCTGCGCACGTTCGATCCGGAAAACCAGCGTTCCATCGATAAAGTTGACACCGTCCGCCTGTTGCCTGCGCGTGAATTCCCGTTGCAAAAAGATGCGGTCACTCGCTTCAAGGCACGTTTCCGTGAGCGCTTCGATGTCGACTTCCGCCGCTGCCCGATCTTTCAAGACCTGAGCAGCGGGATCACACCGGCCGGTATCGAGTACTACCTGCCGCTGTTTTTCGACGACACCTCCACGCTGTTCGATTACCTGCCACAGGACACGCAAGTGTTTTCCCTGCCCGGCATCGAGCAAGCGGCGGAAAATTTCTGGAACGACGTGCGCAACCGTTACGAAGAGCGCCGCGTCGACCCGTCCCGTCCTTTATTACCGCCGGCCGAGTTGTTCCTGCCGGTGGAAGATTGCTTTGCCCGCCTGAAGAACTGGCCCCGCGTGGTAGCCAGCCAACAGGACGTGGAACCCGGTGTCGGCCGCGAGCGTTTCCCGGCGCGGGAACTGCCGAACCTGGCCATCGAAGCCAAGGCCACTCAGCCATTGGCGGCGCTGGCGGGTTTCCTTGACGAATTCCCCGGACGCGTGCTGTTCACAGCCGAGTCGGCGGGCCGTCGCGAAGTGTTGCTGGAATTGCTCGAGCGCCTGAAACTGCGGCCGAAAACCGTCGACAGCTGGCCGGACTTCGTCGCGAGCAAAGAGCGCTTGGCAATCACCATCGCCCCGCTCGACGAAGGCCTGGTGCTCGACAATCCGGCCCTGGCGTTAGTGGCCGAAAGTCCGTTGTTCGGTCAGCGCGTGATGCAGCGCCGTCGTCGCGAAAAACGCGCCGACGCCAACAACGATGCGGTCATCAAGAACCTCACTGAGCTGCGCGAAGGCGCGCCAGTGGTGCACATCGATCACGGCGTCGGTCGCTACCTCGGTCTGGCCACGCTGGAGATCGACGATCAGGCCGCCGAATTCCTCACGTTGCAATATGCCGAAGGCGCCAAGTTGTACGTGCCGGTGGCCAACCTGCACCTGATCGCTCGCTACACCGGCAGCGATGATGCCTTGGCCCCACTGCACCGTCTCGGCTCCGAAACCTGGCAAAAAGCCAAGCGCAAAGCCGCCGAACAAGTGCGCGATGTCGCCGCCGAGTTGCTCGACATTTATGCCCGTCGCGCCGCCCGCGAAGGTTATGCGTTCGAAGACCCGAAAGCCGACTACGCAACTTTCAGCGCGGGCTTTCCGTTCGAAGAAACCCCCGACCAGCAAACCACCATCGAAGCGGTACGTGCCGACATGCTCGCACCGAAACCGATGGATCGCCTGGTCTGCGGCGACGTAGGTTTCGGCAAGACCGAAGTGGCCATGCGCGCCGCCTTTATCGCGGTGCACGGCGGCCGGCAGGTGGCGATTCTGGTGCCAACCACCCTGCTCGCCCAACAGCATTACAACAGCTTCCGCGACCGCTTCGCCGATTGGCCGGTGACCGTGGAAGTGATGAGCCGCTTCAAGTCGACCAAGGAAGTAAACGCCGCGGTCGCGGACCTGGCCGAAGGCAAGATCGACATCGTGATCGGCACGCACAAATTGCTGCAAGATGACGTGAAGATCAAGAACCTCGGCTTGGTGATCATCGACGAAGAACACCGCTTTGGTGTGCGTCAGAAAGAACAGCTCAAGGCCCTGCGCAGCGAAGTCGACATCCTGACCCTGACTGCCACGCCGATTCCGCGCACGCTGAACATGGCCGTGTCGGGCATGCGCGACCTGTCGATCATCGCCACCCCGCCGGCCCGTCGCCTGTCGGTGCGGACCTTCGTCATGGAGCAGAACAAGAGCACGGTCAAAGAGGCCCTGCTTCGCGAGCTGCTGCGTGGCGGCCAGGTTTATTACCTGCACAACGACGTGAAGACCATCGAGAAATGCGCCGCCGACCTCGCCGAACTGGTGCCGGAAGCACGGATCGGCATCGGCCATGGGCAGATGCGCGAACGCGAACTCGAACAAGTGATGAGCGACTTCTACCACAAGCGCTTCAACGTGCTGATTGCCTCGACCATTATCGAAACCGGCATCGATGTGCCGAGCGCCAACACCATCATCATCGAGCGCGCCGACAAGTTCGGCCTGGCGCAGTTGCACCAGTTGCGTGGCCGTGTCGGGCGCAGTCACCACCAGGCTTACGCTTACCTGCTGACACCACCACGCCAGCAGATCACTCCGGATGCGGAAAAGCGCCTGGAAGCGATCGCCAACACCCAGGACCTTGGCGCAGGTTTCGTGCTTGCCACCAACGACCTGGAAATCCGTGGCGCTGGCGAGCTGTTGGGCGATGGGCAGAGCGGGCAGATCCAGGCGGTTGGCTTTACGCTGTACATGGAAATGCTCGAACGCGCGGTGAAGTCGATCCGCAAAGGCGAGCAGCCGAACCTCGATCAGCCGCTGGGCGGCGGCCCGGAAGTCAATCTGCGCGTACCGGCGTTGATTCCGGAAGACTATCTGCCGGACGTTCATGCTCGGTTGATTCTCTACAAACGCATCGCTTCGGCCACTGACGAAGAAGGCCTCAAGGACCTGCAAGTCGAGATGATCGACCGATTCGGCCTGTTGCCGGAGCCGACCAAGAACCTGATGCGCATCACGGCGCTGAAGTTGCAGGCCGAATTGCTGGGCATCAAGAAAGTCGACGGCGGCCCGCAAGGTGGCCGAATCGAGTTCGCGGCACAGACACCGGTCGACCCGCTGACGCTGATCAAACTGATTCAGGGCCAGCCCAAACGCTACAAATTCGAAGGTGCCACGATGTTTAAATTCATGGTGCCGATGGAGCGCTCGGAAGAACGCTTTAATACTGTAGAGGCGCTGCTTGAGCTCCTTATCCCGAAAACTGCTTGAAGGACGCCGCATGCGCCTGTTTCGTTCACTGACCCTGCTGATAACGCTGGTCGCACCCACGGCGTTTGCCGATGATCTGTATCAGATTGAAATGATCCTGGTCCGGCAAAACGCCGTACCCGCTATCATCAGCCGCGCCGCGCCAGAAGACTGGGCTGCCGGGGCGCAACCCATCAGCAAGGACAGTTTGCGTACGCCGAACCTGAATAACGAAGTGCAAAAACTCAGGGCCAGTGCTAACTACACCGTGTTGCTGCACAAAGCCTGGCAACAAACCCTCGGGGAACAAGCCAGCAAAGTGGCGATCAGCGATGGCAAGGATCAGTATGGTCAGTTCCCGATCGAGGGCACGTTGAACCTGAAACTGGGGCGCTTCACGGACGTTGATGCCGACTTCTGGGTCAACCAGATCGACGGCAATGGTATGGTCACCGCCAGCGAACGCCTCAAGCAAGAAAGCCACACCAAGAACGGCCTGCTGAACTTCCTCGACAACGGCCACCTCGGCCTGCTGATCAAGATCACCTCGCTCACCGCCCCTGCGCCTCGGCCAGTCCCCGATGAAATACCGGACTGATTGAAGTCCCTATGCCCTCGACCCTGAGTAAACCCCTGGCACCTTCCTGGGTCAGCCGATTCAAAGAACAGAGCCTGGAGCGTGGCCGCCGCTACGCGCTGGAGAATCGTGTCAGAATCGTCGAGGTCGGAGACGCCACGATCACTGCGGCGTGCGAAGGCTCTGGCGGTAATGTGTACCGTCAGACCATTCGCCTGCGCGAGTCAGCCAAAGCCACCTTGCTGATGGTCGATGCCACCTGCACCTGCCCGGTTCACAGCAACTGCAAACATTGCGCGGCGGTGTTGCTTAAAGTCCAGGAAACACTGGCCTACCCCGCAGCAGCCCAAGACGCCGACCTGCTGGAAAAACTTCAGGCCGTGCTGGAAAACCGCGGACCGAAAGCGCCTCCGCAAGTGCTTGTGGATAACGTGCAACCGGTGCCTCGCCTGTGGCTGGCGAGTGTCGAGTTCAGTGCTTTCGAACCACGCAACGGCAAAATGCAGCGTTACATTCAGCATCGCGCCGCCCTGTCGTTCAGCTATCTGGATGAGTACGTTGCCGGGCAGAAGAACACTGACATCCTGATCCGCCAGGAAACCCAGACGCTGCGGATAAAACGCCACCCGGATGTGGAACAAACCTACAGGGAACAGCTGCGAATCCTCGGCTTCAAAATCGCCACCCGGCAAAGCAAGGCCTTGCCGGAAAGTGCCGGTGAGCTCTACGAGATGGTCAACGACAGCGCCTGGCTGACGTTCACGCTCAACGAGTTGCCGAAGCTGCGCACTCAGGGCTGGGAGTTGCAGATCGATGAGGATTTCGGTTTCGACCTGACCGCGGTGGACGACTGGTACGCCACCGTCGAGCAAGCACCGGAGCGCGACTGGTTTGATCTGGAGTTGGGGATCATTGTTAACGGTGAGCGCCTGAGTTTGCTGCCGATCCTGTTGAATCTGATGCGCTCGCACACTGAAATCCTCAACCCGGAGCGCCTCGCACGACGTCGCGACGACGAGCTGATTCTGGTGAACATCCCCAATCGGCCGAACTCCGAACACGGTCCGCTGCAAGTTGCCCTGCCCTTCGGCCGCTTGAAACCAGTGTTGGCGACGCTCGGCGAGTTCTATCTGCAGGAGCCCGGCGAAACCACCCTACGTTTGAGCAAGGCGGACGCCACGCGTTTGAATCCGCTGGAAGACTTGCCGCTGCTTTGGGAAGGCGGCGAACAGATCCGAACGTTTGCCCAACGCTTGCGCGACATCAAGGACTACACCGCCACTGCACCAGAAGGTTTGAACGCGACGTTGCGTCCTTATCAGCTGGAAGGTTTGAGCTGGATGCAGTCGCTACGGCAATTGGAAGTCGGCGGGATTCTCGCGGATGACATGGGCCTGGGCAAAACCCTACAAACCCTGGCGCATGTTCTCACCGAAAAAGCGGCTGGGCGCCTCGATCGGCCCTGCATGGTGGTGATGCCCACCAGCCTGATCCCGAACTGGCTCGACGAAGCGGCGCACTTCACGCCGCAACTCAAAGTGCTGGCACTGTACGGTGCCAGTCGCAAAAAGCATTTCGACCAGTTGGCTGACTACGACCTGATCCTGACCACGTATGCGTTGCTGCCCAAGGACGTCGAACGCCTGGCCGCGCAGCCATTGCACGTGCTGGTGCTGGATGAAGCCCAGTACATCAAGAACCCCAATAGCAAGGCGGCCCAGGCAGCCCGCGAGCTGAACGCACGCCAGCGTTTGTGCCTGAGCGGCACGCCGCTGGAAAACCACCTCGGCGAGCTGTGGTCGCTGTTCCACTTCTTGCTGCCCGGTTGGCTGGGCGACGTGAAAAGCTTCAACCGCGATTACCGGGTGCCGATTGAAAAGCGTGCCAGTGAAGTCAGACTTCAGCACCTCAATGGCCGGATCAAACCGTTCCTTTTGCGTAGGACCAAGGAACAGGTCGCGACGGAATTGCCGCCGAAGACCGAGATCATTCACTGGGTCGAACTCAACGAAGCCCAGCGCGACGTGTATGAAACCATGCGCCTGGCGATGGACAAGAAAGTCCGCGACGAGATCACCCGCAAAGGGGTGGCGCGCAGCCAGATCATCATTCTGGAGGCACTGCTGAAACTGCGTCAGGTGTGCTGTGATTTACGCCTGGTCAACGATGCCGTACTGCCGACGCGTGGCAGCACATCAGGCAAGCTCGACAGCCTGATGGAAATGCTTGATGAATTGTTTGAAGAAGGTCGACGGATTCTGTTGTTCTCGCAGTTCACGTCGATGCTGGCGCTTATCGAAGTCGAACTGAAGAAACGCGGCGTCGAGTATGCACTGCTGACGGGACAAACCCGCGACCGACGCGCACCCGTGAAGGACTTTCAGAGCGGTAAGCGTCAGATTTTTCTGATCAGCCTGAAGGCTGGTGGTGTTGGCTTGAACCTGACCGAAGCGGATACGGTGATCCACTACGATCCGTGGTGGAACCCGGCGACGGAAAATCAGGCGACTGACCGGGCGTATCGTATCGGCCAGGAAAAACCGGTATTCGTCTACAAGATGATTGCCCGAGGCACGGTGGAAGAGAAGATTCAGCATCTGCAGAAAGAAAAATCCGACCTGGCGGCTGGCGTACTGGATGGACGCAAGACCGGGGACTGGAAGTTGCAGAGTGATGATATTGAAGCGTTGTTTGCGCCGTTGCCGGATAAGCTCGAAAAGCGCTGAAATTTGCGTTGCCGGTTTCATAGCCATCGCGGGCAAGCCACGCTCCCACAGGAAATCACTGAATCTGTGGGAGCGCGGCTTGCCCGCGATGGAGTCAACTCGGTGTAAAGGCTGTCTTACCCCTTCAACACCCGCGCCAACGTCGACTTCACCTTCCCCATCCCGTCATGCAACGCCTGCTCGATCTCGGCCATGGTAATCACCGCCGTCGACTTACCTGCTGCCGGATTCACCACCAACGCCAGGCACGCGTAATCCAGTTCCAGCTCACGCGCGAGTGCCGCTTCCGGCATGCCGGTCATACCGACAATGTCGCAGCCATCACGCTCAAGTCGCGCGATTTCAGCAACGGTTTCCAGCCGAGGGCCCTGGGTGCAGGCATACACGCCATGACTGCTGTAACCCACGCTTTCAGCCGCCAGCGCCGCGATCAACTGCTGACGCAACGGTTCGCTGTAGGGATAGCTGAAGTCGATGTGGGTGACGTGCTCCAGATCATCGGCGAAATAGGTGTGTTCACGGCCACTGGTATAGTCGATCAGCTGATGCGGCACGCAAAAATGCCCGGTGCCCATCGCCGCATGAATGCCGCCCACGGCGTTGACCGCGAGAATCGCTTCGGCGCCGGCCTGCTTCAATGCCCAGAGGTTGGCGCGGTAGTTCACCTGATGCGGCGGCAAACGGTGCGGATGACCATGACGCGCGAGGAACAGCACTTCCTTACCGGCGTATTCGCCGATATGAACCTCGGCCGAAGGCGGACCATAAGGAGTGTCCACCGCCAGTGACTGACGAATGCTCAGGCCTTCGAGTTGAGTCAGGCCGGTGCCACCGATAATCGCGTAAACCGTCATAACGTAAAGTCCTTATTCAATCAGTTGAGCGTCTTTGAGCGCACCGACAGCCGCCAGCCAGCGCGGGTTCTGCCGGTATTCGGTATTGGCGTAGGACTGGCCGCGCATCCGCGCAATTCGCTCCGACGGCTTGACCTTCAGGCGCTGGGCAGCGCTCAGCGCCAATTCCGCAGCGGCGCGGTCGTTGCACACCAGGCCCATGTCGCAGCCAGCGGTTAACGCAGCTTCGATACGGCTGGCGGCATCGCCCACCACATGGGCGCCGGCCATCGACAGGTCGTCGCTGAAGATCACGCCATCGAATTGCAACTCGCCGCGCAGGATGTCCTGCAACCAGCGCCGGGAGAAGCCGGCAGGCTGGGAGTCGACTTGTGGATAAATCACGTGAGCCGGCATGACAGCGGCCAATTGCTTGCTCAGTTTGGCGAACGGCACCAGGTCATTGGCGCGAATCTCGTCGAGGCTGCGCTCATCATTCGGAATGGCGACGTGGGAATCAGCTTCGGCCCAGCCATGACCGGGAAAATGCTTGCCGGTGGCCGCCATGCCGGCGCTGTTCATGCCGCGGATGAATGCGCCGGCCAAAAGTGCTGCGCGCTCGGGATCACCTTCAAATGAACGGGTGCCGACGACGGCACTGCGTTGATAATCCAGATCCAGCACCGGGGCAAAACTCAGGTCGAGGCCGACGGCCAGCACTTCGGTGGCCATGATCCAGCCACATTGCTCGGCCAGGTATTCAGCGTTCGGATTGTCGGCGATGGCACGCATGGCTGGCAGGCGCACGAAACCTTGGCGCAAACGCTGAACGCGGCCGCCCTCCTGATCCACCGCCAGCAACAGATCGGGACGAATGGCACGAATCGCGGCGCTCAACTCGCGCACCTGGCGCGGAGTTTCGATGTTACGAGCGAAAATGATCAGGCCGCCCACTTCGGGCTGGCGCAACAATTGGCGATCTTCAGCCGTCAGCCAGGTACCGGCGACGTCCACCATCAACGAGCCTTGCAGGCCAGCAGTCATAGAGATTCCTTGATAACGAGAAACCCGGCCCGCACGTATTCGCCGCCATGGGCGATGCCCGGCAGGTCGGCGATACGAATGGGGAACGGGTTCAGAACGAGAGTCGGCATGGGCGGCTAGCTTAGCGGATGTCAGCTGCCGCGCCCACCCGTGTGCGGTTAAACCTTGGCGCCAGCCGGGACTGATTTGCTACGTGGACGCAGCTGAGCGGTGGCCATGGCGGTGTCGGTCACGCCGGTTTCCGCACGCATGCCTGCGGCCAGGAACGGCACCATCAGGCGCATCACTTGCTCAATGGAGGTGTTGACGCCGAAATCGGTCTCGGCAATCGCGCGCAAGGCCTTGATCCCCGACATGCTGAACGCCGCAGCGCCGAGCATGAAGTGCACGCGCCAGAACAGTTCGATCGGCGGAATGCGCGGCGCGGCTTCGTTGACCAGCATCATGTAGCAGCGGAACACCTTGCCGTACATGTCTTCCAGGTAACGGCGCAAGTGGCCTTGGCTCTGACTGAATGCCAGACCCAACAGACGCATGAAGATAGAGAGATCGTTGCCGCTGCGTGGCTGTACCACCAGGGCTTGCTCGACGAGGATTTCCAGCAGTTCTTCGAGGGTCGGCTTGTTTTCAGGCTTGGCCTGACGCCGCTCCAGCTCTTTATCAAGGCTCAGGCAGAACGGTCCGAGGAAGCGCGAAAAGACCGCCTGGATCAGCGCCTTCTTGGAGCCGAAGTGATAGTTCACCGCCGCCAGATTGACACCGGCCTTGCTGGTGATCAGACGCAATGAGGTTTCAGCGAAACCTTTTTCCGCGAACAACTGCTCGGCAGCATCAAGAATGCGTTCAACGGTTTCCGACTGGGCCATGGCTACTCCGCCTGACAAACACTTGTTTGAAACATACGTTTCAGCCTGTGTATTGTCAAGCTTGGCCGTTCGTTTTGGGAATGGTCGGTCAGCTATTTAACCATACAACGGCAAAGCTTCAATCAGCGGGTCGCTCGACCGTCCGGCGGTCGATAAAAAAAGGGGCATTGCCAAGACGCTTCCACTGTATATAATCCCAGTCACTGTATAAAAAGACAGAGCGACCAAAATGCTAAAGCTGACGCCACGCCAAGCAGAGATTCTGGCCTTCATCAAACGCTGCCTCGAAGACAACGGCTACCCGCCGACTCGCGCGGAAATCGCTCAGGAACTGGGCTTCAAATCACCCAACGCAGCGGAAGAACACCTTAAGGCACTGGCCCGCAAAGGCGCCATCGAGATGACCCCGGGCGCTTCCCGTGGCATTCGTATTCCAGGTTTCGAAGCCAAGGCTGATGAATCCACCCTGCCGATCATTGGTCGAGTGGCTGCCGGCGCTCCCATTCTGGCCCAGCAGCACATCGAAGAGTCCTGCAACATCAACCCTGCTTTCTTCCATCCGCGCGCCGACTATTTACTGCGCGTTCATGGCATGAGCATGAAGGATGTCGGTATTTTCGACGGCGACCTGCTGGCCGTACACACCACGCGTGAAGCCCGTAACGGCCAGATCGTGGTCGCACGTATCGGCGATGAAGTGACGGTCAAGCGCTTCAAGCGTGATGGCAGCAAGGTCTGGTTGATTGCCGAAAACCCTGAATTTGCCCCTATCGAAGTGAACCTGAAAGATCAGGAACTGGTGATTGAAGGCTTGAGTGTCGGCGTGATTCGCCGCTAAAGGAGGCTTTATGCAGTTCCCACACACATCACAGCAAGCCCAACTGCCACTGTTCGAGGCATTCATGGCGCAACCCCTGGCGCCGATCCTGAAAGACGTGGTCGAGTCGCCCTGGAGCGCCGAGCCCGAAGTCTTCAGTGAGCTGTCGCTACGTGGTGCAGCGGGAAACTGCCTGAACCTTCTGGCACCGATTCTCAGGGAATTGAGCCAAGACCAGGACGCACGCTGGCTGACACTGATTGCCCCACCAGCGAGCCTGACCCAGGCCTGGCTGCGGGACGCCGGCCTCAATCGCGAACGCATTCTGCTGCTGCAACCTCGCGGCACCCAAAGCGCTCAGCAGTTGACCTGCGAAGCCTTGCGCCTGGGCCGCAGCCACACAGTGGTCAGCTGGCTCAACCCATTGAACACAACATCACGGCAACAGTTGATCAGCGCCGCCCGGACCGGGGACGCACAGAGCTTGAACATTCGATTGGGTTAACAGAGAAACAATGCGCGCCTTGATCTGCGCAAGGCTTCTCCAAGGATAGAGAAGCCGACCTGTAGCGGTACCCGTAAAAACCGACGGGCGGGATCAATGAAGGACGCGAGTTCCCTGATCCTTTTCAAATTCGCCTTCAACCAGGCGTCCCGCCATCTGAACGCCGACGCTCAACATCGCCTTGGCGACTTCCACGTACTGGCCTTGCAGGAACGCCTTGGCATCCTCGGAGAAATCCAAAGTAACCAGAGAACCCTCGTCCTCGGCCCTGCGCAACTCGATACGGCCGTCTGGTAACTCGACAATTTCTAGAAAGGACGTTGGCATAAAGGTCTGTTCTCCACGAAAGGCGGGGATTATATAGGCATCGGTCAGGCTTCGCTCAGCAAGTTGACCAGATGTCATGGCAATGAAATATCTTTTTGCACTCATCCCTGAGCGGACACCCTGTCGGGGCATCCGTCTTTACGCTTAATCCTTCAGCACTCGTTCAATCCTTCGCGAAACCGGATCGCCAGACCTTTCAGGTTCTGACGCCAGCTTTCCAGCTCTTCCCGGCTCAATTCTTCAGGCGCCTCTTCTGCATCCAGGTTAACGGCCAGGATCAGCGGCTGAGTCACGTCGCCTTTAGGCTTGTGCGGCGCGCGCGGCGGTTGAAACAACGCCGCATGGGCCGCCAGCAATTTGGCCAACCAGGTTTCAGGGTTTTGCGCGAGCTCGACCATCTCCGCCATTTCAGGAATCGCGATGGCTTCGAGGACTTCGCGAGTTAGCAACAACTCAGCCCGAGGCGCATTGGCCTGTGGCAAGCGATAGAACCCGGCGATTTCATGGCACAGCCCCAGCAAGGCACCGTACAGGTGAAACAACGCCGATTCGCGCCCCGCCTGGATCAGCGCCAGCGAGTTCATTGCCCGCCCCTCTTCTGCCTTGGCGAGCGCTTCCAGCGACAGGCCGGCGAAATAAATCTTCTGATTGGTACGGGTATAAAGTTCGTGGGCCATGACGGCAGCCTCCACAACGAAATAATTGCTTCACGCAGGTCAGACAGTGTCGTGGATCACCCGCGGCGACCGCAAGCACAAAACAAAAAGGCCGCATGAAAACCCGAGGGTTGTCATGCGGCCTTTTGTGTACTGCTCTATTTAAGCCTTGGCTGCCGGACGCTTGTCTTCAACCGTCCACTTGCCGCCGTCGTAGTACGCCTTCCAGCCAGTCGGCTTACCGTCGACTTCTGTCTGCACATACTGCTCTTTGGTCTTGCGGCTGTAACGGATCACGGAAGGGAGACCGTCCGGATCTTTCTTCGGCGCTTCACAGAGGAAGTGGTACTTCGGATCGATCTCATCCTTGTGCGGCACAATTTCCATGACCAGCGGAGCACGAGTCTCGCGGTTTTTCGGGAATTGGCTGGCCGCCAGGAACAGGCCGGAAGCCCCGTCGCGCAGGATATAGGTGTCGTTGACCTTCTCGCATTTCAGCTCAGGCATCTTCACCGGGTCCATCTTCGGCGGCGCCGCGTCACCGCTCTTCAGCAGCTTGCGGGTGTTCTTGCAAGTCGGGTTGGTGCAACCGAAGAACTTGCCGAACCGGCCGGTCTTGAGCTGCATCTCGCTGCCGCACTTGTCACATTCCAGGCTCGGACCTTCATAGCCTTTGATGCGATAGGTGCCCTCTTCGATTTCGTAACCCGAGCAATCCGGGTTGTTACCGCAGATGTGCAGCTTGCGCTTCTCATCGAGCAGGTAAGCGTCCATCGCTGTGCTGCAGATCGGGCAGCGATGCTTGCCACGCAGCACCAGGGATTCCGATTCACCCTCGTCGTCCGCGGCGATTTCATCACCCGGCACCAGGTTGACGGTGGCCTTGCAGCGTTCTTTCGGCGGCAGGCTGTAACCCGAGCAGCCGAGGAACACGCCAGTCGACGCCGTACGAATCTGCATTGGACGGCCGCAGGTCAGGCACGGAATGTCGGTCATGACCGGCTGGTTGGCACGCATGCCGTTTTCGGCGCTTTCGGCTACTTCGAGTTTTTTCTTGAAGTCACCGTAGAACTCGTCCAGCACGTTTTTCCAGTCACGTTCACCCTGGGCCACGTCATCGAGGTTCTCTTCCATGCCGGCGGTGAAGCCGTAGTCCATGAGGTTGGAGAAGCTCTCGGACAGACGCTCGGTGACGATGTCACCCATCTTTTCCGAATAGAAACGACGGTTGTGCAGCGCGACGTAGCCGCGGTCCTGGATGGTCGAAATGATCGCCGCGTAGGTCGAAGGACGACCGATGCCGCGTTTTTCCATTTCTTTAACCAGGCTTGCTTCCGAGTAACGTGCAGGCGGCTTGGTGAAGTGCTGGGTCGGATCAAGCTTGATCAGCTTCATCGCGTCGCCCTGAGCCATGTCTGGCAGCACGTCGTCATCGCCCGGCTTGGCAATTTGCGGCATCACACGGGTGTAACCGTCGAACTTGAGGATGCGGCCCTTGGCACGCAGCTCGAAATCGCCGGCACCCACGGTGACGGTGGTCGACAGGTATTGCGCCGGCAGCATCTGGCAGGCGAGGAACTGGCGCCAGATCAGCTCGTAGAGCCGCTCTGCATCACGCTCCATGCCCGACAGCTTGCTTGGCTCGGTGTTGGCGTCGGAGGGACGAATCGCTTCGTGAGCCTCTTGTGCGCCTTCCTTGCTACTGTAGACGTTCGGGGTTTCCGGCAGGTACTTCTTGCCGAATTCGCCTTCGATATAAGTGCGCGCCATCGTCACGGCATCGGCCGAGAGGTTGGTGGAGTCGGTACGCATGTAAGTGATGTAGCCGGCTTCGTACAGACGCTGGGCCATCATCATGGTTTTCTTCACGCCGAAGCCCAGGCGGTTGCTCGCTGCCTGTTGCAGGGTGGACGTGATGAACGGAGCCGACGGCTTGCTGCTGGTCGGTTTGTCTTCGCGCTTGGCGATGCTGTAGCTGGAAGCTTTGAGCTTTTCCAGTGCAGCCATGGCCTGGGCTTCGTTAAGCGGCTTGAAGGCCTCGCCTTTCTCGCGCGCCACGTCAAAGCGCACAGTTGCGCCTTTGGCGGTGCCGAGGTCAGCGTGGACCTCCCAGTATTCTTCCGGATTGAACGCGCGGATTTCGCGTTCGCGCTCAACCACCAGTTTTACCGCAACCGACTGCACGCGACCGGCGGACAGGCCACGGGCGATCTTGGCCCACAGCAGAGGCGAAACCATGTAACCCACCACGCGGTCGAGGAAACGACGCGCCTGCTGGGCATTTACACGGTCAATGTCCAGCTCGCCCGGCTTGGAGAAGGCTTCCTGAATCGCCTTCTTGGTGATTTCGTTGAACACCACGCGCTTGTAGCGGCTGTCGTCACCACCGATGGCTTCGCGCAGGTGCCAGGCAATGGCTTCCCCCTCGCGGTCCAAGTCGGTTGCGAGATAGATGGTGTCAGCATCTTTGGCGAGCCGGCGCAGCTCTTCGATGACTTTTTCCTTGCCCGGGAGGATCTCGTACTTGGCTTTCCAGCCATGATCGGGATCGACACCCATGCGCGAGACCAGCTGCTTGCGCGCTTTCTCTTTCGGCGTGAGCACCGGACCTTCACCCGCGGCAGCCTTGCCGCGCTTGGCGGCTGGCTCTTTGCTGGCGCTAGCCGAACCGCTGGTGGGCAGGTCTCGGATATGGCCGATACTCGACTTCACCACGTATTGGTTACCCAGATACTTGTTGATGGTCTTGGCCTTAGCCGGGGATTCCACAATGACCAGCGATTTGCCCATGGATCAGAAAATTCCTGAATTCTAGAAGTGAAAGGCGGTTGGCGCCTGACGCGGCACCGCTATATATAGTGGCTACAAGGTGAGGTCAAGCGCAGGGTTTTGCGCGCACTCAACTTATGGCTACGAAAAAAGGCTCGGTTCGGCTTGCACCAAAGCAAAGCGTGGCACCTGTTCGCCGTCAACTTCGACCGACTCCAGGAACATGCTCAAGGGACGCACCCAAAAGCCGTAATCGCCATACAGGGCTTGGTAGAAGACCACTTCTTCTTCGGTTTCCGAATGCCGCGCGACACTGAATACGCGGTACTGCGGACCTTTGTAATGTTGGTAGAGCCCAGGTTGTATCGGCATGGTTTGGCCCTCACTCAAATCTTTTCAAAATAAAAACAAAAATAATTTCAGAAAAACAAAAACCGGGGCACTTGGCCCCGGCTTCCGTCAACGGATCGCTTAAACGCGTTCGAAGACGGTGGAGATGCCTTGGCCGAGACCAATGCACATGGTAGCCACCCCGAAGGTGCCGCCATTTTGCTTCATCACGTTCAACAGCGTGCCGGAGATACGCGCACCGGAGCAACCGAACGGGTGACCCAGGGCGATTGCGCCGCCGTGCAGGTTAACCTTCTCGTTCATCTTGTCGAGCACTTTCAGATCTTTCAGCACTGGCAGGGCCTGTGCGGCGAAAGCTTCGTTGAGCTCGAAGAAGTCGATATCGTTAATGCCAAGTCCCGCGCGCTTCAGTGCTTTTTGTGTAGCCGGTACTGGACCATAGCCCATGATTGCCGGATCCACACCTGCCACTGCCATCGAACGAATCACGGCCATAGGCTGGATGCCCAGGTCCTGAGCACGCTGCGCCGACATCACGATCATGCACGAGGCACCGTCGGTGATTTGCGACGAAGTACCTGCAGTCACGGTGCCGCCCTTCGGATTGAACGCTGGCTTCAGAGCCGCCAGGCTTTCCAGGGTGGTTTCCGGACGAATGGTTTCGTCGTAATCGAACAGTTTCAGGAAACCGTTCTCGTCGTAGCCCTGCATCGGGATGATTTCGTCTTTGAACTTGCCTTCCAGGGTCGCCTTGTGGGCGAGCTGGTGGGAGCGCACGCCGAAAGCGTCCTGTTGTTCGCGAGTGATGCCGTGCATTTTGCCCAGCATTTCAGCGGTCAGGCCCATCATGCCCGAGGCTTTCGCCGCGTACAGAGACATGTGCGGGTTCGGATCGACACCGTGCATCATGCTCACGTGGCCCATATGCTCGACGCCGCCGACGACGAACACGTCACCGTTGCCGGTCATGATCGCTTGCGCAGCAGTGTGCAGCGCGCTCATCGACGAGCCACACAGGCGGCTGACGGTCTGACCGGCAGCAGTGTGCGGGATCTGAGTCATCAGGGACGCCATGCGCGCGATGTTCCAGCCCTGTTCCAGGGTCTGGTTTACGCAGCCCCAGATCACGTCTTCGACTTCGTTCGGGTCAACCTTGACGTTGCGTTCCAGCAATTTGCTGATCAGGTGCGCCGACATGTCTTCGGCGCGGGTGTTGCGGTGCATGCCGCCCTTGGAGCGGCCCATCGGAGTACGACCGAAGTCGACAATCACGACGTCTCTTGGATTCAAGCTCATAAAATTTCACTCTCGCTCAAGTGTTGGGACGCTTAACCGAAGAACCGTTGGCCGGTTTTGGCCATTTCACGCAGTTTGGCGGTCGGGTGGTACAGCGCGCCCAAATCAGCGTACTGGTCAGCCAGGGCAACGAACTCGGCAACACCGATCGAATCGATGTAGCGCAGCGCACCGCCACGGAATGGAGGGAAACCAATACCGTAGACCAGACCCATGTCGGCTTCGGCAGCGGTTTCGACGATGCCGTCTTCCAGGCAACGCACGGTTTCCAGGCACAGCGGGATCATCATCCAGTTGATGATGTCTTCGTCAGTGACTTCGCGCTGCTCGTAAACGATCGGCTTGAGCACTTCCAGCACCGATGGGTCGGCGACTTTCTTCTGCTTGCCGCGCTTGTCAGTCTCGTAGGCGTAGAAGCCCTTGCCGTTCTTCTGGCCCAGGCGTTTGGCTTCGTAGAGCACGTCGATCGCGGTACGGCGGTCGTCTTTCATGCGGTCCGGGAAGCCCTCAGCCATTACGTCACGACCGTGGTGACCGGTGTCGATGCCGACCACGTCCATCAGGTACGCCGGGCCCATTGGCCAGCCGAATTTTTCCATGACCTTGTCAATACGGACGAAGTCCACACCGGCGCTGACCAGTTTGGCGAAACCGCCGAAGTACGGGAACAGTACACGGTTGACCAGGAAGCCCGGGCAGTCGTTGACGACGATCGGGTTCTTGCCCATTTTCTTGGCGTAGGCAACGGTGGTGGCAACAGCCAGCTCGCTGGACTTCTCGCCACGGATCACTTCAACCAGCGGCATCATGTGCACAGGGTTGAAGAAGTGCATGCCGACGAAGTTTTCCGGACGCTTGAGAGCTTTTGCCAGCAAGGTGATGGAAATGGTCGAGGTGTTAGACGCGAGGATGGTGTCCTCTTTGACCTTGTCTTCGACTTCAGCCAGCACGGCTTGCTTGACCTTAGGATTTTCGACGACCGCTTCAACCACCAGGTCCACGTGACCGAAATCACCGTAGGACAGGGTCGGACGAATGCCGTTGAGCACTTCAGCCATTTTTGCGGCGGTCATGCGACCTTTATCAACGCGGCCGACCAGCAGCTTGGCGGCTTCAGCCAGGCCTTGCTCGATGCCGTGCTCGTTGATGTCCTTCATCAGGATCGGCGTCCCTTTGGAGGCCGACTGATAAGCGATACCGCCACCCATGATGCCGGCGCCCAATACGGCAGCCTGCTTCACGTCTTTGGCGATTTCGTCGTAGGCCTTGGCCTTTTTCTTCAGTTCCTGATCGTTCAGGAACAGACCGATCAAGCTCTGCGCGGCAGAGGTCTTGGCCAGTTTGACGAAACCGGCGGCTTCAACTTCCAGCGCTTTGTCGCGACCGAAGTTCGCGGCTTTCTGGATGGTCTTGATCGCTTCAACCGGTGCCGGGTAGTTCGGGCCAGCCTGACCGGCTACGAAACCTTTGGCGGTTTCGAAAGCCATCATTTGTTCGATTGCGTTCAGCTTCAGCTTTTCCAGCTTCGGTTGACGCTTGGCCTTGTAGTCAAACTCGCCGGAGATGGCGCGCTTGATCAGTTCCAGGGCCGCTTCCTGCAGTTTCTCAGGGGCAACCAC
Source organism: Pseudomonas sp. URMO17WK12:I12 (assembly GCF_000514395.1). Taxonomy (NCBI): domain Bacteria; kingdom Pseudomonadati; phylum Pseudomonadota; class Gammaproteobacteria; order Pseudomonadales; family Pseudomonadaceae; genus Pseudomonas; species Pseudomonas sp. URMO17WK12:I12. The sequence goes on from NZ_AZVV01000003.1 coordinate 393,795, forward strand.
TGCGTCCACTGCGCCGACTTTCAGCGCGTCTTCAGGACGGTTTTCTTTGCCTGCAGCAATCCACTCGATGGCGTTGTCGGCACCGATCAGGCGCGGCAGACGCACAGTGCCGCCGAAGCCCGGGTAGATGCCCAGCTTGACTTCCGGCAGACCGATCTTGGCCTTGGTGGACATGACGCGGTAGTCCGCCGCCAGGCACATCTCCAGACCGCCACCCAGGGCGATACCGTTGATCGCGGCGACAGTCGGGACGTTGAGGTCTTCGAAATCGCTGAAAATCTTGTTGGCTTCCAGATTGCCAGCAACCAGCTCGGCATCAGGCAGCTTGAAATTTTCGACAAATTCGGTGATGTCGGCGCCGACGATGAACACGTCCTTGCCACTGCTGACGATCACGCCCTTGATCGAAGCATCTGCCTTGATGGTGTCCACAGCCTGACGCAGTTCGTTCAGGGTTAGACGGTTGAACTTGTTGACGGACTCACCCTTGAGGTCGAATTTCAATTCGACGATGCCACTTTCAAGAGCCTTAACCGTGATGGCTTTACCTTCGTAAATCATCAACTGATCTCCACGATATGGAAGCTGAACAGTACACGTCGGACGCAGGCGAATGGCTCGGCAGGACGTTAAACGTCAATGCTACGCCAATCCACCCGGCACACCCTCCAACGCGATAGTCGGGATTCTGTAGGAGCGATCTGAAATACAAACGCTCAATTCATACGCCCGTTTGATTTGGGTACGCCACCTTCACGGAATTTCCGACAATTGTCAATCGCCCAAAATACGGGTTGAAACGCGACTTTGCGGTCACTTCCGTACTGCGAAGATCTTCAACACGCAGATGCATGTGAACTCATTCATAGAATCAATAGTTAGAAAAGTCGCCCTAATTCGCTGCAGCCCGCGTTTAACAAGCTACGCTGGCATGAACCTGAAGAAAAAAGATGAACGCGCTGGGTGAATGTCCGGCGTAAGATCAGCCCTACAGCGAATTACCGGCCTGCCTGGCCAACCCCAGCCCGATGATGATGTCGGGCTTTTTATTGCCTGTCTGTCAGACCCGTCGCGCCATTGCAGCGCGAAATATCCTTACTTTACGCCAGCGCTTTCAGCACCGCGTCAATGTCCTGCAAAACAGTCGCCTCGCCCTTCTCGCCCCAATACAAGGTAACCATTTGCTTGTCCGCCTCGATCTTGTAGACGTTGGCTGGCAATTTTTCAAAATGATTGAGCAACGCTCGATCCTCGCAAACCTCCTGCCACTGATTCACCCATACGCCTGGTGATTTTTGCCAGTAGCTCCAGCATGCAGGCTGATTGCCACGGCGTGGCCGATGGTACTGCGCACACGGGCTCGGCGGCTCCTGGCTCAGCCAGTGCGGCCATTCCTGAGGCGCCAGCTGCATGGCCAGGCCCATGCGTCGTGCCTCCATGCGCAGGGCCATGCGCCCGCTCTGACCACGTGACGGTCGCAACCATGCCAGCGGACTCAGCACCACCAGCAGGATTGACACCACTATCCAGACCGTCATATCTGTACTCCCGATTCTTGATGGGCGCTTTGGGTCACTCTGGAACCATTGCGCTTGAAACCAGCCATACTTACCAATATTGCAATCCTCAGGAGGAGCACCTCATGCCCTACAACCATATTCTGGTCGCTGTAGATCTAACCGAAGAGTGCGACCCTGTAATCCACCGCGCTCGCGAGCTGGCGGTGAGCAACGGGGCGAAATTGTCCCTGGTGCACATTGTCGAGCCAATGGCCATGGCCTTTGGTGGCGACGTGCCGATGGACCTGTCACAACTGCAACAACAGCAGTTCGATCAGGCCAAGGAGCGCCTAGAGCGCCTGAAAGCCAAATACGCAGAGCTTGAAGGTGCCAACTGCCACCTGACCTATGGCCAGCCACGCCAGGAAATCCATCATTTCGCCAAGGAAAACCACTGCGACCTGATCGTGGTCGGCAGCCATGGCCGCCATGGCCTGGCGCTGCTGCTCGGGTCGACCGCCAATGATGTGCTGCACGGTGCACCTTGCGACGTACTGGCGGTACATCTGATCAAACGCTGAAACGCTCCCACATTTGATCTGCATCAGCCTGTAGCTCGCGTTACATATGAAAAGCCCGACGCTCATCACTGAACGCCGGGCTTTTTTTGTTACGGGATCAATCAGGCATCCAGCTCGGCCCAGCGCTCGACCATCACGTCCAGCTCGGCCTGCAACTGCTCCAGCTGCGCAATCACCGCGGCCGTCTCGGCAGCAGGACGCTGATAGAAACCGGCATCGGCCATTTGCGCTTCAACCGCCGCAATCTGCTGTTCCATGGCTTCGATCTGAGCCGGCAGCATTTCCAGCTCACGCTGATGCTTGTAGCTAAGCTTCTTCTTAGCCACCGGTGCTTCAGCAGCTGCAACGACAGGTGCTGCCTGCGCCGTTACAACCGCGGAGGTCAGGTCGGCCTTGCCGGATTTGCTCTCGGTCACGCCCAGCAGGCGCGGCGAACCGCCCTGACGCAGCCAGTCCTGATAACCACCGACGTACTCGCGAACCTTGCCTTCACCTTCGAAGACCAGGGTGCTGGTGACCACGTTGTCGAGGAATGCCCGGTCGTGACTGACCATCAGCACGGTGCCGTTGAAGGTCAGCAAGACCTCTTCCAGCAGTTCGAGGGTTTCAACATCGAGGTCGTTGGTCGGTTCGTCGAGGACCAGCAGGTTCGCCGGCTTGCTGAACAGCTTGGCCAGCAACAGACGGGCACGCTCACCACCGGACAGCGCCTTGACCGGCGTGCGGGCACGCTGCGGGCTGAACAGGAAGTCACCGAGGTAGCTCAGCACGTGACGGCTCTGACCATCGATATCGATGAAGTCGCGACCTTCGGCCACGTTGTCGATCACAGTCTTTTCCAGGTCCAGCTGATGGCGCAACTGGTCGAAATAGGCCACGTCGATGCGCGTCCCCTCTTCCACTGTGCCGCTGGTTGGTTGCAGACCACTGAGCATCAGCTTCAGCAGTGTGGTCTTGCCGGTACCGTTGGCGCCGAGCAGACCGATACGGTCGCCGCGCGTCAGGACCATCGAGAAATCCTTGATCAGGAACGGGCCACCCGGGTGAGCAAAGCTCACGTTCTCGAGGACCATCACCTGCTTGCCGGACTTGTCAGCGGTGTCCAGCTGAATGTTGGCCTTGCCGGTGCGCTCACGGCGCTCGCTGCGCTCGACGCGCAAAGCCTTCAATGCGCGGACGCGGCCTTCATTACGGGTGCGACGGGCCTTGATGCCCTGGCGGATCCAGACTTCTTCCTGGGCCAGCTTCTTGTCAAACAGCGCGTTGGCGGTTTCTTCAGCGGCCAGCGAAGCTTCTTTGTGCACCAGGAAACTGGCGTAGTCGCCGTTCCAGTCGATCAGGCCACCGCGGTCCAGTTCGAGGATGCGCGTCGCAAGGTTTTGCAGGAATGAACGGTCGTGCGTGATGAACAGCACGGCGCCCTGGAAATCCTTCAGTGCTTCTTCGAGCCAGGCAATGGCACCGATGTCCAGGTGGTTGGTCGGTTCGTCGAGCAGCAGCAGGTCCGGTTCGGAGACCAGGGCCTGAGCCAGCAGGACGCGACGACGCCAGCCGCCGGACAATTCGGCGAGAGTCTTGTCGGCCGGCAACTGCAGACGGCTCAACGTACTGTCGACCAGTTGCTGCAAACGCCAGCCATCGCGGGCTTCGAGGTCATGCTGGACGTGCATCAGTTTGTCCAGGTCGGCGTCGGTGACGATGTTCTGGCTCAGGTGGTGATACTGCGCGAGCAGCTCGCCCACACCGTCCAGGCCCTCGGCAACCACGTCGAACACGGTCCGCTCGTCGGCCACCGGCAATTCTTGCGGCAATTCGCCAATCTTGAGGCCAGGTGCACGCCAAACGGAGCCCTCGTCGGGCTTCTGGTCGCCCTTGACGAGCTTCATCATGCTGGACTTGCCAGTGCCGTTGCGGCCGATGATGCACACCCGCTCACCACGGGCGATCTGCCAGGACACCTTGTCCAACAACGGCATAGCGCCGAAAGCAAGGGACACATCGCTGAATTTGAGCAGGGTCATGAGCTTCTCCAAAAACCGGGGGCGCATTCTACCTGACTTGAGGCTTCAGAAGGCCGGCAATTTCACTCTCGAAGCACTCTGCATAACAAATGTTACGAACTTGGGCTGACAGGCCTGCAAAGCTTTCGCCCGTTGCTGGCAAAAGGCTAAGCTACAGATTATTCAGTGCAGGTAATCCCGCACTTGTCTCATGATTTCTCTGCCCGGACGTCTCATGCGCAGTCGCCTTTTCAGTCTTTTATCTTGCTTGCTACTTTCTGCTACTGCCGTTCAATCAGCGCAGGCAGTGGACCTGTCCACCCAGCGCCAATATTACGATGAAGCCAAGCGCGCCCTGGCCAAAGGCGATACCGGTCCTTACTTTCGCTACAGCCAGGCCCTCAGTGATTACCCGCTGGAGCCGTACCTGGCCTATGACGAGTTGACCGCCCGTCTAAAAACCGCCAGCAATGCCGAAATCGAGAAATTCCTCGCCGACCACGGTGACCTGCCGCAAGCCAACTGGATGAAATTGCGTTGGTTGCGCTGGCTGGCCGACCGTGGCGACTGGGCGACCTTCGTCAAGTATTACGACCCCAAGCTCAATTTCACCGAACTGGACTGCCTGAATGCGCAGTATCAGATTGGCCACAACCAGAAGGCTGAAGGCTATGCCAACGCCAATAAGCTGTGGCTGACCGGCAAATCCCAGCCCGCCGCCTGCGACGCGTTGTTCGGGCAATGGGCTGCCGAAGGTCAACTGACCGAGCAAAAACGCTGGGAGCGCGCCAAGCTCGCCGCCCAGGCGCGCAATTATCCACTGGCCAACAGCCTGGTTAACGGCCTGACCACCCTCGCCCCTCGCGGACGACTGCTGATCGATGTGGCGCAAAAGCCCGAGCTGCTCAACCAGCCTTCGCGCTTCACCCCGGCTGACGAACCGATGTCCGACGTGGTCAGCCTTGGCCTGCGCCGCCTGGCCAAGCAGGACCCGGACAAGGCCATGGACTTGCTCGACGGTTATGCCAGCAGCATGCACTTCTCTCGCGATGAAAAAGTGGCGATCGCCCGGGAAATCGGCCTGACGCTGGCGCGACGCTATGACCCTCGTGCGCTTGATGTCATGACCAAGTACGACCCGGAACTGCGCGACAACACCGTGTCCGAATGGCGCCTGCGCCTGCTGCTTCGCCTGGCTCGCTGGGACGACGCCTATCAGTTGTCTCGCCGCCTGCCACAGGACCTGGCGACCACCAACCGCTGGCGCTACTGGCAGGCCCGCGCCCTTGAGCTGGCGCAGCCACAGAACCCGGAAGCGCAGACGCTGTACAAGAGCCTTGCCCGCGAACGTGATTTCTATGGCTTCCTTGCCGCCGACCGCTCGCAGCTACCGTACTCGCTACTCAACAAACCGCTGGTACTCAGCCAGGCCACCATCAATAAGGTGCGCAATACGCCAGGTATACGTCGAGCACTGGAGTTCCACGCCCGCGGGCAGGTCGTCGACGGTCGCCGCGAGTGGTATTACGTCAGTCGTCACTTCAACCGTGACGAAATGGTCGCCCAGGCGAAACTGGCCTATGACCTGAAATGGTATTTCCCGGCGATCCGCACCATCAGTCAGGCGCAGTACTGGGACGATCTGGACATCCGCTTCCCGATGGCCCACCGCGAAACCCTGGTCCGCGAAGCCAAAGTACGCGGCCTGCATTCCAGCTGGGTGTTCGCCATCACGCGCCAGGAAAGTGCTTTCATGGACGACGCCCGCTCAGGCGTCGGCGCCAGCGGCCTGATGCAACTGATGCCCGGCACCGCCAAGGAAACCGCACGCAAGTTCAGCATTCCGCTGGCCTCGCCGCAGCAAGTGATCGACCCGGACAAAAACATCCAGCTCGGCGCCGCGTACCTGAGCCAGGTCCATGCCCAGTTCAACGGCAACCGCGTCCTCGCCTCCGCCGCCTACAACGCCGGTCCCGGCCGCGTGCGCCAGTGGCTGCGCGGCGCAGACCACCTGAGCTTCGACGTCTGGGTGGAAAGCATCCCGTTCGACGAAACCCGTCAGTATGTGCAGAACGTGCTGTCGTATTCGGTGATCTACGGGCAGAAGCTCAACTCGCCACAGCCGCTGGTGGATTGGCATGAACGGTATTTTGATGATCAGTGATCCCGTTTTGACCCACTGACAAAAAAAAGCCCGCATCGATTGATGCGGGCATTTTTTTGGGTGCTCGACTTAGTCGGTAACCGGGTCGATCACCGTGTTGTGCCCATCACTAAACTGCAACGCCGCCAATCGCGCATACAGCGCATTGCTCGCAATCAACGCCTGATGCGTCCCCACTGCCACCAGTTTCCCTTGGTCCATGACCGCGATCCGGTCAGCATTTTTCACCGTGGCCAAACGGTGAGCGATCACCAGCGTGGTGCGGTTTTTCATCAGGCTGGGCAGGGCTTGCTGGATCAGGTGTTCGCTCTGGGCATCGAGGGCGCTGGTGGCTTCGTCGAGCAACAGGATCGGCGCGTCCACCAGCAATGCGCGAGCAATGGCCAGGCGTTGGCGCTGGCCGCCAGACAGCCCGAGGCCGCTGTCGCCAAGATGCGTCTGGTAACCGTGGGGCATTTGCTCAATGAAGTCGTGGGCGTAGGCGATTTTTGCCGCTTCCTGAACCTGAGCCAGGGTTGCCCCCGGATTACCGTAGCGGATGTTCTCTTCGATGCTGCCGAAGAACAGCGCAGGATTTTGCGAAACCAGCGCGAAGCAACGGCGCAGGTCGAGCGGATCGAGCTGGGTCAACGGCACGCCATCGAGCAGGATCTGCCCGGCGGCCGGATCGTAAAAGCGCAGCAGCAAGTCATACACCGTGGATTTTCCGGCCCCGGACGGCCCCACCAGCGCGAGGGTTTCGCCCGCGTTTATGGTCAGACTCAAGCCATCGACGGCATAACTTTCGGGCCGCGACGGGTAGGAAAAACGCACATCCTGTAGAACCAGATCGCCCTTCACCCGCTCCGGCAAGGTTACCAGGCCGGTGGTCGGTGGCTGGATGATATTTTCCGAACGCAGCAATTCGGCAATCCGCTCGGCCGCCCCCGCCGCGCGCTGCAACTCACCGATTACTTCGCTCAAGGTGCCAAAGGCACTGCCGACGATCAGGCTGTAGAAAACAAACGCCGCCAGTTCACCGGCCGAGATCCTCCCGGCGATCACGTCCATGCCACCAACCCACAGCATGACGCCGACAGCACCCAGCACCAGCACGATCACCAGCGTGATCAACCAGGCGCGCTGGAAGATGCGTTTACGCGCGGTGTCGAACGCCTGTTCCACGGTCAGGGCAAAGCGCTGCTCGTCCTGGACCTGATGGTTGTACGCCTGCACGGTTTTGATCTGGCCGAGGGTTTCGGAGACATAGCTGCCGATATCGGCAATCCGGTCCTGGCTCAGGCGCGACAGATTGCGCACCCGACGGCCGAAAATCAGGATCGGGGCAATCACCAGCGGCAACGCAATCACCACGATGCTGGTGAGCTTGGGGTTAGTGATAAACAGCAGCACGATTCCGCCGATGACCATCAGCAGATTGCGCAGGAACAGCGACAACGACGAGCCGATCACCGATTGCAGCAACGTGGTGTCGGCGGTCAGCCGCGACTGGATTTCGGAACTGCGATTGTTTTCGTAGAACCCCGGATGCAGATAAACCAGGTGGTTGAAGACCTGCCGGCGGATGTCTGCGACCACCCGCTCGCCGATCCACGACACCAGGTAAAAACGCGCGAAGGTGCCGATCGCCAGCCCCACCACTAGCACCATGAACAGGCCGATGGATTGATTGAGCAGGTGCGGTGACTGGGTCATGAACCCCTGATCCACCAGCAGGCGGATGCCCTGCCCCATCGACAAGGTAATGCCGGCGGTGACAATCAAGGCGAGCAAGGCGCCAAAGGCTTGCCAGCGATAAGGCGCAAGAAAGCGAAGGGTCAGGCGGATCGCGCGGCGGTGACGAGCAGAGAGCATCGAGGGTTATCCAGTACGCCATTGATATCGCCAGCCTACACGGTCAGCGGGTGAACGCTGTAAATCACAATGAGTCAGGTTAATTATGACCGCGACGACTAGCCCCTAGACGCTATTGGTCTAAAGTCCGGGTGGCAACGTTTATAAATTTCTGGTGGACTGACATTGCCGTTCGGGAAAGATCGCAGGGAGTTGTCATAGCCCGGTCACCTGAAGGTTCTAAAGTAAGCACACACCTGAAGAGGAGACAGGCCATGTCCTTGCAAAACAGCAGCGAAGACAAGATTCAAGTGATCCGCACACAGCCAGACCAGTCTCTGGGGTGCTCGATTATCGATGCCGATGGGCGTGAAGTACCGATCACTGAAGACATGATCCAGAAAGCGTGCAGCGAACTGGAAAAGCGATTAGTCAAGCCTGCCGAACAAGAGTGATATAGCCACCGTCTTCTTGACCCGGCCCTGGTTGGCCGGGTTTTTTATGGGTGATTTTTGAGGGTGCTGAGTCGTCCACCCATTCAGCGAACGCCCCAAGACCTGTGGGAGCATGGCTTGCCCGCGATGGGGCCAACTCGGTCTCTATACAGCCGAAGCCCCCAACGCCGCCACAATCCTGCGCAACTCAGCCGAATCCCCCTCAATCCGCACCTGCAACCCATCAATCTCCCGACGCGACGGGTAATGCTTGCGCAGCACATCAAACGCCGCACGCTGTTCGCTCACACTGCCTACAAGACTGCGGCGAAAATCCGCATCGTCACGGCGCGGGTCGTACACACCACGGCACAGCATGGCCAGCGCCCACGCCGGATCAGCCTGCGCATGCAGGGTCACTTGCGACAACCACGGTGCCGGCAGCAAATCACTCAGGCTGACCTGAGCCGGCTGCCCGAGAAACGCGCAATACGCCTGATAGATCTGCGCCGTCCCACGCTGTTTGCCGTCAAGGCTGTAACCGGCAATGTGCGGCGTCGCCAGCACGCACAACTCCGCCAGCGCCACGTCGACCTCAGGTTCACCTTCCCAAACGTCGAGCACCGCTTGCAGGTCTTCGCGCTCAAGCAGCACTTGGCGCAGGGCGGCGTTATCGACCACCGGGCCACGACTGGCGTTGATCAGCCAGGTGCCGGGTTTGAGCTGACCCAAGCGTTTTTTATCGAACAAATGCCAGGTCGACTGCGCGCCGTGCTTCTTCAAAGGTGTGTGCAGGCTGATGACGTCGCACTGCTCGATGATCTGTTCGAGGCTGACAAAATCACCGCCTTCAGCTGCCTGCCGGGGCGGATCGCACACCAGCACGTTCCAGCCCAGACCTTGCAGGACCTTGACGAGACGACCGCCGACTTCGCCGGCACCGACCACGCCATACGTGCGCCGGGTCAGGTCAGCGCCTTCGATTTCAGCCAGGGTCAGCAGACTGCCGAGCACGTAGTCGACCACACCCCGGGCATTGCAGCCGGGCGCGCTGGACCAGGTGATGCCAGCTTGCTGAAAGTAATCCAGGTCCAGGTGATCGGTGCCGATGGTGCACGTGCCGACAAAGCGCACGTTGCTGCCTTCGAGCAAGGCACGATTGACGTTGGTCACCGAGCGGACCAGCAGCACATCGGCTTGTTCGACGGTGGCGCGGTCGATGGAACGTCCCGGTACCCGGCGGATTTCACCGAACCCTGAGAAGAAGGCATCGAGCAGCGGGATATTTTCGTCGGCAACAATCAGCATGGCAGGCTCCTTTGGCGGATCGGCAGTGTAGGCGGAGATGACCTTTGTGAGCCAGCAAGCATTGCGCAGGGAATCTCGCAACGTCCGAAATACGATTACAAATCCCTAACACAGGACTTTTCCTGACCACTGCGTCAGGGCGTAGAATGCATCGCCTTGCGCATCAACACCTTTGGACGTTTCGCCTTTGAATTCCGTGACTGACCGCCTTGCCGCTACCACCCTCACCCGCCCGGCCCGGGTTCGCCTGGAGCTGAAAAACCTGCTCACCCTGGCGCTGCCGATCATGATCGCGCAACTGGCAACCACTGCCATGGGGTTTGTCGATGCGGTGATGGCGGGCCGGGTCGGGCCTCGGGATCTGGCGGCGGTCGCACTGGGCAACTCCATCTGGGTGCCGGTGTTTCTGCTGATGACCGGCACCTTGCTGGCCACCACGCCAAAAGTCGCCCAGCGCTTTGGTGCCGGCACCCACAGCGAAATCGGGCCGATTGTGCGTCAGGCACTGTGGCTCGCCCTGGTGGTGGGTTTGATGGCCACCGGCATGCTGATCAGCGCCGAGCCGATCCTGCACATGATGAAGGTCGATCCCGAATTGATCGGCCCGTGCATGCAATACCTGCACGGCATCGCCAGCGGCTTGCCCGCCGTCGCCTTCTACCATGTGTTGCGCTGCTTCAGTGATGGCCTGGGGCGTACGCGTCCGGCGATGGTGCTGGGCCTGTGCGGGTTGGCGCTGAACATTCCACTCAATTACATCTTCATCTATGGCCACTTCGGTGTACCGGCGATGGGCGGTGTCGGTTGCGGCTGGGCCACGGCGATTGTGATGTGGGTGATGGCGCTGGGCATGGCCGGCTGGGAACGCTGGGCGCCGGCGTATCAGTCGAGCCAGTTGTTCAGCCGTTTCGACTGGCCGCAATGGTCGGTGATCAAGCGCTTGCTGGGCATTGGCCTGCCGATCGGCATCGCGGTGTTCGCCGAATCGAGCATCTTTGCCGTCATTGCGCTGCTGATCGGCAGCCTTGGCGCCACCGTGGTCGCCGGCCATCAGATCGCCCTGAACTTCAGCTCGCTGGTGTTCATGATCCCTTACTCCCTCGGCATGGCCGTGACGGTGCGGGTCGGCCAGGCCCTCGGTCGACAGGAACCACGCGAGGCACGTTTCGCCGCGGGCGTCGGCATGGGCACGGCGCTGGCGTATGCCTGCGTGTCCGCGAGCATGATGCTGTTGCTGCGCGAGCACATTGCAGCGATCTACACCGCTGACCCGACGGTGATTCGAGTGGCCGCGATGCTGATTGTGTACTCGGCGCTGTTCCAGTTTTCCGATGCCATCCAGGTGACGGCAGCTGGCGCATTGCGCGGTTACCAGGACACGCGGGTGACGATGATCCTGACGCTGTTCGCCTATTGGGGGATTGGTTTGCCGGTGGGTTACGCGCTGGGCCTGACCGATTGGCTGGGTGCGCCCAGTGGCCCGAGCGGGCTGTGGCAAGGTTTGATCGTAGGCTTGAGCTGCGCGGCGCTGATGCTGTCGATCCGCCTGGCGCGCAGTGCACGCAAGCGGATTCGTATCAGTCATTCGGCGGGTTAAGCGAGTTTCTTGCGAATCCAGTACAGGTAGGTGCCCGCCTCTTCGTGCTGCGCCACCAGTTCGTGGTCAAGAAACACGCAGAACTTGGGAATGTCGCGACGGGTCGACGGATCGGTCGCAATCACCTTGAGCAGGCCGCCGGGCACCAGGTCGCGGATGTGCTGGTGCAGCATCATGACCGGTTCCGGGCAGTTGAGGCCGGTGGCGTCGAGGGTGCCGTCTACCGGCGTATCAAGCATTTCACTCATGATTAACTCCTGAAACTGGCCGGCATTGTCGCGCATTGCCGGGTCTTCGGTCATCTGTGGCATACAGCCGCCCCTATGGGGGCTCCCACAAAAGCTCTTCCCCACAAATGGGTTGTGTGGATCAGCGGGATTTCGGTTTCTTTACATCCAGCCGGCGCAGGTGGCACGTCACTTCTTCCCGGTCGTGATAAAGCTGCTTACAGCCGATCTCGACCCGAATGCCGCGCTCCTTGAACCCATCGGCGATGCGTTCCAGCAAGCGCTTCACCTCGGCATAACGCTGCTTCATCGGCAGTTTGAGGTTGACCACCGCTTCCCGGCAATGCCCCTCGCCAATCCACTCTTCCAGCATCGCGGCGTTGCGCGCCGGCTTCTCGACGATGTCGCAAACCATCCAGTCCACCGGCTGCCGGGGCTTGAAGGTGAAACCGTCGGCCATCAAGTGTTGCACCAGACCGGTGTCCATCAGGCTTTCGGCCATCGGGCCGTTGTCGATGGCGGTCACCAGCATGCCGCGGTTAACCAGTTGCCAGGTCCACCCGCCGGGGGCAGCGCCCAAATCGACGCCGGTCATGTCACTGTGCAGACGCTCATCCCACTGGTCACGCGGGATGAAGTGATGCCAGGCCTCTTCCAGTTTCAGCGTCGAACGGCTTGGTGCCTCACGCGGGAACTTCAGGCGCGGAATGCCCATCGGCCACATCGCCGAGTTGTTCGACTCGGCCAGGCCCATGAACACTTCACGGCCGCTCTTGAACGTCAGCAGCAGACGCGGTTTGTGCGCATCTTCCACCAGTTTGCCGGCGGCCATCAGCGCCTTGCGCAGGTGACCTTCAAACTTCTTGCAGAAGTTCGACAGTTCCTTGCCATCGTTGGTGTCGACCATTTCCAGCCACAGGCTGCCGCACAGCGGAAAGTCCGCCATGTGCGCCAGGATCACGCTGATGCGGTCGGTTTCCGGCAGATCAATAAAGATCCCGCGCGCCCATTGGCGCGGGAAGATCAGCTCGGCGAAACGCTGGCCACGCATCAGGCGCTCGGCGCCATCTTCTTCGGTGCAGATGAACTCGGCGCAGGCGCTGGCGGTTTTGGCCTTGGCATAACCGGCCACGTTCAGGCGGGCGGCGTGTTCGGCAATCTCGGAACAGACTTCGCCTTCGAAGCCCGGCCGGCAATGCATAAAGAGGGTGTTCATTGAATCTCCTGGGCAATCGGCAATGAATCGATGCGCAAACTTGCCCTGTAGCAAAGCCTGTCACGAAAACCGGCGCATGATAGCCGAGTTCGGAACCTTGGACTTAACCATAGAGTCCAGTTATTAGCCTTAACGTCCAAACAGGGCTAGGTTAAGAGCTCTGTCCGTCCCGCCAGTCCGTCGCCGTGCGGACCCAAAGGAGTCATTTCAATGCCGTCCCTCGATAGCCTGAAAACCCTTAAAACCCTGCAAGTCGACGACAAGACCTACCATTATTTCAGTCTGCCCGACGCGGCCAAAAGCCTCGGTGATCTCGACAAGCTGCCCATGTCGTTGAAAGTGCTGCTGGAAAACCTGCTGCGCTGGGAAGACGAAAAAACCGTCACCGGCGCCGACCTCAAGGCGATTGCCGCGTGGCTCAAGGAGCGTCGCTCCGACCGCGAAATCCAGTACCGCCCCGCCCGCGTGCTAATGCAGGACTTTACCGGCGTGCCCGCCGTGGTCGACCTGGCCGCCATGCGCGCCGCCATGGCCAAGGCTGGCGGCGACCCGCAACGCATCAACCCGCTGTCGCCGGTGGACCTGGTGATCGATCACTCGGTGATGGTCGACAAATTCGCCAGTGCCAGCGCCTTCGAGCAGAACGTCGACATCGAGATGCAACGCAATGGTGAGCGATATGCGTTCTTGCGTTGGGGCCAGAGCGCCTTCCACAACTTCAGCGTGGTGCCGCCGGGCACCGGGATCTGCCACCAGGTCAACCTTGAATACCTCGGACGCACGGTCTGGACCAAGGACGAGGATGGCCGCACCTACGCTTTCCCCGACACACTGGTCGGCACCGACTCCCACACCACCATGATCAACGGCCTCGGCGTGCTCGGCTGGGGCGTCGGCGGGATCGAAGCGGAAGCGGCGATGCTCGGCCAACCGGTGTCGATGCTGATTCCCGAAGTCATCGGTTTCAAACTCACCGGCAAACTCAAGGAAGGCATCACCGCCACCGACCTGGTGCTGACCGTCACCCAGATGCTGCGCAAGAAAGGCGTGGTCGGCAAGTTCGTCGAGTTCTACGGCGACGGCCTCGCCGACCTGCCGCTGGCCGACCGCGCGACCATCGCCAACATGGCCCCTGAATACGGCGCCACTTGCGGCTTCTTCCCGGTGGACGATGTGACGCTGGAGTATTTGCGCCTGTCCGGCCGACCACCGGAAACGGTGAAACTGGTCGAGGCCTACTGCAAGGCTCAAGGCCTGTGGCGCCTGCCGGGCAAGGAACCGATCTTCACCGACAGCCTGGCGCTGGACATGACCAGCGTCGAAGCCAGCCTCGCCGGCCCTAAACGTCCGCAGGACCGTGTTTCCCTGCCCAATGTCGCGCAGGCGTTCACGGACTTCATCGACCTGCAATTCAAACCCACCAGCAAGGAAGTAGGACGCCTGGAAAGTGAGGGCGGCGGCGGTGTCGCAGTGGGCAACGCGGACTTGGCCGGTGAAGCCGATTACGAACACGACGGCCAGACCTACCGCCTGAAAAACGGAGCGGTGGTGATTGCCGCGATCACGTCCTGCACCAACACCTCCAACCCGAGCGTGATGATGGCGGCGGGTCTGGTGGCGAAAAAGGCTGTGGAGAAAGGCCTCAAGCGCAAACCGTGGGTCAAGAGTTCACTGGCGCCCGGTTCGAAAGTGGTCACCGACTACTACAAGGCAGCGGGCCTGACTCAATACCTCGATGAACTGGGTTTTGCGCTGGTCGGCTACGGTTGCACCACGTGCATCGGCAACTCCGGCCCATTGGCGGAGCCGATTGAAAAAGCCATTCAGGCCGCCGACCTGACCGTTGCTTCGGTGTTGTCGGGTAACCGCAACTTTGAGGGACGCGTGCATCCACTGGTGAAAACCAACTGGCTGGCCTCCCCGCCGCTGGTCGTTGCCTATGCGCTAGCCGGTACGGTGCGCATCGACATCAGCCGTGAGCCGCTGGGCGATGACAAGGACGGCAATCCGGTGTACTTGCGGGACATCTGGCCGAGCAGCAAGGAAATTGCCGATTCAGTGAGTCAGGTCAACACGGCGATGTTCCACAAGGAATACGCCGAAGTGTTTGCCGGCGACGAGCAATGGCAAGCCATCCAGGTGCCACAAGCGGCGACCTATGTGTGGCAGGACGATTCGACCTACATCCAGCATCCGCCGTTCTTCGACGACATCGGCGGCCCGCCGCCGGAAGTCAAGGACGTCGCCGGGGCGCGGGTACTGGCGCTGCTCGGCGACTCGGTGACCACCGACCACATCTCCCCCGCCGGCAATATCAAGGCCGACAGCCCGGCCGGTGAGTACTTGCGCGACAAAGGCGTGGAGCCGCGGGACTTCAACTCCTACGGTTCACGTCGCGGCAACCATGAAGTGATGATGCGCGGCACCTTCGCCAACATTCGTATCCGCAACGAAATGCTTGGCGGCGAGGAAGGCGGCAACACTTTCTATATTCCTACGATGGAGAAAATGCCGATCTACGACGCGGCCATGCGTTATCAAACGTCAGGCACGCCGCTGGTGGTAATTGCCGGTCAAGAATACGGCACCGGTTCAAGCCGCGACTGGGCGGCCAAGGGCACTAACCTGCTGGGCGTGAAAGCGGTCATCGCGGAAAGTTTCGAGCGAATTCACCGCTCCAACCTGGTCGGCATGGGCGTGTTGCCGTTGCAGTTCAAGCTGGATCAGAACCGCAAGAGCCTGAACCTGACCGGCAAGGAAACCCTGGATATCCTAGGGTTGACCGGTGTGGAGCTGACGCCGCGGATGAACCTGACGCTGGTGATCACCCGTGAAAATGGCAGTAAGGAAAAGATCGACGTGCTGTGCCGCATCGATACGCTCAATGAGGTCGAGTACTTCAAGTCCGGCGGGATTTTGCACTATGTGCTGCGCCAGTTGATTGCCTCATAAAGGCCTGCTGACAAAGACACCGCCTTCGGGCGGTGTTTTTGTTTGTGCCGCAAACGGCCCATAATCCCCCCGCTTTTGCATACCCAACACAAAACCTCTGTAGGAGTGAGCCTGCTCGTGATGAGGGCGGTACATTCAACATCAATGTCGCCTGACACTCCGCTATCGCGAGCAGGCTCACTCCTACAGGGGGCCGGCGTATGCCGCAAAATTTTGCACATTAAGGATGCTCAATGATCGCCCTGCCATGGACCTACCTGGCCCTTCTCTCCCTTGGCTTCAGCCTCGCTTTGACCTACGGCCAACTCAGCTGGCTGGCCTTGATCACCATCGCCTTGCTGTTAGCGGCCGGTGCCGCCGTCCGCCAGCAAAAACTCCCGATCGTCCGTTACTTCGGTCACGGCCTGTTCATCTTCCTGGCCATGTCGCTGGCGATGCACTGGCTCCCCGGGTTCTTCAACGGTCGCGCGATCGCCCCTCAATACCTCACCGCCGATGCCGTGCCGTTTTCCATGTACCTGAATCAGGACAAACCGCTGATCGGCTTCTGGCTACTGCTGGTATGTCCATGGATTGTCGGCCGGCGCTCCTGGCGCCTGGGCGTTTACGCCACCGCCCTGGCCCTGACGCTGTGTGCCGTACTGGCCTTGGGTGGGGCGCTGTTGCTGGGCATGATCAGTTGGGCGCCGAAGTGGCCAGACCAGGCCTGGCTGTGGCTGCTGAACAATCTGTTGCTAGTCACGCTGGTTGAGGAAGCGCTGTTCCGAGGCTACATCCAGGGCGGCCTGAGCCGTAGCTTCAAACACCTGCCCTATGGCGAAAACCTCGCCCTGCTGCTCGCGTCGTTGCTATTCGGCCTGGTGCATGTGGGTGCTGGCTGGCAATGGGTGCTGTTGGCGAGCCTCGCCGGTGTCGGGTACGGCCTGGCCTATCGTTTCGGCGGTTTGGGTGCCGCCATTGCCACCCATTTCGGCCTGAACCTGCTGCACTTCGCGCTGTTCACCTATCCGATGCTCGCGGGTTGAGGCAATGCTCATTTTGCGACGCAGCGCTGATTATTGAAAAATAATTTCAACTAATTCCTGACACCGCCGACAACCTTTCAAAGCCTTGCGGATTGAATTAGCCATGCGTAACAACCAGCCCATTACCCAACGCGAACGGACCTTCCCGGCACAGCAACGGTTGATTTCCACCACCGATGCCAAGGGCGTGATCACCTACTGCAACGACGCGTTCGTCGAGATCAGCGGGTTTTCTCGTGAGGAACTGGTCCGCGCACCGCACAACCTGGTCCGTCACCCCGACGTCCCGGCCGCCGTGTTCGCGCACATGTGGGGCACTCTGAAACAAGGCTTGCCATGGATGGGCATCGTCAAGAATCGCTGCAAGAACGGTGATCACTATTGGGTTAACGCCTACGTGACACCGGTGTTCGAGGGCAACCAGGTGATCGGTTACGAGTCGGTGCGGATCAAACCCACCACCGAACAGATCCAGCGTGCCGAAGCGCTCTACCAACGCATCAACCAGGGCAAGTCCGCCATTCCATCGACTGATAAATGGCTGCCGGTGCTTCAGGACTGGCTGCCGTTCATTCTGGTCAGCCAATTGAGTTTCATGATCGGTGCGACGCTGAATTCCCATTGGGGCTTTGCCCTGGCGGCCAGCCTGTCGGTGCCGTTGGGCCTGATGGGGCTGAGCTGGCAGCAGCGTGGTCTCAAGCGCCTGCTGGTCCTGGCCGGGCAAACCACGTCCGACCCGTTGATCGCACAGATGTACACCGACAGCCGCGGCGCCCAGGCGCGCCTGGAAATGTCGATCCTCAGCCAGGAAGCCCGTCTGAAAACCTGCCTGACCCGTCTGCAGGACACCGCCGAGCACCTGACCGAACAAGCGAAACAGTCCGATACCCTGGCGCACAACAGCTCCAGCGGCCTGGAACGTCAGCGCGTCGAAACCGAGCAAGTGGCCACCGCCGTCAACCAGATGGCCGCCACCACTCAGGAAGTCGCCAGCCACGTACAGCGCACCGCCGACGCCACCCAGGAGGCCAATCGCCTGACCGGTCGCGGCCGCGACATCGCCGGGGAAACCCGCGATGCCATCCAGCGTCTGTCGGTGGTGGTGGGTGAAACCGGCCTGACCGTGACTCAACTGGCCAAGGACAGCGACGAAATCGGCGGCGTGGTCGATGTGATCAAAGGGATCGCCGACCAGACCAACTTGCTGGCCTTGAACGCCGCCATCGAAGCGGCCCGCGCCGGGGAGATGGGCCGTGGTTTTGCGGTGGTGGCTGACGAGGTTCGTCAACTGGCGCAGCGCACCAGTGAATCCACCGGGCAGATCCACGCCCTGATTGCCAAGCTGCAGCAAACCGCGAGCACGGCGGTGCAAACCATGGAAGCCGGGCATCGCCAGGCCGAAGAAGGGGTGGCGCGGGTACTGGAAGCGGATCAGGCGCTGGTGGGGATCAGCGAAGCGGTGGCCAACATCACCGACATGACCACCCAGATCGCGGCGGCGACCGAAGAGCAAAGTGCAGTAGCTGAAGAGATCAGCCGCAACATCAGCAACATCTCGCAACTGGCTGACCAGACGTCGGAACAGGCGCAGAACTCGGCGTTGTTGAGTGAAGAGCTGACGAAGACGGCTAATACGCAGTATTCGTTGGTGGAGCGGTTTAATCGCTAAAATCGACATCCGACGTTAGTGGTGGCGTCAAAAAAACCGGTGAAATCACCGGTTTTTTTTGCTTGAAATTTAACCTGCTCCGATCATTTGCCTTGGAATGCACCTTTAAACGTTAGTGTCTACTGTCAACCTTGACAGTAGACACTATACAAACATGAGCATATTTAATAGATGCATCACTGCAACGCAGTGGCAACTCATGTTTACCTAGATAAAAGAGCAGGGATTAAAAATGAGCAGACCTACTATTATCTCTCACCAAAAGACGACTCAAAACCCTGAAAATTTTTTCAAATGGAAGTTTGACAGCGATGCGAAAGAAACCACCGCCGATGGCTGTGAACTTGTTAAAACCGGCGAAGGCAATTGGAATATTGCCGGATGGTCGGATTTAAACGACGCAAAACAGAATGGAACCCTCAACGTATTGCTCGGCGGCATCCAAAATGAAATTGTGGACCAAACCTATGAACAAGGAATAAATTTTTTCATTGTATTCATTTACTCGGACCCCACACGCGGTAAATTCGGGACTGATTACATAGTCTCAAATGAAGCCAAGGTGACGATCAGCCTTGATCCCTTGAAAAAAACAACCCACGGCGTTTTCGAGGCAAGCTTCAATGGGCACAAGTTGAAGGTAACAGGTAGCTTTAAACTCACTTAACTTTGTCAGACCGGCCTCTTCGCGAGCGAGCCCGTTCGCGAAGAGGCCGCTACCATTACTATTAGCGAAGAAACCCAACCACCTTCCCAGCCGCAGCCGCCAAATGCTGCTCATGCGTAAACCCCGAAGCCTTCAGCGGTTTCAAGTCATGATCCCCTGCCGCCAGCCACAACACCTCGATATTCGGCGATAACGCATAACCCTCGACCGCCTCACGATTACCCAGCGCATCGCGCTCGCCCTGCACAATCAACGTGCGCGTCTTGAGTCCGGCCAAGTGTTCGACCCGAGGTTTCTCCGGCTTCCCCACCGCATAAAACGGATAACCCAGGCAAACCAACGCATCCGTACCGAGTTCATCAGCCAACAGACTGGCCATCCGCCCGCCCATGGACTTGCCACCCATGGCCAGGCACCCAGTGACATGGCGTCGCACCACGGCATACACCTCACGCCAGCATTCCAGCAGTTTCGGCGCCGGATTGGGTGGTCGCTTACCCCCATCAACACGCCGTTGCGCCATGTATGGAAACTCGAAGCGCAACACGTTGACGCCCAGCGCAGCAAGGCGTGCGGCCATGTCGTTCATCCAGTCGCTGTCCATCGGCGCTCCGGCGCCATGGGCAAGGATCAACGTCGTCGATGCCGGCCCTGTAGCCGCATTCCACAACCATCCATGATCCTGCACGCACTGCGCCCATTGATCCCCGTCAATACCGGCCTTGTGCTGTTTGTCCATGCTTGCCTCGCTTTTAGTCTGCCTATAACTCCGGCCGAAGGGAGCGTCATTGCCTTGCGCAGACGACTTCACTTCAGCTGAACCGTGGATGGGGAACCATGAACACTTCTATCAGTACCGCCTACAACTACAAGGTGGTCCGCCAATTCGCCATTATGACGGTGGTGTGGGGCATCGTCGGCATGGGGCTCGGGGTTTTTCTCGCGGCCCAATTGGTCTGGCCCGAACTCAACTTCAATTTGCCGTGGACCAGTTTCGGCCGGTTGCGCCCGTTGCACACCAACGCGGTGATCTTCGCGTTCGGCGGTTGCGCCCTGTTCGCCAGTTCGTTCTATTCGGTGCAACGCACCTGCCAGACACAGCTGTTTGCGCCGAAAATCGCCGCGTTCTGCTTCTGGGGCTGGCAACTGGTGATCCTGTTGGCGGCGATCAGCCTGCCGCTGGGTTACACCAGTTCCAAGGAATACGCCGAGCTGGAATGGCCGATCGACATTCTGATCACCATCGTCTGGGTCGCCTACGCCATCGTGTTCTTCGGCACGCTGGCCAAGCGCAAGACCAAACACATCTACGTCGGCAACTGGTTCTTCGGTGCGTTCATCATCACCGTGGCGATTCTGCATATCGTCAACAACCTTGAGTTGCCGGTGAGTTTCACCAAGTCCTACTCGGTGTATTCCGGTGCGACCGACGCCATGGTCCAGTGGTGGTACGGCCACAACGCGGTGGGCTTTTTCCTCACCGCCGGTTTCCTCGGGATGATGTATTACTTCGTGCCGAAACAGGCCGAGCGCCCGGTGTATTCCTATCGCCTGTCGATCGTGCACTTCTGGGCGCTGATCACCCTGTACATCTGGGCCGGCCCGCACCACTTGCACTACACCGCACTGCCGGACTGGGCACAGTCGCTGGGCATGGTGATGTCGCTGATCCTGCTGGCGCCAAGCTGGGGCGGCATGATCAACGGCATGATGACCCTCTCGGGCGCCTGGCATAAGTTGCGCAGCGACCCGATCCTGCGCTTCCTCGTGGTG
Source organism: Pseudomonas sp. URMO17WK12:I12 (assembly GCF_000514395.1). Taxonomy (NCBI): domain Bacteria; kingdom Pseudomonadati; phylum Pseudomonadota; class Gammaproteobacteria; order Pseudomonadales; family Pseudomonadaceae; genus Pseudomonas; species Pseudomonas sp. URMO17WK12:I12. The sequence continues at coordinate 414,740 of NZ_AZVV01000003.1, forward strand.
TCGCTGGCGTTCTACGGCATGTCGACCTTCGAAGGGCCGATGATGGCGATCAAGACGGTTAACGCCCTCTCCCACTACACCGACTGGACCATCGGCCACGTTCACGCCGGAGCACTCGGCTGGGTGGCGATGATTTCCATCGGCGCGCTGTACCACATGATCCCGAAAATCTTCGGTCGCGAGCAGATGCACAGCATCGGCCTGATCAACGCGCACTTCTGGCTCGCCACCATCGGCACCGTGCTCTACATCGCCTCGATGTGGGTCAACGGCATCGCCCAGGGCCTGATGTGGCGCGCAGTCAACGAAGACGGCACGCTGACCTACTCCTTCGTCGAAACCCTGGTGGCCAGCCACCCAGGCTTCGTCGTGCGACTGGTGGGCGGTGCGATCTTTCTCAGCGGCATGTTCCTGATGGCTTACAACACCTGGCGCACCGTACGGGCCTCGCAGCCTGCCGACGTCGCCGCTGCCGCGCAGATGGCTTGAGGAGTCCGCCATGAAACACGAAACAATCGAGAAAAACGTCGGCCTGTTGCTGTTGTTGATGGTGCTGGCCGTGAGCATCGGCGGCCTGACCCAGATCGTCCCGCTGTTCTTTCAGGACGTGACCAACAAACCGGTGGAAGGCATGAAGCCCTACACCGCCCTGCAACTGGAAGGTCGCGACATTTACATCCGCGAAGGTTGCGTGGGTTGTCACTCGCAGATGATCCGCCCGTTCCGGGCCGAGACCGAACGCTACGGCCACTACTCGGTCGCCGGCGAAAGCGTCTGGGATCACCCGTTCCTCTGGGGCTCGAAACGTACCGGGCCGGACCTGGCGCGGGTCGGCGGTCGCTACTCGGAAGACTGGCACCGCGCGCACTTGTACAACCCGCGCAACGTGGTGCCGGAATCGAAAATGCCTGCCTATCCATGGCTGGTGGCCAATCAGCTCGACAGCAGCCACACCGAAACCAAGATTCGCGCCATGCGCACCTTGGGCGTGCCGTACACCGACGATGACATCGCCGGGGCCACCGCTTCGCTCAAGGGCAAGACCGAAATGGACGCCTTGGTCGCTTACCTGCAAGTGCTCGGCACTGCCATCAAGAGCAAGAGGTGAGCCATGGTCGTTGAAATGAGCAGTGGAATGATTCGAGGCTTAGGCACGGTCGTGGTGTTTGTGGCCTTCGTCGGCCTGACGCTGTGGGTGTTCAACAGCAAGCGCAACCCGGAATTCGCCGAAGCGCGCCTGTTGCCGTTCGCCGACGAACCGAAACCCGATGACGCCACCCAAGAACCTGAAACAAGGAGTACCCGGCCATGACCACCTTCTGGAGTACGTGGATCTGCGTACTGACTATCGGCAGCCTGATCGGCCTGACCTGGTTGCTGATCGGCACCCGCAAGGGCGAAACCAAGGGCAGCGTCGACCAGACCATGGGCCACAGCTTCGACGGCATCGAGGAGTACGACAACCCGCTGCCGCAGTGGTGGTTCATGCTGTTCGCCGGCACGCTGGTGTTTGCCGTCGGTTATTTGATTCTTTACCCGGGCCTGGGCAACTGGAAAGGCATTCTGCCGGGCTATGAAAACGGCTGGACTGGCGTGCACGAATGGGAAAAGGAGATGGACAAGGCCGACGCGAAGTTCGGGCCGATCTTCGCCAAATTCGCTGCGATGCCCGTGGAAGAAGTGGCCAAGGACCCGCAAGCGCTGAAGATGGGCGGGCGCCTGTTTGCGTCCAATTGCTCGGTCTGCCACGGCTCGGACGCCAAGGGTGCATTTGGTTTCCCGAACCTGACGGACAGCGATTGGCGCTGGGGTGGTATGGCCGACACGATCAAAACCACGATCATGGGCGGGCGCATGGCCGCGATGCCGGCCTGGGGTGAAATCCTCGGTGAGACCGGCGTGAAGAATGTCGCCGCTTATGTGCGTCACGACCTCGCCGGCCTGCCGTTGCCTGCCGACAGCGGCGCCGACCTGCAAGCCGGACAGCAACTGTTCAGTACCACCTGCGTCGCCTGTCATGGGGCAAAAGGCCAGGGCACAGAAGCCATGGGCGCGCCGAATCTGACGCACCCGGCCGGTTTTATTTACGGTACAAGCCTGGCGCAGCTGCAACAGACCATTCGCCATGGCCGCCAGGGCCATATGCCGGCGCAGAACGAATTGCTCGGCAACGATAAGGTGCAACTGCTCGCGGCTTATGTTTATAGCCTTTCGAAAGGTGATGAGCAGTTGAGCGGCAAGGTTCAAGCTATAAGCGTCAAGTAAAGACAAAAGCAAAGGCTGCAAGCGACGAGATCTTCTTGAAGCTTGCAGCTTGAAGCTTGCAACTGCTTCTTTGCGACCCATTGTCGCACCCTCCCCACGCTCTTTCTTTCGGTTCACCAGATTCGGGTCTAAGCTTGCTCGGTGCGGACTGGCATGAGCCGGTTCCAGGTCGTTTTTAGCCGATGTGTTCGACGATTCTGCTCAATGGCAAGCCGCAAAGGCTGGTAGATACCGGCTGTCGCGCCAATTGCCGTCGGTCACCCGATCGTTGCGTTTGAACACACCCCGTTACATCTGACCGGACCCCCTTCTCATTTTCGTCCGCTGCGACATTTTGCCCTTGGGTGATTTTGTCCTTACGCGGCGCATGGAAAGGCCGCAGAATCAGCTTTTGAAAGCATTGACCCAGGTCATGGCGCGTTGCAATGACCCCCTGCTTTCTCCATACTTGCGGCCGATTTTTACTCCTAATAAAACACCCAAACCGTGGAACCTTAGAATGAGCACAGCAATCAGTCCGACTGCTTATAACTATAAGGTAGTCCGCCAGTTCGCCATCATGACGGTGGTCTGGGGGATCCTTGGCATGGGGCTCGGTGTCTTCATCGCCTCACAGCTTGTATGGCCGGAATTGAACTTCGGTCTGCCGTGGACGACTTTTGGACGCTTACGCCCGTTGCACACCAACCTGGTGATTTTCGCCTTCGGTGGTTGTGCACTGTTTGCCACTTCTTATTACGTCGTGCAGCGAACCTGCCAAACGCGACTGATTTCCGACAGCCTCGCGGCCTTCCACTTCTGGGGATGGCAAGCGGTGATCGTCGGAGCCGGCATTACATTGCCGCTGGGCTACACCACGACCAAGGAATACGCGGAACTGGAATGGCCGCTGGCAATTTTGCTGGCTATTGTCTGGATCGTTTACGCACTGGTGTTCTTTGGCACCATCGTCAAGCGCAAGACCAAGCACATCTATGTCGGTAACTGGTTCTACGGCGCGTTCATTGTCGTGACCGCGATGCTGCACATCGTCAACCACATGTCGCTGCCGGTCAGCCTGTTCAAGTCTTACTCCGCTTACTCGGGTGCGACTGACGCGATGATCCAGTGGTGGTACGGCCACAACGCCGTAGGTTTCTTCCTGACCACCGGCTTCCTGGGGATGATGTACTACTTCGTTCCGAAGCAGGCCGAGCGTCCGATCTACTCCTATCGCCTGTCGATCGTGCACTTCTGGGCGTTGATCACCCTGTACATCTGGGCCGGTCCGCACCACCTGCACTACACCGCGCTGCCGGACTGGGCTCAGTCCCTGGGCATGGCGATGTCGATCATCCTGCTGGCTCCGAGCTGGGGCGGCATGATCAACGGCATGATGACCCTCTCGGGCGCCTGGCATAAGCTGCGCACCGACCCGATCCTGCGCTTCCTGGTCGTGTCGCTGGCGTTCTACGGCATGTCGACCTTCGAAGGCCCGATGATGGCCATCAAGACCGTCAACTCGCTGTCTCACTACACCGACTGGACCATCGGCCACGTACACGCCGGTGCCTTGGGCTGGGTAGCGATGATCTCGATCGGCGCGATCTACCACATGATCCCGAAACTGTTCGGTCGTGCGCAGATGCACAGCGTCGGCCTGATCAACACGCACTTCTGGCTCGCGACCATCGGTACCGTTCTGTACATCGCTTCGATGTGGGTCAACGGCATTACCCAGGGTCTGATGTGGCGCGCAATCAACGACGACGGCACCCTCACCTACTCGTTCGTCGAAGCGCTGCAAGCCAGCCATCCTGGTTTCATCGTTCGCGCCCTGGGCGGTGCGTTCTTCGCCAGCGGCATGCTGTTCATGGCCTACAACGTATGGCGTACCGTACGTGCCTCGAACCCGGCTGAAGCCAAAGCTGCTGAACAGATTGCTGTAGTTGGAGCTCACTGATGAAGCATGAAGCAGTCGAGAAGAACATTGGCCTGCTGGCCTTCTTCATGGTTATCGCCGTCAGCATCGGCGGCCTGACCCAGATCGTTCCGCTGTTTTTCCAGGACGTTACCAACAAGCCGGTCGAAGGCATGAAGCCTCGCCCTGCGCTTGAACTGGAAGGCCGCGACATTTACATCGCCAACGGCTGTGTCGGCTGCCACTCGCAGATGATCCGTCCGTTCCGCGCCGAAACCGAACGTTACGGCCACTACTCGGTTGCCGGTGAAAGCGTCTGGGACCACCCGTTCCTGTGGGGTTCCAAGCGTACCGGTCCGGACCTGGCCCGTGTCGGCGGTCGTTACTCCGATGACTGGCAGCGTGCGCACTTGTACAACCCGCGCAACGTAGTGCCTGAGTCGAAAATGCCGGCCTACCCGTTCCTCGTGGAAAACAAGCTCGACGGCAAAGACACCGCCAAGAAAATGGAAGTCTTGCGCACGCTCGGCGTCCCTTACACCGACGAAGACATCGCCGGCGCCAAGGATGCTGTGAAGGGCAAAACCGAAATGGACGCGCTGGTGGCCTATCTGCAAGGCCTGGGCACCATCATCAAAAGCAAACGGTGATTTAGATGGATATCGGGATGATTCGTGGCCTGGGCACCGTTGTTGTGATGGTGGCCTTTATCGGTCTGGCGTTGTGGGTGTTCAGCCCCAAGCGCAAGTCGGAGTTTGAAGACGCGACCTTGCTGCCTTTCGCGGATGATCCCGAAGCCATCAAGCACGTCGAGCAAGCTTCTAGGAGTAACAAAGAATGACTACGTTCTGGAGTCTGTACGTCACAGTCCTCAGTCTCGGCACCATCTTCGCCCTGACCTGGCTGCTGCTGTCCACCCGCAAGGGCCAGCGCGCCGAGCAGACGGAAGAAACGGTTGGCCACTCCTTCGACGGGATCGAGGAGTACGACAACCCACTGCCAAAATGGTGGTTCATGCTGTTCGTGGGCACCATCATTTTTGCCTTGGGTTACCTGGTGCTGTACCCGGGCCTGGGCAACTGGAAAGGCCTGCTGCCGGGTTACAACTACCTCGATAACGAGAAGCAGACTGCGTTCGCCAACGGCCAGACCGGCTGGACCGGCGTTCACGAGTGGGAAAAGGAAATGGCCAAGTCGGACGCCAAGTTCGGTCCGATCTTCGCCAAGTTCGCCTCCATGCCAATCGAAGAAGTCGCCAAAGACCCGCAAGCCCTGAAGATGGGTGGCCGCCTGTTCGCCTCCAACTGCTCGGTCTGCCACGGTTCCGACGCCAAAGGCGCTTACGGCTTCCCTAACCTGACCGACGCCGACTGGCGCTGGGGCGGCGAGCCTGCCACCATCAAGACCACCATCATGGGCGGCCGTCACGCCGTCATGCCGGCGTGGGCTGACGTAATCGGCGAGCAAGGCGTTTCCGATGTCGCTGCCTTTGTCCTGACCAACCTCGATGGCCGCAAACTGCCGGAAGGCACCAAGGCTGACCCGGTTGCCGGCCAGAAGTTGTTCGCCGCCAACTGCGTGGCTTGCCACGGTCCGGAAGGTAAAGGTACGCCAGCAATGGGCGCCCCTAACCTGACCCACCCGGCCGCGTTCATCTACGGTTCGAGCTTCGCTCAACTGCAGCAGACCATCCGTTACGGCCGTCAGGGCCAGATGCCTGCGCAAGAGCAGCTGCAAGGCAACGACAAGGTTCACTTGCTGGCCGCTTACGTCTACAGCCTGTCTCACGGCGAGAAGGCTCCGGCGGCAGACGCTCAGTAAGACACACGCTTGAAGCAACAAAAAAAGGCCCCGCCAATGTGAATTGGCGGGGCCTTTTTCGTTATGGGCCGGTAGCGAAAGTTTACCTGACCGCAACCGTGGCCACGAAGGTGCGACTCGGCCAGTGATTCCCTTTGACAAGGTCAACGGTCATCGATTTCCGGTCTTGCGAAAAGCTGGCAATCAAGTACGTCTGCTGTGACGCCGCGCCGCTCAGGAATAAGGGCACATCGCCAAAGTAGTATCCACCCTGAAATCCTCCGGCGTCCTCGTGTAGATGACCAGCGAAGACTGCAGTGACCTTATTGTCCGCGATTATCTTGCGGAACCTGGTGACCTGCTCCGAATCGCCTTTCCAGTAACCTGGTTTATGCATATTTAGAAGGATGATCTGACCTTTGGCACGGGCCGTCTTCAAATCCTGCTCCAACCAATCCAGTGAGTCCGTGATCTCGAAGGTCGTCGGGTTCAAGGGATGGGAAATTCGATCCGAGTACGTCGGCTCGTTGTTCAACTGAACAAAATGCACATCCCCAACATCTCTGGACCAGGCGAGACTTCCGGAATACAGCTTATTAAAGAAAGGACCACTGATTTTTAAATCGAAACTCCCCACTTTATCGCGATGATGTTCCTCGAAGTCGGTAATGCTGCCCGCAGCACAACTCGCGGAAAAACAATCGAGATTTTCATAATCATGATTACCCAGCCCGTAGACAAAATCGCTACCGAAATACTTCTTCTGCACCGAGCGAATATAGGAGCGCTGCCAGCCGTGACCATACGCCGTAATATCACCGTTGATCATGACAGGAACTTCCATCCACGGACGACTCTTCCTGAAATGAGCAATATCGGAATACTGGCTTTCGATCAACGTTCGGGATCGGGCCTGCTGTTCAGAATCCGATTCTTCTACGCCAGCATCTGTTTTATCTGTCCAGGGGTATTGCGGATCAGAAGTAAACACCGCAAATTCCGGATTTATAATGCTCGGCACATACGCCGCATAACTGGCTATTGAAGCCATCATGAGGCCGACAATAAAGCCACTCTTTGTTAACAACTTCATAGAATTCCATTTCCATCAAAACCAAATAAGAACGGCGACTCTTCGCCGAAAACAAACTTATGCCAAAACCCTCAAAAACAAAACACGCAACGCCCCCTCTAATTAATTAATAGTATTTCACTCACTGAAATTTCCAACACTATTAAAGGCCGGTATTTATCGTCAAACAGCGAACCGGGTGCCAGACAATCAAAGGCAAAAGGCTTGCCCCTTCACCGACCCCAAGCATGAAATCTGCAACTGAACGAGCCCTGCCCCCCAAAATTCGTCCATACTTCACAAGTCAATTGATCTGCATCACGTTTTGTTACATCTGCTACACCATTCAGGTTTTTTTCCCAACGCGACCAAAGGTCGCACCCTTGTGCTAGAGCTTCAGGCGTATCATTGCGCCACTGCACCACCCCTTTTGACCGCGGTCGGCATGTACTGACCGAGGCATTTTTCCACTGCCGTGGGATGCAATGATGAGCAACCAGATTCCGGTACACGACGTCACTCCACCCAACAAGAACGCGAACAACAGCGTCGACCTCTACGCCTCTCGAGAAAAGATCTACACCCGCGCCTTCACGGGTTTGTTCCGTAACCTGCGGATGATGGGCGGCGCCTTTTTGTTTCTGTTGTATTTCGGCACGGTGTGGCTGAACTGGGGCGGCCACCAAGCTGTCTGGTGGAACCTGCCGGAGCGTAAATTCTTTATTTTTGGCGCAACCTTCTGGCCTCAGGACTTCATCCTGCTGTCGGGGATTTTGATCATCAGTGCCTTCGGCCTGTTCTTCATTACGGTCTACGCCGGTCGCGTGTGGTGCGGTTACACCTGCCCGCAGAGCGTCTGGACATGGATCTTCATGTGGTGCGAAAAGGTCACCGAAGGCGACCGCAACCAGCGCATCAAGCTCGACAAAGCGCCGATGAGCGCCAACAAATTCCTGCGCAAGCTCAGCAAACATTCGATGTGGCTGCTGATCGGGTTTGTCACCGGCCTGACCTTCGTCGGTTACTTCTCGCCGATCCGTGAGCTGGTATTCGACTTCTTCACCGGCGAAGCGGATGGCTGGTCGTATTTCTGGGTCGGTTTCTTCACCCTCGCCACCTACGGCAACGCCGGCTGGTTGCGCGAGCAGGTGTGCATTTACATGTGCCCGTACGCGCGCTTCCAAAGCGTGATGTTCGACAAAGACACGCTGATCGTTTCCTACGATCCACGCCGCGGTGAGTCCCGTGGCCCGCGCAAGAAAGGCATCGACTACAAGGCTCAAGGCCTGGGCGATTGCATCGACTGCACCATGTGCGTACAGGTTTGCCCGACTGGCATCGACATCCGCGATGGCCTGCAAATCGAGTGCATCGGCTGTGCCGCCTGTATCGACGCCTGCGACGCCATCATGGACAAGATGGATTACCCGCGCGGCCTGATCAGCTACACCACCGAGCACAACCTGTCCGGGCAAAAAACCCATAAACTGCGCCCGCGCCTGATCGGCTATGCCGTGGTGCTGCTGGCGATGATCTCGTTGTTGATCACCGCGTTCTTCATGCGCTCGCTGGTCGGTTTCGACGTCAGCAAAGACCGCGTGCTGTACCGCGAGAACGCCGAGGGCCGGATCGAAAACGTCTACAGCCTGAAGATCATGAACAAGGATCAGCGCGACCACACCTACGTGCTGGAAGCCACCGGCCTGCCGGACCTCAAGCTGCAAGGCAAGCGCGAGATCAAAGTCGCCGCCGGGGAAATTTTCAGCCAGCCAGTGGAGCTGTCCAGTGCACCGGAACAACTGCCATCGAGCACCAACGAGGTGAAATTCATCCTCAAGGATGCCGATGACGACAGCGTTCATGTTGAAGCCAAGAGCCGATTCATCGGCCCCCAAATTCGTTGAGAGAAGTGATCATGCCCGCAGCAACTGCCGCAAGTCCCTGGTACAAGCACCTTTGGCCGTGGATCATCATCGGGATTCTGGCCTGCTCGGTGACCCTGACCTTGTCCATGGTGACCATCGCGGTGAACAACCCGGACAACCTGGTGAACGACAACTACTACGAAGCCGGCAAAGGCATCAACCGCTCCCTCGACCGTGAACTGTTGGCCCAGACCCTGCTGTTACGGGCCAGCGTGCATCTGGATGGCGTGACCGGCGAAGTCGACCTGCACCTGAGCGGCAACAGCCAACCGAAAACCCTTGAACTGAACCTGATCTCGCCGACGCAACCGGAGAAGGATCGCAAGATCACCCTCGCCCACAGCGACACGGAACAGGGCCGCTACATCGGTCAACTGAGCGACAAGGTCGAAGGCCGTCGCTTTGTAGAACTGCTGGGGGTCGAAGGCGACAAGACCTGGCGCCTGTTCGAAGAAGAACAGGTCAGCCATGACAAGGACCTGCTGCTGGGCGATGAGCCGCTGCAAGGCGCGGAAGACCTGAAAAAGTAAGCCCGACTCTGATCGTTCCCACGCTCTGCGTGGGAACGATCATCGGACAACCCCCTGTGAAAACCGAATGACCACTCCAACCCCCTGCTACCACTGCGCCCTGCCCGTCCCGGCTGGCAGCCGCTTCACCGCGGCGGTCCTGGGTGAAACCCGCGAGTTCTGCTGCCCGGGTTGCCAGGCCGTGGCCGAGGCGATTGTGGCGGGCGGATTGGAAAGCTATTACCAGCATCGCAGCGAGTCATCGGCCAACCCCGAAGCCTTGCCGGTGCAGTTGGTGGACGAACTGGCGCTGTACGACCGCGCCGACGTGCAAGCGCCGTTCGTGCGCCACGACGGCGACCTCGCCGAAACCACCCTGTTGATGGAAGGCATCAGCTGCGCCGCGTGCGGCTGGCTGATCGAGAAACACCTGCGCGGCTTGCCGGCGGTGGCCGAAGCGCGCCTCAACCTGTCCAACCATCGCTTGCACGTACGCTGGGCCGATGCGCAATTACCGTTGAGCAAGGTGCTCAGTGAGTTGCGCCATATCGGTTACGCCGCCCACCCCTATCAAGCCGACCGCGCCAGTGAACAACTGGCCAGTGAGAACCGTCTGGCCTTGCGCCAACTCGGCGTGGCCGGCCTGCTGTGGTTCCAGGCGATGATGGCGACGATGGCCACCTGGCCGGAATTCAACATCGACCTCAGCCCCGAACTGCACACCATTCTGCGTTGGGTCGCGCTGTTCCTGACCACGCCAATCGTGTTCTACAGCTGTGCGCCGTTCTTCAAAGGCGCGATGCGCGACCTGCGCACCCGCCACCTGACCATGGACGTGTCGGTGTCGCTGGCGATTGGCAGCGCCTACCTCGCCGGGATCTGGACTTCGATCAGCGGCGTTGGTGAGCTGTATTTCGATGCAGTCGGCATGTTTGCGCTGTTCCTGCTGGCCGGTCGTTATCTGGAACGCCGCGCCCGAGAACGTACCGCTGCGGCCACTGCCCAATTGGTCAACCTGCTGCCCGCTTCATGCCTGCGCCTGAGCGCGGATGGCCAGAGCGAGCGAATCCTGCTCAGCGAATTGCGCGTCGACGATCAGGTGCTGGTCCATCCGGGGGCCATTCTGCCGGCAGACGGCAAGATCCTCGACGGTCAGTCGAGCATCGATGAATCGTTGCTGACCGGTGAATACTTGCCGCAACCGCGAATGCCAGGCGATGCAGTCACCGCCGGCACGTTGAACGTTGAAGGCGCGCTGACCGTGCAAGTGTTGGCCCTGGGCCAGGACACACGACTGTCCGCCATTGTCCGCCTGTTGGATCGCGCGCAAGCCGAAAAGCCGCGCCTGGCGGAAATCGCCGACCGCGCCGCGCAGTGGTTTTTGCTGCTATCGCTGATCGCCGCTGCCGCCATTGGCCTGTTGTGGTGGGAACTCGATTCATCCCGGGCCTTCTGGATTGTGCTGGCCATGCTCGTCGCCACTTGTCCGTGTGCCTTGTCCCTCGCGACGCCCACCGCGCTGACCGCCGCCACCGGTACGCTGCACAAACTCGGCCTGCTGTTGACGCGCGGCCATGTGTTGGAAGGTCTGAACCAGATCGACACGGTGATCTTCGACAAGACCGGGACCCTGACTGAAGGGCGCCTCGCCTTACGTTCAATCCGCCCGCTGGCCGCACTCGACAGTGACCAATGCCTGAGCCTGGCGGCCGCGCTGGAAAACCGCTCCGAACACCCGATCGCCCGCGCCTTCGGCCGCGCGCCACTGGCCGCCGAAGAAGTCCACAGCACACCGGGGCTGGGGCTTGAAGGCCTGGTCGGCGTACAACGCCTGCGCATTGGCCAGCCAGGTTTTGTCTGCGAACTCAGTGGCGCTGCCGCACCTTCGATGCCCGATGAAGCGGGCCAATGGCTGCTGCTCGGCGACAGTCAGGGCCCTCTGGCGTGGTTTGTCCTCGACGACCGGTTGCGCGCAGATGCCCCTGCATTGCTGCAAGCCTGCAAGGCGCGGGGATGGCGCACATTGCTGCTGTCCGGAGACAGCTCGCCGATGGTCGCCAGCGTTGCCGCCGAGTTGGGAATCGACGAGGCGCGTGGCGGTTTGCGTCCCGACGACAAATTGCAAGTCCTGCAACAACTGCACAAGGAAGGCCGCAAGGTGTTGATGCTCGGAGACGGGGTCAACGACGTGCCGGTACTGGCCGCGGCCGACATCAGCGTGGCGATGGGCTCGGCCACGGATCTGGCGAAAACCAGTGCCGATGCCGTGTTACTGTCCAACCGTCTCGACGCACTGGTGCAAGCCTTCAGTCTGGCCCGGCGAACCCGTCGGGTAATCATCGAGAACCTGCTGTGGGCCGGGCTGTACAATGGCCTCATGTTGCCGTTCGCTGCCCTCGGCTGGATCACTCCGGTGTGGGCTGCCGTCGGCATGTCGATCAGTTCGTTGACCGTGGTGCTCAATGCCCTGCGCCTGACTCGCTTGCCGAGCTCGCCAGCCACCCGCGCCACGCCAGAAACCCGCCCGCTGCCGGCCTGAGCCGCGCGGGCATGGAGTCCACCCATGCCAGCTCTTTACGTGATGATTCCGGCCGCGCTGCTGATCGTGGCCATCGCCGTCTACATCTTCTTCTGGGCGGTGGACAGCGGTCAGTACGATGACCTCGACGGCCCGGCCCACAGCATTCTGTTCGACGACCAGGACCCGGCCCACAAAGCTGCGGTCGATGAAGCCAGCGGCCATCCGGCCAAACCCGACGACAAGGCGCCGCCTCATGCTTGAATTGGCGCCACTGCTGGTGTCTGCGGTGATTCTCGGCTTGCTCGGGGGCGGCCATTGCCTGGGTATGTGCGGCGGCTTGATGGGCGCGTTGACCCTGGCGATTCCCAAGGAACAACGCAGCCGACGCTTCCGCTTGCTGCTGGCCTACAACCTGGGCCGCATCCTCAGCTACGCCACCGCCGGCCTCTTGATCGGCCTGGCCGGCTGGGCCGTGGCCAACAGCCCGGCAGCGATGTTTATGCGGGTCATCGCCGGTCTGCTGCTGATCGCCATGGGGCTGTACCTCGCCGGTTGGTGGAGCGGCCTGACCCGCATCGAAAGCCTGGGTCGCGGCCTGTGGCGGCATATCCAGCCGATTGCCAACAAACTGCTGCCCGTGTCGAGCCTGCCCCGCGCCTTGCTGCTGGGCGCGCTCTGGGGCTGGCTACCGTGCGGGTTGGTTTACAGCACTTTGCTGTGGTCGGCGAGTCAGGGGAATGCGCTGGACAGCGCTTTGTTGATGCTCGCGTTCGGCCTGGGCACCTGGCCGGTGTTGCTGGCCACAGGCCTGGCGGCTGAGCGGGTGACGGCGCTGTTGCGTAAACGCAGCGTGCGCATGGCCGGTGGTCTGCTGGTGATGCTGTTCGGCCTCTGGACCTTGCCGGGGCCGCATCAGCATTGGTTGATGGGTCACTAGTCCGCCCTGTAGCAGCTGCCGCAGGCTGCGTTCGAGGACGAAGTCCTCGCCTATACAAAGCATGCAAATCCCCTGAGAGCCCGAGGTGAAAGGTTTACGACTGCTTAGCAGCCGGACGCAGCCTTCGGCAGCTGCTACACGTCCGTGCTCACCGTTGATGCAAATCAAGATGCCCCAACGCCTCCCCCCCTAGACTCGCCCACACTGCAAGCCTATCCGGGGGAATGCCCGCATGATGCTCGACGCCATTCGTTGGGACACCGATCTGATCCGCCGTTATGACCTGGCGGGACCGCGCTACACCTCTTACCCGACGGCTGTGCAATTCCACAGTCAAGTCGGCTCGTTCGACCTGCTTCACGCACTGCGCGACAGCCGCAAGGCCCTGCGCCCGTTGTCGCTGTACGTGCATGTGCCGTTCTGCGCGAACATTTGCTACTACTGCGCCTGCAACAAAGTCATCACCAAGGATCGCGGCCGCGCCCTGCCCTACTTGCAGCGTCTTGAGCAGGAAATCCAGCTGATCGCCTGTCACCTCGACCCGGCGCAGAAGGTCGAACAACTGCACTTCGGCGGCGGCACCCCGACGTTCCTCAGCCACGATGAACTGCGCCAGTTAATGGCTCAACTGCGCAAGAGCTTCAACTTGCTGGACGATGATTCCGGCGACTACGGCATCGAAATCGATCCTCGCGAAGCCGACTGGTCAACCATGGGCCTGTTGCGCGAGCTGGGGTTCAATCGTGTCAGCATTGGTTTGCAAGACCTCGACCCGGCCGTGCAACGGGCGGTCAATCGCCTCCAAAGCCTGGAAGAAACCCGCGCGGTGATCGATGCCGCCCGGACCCTGCAATTTCGCTCGATCAACATCGACCTGATTTACGGCTTGCCCCGGCAGACGCCCGAAAACTTCGCCCGCACGGTGGATGAAGTGATCAACCTGCAACCGGATCGGCTCTCGGTGTTCAACTACGCGCACCTGCCCGAACGCTTCATGCCGCAGCGACGCATCAACAGCGACGAGCTGCCGACACCGGCGCAGAAGCTGGAAATGCTCCAGCGCACCATCGAGCAACTGACCACGGCCGGTTACCGCTACATCGGCATGGACCACTTCGCCCTGCCCGACGACGAACTGGCGATCGCCCAGGAGGAATCAACCCTGCAGCGCAATTTTCAGGGCTACACCACCCACGGCCATTGCGATTTGATCGGTTTGGGGGTGTCAGCCATCAGCCAGATCGGTGATCTGTACTGCCAGAACACCAGCGACCTGGCTCAATACCAGAACACCCTGGCCACGGGTCAACTGGCCACCAGCCGTGGCCTGGTGTGCAACGCCGATGATCGGCTGCGGCGGGCGGTGATACAGCAACTGATCTGCAGGTTCAGCCTGGAATTCGTCGAGATCGAGCAAGCGTTCAACATCGACTTTCGCGGTTACTTCGGCCAATTGTGGCCGCAGTTGCTGACCATGGCCGATGACGGCTTGATCAGCCTCGACAACGAACGAATCACTGTACTGCCGGCCGGTCGTTTGCTGGTGCGCTCGGTGTGCATGGTGTTCGATGCTTATCTTCAGCAACTCAACCACCAACGATTTTCCCGGGTGATCTAATTCTTCATCGCCATGGAGGCGGATTTCAGCGTTTACAGGACCGCCAAACATCACGCGGTATCGTGGCGTGACAATATCTGCACAAACTGGCCGGAATGCCATCCCGTGGGTTACCCTTACGTCTTATGTGTGATTTTCCCACAAGGATTGAAGAAATGTCCGAGCCAGTCAAACTGCGTGCTCATAACCAGGCCCATTGCAAGGATTGCAGCCTCGCCCCCCTGTGTTTACCGCTGTCTCTGAACCTGGAGGACATGGACGCGCTGGACGACATCGTCAAGCGTGGCCGTCCGCTGAAAAAAGGAGAGTTCCTGTTTCGCCAGGGCGACACCTTCGATTGCGTCTATGCGGTGCGCTCCGGCGCCCTCAAGACCTTCAGCCTGAGCGACGCCGGTGAAGAACAGCTCACCGGTTTCCACTTGCCGAGTGAACTGGTCGGCCTGTCGGGCATGGACACTGAAAAGCACCCCGTGTCCGCGCAAGCGCTGGAAACCACCTCAGTGTGCGAAATCCCTTTCGATCGCCTCGACGAACTGTCCGTGCAACTGCCGCAACTGCGTCGCCAGTTAATGCGCGTCATGAGTCGCGAGATTCGCGACGATCAACAAATGATGCTGCTGCTGTCGAAAAAAACCGCCGACGAGCGCATTGCCACGTTCCTGGTCAACCTGTCGGCACGTTTCCGCGCCCGCGGTTTCTCGGCCAACCAGTTCCGCCTGAGCATGTCGCGCAACGAAATAGGCAATTACCTGGGGCTGGCGGTCGAAACCGTGTCCCGGGTGTTCACCCGTTTTCAGCAGAGCGAATTGATCGCCGCTGAAGGCAAGGAAATTCGTATCCTCGACCCGATCCAACTCTGCGCGCTGGCCGGCGGCTCTCTCGAAGGCTGATTGTCACCCTTGCGGCTGAGCGAAACGGTTCAGCCGCCGTTATACTGCGACGTTTGCAGCCTGCCAGGACACCTCGACGATGGTCTTCGACTCCTTCGACATCAAATCCCTGATCCGCCCCGTGATCGACTTCCCCAAGCCGGGCGTGATCTTTCGTGACATCACGCCGTTGTTTCAGTCACCCACGGCCCTGCGCCTGGTGATGGACAGCTTTGCCCATCGCTACGTCGAAGCCGATTTCACCCACATCGGGGCGATGGACGCGCGTGGCTTCCTGATCGGTTCGGTGCTGGCGTATCAGTTGAACAAACCGCTGGTGCTGTTCCGCAAGCAAGGCAAACTGCCGGCCGACGTGTTGGCCGAGGGTTACGCGACCGAGTACGGCGAAGCGTTCCTCGAGGTCCACGCCGACAGCCTGTGCGAGGGCGATTCGGTGGTGATGTTCGATGACTTGATTGCCACGGGCGGCACGCTGATTGCGGCGGCGAACCTGATTCGACGCATGGGCGCGCGGGTTCATGAAGCGGCGGCGATTATTGATCTGCCGGAGCTGGGTGGGTCGCAGCGATTGGAAGATATGGGGATTCCTACTTTCTGCCTGACGCAGTTTGCGTTGACTGACAAGTAAGCGGCGTTGTACTGACGCCATCGCGGGCAAGCCCGGCTCCCACAGTGACCTATGTCATATGAGAGCCGGGCTTGCCCGCGATGACGTCAGCCGCTACACCACCAATCAAAGCCCCATCTGTTTACTGATAATCTCGTTCATCACCTCCCGCGTCCCGCCGCCAATCGACAGAATCCGGTTATCCCGGTACAGCCGCTCCACAAGGCTGTCACGCATGTAACCCAAGCCTCCCAGAATCTGCACCGCATCATTGACGATCCGGTCCGCCGTGTCGGTGGCAAAGTTCTTGGCCATCGAAATTTCCTTGATCACACTCTGCCCCGCCGCCATCTTCGCCGCCTGGCGATAGGTAAATTCCCGAGACACTTCCAGCGCGGTCGCCATCTCGGCGAGGCGATGCTTGAGTACCTGGAACTTGCCGATGGGTTTACCGAAAGCTTCGCGCTGACGCGCCCACTTCAGGCTCTCCTCCAGCGCCAGCTGCGCAGTCATGTTGGCCATCAATGCCAACGCCAGCCGCTCACTCTGAAAGTTACCCATGATGCAGGCGAAACCCATGTTTTGCGCGCCAATCAGATTGCCCACCGGCACCCGACAGTCATCGAAGAACAACTCCGCGGTGTCCGACGCCCACCAGCCCATTTTCTTCAACTGACGGCCGACGGTGAAACCGGGTGTGCCCTTCTCGATCAACAACAGGCTGATGCCGCCAAAACCGGGCTCGCCGGTGCGCACTGCGACGGTGTAGTAATCGGCGCGAACGCCGCTGGTGATGAAGGTTTTGCTGCCGCTGACGCGATAGAAGTCGCCGTCACGCACGGCGCGGGTTTGCAGATTGGCGACGTCGGAACCGCCGCTGGGTTCGGTGACCGCCAGGGCGCTGATCTTCTCGCCGGTCAGCACCTGCGGCACCACGCGATCACGCACTTCGGGCCGGGCCCACTTGAGGATCGGTGGCAAGCCGATGTCCAGCGACCCCAAACCGGCCACCAGTCCACCCGAGCCACAGCGCATGAGCTCTTCGCTGGCAGCGACCTTGGCGAACAGATCACCTTCATGGCTGCCGCCCAGCGCTTCGGGATAGCCAATTCCCAGAATCCCGGCAGCACCGGCCTTGAGGTAGAGCTCACGGGGAAAGCTTTCAGCTTCCTCCCACTGATCAATGTCCGGAAGGATCTCCCGCTCGACGAAACGTCTGACGCTGTCACGGACCAATTGGTGGCTGGGATCGAAGTATTCCTGAAAGGCAGGCATCGGCGAACTCCACTGAAGGTTCAGCGACGTTAACCGAGCGCTTGCTTGGTTTTCAACAGGATTGTGTCAATACGAAGAACTGAGGCGCTGCCATCGCGGGCAAGCCCGGCTCCCACAATGCTGTGGTGAACACTGGAGATCCAGTGTGGGAGCCGGGCTTGCCCGCGATGAGGCCCATTCAACCACTACAAGGCTATCGGCTTACGCCCGGCAAACGAATGCGCCAACGTCCCGCCATCCACCAACTCCAGCTCACCCCCCAACGGCACACCGTGAGCAATACGCGAAGCAATCAGCCCCTTATTGCTAAGCAACTGCGCAATGTAATGCGCCGTCGCCTCACCTTCCACCGTCGGGTTGGTCGCAAGAATGACTTCGGTAAAAGTCCCGGCCTCTTCAATCCGCGCCATCAACTGCGGAATACCAATCGCCTCAGGCCCAAGACCGTCAAGCGGCGACAAATGCCCTTTGAGCACGAAGTAGCGACCACGGAAACCGGTCTGCTCCACCGCATAGACATCCATTGGCCCTTCCACCACACACAACAACGTGTCGTCACGGCGGGTATCCGCGCACTGCGGGCACAGGTCGTCCTCGGTCAGCGTGCGGCACAAACGGCAATGGCCCACCCCTTCCATGGCCTGACTCAAGGCCAACGCCAGTCGCGAACCACCGCTGCGATCACGCTCAAGCAGTTGCAGCGCCATGCGCTGGGCGGTTTTCTGACCCACGCCCGGCAAAATTCGCAGGGCATCGATCAGTTGGCGAATCAAAGGGCTGAAGCTCATAGGGAAACGTCCGACAAAACAACGAGACGCGGTTTATACCCGCGCCTCTCTTTAGCGTCAAATACTCAGTCCTGCGCGACCCGCACCACCAGTTTGCCGAAGTTGCGCCCTTCCAGCAGACCAATGAATGCTTCGGGTGCCTGTTCGAGACCATCGACCACGTCTTCGCGGAATTTCACCTTGCCGTCGCGCACCCACGGCGCCATGGCACTGATGAATTCCGGCTGGCGATCGCCGTAGTCGTCGAACACGATGAAGCCCTGGATTCGCACGCGCTTGGTCAAAATCGTCCGTTGCAATTGCGGCAGACGATCCGGGCCGCTCGGGGCTTCGTGGGCGTTGTAGGAAGCGATCAGGCCGCACAGCGGAATACGCGCCTTGGGGTTGAGCAGCGGCAATACCGCGTCGAACACCTTGCCACCGACGTTCTCGTAATAGATGTCGATGCCGTTGGGGCACGCCTTCGCCAGCTCTTGGGCGAAGTCCGGACTCTTGTGGTCGACGCAGGCATCAAAACCTAATTCGTCGACGACATAACGGCATTTTTCCGCGCCACCGGCGACGCCGACCGTGCGTAAACCCTTGATCTTCGCTACCTGACCGACCACCGACCCCACGGCACCGGATGCCGCCGCGACCACCAGGGTTTCGCCGGACTTCGGCTGGCCAATGTCCATCAGCCCCATATAGGCCGTCATGCCCGGCATCCCCAGCACGCCCAAGGCCATCGACGGGCTCGGCAACCCGGACGGCACCGGGATGATGTTGCGACCGTCGCTGATGCTATGGCTCTGCCAGCCGGTGGAGCCGACGACCACATCACCTTCCTGGAATTTTGGATTCAACGAGCGTTCGACCCGGCTGACAGCGCCACCGGTCATGACCTCGCCGATTTCGACCGGGGCGGCATAGGACGGCGCGTCACTCATGCGACCGCGCATGTACGGGTCCAGCGACAGGTAAAGGGTCTTGAGCAGGACCTGACCGTCAGCGAGCTCCGGCAACGCTTCCCTTTCCAAGCGAAAATTCTCCGGCGTCGGCGCGCCAACCGGGCGGGACGCCAGGACGATACGTTGGTTGAGGGTCAATGCTTGTGGCATGTGAGCGTCTCCTTTGATCGAGAATCGAGTGGTATAGGGGAGCAGACCTTTGTGGCGGTTTCAGGTTCGATGTTTCGTCAGGTGTACCGAGGTGACTTCATCGCGGGCAAGCCACGCTCCCACAGGATTGAGGTGATCCCTGTGGGAGCTAGGCTTGCCCGCGATGGCGATCGCACAGACGCTACACCCATCAGGCAGAAACAAAAATGCCAGGCGCGATGCCTGGCATTTTTTTGTAGCTCATCCGATGCGCTTTAGCGAATCAGAATGGCAGCTTCATGCCCGGCGGCAATTGCATGCCTGCGGTCATGCCGGACATTTTATCCTGGCTGTTCGCTTCGATCTTGCGCACGGCATCGTTGACGGCGGCGGCGACGACGGCTTCCAGCATCTCTTTGTCGTCTTCGCTCAAGCCTTCAACCAGGCTTGGGTCGATGGTCACGCTCTTGACGTCGTGACGACCGGTCATCACCACGGTGACCATATCGCCGCCCGCTTTACCGATGACTTCGGCGTTGGCCAACTCTTCCTGCATCTTGGCCATTTTTTCCTGCATCTGCTGTGCCTGCTTCATCAGGCCGGCCATGCCACCTTTCATCATGGGAATCACCTCAAAAGTACTTGGATTAAACAGCGTCCGGCCCTGTTGACCGAACGCCTTCAGTTATTAGCCCTGACTGACCAGAGCGTCGACAGGTTCAATAGTATCGTTACGGATCACCGCACCGAACTGTTGCATCATTTGCTGGATGAACGGATCGCCGTGGATCGACTCCTCGGCCTCGCGCTGACGGTTGGCTCGGCGCCGGGACGCCGCCTGGGCCGGAGTTTCCTGCTCAGGCTTGATCAGCTCCATGCTCAGGGTCAGCGTGCGCCCGTGAAACTGGTTCAGCGCATCGTTGAGACGACGTTGCTGGGTCGCATTGAACAAGGCGCTGTGGGCCGGGTCCAGGTGCATCAGCCAGTGATCGCCCTCGACGGAAATCAGCGTGCAGTTGGCGGCAATGCTGCCCGTCATGCCGGAGATCGGCAGTTTCGGGAACATTTCCAGCCATTGCAGCGCCAGACCGGTGGCCGGCATCGCAGCGGGTTCCGGCTCCGGTTCCGGCGCGGGTTCGGCGGTGTGTTCGCTGGCCAGTTCATCAAGGTAACTGTAGGCCGAATCCATGTCCGGCTCGATGTAATCCTCGTCCAGCGGCGGTTCGTCGTCCTGGTCGATGCCAGGGGTAGCGGCATCGACGTCGGCAACGGACGGTTCCGGGATCGGCGCAGCGGCCCACTCCGGCGCATCCGGCACCACGCTGTCCGGCGTTGGCAACGGCATTGGCGGCAACTCGGGCTGCTCGCTGGCGGTTTCCAGTACCGGCTCGACGGCGGGTTGCTGCATGACGTCGGGAACGACCGGGTCGTTCCACGGCAAGTCGACGACGGCCTCGACCGCTACGGGCTCAACCACCGGTTCCGGTACGACAACGGGCGCAACCGGTTCAGGTTCCGGCGCGGGAACTGGAACGGCAACAACGGGAGCAGGTGCAACTGCCGCAGCGACTACCGGCGCAACAACCGGCGCGGCAGCCACTGAATTTGCGGAATCAACTGTGGCCTGGCTGATCCCCACTGGCTTTAGCGGTTGCCTCGGGGCGTCCGCGGTGTCTGCGGGGCGGAAGGCGAGCATCCGCAGCAGGACCATTTCAAAGCCACCACGCGGGTCCGGCGCCAGCGGCAAATCACGCCGGCCGATCAGGCCCATCTGGTAATAAAACTGCACGTCTTCGGCTGGCAACGCCTGGGCCAGCGCCAGTACCCGGTCACGGTCGCCGTGACCGTTGTCGACGCCTTCAGGCAAGGCCTGGGCGATGGCGACGCGGTGCAGTACGTTGAGAATTTCCGAAAGCACGCCGTTCCAGTCCGGGCCTTGTTCGGCCAGATGACGAACGCCTTCGAGCAACG
This sequence comes from Pseudomonas sp. URMO17WK12:I12, assembly GCF_000514395.1. Classification (NCBI taxonomy): domain Bacteria; kingdom Pseudomonadati; phylum Pseudomonadota; class Gammaproteobacteria; order Pseudomonadales; family Pseudomonadaceae; genus Pseudomonas; species Pseudomonas sp. URMO17WK12:I12. The sequence goes on from NZ_AZVV01000003.1 coordinate 435,897, forward strand.
CCTTGGCGTCACCTTCGATCAACGCATGCAAAACGTCGTAGACCTGGCCGTGATCCAGCGTACCGAGCATCGCCCGCACGTCGGCGGCCATGACCTTGCCTTCACCGAAGGCGATGGCCTGGTCAGTGAGGCTCATGGCATCGCGCATCGAGCCATCGGCGGCACGGCCCAACAGCCACAATGCGTCGTCTTCGAACGGTACATTCTCGACACCCAGCACGTGGGTCAAATGCTCGACTACGCGTTCCGGCGTCATGTTCTTCAGGGAGAACTGCAGGCACCGCGACAGAATGGTTGCAGGAAGTTTCTGCGGATCGGTCGTCGCCAGGATGAACTTGACGTAGGGCGGCGGCTCTTCGAGGGTTTTCAGCAGCGCATTGAAGGAATGGCTGGAGAGCATGTGCACTTCGTCGATCAGGTAGACCTTGAAGCGCCCGCGGCTCGGGGCGTACTGCACGTTGTCGAGCAGTTCGCGGGTGTCTTCGACCTTGGTCCGGCTCGCGGCGTCGATCTCGATCAGGTCGACAAAGCGCCCTTCATCGATTTCGCGGCACACCGAGCACTCGCCGCACGGCGTCGAAGTGATACCTGTTTCACAGTTCAGGCATTTGGCGATGATCCGCGCAATGGTGGTCTTGCCCACCCCGCGCGTACCGGTAAACAGGTAGGCATGGTGCAGCCGCTGGCTGTCCAAGGCATTGATCAGAGCCTTGAGCACATGGGTCTGGCCGACCATTTCGCGGAACGAGCGCGGACGCCATTTACGTGCAAGAACCTGATAACTCATCGAAAACCGTCGCAACGAAGGAACAGAAGCGGCTAATGCTAGCGGAGCAAGGCCAAAATTGCATCCGGTGTGCTCGTCTAATCTGGCTAAGCTGCACTTTGGGGGCTTTAATCGGCTCGGGTTTCAGCTGTACCGGAGCGTTTATGCGTTGTGCCTTGGGGGCATTGCTGTGGATAAGTGTGAGCGCCGCCGCTGCCGAAGCGCCGTTGCGATTTGTCGTGCCCGACAGTTGGGCGATGCCGATGGTGCAACTGGATCATGGCCGCCTGACCCAGGGCATCCTGTATGACGTGATGCTCAGCCTGGCCACTCAGGTGGGAGTGCCGGCGGAATTTCACGTACTGCCCCGGGCGCGAGTGCAAAACGCCATGGAACACGGCGAGGTCGATGTGCGCTGCTATGCCGCGCAGTCATGGCTACCGAATCAGTCAGGCGACTACATCTGGAGCATCCCGCTGTGGTTTCAGCGTGACGTGCTGGTCAGTCAGCAAGCCCCGCCCGCCCTGGTGTTGCCTGCGAACCTCTCACGCCAGCCCATCGGCACAGTGCTCGGCTATTACTACCCGACGCTGCAACCGCTGTTCGATGCCGATCGCCTGCGCCGCGAAGACGCGCGCAATCAGGAACAAGTGCTGGAAAAACTCAATGCCGGGCGTCATCGCTATGCCGTGAGCAATCAATGGACACTGGACTGGTTCAATCAGCGCCTGCTGCCCGACCGACAATTGAAAGCGGTGGCCGTGTTGCAGGAACAGAATGTCGGTTGCTATGTGCGCAATGACCCCAAGGTGCCGGTGCAGCGCATTCTGCGCACGTTGTTGCGGATGAAAATGTCCGGGGAGATTGATGACATTATCCGGTTGTACATCGGCACCCCCGCAAACTTTTAGCAGCCTGTGGCTACAGGGACATGGTCACTGCCTGCCATTGCGGCGGCACTACAAACCCCGCCACCCAGCCTGGCACCGCTTCGGGCGGCATTGGCCGAGCGATGAAATAGCCTTGGGCGACCTCGCAACCCAGTCTCAGCAACAACTCACCGTGCTCGATGCTTTCCAGCCCTTCGGCAATCACCTGCCGGCCAAATGCCCGGGCCAGACCGATCACAGCGGTGGTCAGCGCCAGGTCATCGCGATCCTCCAGCATGTCGCGCACGAACGTCTTATCAATCTTGATGGTTTGCGTGCGCAGACGCTTGAGATAGCTCAGTGACGAATAACCGGTGCCAAAGTCGCCGAGCGAAAACTGCACCCCCAGCGCCTGACAAGCCTGCAAACAGACGCTGACGTGGTGGATATTCTCGATGGCCACCGACTCGACGATTTCCAGGTCAAGCATCTGCGCAGGCACCTCGGCGTGCCGAGCGAGCACCTGCTTGAGCCGCTCAACAAAATCCGCACGCTGAAAATGCCGTGCCGCGATGTTCAGGCTGATCGGCCAGCACTGCCCCGCCTGCTGCCAGCGGTGCAACTGCGCCAGGACCTGATCCATCACCCACTCGCCGATGTCGATGATCAGGTCCGTCTCCTCCACCGCGGGCAAGAAATCCCTGGCCCGTATCAGGCCGTTTTGCGGGTGCGCCCAGCGCAACAGCGCCTCGAAACCGACGACCTTACCCAGGCGCATGTTGACCTTGGGCTGGAAATGCAGACGCAACTCACCGACTGCCAACGCCTGACGCACGCGCTGGACGGTCTGGTGCGTCGCCTTGACCTCTTGATCCCGAGTCACGTCGAACAGGTGAAAACGGTTGCGTCCGCGCTGCTTGGCCACGTACATGGCTTGGTCGGCGTGACGCAACAGGGTTTCAGCATCTTCATTGTCGAGGGGAAACAGCGTGACCCCGATGCTGGCGAACACATGGACGTCCTTGCCATGCAGCACGTACGGCGCCGAAATCGCACCCAGCACCCGGTTCAGCGCCGCACGCAGTTCGGGCAGATCCCGCACATGACGCAACACCAGCACGAACTCGTCGCCTGCCAGACGCGCCACCACATCTTCGCCCCGCACGATGCCACGCAAACGCCTGGCCACTTCCACCAGCAACACATCACCACTGGCATGGCCGTAGCCGTCGTTGACCGCTTTAAACCCGTCGAGGTCGAGCATGCACACCGCCAGCGGGGTGTCTTCCAGCCGTGAGAACTCCAGCGCCTGATCCAGCAAATCCGAGAGGTACGCGCGATTAGGCAATCCGGTCAGCACGTCATGCCCGACCCGCCATTGCAAGGTATGCAGCAACTCGCGTTTTTCACTGATGTCGAACCGGATCGACAGGTATCGATCGACCCGCCCGGTGTCATCATCGAGGACCGGCACCATGGTGCTGTCGACCCAGTACAGGCTGCCGTCCTTGGCGCGATTGCAGATCTCGCCTTTCCACACACTGCCCAGCGCAATGGTGCGCCACATCACAGAAAAGAATTCGCAGGAATGCACGCCGGAATTGAGCAGACGGTGATTCTGGCCGATCAGCTCTTCACGGCTATAACCGGACACGGCGCAGAATTGGTCATTGACGTAGGTGATCCGGCCGTTCAGGTCGGTCTCGGAAAAAATCGCGGCGGCATCCACAGCCCTGCGGTACTTCTCATCCATGAATCAGGCTCGCTGTCGCTAGCGGAAGAATGGCGTGTCATCCCGGACGCGCATTTTTGATGGCCCTGCAAGACTGCAGATCAATCTGACTTGAACACCTCGCGCCAGTCTGACGAGGGCGCGCAATGCTCGCAGCTTGACCAAGGCTTGTCCAAGCCTTCGTGCAGCAATGAATATCGGTGCATAAGTGAAATGTTCGTTCTGAAAACCGCAAACGTCGAAAAACCGCCCTGGAGATGATCCATGGCAGAACGACAAAAAATATTTTCAGATAGAAAACGCGAAAGAGGATTCGCGGTGCGTTATGGAGGCAACCCCACCAGCCACACCCCGGCACACAATGTTCCCGCTGTGGCTGCTTCCTTCCGGATCTGACCAGGTCGCATGCAAGCATGCTCGGGTATCGTTGTGAAGCTTCTATATCAAGGGTTGTAGCATTATAGGGTTGCTCCTACCGTCTGTGTTCAAGGTGATCACAGTCAGCAAAAAACTCGGGGTGCAGTCAGCATTGTTCCACTTTGCTGTTCCACTCTGGTGTTCCACTATGACCTATATTGTTCGCCGCCAATCGGGCTATTACCTAAACCTTCGATTGCCCAAGCACCTGTTCCCGAACCGTCACACGTTGCGCGTGTGCTTGAACATTCGCGAACGTCAGAGCGCCTTGTTCCTCGCTGCCTCCCTTGCTCAGCAGATACATGGACACCTTGCCGAGCATCCTCTAGCAGACATCCTGACGCTGCGTAGACTCTGTACTGAATGGCGAGATAAATGCCCTGCTCCACCATTAATGCATCGCTCACACCAGCTCGTAGCCAAGTCTACGCAATCAGTCGCTAAGGGGCCGGCTCTGTCTACGCTGTCGAAGCTCTATATAGATGAGGGCAAACGTGGTGGTACGTGGCGAGAAGTCAGCACGCACGAAGTCGAACGCTCGTTACGAGATTTGTTCGAACTGATGGGCGACATGCCCGCCGAAGCTTTCGACGTGCACCAAGCCCGACTGCTGAAGGATCGTCTGAGCCGGTGTCCTCAATACTTTGCACTGTTGCCTCAGTTCAAGAACAAGACGTTGATGCAAGTGATTGAGTCCGGTGGTACGTACAAAACTATCACCGCCGTGACCGTGAACAACCGTCTACGCAAGCTCTCGGCATTCATGAATTGGTGCAAGTCGAATGGTTACGTTGCCGAGAATCCATTAATAGGACTCAAAGTGAAAACGGGATCAGCGAAGGAAGCCCGGTTGTCATTTGAACCCGAAGACCTGAGCACCCTTCTCAATCTAGATTCGCTCAAGGTAGAAGCCCGCAAGCACCCATGGCGGTACTGGTTACCTCTACTTGGCAGGTTCACAGGCGCACGGCTTGAAGAACTCTGCCAGTTACACGTCACCGACTTCATCACGTTGCAAGGAATCGATTGCATACGGATCGACGATGATCACGAATCCCAAAAGCTGAAGAACAGTAGCAGTCGTCGGACCCTACCAATCCACCCCGCGTTGATTCAATTGGGACTGCTCGATTATGTAGATAGTCAGCGTTCTCAAAACTCGGATCGTTTGTTCCCAGAACTGGAACCCGTTCGTGGAAAACTTGGTCACGCACCGTCGAAGTGGTTCAGTCGGTATCGGATAAAAATGGGTATTAACGATCCAAAGAAAACATTCCATAGTTTTCGTCACACAATGATTGATGACCTGCGTGACGCTGGCGTACAAGACTCGTTGATCAAGCGTATAGCTGGGCACGAAGACTCTGCCATAACCTTCGGCGTGTACGGTAGTCGCATCCCGATTAAAGCAATGGCGGAAGCACTAGGACATCTTTCCGTACCTAACTTATAAACTTTAACTTTGAAAAATAAAGTTGAAGAAACTGTCAATTAAGTTCGGACACATATTGACAAATGAGAATGATTCGTGATACCATGGCTCTTATGTGGAGTTGATAGCAACGCGCCCTTCTTCCAGTGTATAGCCATTCACTGCGGTGTTCTTACGAAGCTTTTGCCTTCATTCTCGAGCTTCGTAAGTTTGTTGTTATCCTTCACTCCATCCTCTAATAGAACAAAGCTCGTAACCTTCACCAGTTGCGGGCTTTGTTTTTATCTGCTGTAGACACATTCAACACTTCCCAATCATATATCAATCAGAGGTTATCCTATGAAGCTTTGCCGTGCGTGTAACACCCAGCTAATCAACAAACGTAGTCACTGTACAACCTGTTCTAGCAAATGCCGCAACGTTGCGTGGAGACAGTCACGCATTACCATGCTGCCAGTGACATTCATGTTGAACATCGCTAACTTTGCTTTGGTAAAGAATGCTGCTGAGGCTACTGGTGTAACAGTCGCTCAATTCGCACATGATCGTCTATTTCAAACTATGGAGTGTGAGCAGTGATTATCAGATTGAACCAAGAGGCTCAACAACAACTTGAAGCTCTCATGCTAAGGACAGGGTACACCAGTCACAATCATTGCATAAACGTGATGATCAGCAGTGTCACCAACAACCTTCGCAGGTCTGCCGAGAAGAAAGGCAAGAACAAAGTAGCAGCAACAAACATCTAACAACTAATCAATCCAAATACTTCTAACCACAAGTCAAAGGATCAACCTATCGCACAAGGGAAAACCAATGAGCAACTATATATGTATTCACAAGCCTTCGCAATTGATACAGAAGATCATCACGTGCTCAACACTACCAGCACCAGACAACGACCATAGTTTTCACGAAGTCTCAATCATTGTATTGAACAGCTACTATGCACTTTACAAAAAGGCTCTTGCAAAAGATGTGCAAGTCTCAGTCGGCGAACTTATGAACAGTTCCCCAAGCTTCATGAATCAAATTAGTAAAGGTAAGCAGGGTAAGGTGCAACTTGTCACCACCCGCATTCGTAAAGAATGTGTAGCAGTACCACCATCACCAGATGAACGCCAGTCAACCATTCGTGATTGGATCACCAGCAATCCAAACGCTGGTGTATATGATCTATCTGACAAGTTTCTCACTGGTACAGCGGTAGCCAAAGCCTACTTAAATAAACACCGCTAGAAGCTCTTGCAGTGCGTTATGCGCCTTAATATCTGCCGGTCTAGGCTACCCCCTAGGCTGCCACTTTTACGCCTCTGGAAGCCTTGTATATCAAAGATTGAAAGTGCCTGATTTGGCATATGTCAGCCTAGACTCAATACAACAAAACCAAAAAGGATAAACAATGAAAATTGAAACAACGATCGATCTTGACCGTCACCTAGCTGTAAAGCAGATGGTTCACTTCATTCATCTGAAACAATCTGCAATTGCAGTTGGTGACAAAGTTGAAGTTCGAAGAGCAACTGACGTGATTGATAAGCTGACCAGTGAACATGGTATGTCATGCTTACATGAAGCACATGGTGATCACCGTGAGTAATCTGGATTACTTCAGTCGTGGACTCATAAAAGCATTTGAACGGCAACGTGCAATGCAACAACAAACAAAAGTAGAGAAGGTTGGTAACATTTCAACCACTGCAATCATCACCACCCAAATAGATCATGATGAGCAATATAGAACAACTACTATTCAGAATATGCTGAATTATATTAACCAGAGAAAGGAAGAAACAAACCATGACTAAAATTACTGTGAACGGTGTTCCGCCAAAATGGAGTGATGCTGAGTTCGAAACCCGTGTTGATGGATGGGTTAAAGTTTACAAAGGTACAACACAATGTATGGAGTTCGTCCGTGCAGCACTTCCTCATGACTTCCTTGAATTGGTAGCTTCAAAAGTATCAGAGGGTTACACAGTATCTCGTAATCATAGTGTTGTGATTGCACAACTCGATCACCAGTGTTGGATGGTAAAACCACTAACACATCAGCAGAAAGATATTGATGACATTCGAGTGAGAATCAAATCTGAGTATGTTGAATTCCTGCAAGTTGAACACGTTCGTTATCAAGACTTGGTGCGTCAACAACTTATCCAGGCAGCAGCAGCTAAAGAACAAAAGAGGATCGATGACGCTTACAAGAAACGAATGTCAGAAGTTGAAAAGGAAGTGCTAAATACATTTTCTCCACTGGTTATTCCCTGAGTAACAGGTGGCCGACGGCGACTACACCAGCGGCGGCGACACCATCCTGTGAACCTCCATAGCGCGTTTTGAGACCATTCCTCATGCAGCCGATCCAACGATGGCCCCGGCAGATTACCCAATCTGTACGGGGCTTTTGGGTTGCTGAGATTTGCCACTGATGGCGAAAATCAAAAATAGTTTTAGAGAATTCCGTCTTGTCAAGCTTTTTCTTGACGAGTGGTGCTTTTTCCTGTATAAACCCGTCCTCAATCAGGCATGCTCAACCTCGATGTGATCATTAGTCGATCCCGGCTTAATGCATCATGTGGAATTTTTACGCGTGCGATTCACCCACACCAACTGGCAATACCCGAGGTAACGCCTATCGAAATGAACAGGAGAACCACTATGAGCAATACGCTACTACCCGCAACAACTCTTATCCACGTCGATGGACTGGTGATCGATCGTGACACTGGCGAAATCTACGACTATGACGACAAGTCTTCTGCATACGCTGGACGAATTGACTACCAACACGAGCTTAACGCCTGCCGTAGTGTTGATGACCTGAGCGCGCTCCTGAAGCTTGTTGACCGCCGCAAGCTGCCACCACATACGCTGCATTGCCTTACCGACGCCCAGGATCACGCCCATGGTGAATGGCGACGAACAGGGACGGATTGTCGTATCACGATTCCCATGATGCGCATTTTGACGAAGCTTCATGAGCTGGTTCTGTACCGTAACGTGATCATCATGACTCAAGTTGACTTGGCGAAATCGCTTGGAACGGTAGAGTCAAACCTGATGAAAAAACTGAAGCCCCTGATTGATAGCAATATGGTGCGCGTCTCCACATCTCGCACAGGCTCAGGCGATATCCGCAGTGGTGAGATCAAGCTGACGATCAACCCTCGACTGATTTTTCGGGGAGGCGATTTCAGGCAGGAGCAGTACATAAAGCATTGGTATTACCCCGCTGGCTACCTGCATACGGGCGCTCTTCGCCCTTTCAGTGTGGACGAATGTCTCGCCATAGCCGCGTAGCTTCACGTAACTTTTTTAAAAAAAATACGCAAGAAATGCCCTGTAAGCCTTTAAATTCAAGGGGGTCGAGAAAGTCCTATTATATATAGAGAGTGAAGCGAAGCGAACCGACGCTTCTTTCTTCTTTGGAGATTGTCCAAAGGATAGGTGTGTTAGAGATGTTCTTTTTAAGGGGAATTCCCCTTAAGTATTCTCTTAGAGAGAGCAAAGAGAAGAGAGGGACAAGCTCCCTCAAAACAAAGAACATGGTCTTAGAGAATAACTACTCTGTCGTATACGACAGTGAATACATATTCTGTTTCACAGAAGACAGGTCAAAAACTGGTGGACTTCGTTATCCCACCTATTGAAGAGCACTTCACTTCGTTCAGCTTGCTGATCATATCTTTGTATGTAGAGTTACAAACCTCTAGAAGTTATTACTGATTGTCAATCAGAATATGTCAACACTGGTTATGTATCAGGGATGGTATCAGGCTGCAATCATTCGCATTCAGTTCCATCTGGAAGACCAATATGGTCGCAAACACTGATTTTATATGGACTCAGTGAGCTATTGGTTTAAACACTGTTGCAGCTTTATCTGCAATATCGTTTGGGTTGAATGCAATCCGATGGAAATCAGAAGAATAATCCAGATTCAGCCGACACTGGTTGATTATCCATCACGAACCTTTGCAGAAACGCCCTAGCAATGTCGTCACAGGTTGTTGAACGTGGTTACACCTTCTTAGGGTGAAACCCTCGATACACCCAGCGAAGTATTAAGCCAGCTCCGTATACCGCTATACAGCAGCCCAACCAAATCGCAAATAACAGCGCAACCTGCTCGGTCTGTTTCCACGGTAAGTTCGCCAACTCATTTTTGTAGTCATCCTCAGCGTGTCGAATGGCAGACTTTACCTCGTCCACAGTGCGAAGGTGGTCTGTTCGTGCTGAATAAAGTATTCCCGGAACGGCATCATTGTTGGGATGTTGTAAATCTTTGATCTTGGCCTGATAGCTCACCATCAATTGATCGTGGTAGTCCTGAACATCATCTGCCCTACTGATCCTGTCCACGCCGAACGCGATGGCAGCGACTGCCAGAATCCCGCTACCCAGCACCCACAACCGTTGCCAACCATTCATCCTGTTTCCCTTGTCCGTGTAGTTGAAACCTTATCCATGATGGCACACGGTTGACCTGGAGCGCACAAACCGCTGTGTCATTAGGGGTATGGATCAAGCACTACAGAAAACCCGTACCAAAAGTATTCAAAAGAACCTCTAAAAGATGGCCAAAACATTTATTGACACACCCTTCGTGACACACCACTATGTGACATATCCTAAATGACACGCAGGGACTTCAACATGTTTATCCGTGCCTACCTTCGAGCATCGACTTCAGAGCAAGATGCCAGCCGAGCCAAAGCAGCCCTTGTATCGTTTGCCGCTGACAATGGTCATAAGATCGCAGCCTTCTACACTGAGAACGAATCAGGAACACGGCTAGACCGCCCTGAATTGTTCCGTCTACTGGAAGACTCCCATGAAGGTGACGTGCTGCTGATAGAAGGTGTGGATCGTCTGTCTCGGTTATCACAACCAGACTGGGACTTGTTGAAAGCCCGGATCGCAGCCAAGAAAGTGACAGTGGTATCCCTCAACTTATCCACCAGTCACGCAGTATTGAAACCAACAGAAGGTATGGACGACTTCACGAAGGGGATGATTTCGGCGGTCAATGGCATGTTGCTCGACATGCTAGCCGTGGTTGCACGTAAGGACTATATAGACCGTCGTCGCCGTCAGGCTGAGGGTATTGAGAAGGCTAAGCAGGAAGGCACGTACAAAGGTCGTCAGGTGGATACAGAACTGCGCAACCGCATCGCCACACTGCTCAAGGATGGTAAGAGCATTCGCACAGTCGCTGGCCTGTTGGAATGCAGCACAACCACAGTCCAAAAGGTTAAGGCTGTCCTTAATCCAGACCTCTAACCACAACCTCGTGCAGCACGCGCAGAATAACGATAACCGCCAAGCGCGTACGTGACACTCATATTAAGTTCAAACAGTCTGTACGCAATCCTATGCAGCCTCAGACCATCCTCCTATGGATTTGTACAATGTTTGGGCACTCAGCTGCCCTGATTATCCTGCCGGCTGGAAACGTCAGACCAATCTCCAACAACATCACCGGATTTCAGTACCCTGAACGTACTGATTCGACCTGAAATCGACTTTCTGAAATACAAGGGGTTGGGTACTCTGGCGTAAAGTGGTTGGCAATAAACGCTTGTGCTGACACCCTAACCTTGCAACAACAAACATTGATCAGAGGGGTAGTCGGATGAGCGACGACAGCGACAATTGGGACGAATGGGGCTATGTCCCCGCACAGCGTGATGAGCCAATGTCAGAGGAAGATGAAGACGACTGACCCAGCCGTATGAAAGAAGCCCGACCTGTGCGGGCTTTTTTTTGTGCGTACCGTCGCGTAAAACCCATCAGACCATTATCTATAACAGATTCCCACCCCATGCCACACACCAGGCCAAGGGCAACCTTCTTTTTTATCGTGGTCGTGGTACGCATACGAAATACTATTCGATACGGGTGAGTCTCAAACTGCCATCCGAAGGTAACAATATTCGATAAACCTGCTTAGCCCCACCTTGGATTGTGGTTTCTTGAGAGGCAGCGACATTGGGACATAACCCGACTCCAGTCTCAAGCCTAAAAAAATGTTGCCCCGAAGATACATGGGTTGCAATTTTTTCACCTTGTCGAATAGTAAAGACCTTAACGTTGTCTATGTATACATCATGATTACATCCAGACCCGAAAACCCCAGAGTCCCTTAGAAAGATGACAGTGGCATCAGACGAGGAGACTGCGCCTCCAGCATATGATGGCTGATATATCCTCTCCGAAGGCACGGGAGATGCTGATTGCTCAGTCACAGGGTCGGTTGAGCATGCGGTAATAGAGAGAGCCATACCCAAACTAAGAATTACACTGCGTACACTCATAAGCGTCTCCCTTTTTAACCAAATACAAATCAAACACCATGACATTTTAATCACATCATATAACAGTACGACTAATAGCTAACCCCACTGGAGCAACCTATTGAGCCAAACAAGGACCATTAGGGGAATCCAACCCATAAGCGCAACAATAACGGTCGTTGTTATTTTCCGCACAAAGGTTCGATTGGAATATTTGAGGGACTCTTCCAAATACCTTTCATAATCCTTAACTCCCTCACCCTTTGCAATATGGAAGCACAGACAACTTAAAACAAAAAAGGCTGCCAATGAATTAACGAAGGAACCTATCAACGCAGCACCTATTAATGTGAAATGCGACAAACCTCGGAGCTCACCGAAAAAAACAAACACGAAAAAACCAAGAACAAATGTTCTTCTTAATGTTTTATGGGTATCAGATGGGTTACGCCATACCAAATCAAAGAATTCGTGTAACAACCCACCATAGAACTCTTTCGTCTCCTCGCCACTCATACGATTGCGACCATCATCATCACCATAAAATAATCGGCGAAAAACTGCTAACAAGAAACGTCGTATCATATTTAAGAATTTCATGAGTCACCATATTACTTTCGCGACACGTGTGCTGAAATCACTTCAGGCTAGAATAAATTTCACCCGCAAGCAAGGTGAGGTCGATCTTTTACAATATAGAAGATAGGCAGAAAATCGATCAGGTGTTGCAACAAGCATCAACCTACAAATCCGCTGCGATCATAAACAGCGGAGACCGCCACCCAGACTCCTACGACCAGATGTGAACGCTGGTGCCATCAATGCTGCTATTTCTCGCTGTACCGTTTACCGCTCAACCTGGTGATGGCAAAATGATCATCACTCTAACCACGCAGGACGCAAAGACAATGAAAGATATTGTGATCACCGTTGTGAATTTCTTCGCTTGGGTAGGAATCATAGTGGCAACGGTTGTGGGATATTTCGCAATGAAAGGCACCTATGAGTACATCGGCGCCCTTATCGGCTTCGCTGTTGGCTGCCTAGGCTCTGGAGTGTGGTTTGTTTTGTCGGCCATTCACCAGAATATCCAGACCATCCGAGACATTGCAGTCAAGCAATCGAAGTCGTAATTGCTCCTGAAGAACGGAAGCAATATAACCCCCATTCATGGAAATTTTAAATATGCTGCTAGTATGGTCGATTGTTGCAGTTACATGCTCCACTATTGACACCGACAACAAATGCTTTGCCACCCCGATTGCCAGTGCTCCGTCCTTCACCGCTCAGGCAGCCTGTCAGAAGCATGCAAACGAAACTTCCGCCCCACCTATCGGGGATGCTATTGGGTATTACAAGAAGACTGGTAAACAACAATCCATAACATTTTACACTTGCCGCCCGGTGTTTAAGACAGATATTCAGTGATACGTGTTAGAGCTCTGAATGGTAAACAGGCGGGTGGTAGAGTCAATTCAACCTAAAATAATCCCGCAAAAGCGGGATTGATACTAAGGCTACTCTCAGCTCTTTGGCATCACCGTTAGCCAGTAGACGATTACACCGCCTAATATAGTGATTGTGAGTGTAGAGAGCCAAGAAAACATTGATGAGCCCCAGCGAGTAATCCAGTTGTCTTTGTCATCAGTCAGTCGAATCGTGGCATTAGGGATGAATGTTACGTGCACCCAGTCAACAAATTTAATCAAGACTAGGACGAGTGCCCCGATCCCCACTCTCGTCCAAAACGACGGAACATCAACAATAACAACAATCATAACGAAAAGTGCGAGCTGCGAAAGATTAAAACCGAATTTTTTGAAGTTGGTAGCAAGGCTTTTTTCGTTCATCGTTAACTCGCTGCGTAACGTGTGAGCTTTGCCTTCCACCCAAATCTCACGCACACCTTGAACGACTAGTCGGTTGACGCCGTGATCAATCAGCTCAACCATTACGACTTTGTTGACACCGAATTCGTCTGGCTCTTGTATAAACAACTTCAGATAAGTAAGTTTTTTTAGTGCATCCATTTGCGCGACAAAATCTTTGCTATATCGTGCAACTTCAGCTCCGCCACTTCTGTAGGTTACAATCAGCTTTGCTTCTGGGTTGAAGTCTCTTCTTACAGTATCCAGGAGAGACAGCACATCATTTTTCGCAAGTCTTAATGCTCCAAGTGTATAGGCTTGCGTGTATATTTGCTCAATTTCAAGGTCTGTCTTTATTGTATTAACAACTCCCGTGCCGTGTGGGTGGACTGTGAATGGTCCGCCTGCCCCGTTCGTTGTTGACCATTCACCTTTTATGCTGCCCTCGGGCGTTAAGGCTGCTTTAACACTTAGCTTGCCGAATTCAACACCTTCTGTTTCTGTGATGGCATCACCAGTTAATACGATCTCATCGCCATATGTTCCACTTACCTGAAACACCACGACTCCGTATTGATCATCAGCGAATCTGATGGTCCCCTCTAGCTCTTCTCCATCTTTTTCGAACGTTATTGCAAGATTACCTGTGTTTGTTCCAAATGCTCTTCCTGCCCAAAGCTTCCCCAGACTAACCATGACATTCGCCCCATGAATTTCGAATCAGCTGATACCTCATTGATAGAGTGTAGCTGGATAGTGGCGGAACGCTATTCGTAGCGGTTCGTTGATACGTGCTAACATTTGTCGTCTGAGAAAAAATACTAAATGCGAGGGTGGGATAGTGGGTGATACCGATACTCCAGATTTCAATAAGGCAAGGGGCTTCTTGATAGGCTTCTCTGTGGTGGTATTTCTGCTTTGGTATTTCGGAGCCGACCTGTCTTCATTTAAATTGATGGGTAATGAAATAAAGCTTCAGAGCATCACAAAAAGCGCATGGATGGTACTTGCAGTTATCAACGTGTATTTTTTGTTTCGCTACTATCAAAGATTGCCGAGGAATGGCCTCGTGTTCGATGAGGTCATGAACAGTATGTATGATGCTTATTTGAAAAAATTTAGCTTACTGTTTTATAAGCGCAGATTGAAAAAACTTGCGCAAGAGCATTTATCTATAAATTACCCACAGAATTCAATATCTAATTTCTATTATGATGCGCACGTCACTTGTTATGCTACTTTGCAGGAGCATAAGAAAAACGACCCTGATACATGGTCGGGACTTCACTCGTTTAGGCGAAAAGATCGTACAGAGCTGCGGTTAGTTGTTAACTATACAACTGTCGATCCCGCAAGTAACAATCCCAGCCTTGCTGGCGGGAGTGCGGAAACGCTCTCTCCGAATATTCTGATAGCTATGTTTGCGAAATTGTTAACTTTGATTCGTGGAGCGTTTGTAGCTCCGTGGCTTTCGGATAATGTGTTCCCATTAGTGATTGGGGCTGCTGCCACGTTTGTTGCTGTGTTTAAGTGGTGTCAGGTGAATTTCATGTGGACGTAATGTAAACCACTATCACTCGCTCACACCTTTAGCGTTTTCACAGTGCAGGATGACAGTCCTTGGGTGTGAGCAATCTTACTTGCAGGGGTAAGCATCCTTGAGTGCGAGCCACACCAAGCCTGCCCTGCCTTCATTCAGGAGTTTTGGATTATCTTTTAAATATTTAACCACAATACGCGCTATCTGACCATTGGTCGCATTGTCAGGCAAACAAAATCTATCATTTTTCTTAAGGTCTTCACTGAAGAAGAATACGGTGCTGGTAACGCCCTGTATAAAGCCACCACACACGGCGGCGTCAATTTGATTATACTTCTGGCTATCCGCCGCATTAATATATTGCTGACACTGCGAGAGCAACATGTTTCCATCGAATTTTGCGTCTGCTGCCATAACAGCTCCACTTCCCAACACTCCAACCAGAGCAACTATCATCAACCTTGTTTTCATTCTATAGTCTCTCCAGAGTATCACTTACAGGGGAAGGCATCTTTGATTGCAAGCCAGACCAGCCCTGTCCTCCCACCGTTCAATAGCCTCGGATTATCCTCAAGAAACCTGACTACAATTCGGGCCATCTGACCATTAGTCACATTTTCAGGTATGCAGAGTCTAGTACCACTTTTTATCTCATCATTGAGGAAGTCGAATGTATTTTGCACGCCTTGCAGGTATCCGATACACATCCCTGCATCAGCTCGATTATAGTTACTCTCTGGATCTGCCGATTTTATATATTGCTGGCACTGCCCTAGCAGCAAATTTCCATCATTCGTTGATCCTGCTGCCATAGCCGTCCCACACCCCAGCACCCCAAACAGTGCAACCGCCATCAACTGTGCTTTCATAAGGATTTCCCGATTACGTTAGTAGCAGTTAGTGCTCATCGCCTGACCGGATGGTAAGTATTAAGCGGCAGGCAGCCGAGTACACCAAAGCTTCTTGTCCTCTGCGTTTCTACCCGGCTTCCAATAAACGTCACCACTCAACTCATTGGGAACCTTGTAGACAATCTTCGTTGTGAGCTTGATGAAGGGATTTAGTGATCGCAATCGGATGCCGTATCCTTCACTCATTACCGACTCTGTGGTGTCAAACTTATAATCCTTGCCATCTTTCGTGATAAACAGACTTCCCTCAAATGGAAGTCGGCCCTCATTGTCAGTGTTCTTAAAAGTGGCGTTTACTGTGAGATAACGTGCGTCAGCATCCGGTTGTACAGTGGTAAATCGATTGCCAGTATCAATGGACTTACTGAGAGTGCAATCATTTACAGTCACGTCGAAATAACCAACTTGCCCCTGCATGCCAGCTTGCTTCTCCTCAAGCCCCTTCAGGTAAGTTGTGACATACATACTATAGGCATTGGTAGAGGTGTCTGCCATGGCACCTATACGACAGATAAGGACGTCATATGCGTCCTTTGTGAGCTTCTGTTCCGTAAGAGCTGAACCTAATACGGCGTTAGCCTCATGGAAGTCATGGCCCATCAGTCCCCCCATAGACTGTTTGCGGGATAGCTCCTTAAGCCTCATCAAATCAGCGTTGAACTCCTTACCCTTCCGTTGGGCGTAGAAGTCTCCCAGAACGGTGTCAGCACCGACAGCAAATCCGAGAGACTCGGCAGTCATCGCCGTCTTCTGGATGGAGAAAAGGAACTCATTTTCTTGGGTAGAAAGGCCACTCCCATCAGCTAGAACTTTGTCACAGTCTGGTAGCACCCTCTTGTTGGCGCCTTTCTTTGTTGCGGCGAAGGATAAACCGGGCGCTGCAAGACAGATCATCAGAGTGATCGCGAAGCGATTGGTGCGCATTTCAAATCCCTTTGGGCGGTCTTAAGTGATGGGCGAAGCGTATCCAGATGGCACGTTGCCAACAACAGGTTTCACTCGAATTGACCCTAAGACATCCAGAGGGGTGAGCTGCATGCTGGAGTCAAAATGGCAGCGACAAACCTTAGTCCCGATGCTGAGCCATGAATACTCAACAACGACAAAGCAACCTAAACGGCTTTGGTGGCGAGAGAAAAATGATCAAGGTAAGATCGCCAGCACAGTGCACCACTTAGGTGTACTTAAACGCTGTCACACTTCGAGATTTTTGACTGAGAAAGCCTTGAGAATTCAAGGACTTACGTTATGGAGGCAACCCCACCAGCCACACCCCGGCACACAATGTTCCCGCTGTGGCTGCTTCCTTCCGGATCTGACCAGGTTCACGGGTAATCGTTGCGGGGGGACCGATGGGGTCACCATAACGACGCTCACCTGACGGCGAGCCGCGCCATTGTACCTATCTGAGACGAAGTTACAACCGTTGGGGCGGATTAAAAAACATGAACGGCTTCAAGGACATGCAATCCCTGTGAAAGACCTTCCTCTGTAGCCGCTGCACGTCAGCGGCTACAGGATGGTCAGAGGTCCTGCAGCACCTCATCCGCCCTGCCGCCCTCTTGCTGGATCACCAGATGGATGAAGTGCAGCTTGGCGATCACCGGCGGCGGCAGGACGAACGGGTAGAAATCCGGCTGGCCCATGCTGCGCGACAACTCATTGAGCATGCCCGCCAACTCGATCCACGCATTGACGAACGACAGAAACGCCGCGCCGCCGGGATGCTGCGGGTCGTAGAGCGCGCTCGACGGGAATGGCTGGTAATCGAAATCCATTTCCCGCGCGCTCATGCCGAATCCCAGCGCGGTGTCCACAGCATCCATCATGTGCAGGTAATGCGCCCAGGTTTCCGCCCAGTCCTCCCACGGGTGCATGGTCGCGTAGGCGCTGACGCATTGTTGTTGCCAGTCGAGTGGCGCGCCTTGCTGGTAATGCCGCTCCAGCGCCTCGGCGTAGCTGGCGCGCTCATCACCGAACAACCCACGAAAAGGCTCCAGCCAATGGCTACTGGCGATCAACCGGTCCCAGTAATAATGCCCGACCTCATGCCGAAAATGCCCGAGCAACGAGCGATAGGGCTCGTGCATTTGCACCCGGACCTGCTCGCGGTGGGCGTCATCGGCTTCTTTGATGTCGAGGGTGATCAAGCCGTTGGCGTGACCGGTGGTCGGTGATTTGCCTTCGAGGTCGACACCGATAAAATCAAACGCCAGGCCGGTTTCTTCGTCGACGGTTTTGGGTATCACCTGCAAACCGAGGCTGACCAACTGCGCGACCAGTCGTCGCTTGGCCGTTTCGACCTTGCGCCAGCGTTCGTGGTTTTCGGGAATCGACAGGTCGGGAATGGTGTGATTCAGGCTACAGGCGATGCAAAGCGCATCGTGGTCATTGGCCGGGAGCAGCCAGTTGCACGCCGCCGGGGAATCGAGATTGGCGCAGCGGCGGAACACGCCGGCTTGCGGGTCGGCATCGAGCAGCCAGGTGTCGGCCTGCTCACCTGGCTGCAGCGAAGACAAGCGACTCTGCTCAGGCTGATAGCCCAGCGCCGCCGAACAGGCCAGGCACTGGCTGTTGCGAAAGAACAGCGACTGCCCGCAGCGACATTGCCAGACCTTGCTGTTGCGCGAGTTGACGCCCATGAAAGGCGCGGCGATGCGCGCGCTGAGCTGTTCGAAGAAGCGGTACATGGCGATCTCTCCCTGAGGCTTGCCAAGACTAGATCATCGCCACGCAGCGATCGTTCCCACGCTCTGCGTGGGAACGTATCCAGGGACGCGGAGCGTCCGGGGCGG
Organism: Pseudomonas sp. URMO17WK12:I12; assembly: GCF_000514395.1. Classification (NCBI taxonomy): domain Bacteria; kingdom Pseudomonadati; phylum Pseudomonadota; class Gammaproteobacteria; order Pseudomonadales; family Pseudomonadaceae; genus Pseudomonas; species Pseudomonas sp. URMO17WK12:I12. Next base: position 454,526 of record NZ_AZVV01000003.1, read on the forward strand.
CAGACCCACGCAGAGCGTGGGAACGATCACGACTCGACCGCGATACCGTGGTGTTTCAGGAACTCGACGAACGCTTCTTCATCGAGCACCTTCAACCCCAGCTCATTGGCCTTGGCCAACTTGGAACCCGCTCCCGGCCCTGCCACCACGCAGTGGGTCTTGGCCGACACCGATCCCGCTACCTTCGCCCCCAGGCTTTCAAGTTTTTCCTTGGCGACGTCGCGGCTCATCAACTCCAGCGAACCGGTCAGCACCCAGGTCTGCCCGGCCAGCGGCAGCCCTTCGACGATTTTTTTCTCGCTCTGCCAATGCATGCCGAAATCGCGCAACTGCTTCTCGGCAGCCTCAGCGATCAGACGATTGTCCTCGAGCGCAAAAAACTCGCGAGCCGAATTGGCCTGTTTCTCCGGCAGCGTCTGACGCAAGTCCAGCCAGTCCGCACCGAACACACCTTCCAGCGAACCAAACCGGTCCGCTAGCTTCTGCGCCCCGCCCGGCCCGACCGAAGGAATGTGCAGCTTGTCGAGAAACCCGCCCAGCGTCGTGCTGGCCGCGAACTCGGCCCCAAGCTCGCCCTGATCCTGAATCTGCAGACCGTGCTTGAGCAGCTCCTTGATCACTTGCTGGTTATGCGCATCTTCAAAGAAGCTGTGAATTTCGTGAGCCACTTCCAGGCCAACGTCCGGCAAGTACGTGAGCACGTGCGGCAACGCCTGCTGAACCCGCTCCAGCGACCCCAGAGAACGCGCCAGCACCTTGGCCGTCTCTTCGCCGACATCGGGAATCCCGAGGGCATAGATAAACCGCGCCAGGCTTGGCTTTTTGCTGTCCTCGATGGCACTCAGCAACTTGTTGCTCGAAACCTCGGCAAAGCCTTCCAGATCGACAATGTCGTCGAACTTCAGGGCATACAGATCGGCCGGCGAGCTCACCAGGCCTTCGTCGACCAGTTGCTCGACACTCTTGTCCCCCAAGCCTTCGATGTCCATGGCACGGCGGGAAACGAAGTGAATGATCGCCTGCTTGAGTTGCGCACCGCAGGCCAGACGACCGACGCAGCGGTACACCGCGCCTTCGCTGACGGTCTCGCGGCCCTTGCTACGTTTGACCAGTTGCGTGCGCTCGACCTGCGAACCGCACACGGGGCACTGCTCGGGAATGTGTACCGGCCGGGCATTGTCCGGACGACGCTCGAGCACCACTTGCACCACTTGCGGAATCACGTCACCCGCGCGGCGGATGATGACGGTGTCGCCAATCATCAGGCCCAGTCGCGCGACCTCATCCATGTTGTGCAACGTCGCGTTGGCCACGGTGACCCCGGCCACTTTGACCGGTTTCAGACGCGCGACCGGCGTGACGGCGCCGGTGCGACCGACCTGGAACTCGACGTCGAGCAGCTCAGTGAGTTCTTCCATGGCCGGGAATTTGTGCGCGATCGCCCAGCGCGGTTCGCGAGCGCGGAAACCCAGCTCACGCTGAGAGGCGATGCTGTTGACCTTGAACACCACGCCGTCGATTTCATACGCCAGCCCGCTGCGGCGTTCGCCGATGTCGCGGTAGTAATCCAGGCATTCGTCGATGCCGTGCGCCAGCTTCAGCTCATGGCTGATCGGCAAGCCCCAGACTTTGAGCTGCTGCAGGTTGCCAATGTGCGTGTCGGCAATATCGGCCGAAGTCTGACCGATGCCATAGCAGCAGAACTCCAGCGGACGGTTGGCGGTGATCTTCGAATCGAGCTGGCGCAAGCTGCCGGCCGCGGCGTTGCGTGGATTGGCGAAAGTCTTGCCGCCGACGTCCAGCTGGGTAGCGTTGAGCCGCTCGAAACCGGCCTTGGACATGAACACTTCGCCGCGCACTTCCAGGATCGCCGGCCAGCCAGTGCCGTGCAGCTTGAGAGGAATGTTGCGCACGGTACGGACGTTGACGCTGATGTCTTCGCCGGTGGTGCCGTCGCCGCGAGTCGCGCCGCGCACCAACACGCCGTCCTGATACAGCAGGCTGACCGCCAGGCCGTCGAGCTTGGGTTCACAGCTGTATTCCACCGCCGCACCGCCGCCAAACAAGTCGCCAGCCGGCAAGTCCAGGCCTTCCGTCACCCGGCGATCGAACTCGCGCATGTCGGTTTCTTCGAAGGCATTGCCGAGGCTGAGCATCGGCACTTCATGACGCACCTGGGTGAACGCCGACAACGCCGCACTGCCAACGCGCTGGGTCGGCGAATCGTTGGTGATCAGTTCAGGATTAGCCGCTTCAAGGGCCTTGAGCTCGTGGAACAAACGGTCGTATTCGGCATCCGGAATACTCGGCTCGTCCAGCACGTGATAGCGGTAGTTGTGCTGATCCAGCTCAGCACGCAGCTCTAGAATGCGGTTTTTGACGGCGGTCATGGGTGTTCTCTCATAAAGCAAAAGAGCAGCCGAGGCTGCTCAATCTATTTTGCCGATCGTCCCGCGCATGGCGCGGGAGCAACCTTTGAATCAACGCTTCTGGGTCAACGCGCGGCGTTCGAACTCGACGATGCGCTGACGGTAATGCTCAATCGTCTGGGCGGTCAGCACGCTGCGCTGGTCGTCTTTCAGTTCGCCGTTCAGCTCCTGGGACAGTTTGCGCGCCGCAGCCACCATCACGTCGAAGGCTTGCTTCGGATGACGCGGTCCAGGCAGACCGAGGAAGAAGCTCACGGCCGGGGTGCTGAAGTGGTCGATGTCGTCCAGATCAAAGATGCCCGGCTTGACCGCATTGGCCATGGAGAACAGGACTTCGCCATTACCGGCCATGCTTTCGTGACGGTGGAAGATGTCCATCTCGCCGAAACGCAAACCGCTTTCCAGAATGTTCTGCAACAACGCAGGGCCTTTGAAACCGGCGGCGTCGCGGCAGATCACGCTGATCACCAGCACTTCTTCAGCTTGTGGTTGATCTTTTTCAGTCACGGCTGGCGAGGCTTTGGTGTCATCCGGGAAATCGTCGTCACGACTGCTGAAGCTCGGGCCGCCATCCAGATCAAGGCTGAGGTTCATGTCGCCTTGCGACGGTTCGCCATGACCACGCTTGCCGCGCTTGGAACCCGACTCACGCGGTTCACGGGCAGGCATGCTCACCGAGGGCAGATCGTGCTCATCCAGTTGCGGTTCCTTGTGTGTGTCCAGCACGCGGGGCGGGCCCAACAGCTCGGCGCTGGTGTCCTCGTCCGGCAGATTGGACAAACTTCGGTCAAGACGGAATTTCAGTTTTCCCTTGCCGCCGCGCATACGGCGCCAGCCATCAAAAAGAATACCGGCAATAACAATAATGCCGATGACGATCAGCCACTCGCGCAGACCGATTTCCATGTAATCCCGTGCCTCTATAAAAAATGCTGAAAAATAAGGGGTTTACAACTCGTAAACCGCTTTAAAACGTGGCGCCAACTCTATGTTCTGACAGGCGTTTTGCCCACGTATACGAAAAATTGACATTAAACTAGCACGACCAAAGGCAACTTTACACCGTCTGTCACCATGGCTTTAGCGAATATGTCGATTGGCCAGCAAGTAAGACCCAGTAAAAACGTCCTACGGCCTGGCAATACCCGTCCTACAGACGCCGACTCAGGCGTCCACCATTGCCATCGCCTCCTCGACATCCACTGCCACCAGACGCGAGCAACCCGGTTCGTGCATCGTCACCCCCATCAGTTGATCGGCCATTTCCATGGCGATCTTGTTGTGGGTGATGTAGATGAACTGCACCGTCTGCGACATTTCCTTGACCAGCCGTGCGTAGCGTCCAACGTTAGCGTCATCCAGTGGTGCGTCAACTTCATCGAGCATGCAGAACGGCGCCGGGTTCAACTTGAAGATCGCAAAAACCAGCGCCAATGCGGTCAGGGCTTTTTCGCCACCGGAGAGCAAATGGATGGTGCTGTTCTTCTTCCCTGGCGGCTGCGCCATGATCGTTACCCCTGTATCGAGTAGATCTTCGCCCGTCAGTTCCAAATACGCGCGCCCTCCACCGAAAACTTTTGGGAAAAGCGCCTGTAAACCGCCATTGATCTGATCAAAGGTATCTTTGAAGCGGTTGCGGGTTTCCTTGTCGATCTTGCGAATCACGTTCTCGAGCGTGTCCAGCGCTTCCACCAGATCATCGTTCTGCGCATCCAGATAACGTTTACGCTCGGATTGTTGCTGGTATTCGTCGATGGCCGCGAGGTTGATCGCACCGAGACGCTGAATGCGCGCGGCAATGCGTTCAAGTTCTTCTTCGGCGTCCTTCTCGTTGGCCTCGGCCGTCAGCGTGGCAAGCACGCCGTGCAGGTCGTAGCCGTCTTCCAGCAGTTGATCCTCAAGGGTCTTGCGGCGCACGGTCAGGGCTTGCCATTCCATGCGCTGGGTTTCCATCTGGCCGCGAATCAACTGCGACTGCTGCTCGGCCTGGTTACGTCGTTTTTCCGCATCACGCAGTTCACGGTCAGCGTCTTCCAGAGCGATTTGCGCGGTCTTGAGTTCTTCGTCGACGGTCATGCGCTTGTCGAGCAATTCTTCCAGTTTCAACCGCAGCTCTTCCAGCGGCGCCTCACCCTCCTCCAGATTGAGGCTCAGCTGTTCGCGTTTTTCGGTCAGGCGCTCGGACTGCATTTCCAGCCGTTCCAGCGCCTGACGCGTCGAGTCGTGTTGCGCCTTGAGCGAACCGAGACGCACCGCCAATTGATGCGCGTGATCCTTGTGCTGCCGGGCTTCCTGGCGCACCCGATCGAGGCGCTCGCGCAAACTGTCGCGCTGGGCCAACAGCAATTCACGCTGTTCGGTGTCGAGCGCCATGGCGTCGAGGGCTTCCTGCAATTGCAGGCGTGCCTCACCGATGTTTTCGTGTTCCAGCGCGCGCTGTTCGCCCAGTTCCGCGAGCTCTTCGTCGAGGCGCGTACGACGCAGCGTCAGCTGTTCAGCCTTGGCTTTGCCGGCGGACAGTTGAGCTTTCAATTCACCTTGCTGACGCGCTTCGTCTTGCAGCAGACGGCGCAGATGTTCGCGTCCGTTTTCCTGCTGACGCTGTTGCGCCCGGAGGTTCTGCAGTTGGGTTTCCAGGGTCTCGACCGTGGCTTCGCGCTCTTCACGCTCCTCGGTCAACCGCTGAATTTCCTGACCGCGCGCCAGCACACCGCTTTCGGCTTCGCTGGCCCGCCGCACCCGTAAAAAGTGCCGACCAACCCAGTAACCATCACGGCTGATCAGGCTCTGCCCAAGGGTTAATTGACTGCGCAACGCCAGCGCCTGTTCGAGGCTGTCGACCGGCTTGACCTGCCCCAGCCACGGCGACAGATCGATCTGCGCCTCGACCTTGTCGAGCAAACTGCCCGGCACGCGCACGCCATCAGTGGCCGGGCTGAGCAAGCGCAAATCGCCCTGAGCAAAACCAGCCAGATCGAAATCGCCGAAGTCGTCCACCAGCACCGCTTGCAGGTCGGCGCCGAGCACGGTTTCCACCGCCAGCTCCCAACCCGCTTCCACCTTCAGACCTTCGGCCAGACGCGGGCGATCCGCCAGATGCTGCTCACGCAACCATTCGGCGGTACCGGTGCCCGGATCAAGCGCGGCTTGCTGCAAGGCTTCAAGGGAAGCGAGACGACCGTTGAGGCGCTGCAAATCGCCTTGCGCCTGCTGCTGATTGTGCAACGCGAGCTGCAATTCCTGACGCAGTTGCTCAAGGCGTTCGACCTGGGCTTCTTCGCTGGCCTGCAAATCTTCAAGCGTGGCTTCACTGGCCGCCAGTTGCTCGCTGAGTTCCATGATCGCCGCGTCTTCCGGGTCCGCCGAGAGCAACGCGCGCTCTTCACCGAGGCGCTTCTGACGGTCGGCCAGACGCTCCATGCTGGTTTCCAGCTGCTGGATGCGTGACTGCTGCACTTCGGACTGGCGCCGCGGCTCGGCGGCGGTCAGGTTGAACGTGTCCCATTGCTCCTGCCAGCCGTGCATGGTGGTTTCGGATTCTTCCAGCGCGGCGGCGGCTTCTTCGGCGGCGGCGCTGGTAACTTCTTGCTCCGGCGTGAGCATGTCGAGCTCTTCGCCGAGGGTCAGCAACAGTGTGCGGTCGTGCCCCAGATGCGACTCGGTTTCCAGACGTGCGCGCTCGGCTTCTTTCAGATCGTCCTGCAACTGACGCAGACGCTGCTGACCGTGCTGGATGCTCTGCTCGACCCGGGCGATGTCGCCGCCGACCGAATAGAAGCGCCCTTGCACCAGATTGAAGCGCTCGGACAGGTCATGGTGCCCGTCCCGGAAGCGTTCGATGGCGGCATCGGCGTTGCGTTGCTCGGCGACCAGCGCTTCGAAGGTGACTTCCTGATTGCCGATCACCGCTTCGCGCTGACCGACCTGTTCGTTCAATGCCTGCCAGCGCAAGGCTGACAGCTGGGCCTTGAGCTGGCGCTCTTCGCCTTTGTATTCCTGATACTTCTTCGCGGCTTCGGCCTGACGGTGCAAGCGTTCGAGTTGACGCTCGAGCTCCTCGCGCAGGTCGGTCAGGCGCGCCAGGTTTTCGTGGGTGCGGCGGATGCGGTTTTCAGTCTCGCGCCGGCGCTCCTTGTATTTGGAGATGCCCGCCGCTTCTTCAATAAAGTTGCGCAGGTCTTCGGGCTTGGACTCGATCAGCTTGGAGATCATCCCCTGCTCGATGATCGAGTAGCTGCGCGGGCCGAGGCCGGTGCCGAGGAAGATGTCGGTGATGTCGCGACGTCGGCATTTGGTGCCGTTGAGGTAATAAGTGGTCTGGCTGTCGCGGGTCACTTTGCGGCGAATGGAAATTTCCGCATAGGCGGCATATTCGCCGAGCAGCGTGCCGTCGGAGTTATCGAACACCAGCTCGATGCTGGCCTGACTCACCGGTTTACGACTGGTGGAGCCATTGAAGATGACGTCGGTCATCGACTCGCCGCGCAAGTTCTTGGCCGAGCTTTCGCCCATCACCCAGCGCACGGCGTCGATGATGTTCGACTTGCCGCAACCATTGGGCCCGACCACTGCCGCCATGTTGCTGGGGAAGTTCACCGTGGTCGGATCGACGAAGGACTTGAACCCCGCCAGCTTGATGCACTTGAGCCGCACGCTTAAGCGTCCGTCAGGGCAGAAACCACCAGATCGCAGCTGCGCTGGGCATACGCCGTCAGCACTTCGCGGATCTGCGGAAAGTCACGGGCCAGCACGGCAGCGAGCAGGCGCTCGAACAGTTCGAGGAATTCGCTCATCGACGCCTTGCGCTGGTCCAGGGCGAGGAAATACGCGCGGCTCATGGCCGGCTGCAGATTCTCGACGGTTTCCTGCAAGTACGGGTTGTTGGCGAACGGGTACGCGGCGCGCATCACATTGAAGCTGTCGTCGACGAAGGTGCGGATGTCCTGACGCTCGTAGCTGGCGGCCAGACGTTGCTGGATCTGCACGAACGGCGCCATGTCGGCCTGGACTTTCCAGCCACTGGCCACGGCGTTACCGAGCAGGATGTACAGCTCGCTCATCAGCGTGCACAGGCTCTGGACCTTGTGCGCCGTGAGTTCGGTGACATGGGCGCCCCGTCGCGGCAGGATCGCGATCAGGTGGCGACGCTCGAGGATCAGCAAGGCTTCACGGACCGAGCCGCGGCTGACATTGAGCGCCAGCGTGACCTTCTGTTCCTGAATGCGCTCCCCGGGCTTCATTTCGCCGCGAATGATGCGTTCGGCGAGGTGGTGAGCGATTTGCTCGGCGAGGCTGTCCGGCGCCTTGAACGTCATGGTTGTCCTTCAAACTCTTCGATCTGCACAAGCGGCGCAGTGTAACCCACTTGATAGCTCATGGCGGAGTGCCCACTCGGCGGTTTTGGCACGATTCAAGCAAAAAAGCAGGTGTGTGCGTGAGGGTCAATACTGAAGAAATGAGGTGTTTGTCGACAAAATGCTATTTCCTGACCTTTAAGTCAGAAAATCATTGACCGAAAAGTCAGACCTGCTAAATTCGGTTCAAGTCGGTTAACAACAATAATGAGTCTGCGAGGCCTTCCGTGATCCAGTTTTTACTTAACCAGGAACTCCGTAGCGAGCACGCCCTGGACCCAAACCTGACCGTGCTCAATTATCTGCGCGACCATGTGGGCAAACCCGGCACCAAAGAAGGCTGCGCCAGCGGTGACTGCGGCGCCTGCACTGTGGTGGTCGGCGAGCTACAAACGGATGACGACGGCCGCGAACACATTCGCTATCGCAGCCTCAACTCGTGCCTGACGTTCGTGTCGTCGTTGCACGGTAAACAATTGATCAGCGTCGAAGACCTCAAGCATCAGGGCGAACTGCACAGCGTGCAGAAAGCCATGGTCGAGTGCCACGGTTCGCAATGCGGCTTCTGCACCCCGGGCTTCGTCATGTCGCTGTTCGCCCTGCAAAAGAACAGCGACGCACCGGATTCCCACAAGGCGCACGAAGCGCTGGCCGGCAATCTGTGCCGTTGCACCGGTTATCGGCCGATCCTGCAAGCCGCCGAACAGTCTTGCTGCGGCAAGCAACCGGACCAGTTCGATGCGCGTGAAGCCGACACCATCGCGCGCTTGAAAGCGATTGCCCCGACGTCCATCGGCGAGCTCAACAGTGGCGACAAGCGCTGCCTGGTGCCGCTGACCGTCGCCGATCTGGCCGACCTCTATGACGCTTATCCACAGGCGCGCCTGCTGGCCGGTGGTACAGACCTGGCCCTTGAAGTCACACAATTCCACCGCACCTTGCCGGTGATGATTTACGTCGGCAACGTCGCCGAGATGAAGCGCATCGAGCGTTTCGATGATCGCCTGGAAATCGGCGCCGCCACCGCCCTCTCCGACTGCTACGAAGCATTAAAGGCCGAGTACCCGGATTTCGGTGAGTTGCTGCAACGTTTTGCCTCGCTGCAGATCCGCAACCAGGGCACCCTCGGCGGCAACATCGGCAACGCCTCGCCCATCGGAGACTCGCCGCCCCTGCTGATCGCCCTGGGCGCGCAAATCGTCCTGTGCAAAGGCGAAACCCGGCGCACCCTGGCCCTGGAAGATTACTTCATCGATTACCGGGTCACCGCGCGTCAGGAAAGCGAGTTCATCGAGAAGATCATCGTGCCACGGGCCCGCGCCGAACAACTGTTCCGCGCCTACAAGGTGTCCAAGCGTCTGGACGATGACATCTCCGCTGTGTGCGCCGCGTTCCAAATCCGTCTGGAAAACGGTGTGATCGCCGATGCCCGCGTCGCCTTCGGTGGCATGGCGGCCATCCCGAAACGCGCCAGTGCCTGCGAAAAAACATTGCTCGGTGCGCCGTTCAACAACGCCACCGTCGAACGCGCCTGCGCCGCACTGGCCGAAGATTTCACCCCGCTGTCGGACTTCCGCGCCAGCAAAGAGTACCGCCTGCTCAGCGCGCAAAACCTTCTGCGTAAATACTTCATCGAACTGCAAACACCGCACATCGAGACTCGGGTGACCGCTTATGTCTAATCATCACGCTGTAGAGAAGACCCAAGCCGAACTGGCTGAACTGTTCGCCAAGGACCTGACCACCGGTGTCGGCCGCAGCGTCAAGCACGACAGCGCCGCCAAGCACGTATCCGGTGAAGCGCAGTACATCGACGACCGCCTGGAGTTTCCGAACCAGCTGCACGTTTATGCACGCCTGTCGGACCGCGCCCACGCGAAAATCATCAGCATTGACACCAAGCCCTGCTACGCCTTCGAAGGCGTGCGCATCGCGATCACCCATGAAGATGTGCCGGGCCTGAAGGACATCGGGCCGCTGTTGCCGGGCGACCCGCTGCTGGCGATTGATGACGTGCAATTCGTCGGTCAGCCGGTGCTCGCCGTGGCGGCGAAAGACCTCGAAACCGCACGCAAGGCCGCGATGGCCGCGATCATCGAATACGAAGATCTCGAGCCGGTGCTGGACGTGGTCGAAGCCCTGCGCAAACGCCACTTCGTGCTCGACAGCCACACCCATCAGCGCGGCGACTCTGCGGGTGCCTTGGCGACTGCCGAGCACCGCATCCAGGGCACGCTGCACATCGGCGGCCAGGAACACTTCTACCTCGAAACCCAGATCTCTTCGGTGATGCCGACGGAAGACGGCGGCATGATCGTCTACTGCTCGACGCAGAACCCGACGGAAGTGCAGAAGCTTGTCGCCGAAGTGCTTGATGTGTCGATGAACAAAATCGTGGTCGACATGCGCCGCATGGGCGGAGGTTTTGGTGGCAAGGAAACGCAAGCCGCCAGCCCGGCCTGTTTGTGCGCCGTGATCGCGCACCTCACCGGCCAGCCGACCAAAATGCGCCTGCCGCGTGTCGAAGACATGTTGATGACCGGCAAGCGTCACCCGTTCTACGTCGAGTACGACGTCGGCTTCGACAGCACCGGCCGCCTGCACGGCATCGCCCTGGAATTGGCCGGCAACTGCGGTTGCTCGCCGGACTTGTCGGCGTCGATTGTCGACCGTGCGATGTTTCACGCCGACAACTCATACTATCTGGGCGACGCGACCATCAACGGTCACCGCTGCAAAACCAACACCGCGTCGAACACCGCGTATCGTGGCTTCGGCGGCCCGCAAGGCATGGTCGCCATCGAAGAAGTGATGGACGCGATTGCCCGTCATCTCGCCCTCGATCCATTGGCGGTGCGCAAGGCCAACTACTACGGCAAGACCGAGCGCAACATCACGCATTATTACCAGACCGTCGAGCACAACATGCTCGAAGAAATGACCGCCGAGCTGGAAGAAAGCAGCCAGTACGCCGAGCGTCGTGAAGCAATTCGTCGCTACAACGCCAACAGTCCGATCCTGAAAAAAGGCCTGGCGCTGACCCCGGTGAAATTCGGTATTTCGTTTACCGCGAGCTTCCTCAACCAGGCCGGTGCGCTGATTCACGTCTACACCGACGGCAGCATCCACTTGAACCATGGCGGCACCGAAATGGGCCAGGGCTTGAACACCAAAGTCGCGCAGGTCGTGGCGCAAGTGTTCCAGGTGGAAATGGACCGTGTGCAGATCACCGCAACCAACACCGACAAGGTGCCAAACACCTCGCCGACCGCCGCGTCCAGCGGTGCCGACCTCAACGGTAAAGCGGCGCAGAACGCAGCGGAAATCATCAAGCAGCGTCTGGTCGAATTCGCCGCGCGGCACTACAAGGTCAGCGAAGAAGACGTGGAATTCCACAACGGTCACGTGCGGGTTCGCGATCACATCCTGACCTTTGAAGCACTGATCCAGCAGGCGTATTTCGCTCAGGTGTCGCTGTCGAGCACCGGGTTCTACAAGACCCCGAAAATCTACTACGACCGCAGTCAGGCGCGCGGCCGTCCGTTCTACTACTACGCGTTTGGCGCAGCGTGCTGCGAGGTGATCGTCGACACCCTGACCGGCGAGTACAAGATGCTGCGCACCGACATCCTCCACGACGTCGGCGCCTCGTTGAACCCGGCCATCGACATCGGCCAGGTCGAGGGTGGTTTCATTCAGGGCATGGGGTGGCTGACCATGGAAGAACTGGTGTGGAACAACAAGGGCAAGCTGATGACCAACGGCCCGGCCAGCTACAAGATTCCGGCCGTGGCGGACATGCCGCTGGACCTGCGGGTGAAGCTGGTGGAAAACCGCAAGAACCCGGAAGACACGGTGTTCCATTCCAAGGCCGTGGGTGAGCCACCGTTCATGCTCGGCATCGCCTCGTGGTGTGCGATCAAGGACGCCGTGGCGAGCCTTGGCGACTACAAGCATCAACCGAAAATCGATGCGCCGGCGACCCCGGAGCGTGTGTTGTGGGGGTGTGAGCAGATGCGGCAGTTGAAGGCGGTGAAAGCCGTGGAAGCTGAAACCGAACTGGCTTCGCTCTAAGACCGCGTCGCGGCCATCGCAGGCAAACCAGCTCCCACAGGTACGATGCAATCCTTGTGGGAGCGGGCTTGCCCGCGAAGAGGCCGGTACAAACAACAACGATGTCGAGGTGACTATGTACAACTGGATCGACGCCCTCGCCGACCTGCAATCCCGGGGTGAGCCCTGCGTATTGGTGACCATCATCGAAGAGCTTGGCTCGACGCCGCGCAATGCCGGTTCGAAGATGGTCATCAGCGCCACCCAGGCCTTCGACACCATCGGTGGCGGGCATCTGGAATACAAGGCCATGCAGATCGCCCGCGACCTGCTTGCCAGCGGCAAACAGGACACCCACCTGGAGCGCTTCAGCCTCGGCGCCAGCCTCGGCCAGTGCTGCGGAGGCGCGACCGTGTTGCTGTTCGAACCGATGGGCCAGGTCCAGGCGCAGATCGCCGTGTTTGGTGCCGGTCATGTCGGCCGCGCCTTGGTGCCGCTGCTCGCCAGCCTGCCCTGCCGGGTACGCTGGATCGATTCGCGGGACGACGAATTCCCGGAACAGATCCCTCACGGCGTGCGCAAGATTGTCAGCGAAGAACCGGTGGACGAAATCGACGAGCTGCCCGCCGGCAGTTACTGCATCGTCATGACCCACAATCACCAGCTCGACCTCGAACTCACCGCCGCGATCCTCAAGCGCAACGACTTCGCCTACTTCGGCCTGATCGGCTCGAAGACCAAACGGGTGAAGTTCGAACACCGCCTTCGCGACCGCGGATTCGACAACAGCGTCGTGCAACGCATGCGCTGCCCGATGGGCATCGGCGAAGTCAAAGGCAAGTTGCCTGTGGAAATCGCCATCTCCATCGCCGGCGAAATCATCGCCACCTATAACGCGAATTTCGGCCAGCAGACCGCCAGCGCCGGATCATCGATTGCCAAACTGCTGCCCGCTTCACGCCGCAGCCAAGCCTCTCATTGATAAGCCTTAGAAACCGAGAACCCTCATGCCTTTGACTCGCAAAGCTTACCGCGCCGCCATCCTGCACAGCCTTGCCGACCCCGCCGAAGTCGGTATTGAAGCCTCGTACGAGTATTTCGAAGACGGCTTGCTGGTGGTCGACAACGGCCAGATCAGCGCGCTCGGTCACGCCAGCGACTTGCTGCCGACCCTGCCGGCCGACATCGAAATCACTCATTATCAGGACGCGCTGATTACCCCCGGCTTCATCGACACCCACATTCACTTGCCGCAAACCGGCATGGTCGGCGCCTACGGCGAGCAACTGCTCGATTGGCTGAACACCTATACCTTCCCGTGTGAAAGCCAGTTCGCCGACAAGAAACACGCCGACGAAGTCGCCGATATTTTCATCAAGGAACTGCTGCGCAACGGCACCACCACTGCGCTGGTGTTCGGCAGCGTGCATCCGCAATCGGTGAACTCGTTCTTCGAGGCTGCCGAACAGCTCGACCTGCGGATGATCGCCGGCAAGGTGATGATGGACCGCAACGCGCCGGACTACCTGACCGACACCGCCGAATCCAGCTACGTCGAAAGCAAGGCGCTGATCGAGCGCTGGCACGGCAAGGGTCGCTTGCACTACGCAGTCACCCCGCGTTTCGCCCCGACCAGCACCCCGGAACAACTGACCCTCGCCGGCCAGTTGCTCAGCGAATTCCCTGACCTGTACATGCAGACGCACATCAGCGAAAACCTGAAGGAAGTCGAATGGGTCAAAGAGCTGTTCCCGGAGCGTAAAGGCTACCTGGACGTCTACGATCACTATCAATTGCTCGGCGAGCGTTCGGTGTTTGCCCACGGCGTGCACCTGTGCGACGACGAGTGCGCGCGACTGGCGGAAACCGGTTCGGCCATCGCGTTCTGCCCGACGTCGAACTTCTTCCTCGGCAGCGGCCTGTTCAACCTGCCGATGGCCGAGAAGCACAAACTGAATGTCGGTGTGGGCACGGACGTTGGCGGTGGCACCAGCTTCTCGATCCTGCAAACCTTGAACGAAGCGTACAAAGTCATGCAGCTGCAAGGTGCGCGTCTGAGCCCATTCAAATCGCTGTACCTGGCGACACTCGGCGGTGCTCGCGCGTTGCGTCTGGAAGACAAGATCGGCACCTTGAAACCGGGCACCGATGCCGACTTCCTCGTGCTGGATTACAACGCCACGCCGTTGCTGAGCTATCGCTTGAAGCAGGCGAACAACATTGCCGAGACGTTGTTTGTGTTGATGACGCTGGGGGATGACCGGGCTGTTCTGCAGACGTATGCGGCGGGGAATCAGGTGCATCAGCGCTAAATCTTCCGGGCATAAAAAATCCCCCGCAATCGATGGTTGCGGGGGATTTTTATTGCTCTTGAGACCGTCATCGCGGGCTTGCCCGCGATGGTTCGACTCGGTCTACCTTAGAGTTTGACCGCTGGCCGCCCAGGCTTCTTGGTCTGCAACAAATGCGAGAACACCGCATGCAAATCATCCGACGCACTTTCTTCGTCGAGGTTGAGTTTGCTGTCGATGTGATCCATGTGATGCATCATCAAATTCACCGCCAGCTCACCGTTGCGCGCTTCGATGGCGTCGATCAGCTGGGTGTGTTCGTCGTAGGAACAGTGCGAACGGTTGCCACTTTCATACTGGGCAATGATCAACGACGTCTGCGACACCAGGCTGCGCTGGAAGCTGATCAGCGGCGCATTCTTCGCCGCTTCGGCGAGTTTCAGGTGAAATTCGCCCGACAGACGGATGCCGGCACCGCGATCACCGCGGGAGAAGCTGTCGCGCTCGTCGTTGACCATCTGGCGCAATTCGGCGATCTGCTCGGCGGTCGCGTGTTGGACAGCCAGTTCAGTGATCGCTCGTTCCACCAGACGGCGCGCGAGGAACACCTGACGGGCCTCTTCGACGCTTGGGCTGGCGACGACCGCGCCACGGTTCGGACGCAGCAGCACGACGCCTTCATGGGCCAGGCGCGAGAGCGCACGGCGGATGATGGTGCGACTGACCCCGAAAATTTCCCCCAGCGCTTCTTCGCTCAACTTGGTGCCGGGCGCCAGACGTTGTTCGAGGATGGCCTCGAAGATATGCGCGTAGACAATATCGTCCTGGGTCCCGCTGCGGCCGGCTTTACCTGCTCGCGGTTGTTTTTTGAGGGGCTGCAACTGTTCGTTCATGGGCACTCGAGTCGGGAGAACTGCGGCGAATTGACGGTGACTGTAATACGGCACAGTGGGTCGCTGGCAAGTATCGCGTAAAAAACACCGCGATTGTACACAATGGAGGGTGGCAACACGACTGTACGGCTGTTTGTCGCTTCCGCTGTATTGCAACGATCCCTTACGTTTGAGTTTAGGCTTGAACCTGAAATCTGCCGCTCGAACACAATCCCTGTGGGAGCCGAGCTTGCTCGCAATGGCGTCCGGGCAGTCAACACACGTGTCGATTGATCCACCGCCATCGCGAGGAAGCTCGGCTCCCACAGGGTTCACCGGCGTTTCGGACATCTTTATAAAAGGAACAGCGCTGTCATGAACGACGCCACGCATACGCAGCTCCGACCACTGGCCGACACCTCGCCGTCGGCCATCGTCGCCGGCTTCATCGCGATGATGACCGGTTACACCAGCTCCCTGGTGCTGATGTTCCAGGCCGGCCAAGCGGCGGGCCTGACCAGTGGGCAGATCTCCTCGTGGATCTGGGCGATCTCGATTGGCATGGCGGTATGTTCGATCGGCCTGTCGTTGCGTTATCGCACGCCCATCACCATTGCCTGGTCGACCCCCGGTGCGGCCTTGCTGATCACCAGCCTCGGCGGTGTCAGTTATGGCGAAGCCATCGGCGCCTATATCACCTGCGCAGTGCTGGTGACGATCTGCGGCCTGACCGGCAGCTTCGAACGGTTGGTGAAGAAGATTCCAGCCTCCCTGGCCGCTGCGTTGCTGGCAGGGATTCTGTTCAAGATCGGCAGCGAGATTTTCGTCGCCGCCCAGCATCGCACCGGGCTGGTGCTGGGCATGTTCTTCACCTATCTGGTGATCAAGCGCCTGTCGCCGCGTTACGCCGTGCTGGCCGCGTTGTTGATCGGCACTGCATTGTCCGGGTTCATGGGGTTGCTGGATTTCAGTGGTTTCCACCTGGAAGTGGCGACGCCGGTCTGGACCACGCCGCACTTCTCGCTGGCTGCGACCATCAGCATCGGCATTCCGCTGTTCGTGGTGGCCATGACCTCGCAGAACATGCCGGGCATTGCCGTCCTGCGCGCCGACGGTTACACCGTGCCGGCCTCGCCATTGATCACCACCACCGGTATCGCCTCATTGCTGCTGGCACCGTTCGGCTCCCACGGCATCAACCTGGCGGCCATCAGCGCAGCCATCTGCACCGGGCCGCATGCCCATGAAGATCGCAACAAGCGCTACACGGCGGCGGTCTGGTGCGGGATTTTCTACGGGATTGCCGGGGTGTTCGGCGCGACATTGGCAGCGTTGTTTGCCGCGCTGCCGAAAGAACTGGTGCTGTCGATTGCGGCGCTGGCGCTGTTTGGCTCGATCATCAATGGCTTGAGCATTGCCATGACCGAGGTGAAGGAACGGGAGGCGGCGCTGATCACCTTTATGGTCACGGCGTCGGGGCTGACGCTGTTTTCCATTGGGTCGGCGTTCTGGGGAATTGTGGCGGGTGTGTTGACGCTGGTGATTTTGAATTGGCGCAAGGGCTGAGGGATCCGACATCGACTTCGCAGGCCAAGCCATGCACCTGCAAAAAGCACGCATAAAAAAACGGCGACCCTTGGGTCGCCGCTTTTTTTAGACAAAAAGCTATGACATCAAGCTACCGGATTGATCGGCTTTTCCGGGTACCAGACGTCGATCAGCGGGCTGACGGTTGCTTCGGTCAGTTCGCTGCGGCCTTTGAGCCAGGCTTCAACAGCTGCGCGCTGCTCTTCGGACACCGAGCCACGCTTCTGCAGGCAAACCAGACCGAAGTCGTCGCCGCCAACATAACCCAGACCGTTGGCTTCCATGGCTTCTTTCAGGAACGCGTCGAGGAAAGCATCAATGGCTTCATCAGCCAAATCTTCTTTGAAATCCAGGTTCAGTTCGAAACCCAGCTCTTTGGTTTGACTATTTAGCGATGGGTGTCATTATTGGTTCAACAGCTCTAACACGGGCTCATAAGACACCACTGACAGCTAAAAAAAAATGACAATTATCAAAAACGCCTCTACTGTCCTCTACCATCCACTTACCGCGATCGACCCAGAGGTCGGTGACCTGATCATTCAGGCTGGCGAGGTCTACCGACAGTCGACAAAGGCCAGAAGTTTTACGATTCGACCTGCTCTACAGGTACTCGAAGCGTACTGCGATATCACTGGCCAGCGGATCACGATGGAGACGCTTAGAAGCCCCGCGATCGAGGCAGTCCTGGAAGGCTACACAGCCGCGTTGGCTGGCGATGAGCTGCTTGACTTACCAAATAGAGAGTCAGTGAATTTCTGTCGCCGCATCTATCAGGCGCTAGCTGCAGCTAGGCTCGCGCACCCTGATCTCTATCCCGTTAACTGGGACTTCGCCGTATTCAAACCTGATGCTGACGAATGCGCAAAAGTGGCATCGGCGGACGATTTCAAGAGGTGGTACTGGGGAGGTTGGACGATCTTTCGGGAAGGCGGTGGGAGCTCGCACCTGAGACTTGCACCTCTCGTGGCCGCTTATGGAAGGGCTTTTGTCGAGGGCATGTATGTCCAGCTAGAGAAACACTACCGTGGCCGAGGAGGTGATTATCGTCTCGAATGGGGATTCATGTTCGATTACCTCCACAAACATCAAGCCCAATGGCCTCTGCGTACATTCGAGAGCGAACAAGGAGTGAAGCGATTCATGCACGCTTTCACTCTTGCTCATTTCGGTAAGGCTAAGAAAGACGGCCACGACAGCAAATACAAGATCAAAGCGTGGAACAAGTTCCTCAACGCTGTTGAATCCTGCCTATGCAAAACAGGCGTATGGGCGAGCCTTACCTCACCGATCCGGCGCCCACCTCCAGCTACCAAACATGGTTCGGAAACGAGGCTGCGTGAAGATGAGGACGGCCTGCTTATACAAGAAAAGCTAATCACGAGTATTCCACTGCACGTAACCGATGCCGAGGCTATTGACGTGTTGTTCTTTCATATCAAGAACGATCTCGCGACGGTACGTAACTGGGCTAGCAAGCAGGCAGCAGATCTGAAATCCCGCTGGGCTCGCCGAGTTTCTCTAGCTCAGGAGGGTACTTCAATTATTGAGTACACAGGCCGTGGCATGGTCAAGCGGTATACACAGGCGGACATCTGCGCGACTTTGGAAGACATAGATTCCGCGGTGCCACATAATTTTCTTTGCAAAGTTCACGAACATATCACGGGTGAAAATTGTAGCGCCATGCACCTCGCCAGCACTTACGGCTTCCAATTGAAAGGCTGTCTGTATCCGCTGCAGTGCCTCCTCGTGCTTGAGCACCCAGAGATCACGGCGGACTTTCTCAACGGATTCGAGCTCTATAACCCGCGAGGGCAGTTGTCAGGGTTTGATGAAGAGAAACGGCTCCTGATTGGCTACAAAGACCGTAAACAATCGGATGTCCGCGAGCAGACCATTGAGCTCAATGACACTTCATTTGCCATCGTTAAAGACATTATCGAGATAACCAGCCTCGGTCGGAGAAAACTTAAGGCCCAAGGTAATGATGTCTGGCGCCAGCTATTTGTGAATTCCGCCAGGGGTACAACCGTCTTTGGGGCCGACATTATTCCCCAATGGAATAACAGTAGCTTTGCTAACAATAGCGGTCTACGCGAGCAACTGATCGCTCAATTCACACCACACATCGATCTCCCAGAGATGCAGCTAGTGGACTTTATTCAGAGAGTGCGACTGGGGCGCATCAGAGCTTCTGCAGCGGTTGCAGTTTTCATTACGAGTAAAAGTACTGAGGCGATGTCCAAGGCTCTTGGCCATGAGAACTATTACCCAGACTTGCTCAGTCACTACCTGCCGGACGCCCTACTGGCCTTCATTAAGGCGCGATGGATCAGGATTTTTCAGAAGGCTATGGTGTGCGAGGCCATGAAGGACAGCCCTCACCTGCTTCGCGTGACTCAGTTCAATAACATGGACGAGCTGGATACCTTCCTGGATAACCATCGGATCAAAGAGATCCCATCTGAAGCTTCAGATCCTGAGCGCAAGGAACAGCGCACCCCCATTGAAACCAGCGAGGCCGTACTCTCAATCGGCGTCCCTTTCCTCGCTTCGCTGCTCTCACTTGAAGCAGCAGTGACGACGTCCACCAATCGAGCTCGCGTATGCGGCAAAGCAGAGTACTGGGCGTCGTTTGCGGAGAAAATTAAAGCCGAGATTTCCAATGGATATAACCGGCTACTGAAGAAGCACTTGGATGCTGCTTTGAAATTAGTCGATTCAAAGAAGATGGAGGCGCTGATCTATGTCCCTGCTCACTGGGCGTGAATCCGGATATGAATTTCTTGATGACTTTGACTTGGTCGAAGCATCACCCCACACAACAGCATCCTGGCTGCGGTGCAAATTCGATGAGTATTCCTGGGTCATACTGACCAACCAGAAAAAACCATACGAACTCGATTGGGGGGTTCGACTTTGGGATGGCAGCGTCTTGACTGACGGCAAGAATGAGATCTTGCTTCGCTCGCTTAAGCATCTACTCATCATCAGCACAAATGGTGTCAACGAGGAGTTTGCTACGCTCTCGCACGACGCTCAAAACACACGCCTAACCTGCGCAATGAGAGTCATCGATTACTTGCTCATTAACGCTCAAAGCTACGACCTTATCACTTTCGGCCTAGGTGCTTTGAACGCCGATGACTTGAAGGGGATACTCAATCAACTGGCCTCCTATGCACGGTCTGAAGACTCCATTTATGCATGGCATGAGCGCGTGTCTGCGTTTTGCAAGCTCCAACTAGGCAGCCTCAGCAATGCTGAAGCAGAGGAGTTTTTTGCCAAGCATCCGAGCATGCTGGAGGTCAGCGATGAAGTCTGTGAGGATCTCAGGCTCGACATCACCGCCTCTGACATTCCGAAAATTCGTGCCGCAATGATGAAAGCGAACCTGTATTACGGAAACAACCACAACGGCTACAAGATCAGCACTAAAGTGCTTTCTGAACGGCTGTACCCAGACACGCTACGAGGACGACAGACCGCAAAATCAGCGCTGGAGGCACTGAATTTCTATCCTAACGAGCACAACTACAAACGAGAATATCCGTCAGTAAGAGTTACCACCGGCGAAGCCGAGTCTCTCCAAGAATCATTGTACTTTTACTACAGGTACACACTCCTGAATAGTGCATCGCTGAGTGCGCTAGGACTACCTGCCCCCTCAGATACGATTACGATCAAAGAATACGCTCCAGAGCTTAATCAACCATCCCGATTTAGAAGCGTGCCCTCTGGAAACTTATTGAAACTTTTTCGTAGCAGCATGGAGTTCCATGTCGACCACGGAAGGAAGATTCTGAATGGATTCATTAGGGTCGCGAGCTTTTGCCAAGCCCAAAACATTTCGATGAGCCGGCTAGCTGACGCCGATTTCCTGAAAATCATCGGCCCAGAGCTCGTAGATTTTGGCGTCAAAAAACTAGGTCTTTCTAGTAACCGCCGAACTGGAACGAGATCCCGCCGAAAAGGAGACAAGAACCAATACTTCAAGCAGATACGTGCAAACCACGGATTACTTGAATTGGTTTACGTATACCTCGGCAGCATACAGCTGACAGTCGGGATGATAATGGCGCGACGCGCTGATGAACTGGTCACTCTGGAGGCTAAAAAATGCTTGGACATGACCAAGTCATGGTTGATCTTCAAACTAGCCAAGTCCACACGCAAGGCCCTAGGTATTCGACAGCGCGAGTCTCGCCCCATCGACGCCATCGCCGTCGAAATGATTGAGGAACTGCGTCGCTTCCAAAAGCTACTCAAGCGTCTTGGCGTTATCGACGATCTGACCGACCTTTTTGCCACCCCGTCGTCTATGGGACATAAAGGACTCCAAGACTGCTCCTTGCACCTTTTCAACCGCCACCTGGACTTCGCCTGTGACTACTTTGAAAGCGATGTCACTGCAAACGGTGAGCGCTACTACGTTCGCCAACACCAGTTGCGGCGCTTTTTTGCCATCATGTTTTTCTACACAAACAGCTTCGGCGATTTGGATACTCTGCGCTGGATGCTAGGCCACCGCGACATCGAACACGTCTATAACTATCTGACAGAGTGCTTGGAACCTAAAGACCTCCGTGGTGCGGGCGCGCGCTATTTTGCAGACTTGGCCAAGCAAGACCGGTTGGAAAACTACCAAAACTTAAAAGATCTACTGTCTGCGGAGTTCGGCACTACGAAATTTTCGCTCGTCGATGATCAGAAAATTGAAAATTACCTCGCAGCTATGCTGGAAGAAGGGAAAGCCAGGGTGGAGCCACAGTTTTTCAAAGATGAAAATGGCAAATCCATGAAAGTTCTTTTCATTGTCAGCTGAGAACAAAAAATGAACACCATGACCAAGCGTGAGCTGATTGATCACTCCATCGAAAGCATTTTCAGACTACTGATTGACATAAGCCGCTCACCAGCTACGTATGCAAAAAACGAACTTATTCTAAATGCGCTAAAAAGCCAGGGGGGCTTATGCTCCTTGGACATGGATTTCTCCATTCGAGATGAACAGTTCACGATCAAGCCGATCAGTCTTAATACTTTGAAGAAAAGGCTCGTAGGAGCCGAAACTGATCGAGATTTTCATTATCTAGACAGGCTACGCTCACACGTGCAGCAAGTGATACACAGATCCGAAGAGGAACTCACTGAGCCGAAGAAGCGAACTCGAACCGCTCTAGAGAAACAGGTTGACGAGCTGAAGAATTCCATCTCCTCACTACAAGCCGTTAACATGGTACTGATACAAGCACTAGAGGTTAACCGGAGGGATTTGATCACAATCTCCGACACGGCCAATACGGGATTGCGGCAAAAAAGGATCAAAGATGCCATCAACAGGATCATCAAAATACTAGGACTGAACCCTGCACCTTTTGATGACGTAGCTATTTTAACCATGAAGAAGCCTTTGCAGTTGGTGCCCCATGATCAAACGACGCGTTAAGTTTCCCGAAGCCGCTCAATTGTTTACTTTAATTCCGAAACTTCGGCTTTATGACTACGTATCGCTGGATAAGCTGCATACGCTTGACGGTGGCAACATGCCGTTTATGGTATGGCCAGATGGCATGCCTTGCCTTCAAGCAAACGCTTATATGATCAAGACACGTATGCAACCCGGTCGCAGTGGCAATGGCCCATCAAGATTGGGAACCAAAGGGGGTACCTTTGGAGAATACGCTGGCCAAATCAGTCACCTAATCAGATTCTGCTATTACAACAATCTCAGTTTTATAGCCCTCTCCGATGACGACTTCTGTGAGTTCATAGATGGTCTTCGCATAGAGAAAAAGCCCAATAATCCGAAGTCTCCTAAAAGAAGTGAACGCACCATTATCGGTATCGGCAGAAGGTGCTTGAATTTTCTCGCCCACGTGGGAGAAATGAGTGGTGTACACAATTTCGTCGGTATAGGTGGAACCATCTCAATCTACATGGTGGATTCAGTTTTCTATCGAAATGGAAAAGCCTTCAAGCGCTCCAGCGTTCACCACAGGTCGTTCAGGACGCCTGAGGCCAGGAAGACCCGTAGACCTATTGAAGAAGCTACTATCGAAAAATTGCGTAATGCTATAGATGAAATATCGACGTCGGAGTTTTTGAGCAACCGCCGGCACCTGATGATTTCATTATTCGAGGAGCTTGGTGCGCGACGGGGCGAGATTCAACCCATTACAGTTGCCGAAGTGCTTGCCGCCGCCAAAGTGAAAAAACCAACTATTCCAATTACCACTCTAAAACGAGGAGGAATGGGTTTGACACGTGCGCTTGAACTTAGCCCTCCCATGATTGAGGAGCTCTTGAACTACATTCGCGGCGACCGCTTTACCATCATGAAGCGATTCAAAGACGTCCCGGATCACGGTTTCCTGTTTGTCACCGAGCGTGGCGGCCGCCCCCTTGGGATAGACACCTTCACTACTGAGTTTTCGTTGATTCGGCGCGCGGCTGGAGTTGAAGAACAGGCCTGCGCGCACTTGTTCCGGCACGCATTCTGCACGAACATCGTCGCCCAGCTAATTGCCGAAACACAGGCACTGAGCCCAGACTCGTTCAGACAGACGTTGATGACTAACAAGATGCTGGCCGAGCGAGCGATGATCAAGAGCGGTCATGCCACACTGGAGAGCCTACTGGACTACGTAGACACAGCATTCAAGGTCAAATCCAAATACGAACAGGTCATTCATAATGTTGAAGTGGCCAGAACTTACGAAACGTACGAGAAGCGGAGAAAACGGCTGCTGGATGATTTCGAGAAAGAAAAAATCAGTAAAGAAATATACATTGAACGGGAAAAGTCTCTGACGGCATCCATGGAGCGCGTGCTAATGGTCGCGTGAGACCTAGGAGCGACCGCCTACCTCACAGCCTGATAGCAGTGATTTCATGAGTTATCACACGACCGCGC
The DNA here is from genome assembly GCF_000514395.1 of Pseudomonas sp. URMO17WK12:I12. Lineage (NCBI taxonomy): Bacteria > Pseudomonadati > Pseudomonadota > Gammaproteobacteria > Pseudomonadales > Pseudomonadaceae > Pseudomonas > Pseudomonas sp. URMO17WK12:I12. The sequence continues at coordinate 478,031 of NZ_AZVV01000003.1, forward strand.
CCCCCCTAAAGAAACGACTCCGGCACCAATTACCGGCGCCCGGATCGATCCTGCTGATTCACTGGAGGCTCTTGGGAGCGCCGCTGATATTCCGTAGTCGCAGGCGGTGGTGGTGTGCGCGTCTGTTCATTGTTCTGTGGTTTTTGCTCGTCTGTCACGCTGTTAGCTCCCTGATAATGATGAGTACGGCAAGCATTGCGAAGGCACTAGCACCAATGATGATTTCCGAGTACGCAAGGCTCAGTGGTTTGGATTTTTCATCGATCGAGGTTTTGAGCTTTTCGAGAGTGTCGATGTAGCAGTTGTAGAGGTGCTTATTGCGCTCATCTTCGTTCGCCACCTTTAAGTACTCTGCCGTTTCTCGATTGGAAGGCAGGTTTGGGTAGGCCTTGATACTAAGGGCACTCAAGGCATGCCCCCAAGCGCATGCGATGGCAAAAGCTGCCACAGCGAACGATACAAAGGCGAGGATAGCGATGGGAGATTGAAGCTGAAAGAGGATGCCATTCTTGAGCCCCGCCAGCGCACTCAAACCAGCAACCAGCACCGACACCGCGGTGAAGAATTTCGCGCTTTTGTTCTCAACCTGATCAAAGCGAGCTTGTTCTTCCTTGAAGCGGTCTTTCAGGTACGTAATAGATTCATTCATCAGAACAGAAATCTCGACTCACGTTGTTTACAAGAGAATTGGAACAGGAGCGTTGCTTGCAGGAGCCGATACGGCAACAGACTCATTCTGCGTATAGTAGCGATTTAGCAGCATCGCCCGAAAGGAGTTTGTCGTTGAGCGCAGATCAGCTTCGCAACCAGGTGATCAGCCTTCAGAAAATCATTGTCAAACTTCAAGGCGATAAATCCAAGAAAGTCGAGGATGCGGCGAAGGCCGGAAAACGAAGCTCCGATGCGTTAACCGCTGCTGCCCGCACGTCTTCGATCTCCACGGCCACCTCGAAACGACGAGACGCACTGCGTTATGCAGATGACCAAGCGAAAACGCAGGTGGAGGTTGGCAAAATCGGGAAGAAAATTGCCGCAGAGAATAAAAAGCTGATTGCGGTGCAACGTCGCCTGGACGATGAGATTAAACGAGAGCTCAAGCAACGGAATGCTGTTCAGGCTAAGCACGTGAAGGATCACAAGAAGATGTTCGTTGGGCAAGAACGTGCCATGAGAGAACAAAATCGCAAAATGCGGGTGCTGGACGATGGTCTGTCTAAGCACGCTGACCTGCATGCCGAGACTGCAAGGGAGATCGAGCGACTGAAGGCTCTGCCAGAGAAAATAGCGGTCGTTTTCTTCGCAGCAGATCCCGGCAGTTCTTCCAGCACCAAGTTGGCGCTCGATGAAGAAGCCAGGTTGATCAGGGAACGAATTCGGGCATCCGAGTATCGGGCATCCGAGTATAAAGACGCCGTGGAGTTCCACACTCGCTGGGCTGTGAGGCCGATGGATGTACTACAGGCCATCAATGAGCTGCGACCGACCATCGTGCATTTTAGTGGTCATGGCACGATCGCCGATACTCTGGTGCTGCAAGACGACCAAGGCCAGCCGAAACATGTGTCCATGGAAGCGATTGTGAGCGCGATGGCCTTGGGTTCGTAAAGTGTGAAGCTGGTGTTCTTCAATACTTGCTTCTCTTTCAATCAGGCCCAAGGCTGCACGCGGTACCTTCCAGCGACCATCGGCATGAACAGGGATATAGGAGACCTGCCTGCACGCATTTTTTCTGCGCAGTTTTACTCGGCCATTGGTTTTGGACTATCTGCTTCCAAGGCCTTCGATCAAGCCAAAGCCTTGGTGGCGATGGAAGCACCTGGGGAAGAATTCATACCCGTGCGGTACCTGCAAGATGGCTTAAATGAAGAGTCGCTGATCCTTGTACGACCGCCGTCGATCTAAATAGACGTCACACTCAAGGAGGACATTATCCGTCGGTGCGCAGGTCATTGATGTCTGTTCAACCAGCCAACCGTCCCGCTCCTTTAACGATTTAATCCATGGCAAGGTGGGATATTGGTCACCCGGATATCCTCTGGCCTTATGGTTCGCGTTCGACCAACTGTAAGCACGGAAGAAGGCGAAAAACTCATTGATAACAGACAAGATGGTTTCTTAGCGCTATTCAGCACCGGTAAATTTTGCGAAGGCAGCGGCCGGTGTAGTTACCGGTCGCTGTAGGAGGGCCCTAATCAACAAACGTTCCGATTTGGGCTTGACGAGCACACCTCCGTAGGTACCAGGTTGGTAACGGGTGACGGTGCATCCTGGCTGAAATGGCCACCAACACCTCCCAAGGTGTGTCGTGCCAGGCGAACTCCTCAGGCGAAGGACAATTTTTCGGCAGGTTTTCAGATGCATCGACCTCTTCCGCTGGTGTCTTTCGAAACCCTGAAAGAGCCCGCGACACCCCGATGAAGTTCAAGCTGACATCAGAGCCCGTCAACGATTGGAAGCCTATTTGTGGAAACCACCTTTCCATGGTCACCCCTTTCAGCAAAGGGACAACGTTTGTTGACAGCCTAGTGAGCAAATCCTGATCGTTCAGAATGCCGGCAACAGTACCCAGCATCGGAACCAAAGTGGTGGTTTTGAAGAACCGACTTTTGAGGGTTTCTTTTTTATTGCGTAGCGCCAAGGCATCTTCGATATCGTCGGTATCTACAGGCATGGCGAGGTCATGGCGCAGTGCCGTTTCGAAGCGATCGACGCACTCGCTCACGATGGCTTGCGCGTTAGAAAAATCGCCCCGTGCCAGGATTGCTGCTAATGCGATTGAAAGATCGATGGCTTGTCCGTCGTAGACGGGCAGCAAGCATCCTTTGTGCAGATTGAGGAAGGTGATGAGTTGATTGTGCAGCGCCAAGCGGTTTGACTGCTCTGCTCCCACTGCCCGGAGCAACAGCAAGGCTGTGCCCAGACGTCCAAGCTCATCGCAGACGAGGTCAATGTAAAGAACGTTGTCCGGACGGTACCCCAGCATCTTCCGCCGATTCAGCAGTGACGGCAGTACCCGATCGTAGTAGCGGCTCAGAGCGTTCGAATGGAATTGCACCAGTGTTTCAAAGCGCTTGAGGAACTGAGCGTCGCGCTGTACATCGAGTGCTATTGCTGCGCCCCACAGACGTAATAACAGGTATTCGCCCGAGAGTATGCCTGGCTTATGGTTGCCTTCGCTTTGCCCCCAAACGAGCAGCACACCCCACCCCATTGCCGCTGCAGCCGCGCGCTTGAGAAAACGCTGCTTACGAGCTTGCGGGGTTCTTTCTTCAGCTTCTTCAGGTGCGTCTATGCAATCTTCGACGAAGCGTATGAACCTTGAGAATGAGGTATCCGTGTCTTCCAGTCCGGCCAGGGCAGCCCGTAAATCCGATTTGCCTTTTTCCAGCAGCAACGCATCATCAAATAGATGTTGCTCGATGAGAGGACTCAGATGATCCATGCCCCAGAAGTCTAATGAGCAGAGGTGGCAAATCTCCGAAACCTCTTTTGACAGTGATGAGTAATCAGATTGGGCGTCTTGCTTCAGGATGCCGTTTGAGACCAAAACGATCTTTTTCTTACAGGTGCGCAATTGTGCCGGCAAGCGATTGCGGATGTACTCGGTTGCGGCCTGTCGGATGGAGGGATGGATCGCCTGCTGCCCACTGTAGAAGTCATTGCGGTTTACGTTGCCAAACTTGATCACGAATAGAAACGCTTCGGTCTCTCCATCGGCGTTTACTTGTGTAGATAGAACATCGACACCGCCCTGGTTGACCCCGACCTGAGCACGACTCAGCACTGAGTGCCCCATGGCGAGGAGCAGGTCTGGAAGAAGCGCATCCAGCTCGTCACGTTCGCGCAGCCCTGAGAGATAATGAGAAAGGACTAACTGAATGCTCATTCGTCTGACGTTCTCCACAGATTCTTAATAATTTGCGCATACCCGATCGGGTCAGTGATCCAGGTTTGAGGCAGCTCAATACTCATTTCTTCAGTGAACATTGGGATGATTGCGTCATTGGGCTCGCGGTCAGTCACGTACTCCATCGCTACGCTATTGGAGTATTTGAAATGCTGGGCTGTCGTGATCAGATCAAACAAAGAGTTTTCGCGCACTTGTTCCATCATCGATCGATTTTCGTCGCGCCGCAGATATCGGAGGCTGCGCCGCATATCCGATGACATCCGAAGCTCGATTAAGCCGGGAAGTGCATCTAGATCTGCGGCTTCAGTGACCAGCCGCTTCAACGCGTCTTGAGCGACTTCTGAATGAGCAAAGGGTGAGTGCTCTGCCTCTAGCAGGCGTTTGCACGTGACAGGATATTCTGCAACCAGAAAATCAATTACCCGGGTGGCCATGCGTATGACCTTGGCACTAAAAGGTCGCGCTTCATGAAGACTCAGGACCCAGCCTAGAACGACTGAGACAGGCGCGGTCAGCACACACATCCGTGGTGCAACCGCTATGGCAGATGATTCAAGCGCATCAGTGAGATCAAATTTGAGCAACTGAAGGCATTGCAGATGGCGAACGCCGACCTGATGCATTAACGCTTTGCTGATGCTGCGATGTGCTTTCTTGCCTATCCATTCGCAGGCAGCCAACGTAAACAGATCTGAGTCTGCGATTTGTAGCAAACAATTGTCTGCTTCAGTTATCAGCGTGGCTCGGTCAACTCCACCCTTCTCTGCCTCGCACCAAAGGGCATAAAACTCATTCAGTAGCGCCTCTCCATTCCCCTGTCGAGATTCGTTGTATAACCGCAGATAAAGGTCATTGAACCGCATCATATCCATCTACCATGAACTCCTGAGGCAAAGGTGATCGCTTGGTACCGGTGAAAACCAGGTTGTCCAGGCCTGAATCGATTAGCCGCCTTCGTTGCGGGCCCTCACGGGTTGGTCACCTATGCAGGTGAGCGCTACGTAATGGCTCTGTGCTACATTTTGCGGCACAAACTACGTTGGACTGTTGAATCAAGCCAAGACGCCACTGCGGCGCCAGGCTATTCATCAGCCAAGGAAGCAACACCACTCACGATGGATCGCACTGATGTCTTCGCTCATACCTTTGTTACTTGCACTTCTGACCAAGCCTTTTCTTCGAAGCCGGCTTTGCCAAGGCCAATATAGCTTTTCGGCTACTTATTTCGGTTGGGGCGTTGCGGGAACCATCGCGTTATCAATCAGCATTTTTTGGCTGCTGGGGCCCATTTTCTTTGAGCAGGATCATGGTAGAGGCGACCGAGCACTGTCGGTTACCTTTCGTATCTGGAGCCTAATCACCACCTTCTATATGGCAGGAATTGCTTTAGGGCTAAATCAAATCCGCAAAACGGTCACCTCTCCGCTACTCAAGCTCTACATCATTTTCCTGATTGTCAGCACAGCACTGCTGTTCTTGGTCAGCCTGGCAATAGCACCGATTTATTGGATTATCTACGCAGTGGGTGCGTTCGTGATGTACAAAATCTCGGTAGTACAAAAGGCGACGGCATCAACAAGATAAATTAGCGCGAGATCAAGGCGCAAAAGGGGCACAAAAAACCGCGTTTTTATAGGATTCGAGGTTTACCGCCAAAGAATGATACTTCAGGCTTTTGGCGGTTTTCGAATGCCCCTCACATGGAAAAAAGCGCCTAACAACGCACAGCACATGGCGTCCCGCTAAAATGCAGCTGTAATTCAGGATTGCGAACCAAGTATGGCAAAGGCTCCAAGGAAAAAGTCCGCAAAGGTGTCTCCAACCAACGAAGACCCGCCTGCAAAACGTGGACGGAAAAATGTAGCAAGCCCTGTCTCCACGGGCGATCGCGGCGGTTCATTCGAGCGCCGCGTTCAAGCTGTCCGCCTTCTCGCCATGTGTCTGGGATTGCAGTGCCCAGGTGCTCGTGATGGATTCGTTATCACCCGCTTGCTGTTCCAGGGTCGAGTTTTTGATCACGACACGGACGATTTGATCATTTTCCTCAGACACCCCCTCACCGGGCAGACTGCCAAGCAATGTTTGCAGATGAAGCGGTCCCTGAAGCCCACTGATAATAAAATCTTCAATGAGGCGGTCGGGCTCGCTTGGTTAGATTTCTCCAAGACTAGTTTTCAACGCAACCTGGATGAACTCCTCATCGTCTATTACGCCGCCAGCATTTCCTCAATGCAGGGAGCCGTAGAGGTCGTACGTTATGCGATGGTTTCCAGCTCCGCTGACGATTGGCACGTGCGCGTTCACGCAGAAAAGTTTAGTAACGAGAGCAACCGCAAAGCCTACGCAGCGATCAAACACGCGGTGGAGCTCCAAAAAGGTGCAGAGGTGGATAAAGAAGACCTCTACCCCTTCGTGCTTCATCTTAAGTTCATGTCACATGACCTGGACTCTGACCGTACCATTGAGGTCGACAATCAGAAACAGCTCATTGGCCAGCGAATTTTTTCCCGTCAGAGCAACGATGTGTGGGCCTTGCTTCAAACCGTATGCGCTGAGCTGAACAGCTCGGCTGGGCAAATTTGTGAGGACACTGCAGAGCGTCATCTGGGCTCGCTAGCTTTGGAGTTTCAACTCACTCGTTCAATCTTCAAGGGCTTCCATGCCGGTCAAGGTGAGGGACTGGATGGCACAGCGGGCACACTGACCTCCGCCCTCCCTTTAAGTCTTGAGATCCAGGGCCAAATCGCAGAATTTTTGAAGCCAAAGCGAAGCAACGCAGTCGTCCAAGGAGTTCTTATCGCGGATGACCTCCCCTCCGGTAGCGCTGCTTCTGCTAACTCATTCATATCACGACAACTCGATCAAATCACCGACGGACAACGTGAGCATCGATATGGCGATAGCCTGAGGCAGCTGGAGCTTCTTCAACGCGATTTGAATGATTTCGACGACCATCAGAAGGCGAGATGGTATCTGCTCCGCGGCCTTTCGCTCTGGCATATGGGTAACGATGAGGCAGCTGCAAACGATTTCGATAATGCCGCTAGCCTTTGCGACTCCGATGACCGAATCGCTGCGGCCGCGGTGCGCGCTCGACTGCTGCGAGATGAGTACCAGGCAGCACTGGAAATCGGCCGTGCGATGCTGGAACGGTTTCCTGAGTCCTTTACCGTCTGGGCTGTGACAACCAACGCTCGGCTGCTCGCTGGCGAGCGATTAGATGAAAATGATATTCCGAGCAATTTTGCAGACAAGGCTGCGGCCTGGCAACTGATAGCCTCGTCGCTCGCTGGGATGGGCGACGATGATGGCGCTGTACGTGCGATTCGCATAGCCCTGGACAAGCCAGACTCTTCGTTCTTCATCTTTGAGTCTTACCTTCGCTACGCTATTCGCCTCGCGACGCTGGATGAAGTTCGAGTGAACTGCCGATCACTATTGCCCGGTCATGCAGAGGTCTTATCGGACGCGATGTCTCGCTTCGATGACCGCGACAATACGATCTGGTCTTCTCAAAGCCCCAAAGTAGTCAGCGATGTCATCGCTCACTTGGCCTATGGGATGATACTGCTTCAGCACCCCTCAGAAGCTATCGAGCTAATCCAGCAAGCAAAAATAAAGGGCGTTCGTGTCACGGACGTCATGACCCGGGTTGAAGTCGAGGCCATGTGCGATCTCGATTGCTGGAAAGAAGTGATCGACCGCTTCGAGGATGCGATCGACACGTTGCCCGATGAGTCCCTACTTCGGTTCGGCCAGGCGTGCATCGCACAATCCCGTCCAGATCTACTGCAACTGGCTCGCGATGAGGTGGCGCGGCGTACAGAGTCCGACATTGCACCTCGTATTGCGATCATGCTTCGGCACATTCACTGGGACATGTTGTTACTGCGTGACGATGCAAAAGCCGTTCGCACTGAGCTGGAGGAAGCTGGCATCACGCCGCTCAGTACTTCTGTCATCGAATTGTGCTTTGCGAGCCGAGCGTATGACGACGAGGCGCTGCAAAATCGTTTTGTAGATCGCGTAGCAGAACTTGCCCCTATGAGCACTGAACCGCAGGAGCTTGCAATGGGAGCGCGAGCGATGCTGCGCGCTCACCGCTATGAAGATGCGATTGGTCTGTTTGAAAAGCTGCTGCCCGAGGATTCGTTTACACCACTGCATGTTGATTTGCTTCACTGTTACACCCTGACAGGTCGACAGGCGAAAGCCCTTAACCTCCTCGAATCGATGCCCGCAACTTGGCGCGATTCGCCCGAAGCTCGAGAGCAGGCGCTGTTCCTCTTCAATAGTGTGGGCGACTGGGCGCGCATGCGGGCGGTCGTAGAACAGTCAGTCCGCGAGAACCGTAAAAATGCGAACGCCTGGCTCACGCTGATTCGTGTTGCAGCGTGCGAAGGCGTACTCGATTTGGATACACTCGTCTCGGACATGCCCCGCCATATGGAGGGAACCCCTAAAGACCTGTTGTTATTGGCCAGTATTGAAATGCGTCACGGTCAAGTAGAGAAAGGCTTGAACCGGATCGCCCACGCTGTGCGAAACAATCTCGGCGACGTTGAGCTGGCTGCAACTCACATACAGGTGATGTTGACCTTGTCGCAAGAAGCGACGGAGGTCATGGAAAAGGTTCACCAGGCTCTGGATGTAGTAGAGCCAGGAACATCCATCGCACTAGCCGACGAAAGTGGCAGTCTTCAACATGTCAGCATCGATTTTGCGGGCGCAACGTCCCCATCCTCCGGTGCTGAGTTCATCGCGCCTGATTCGGAGTTCGCGACGAGGCTGATCGGTCTGCGTGTGTCAGAAACGGTATCCTTCGACAATCTGATGGGCACTCAGGTGTTGGAGCTCAAGCACATAATGTCCCTTCATCAGCGTCTGCTGGAACTGTCGCATAAGCTTGTCAGAGACTCAGTTGTACCGAGCAAGTCCCTCGTTGCTATGACGATCCCAACAGATGCCAATGGCGAGATGGATTTTTCGATCTTCCTGCAGCAACTCGATCGACATCAATCTCAGGTCGCCGAATCACTCGAGCTTTATGAGCAGCATCCACTCACGCTTAATTTGATCGCCGACCGATTGGGGCGAGATGTCATTGATCTTGTTCGCGGCTGGCCCTTGGACGGCCCCTACCTAGAAGTCTCCATTGGAGTGGGCACAGCTCATGACACCCTCCCATGTCCACTCCAAGCATCGAGCTGGGTTGTTGATCTCGCCATGCTTACCGAGCTCGCGATGTTCGGCCTTTTGGATGTGCTGAGTCATCTGCCCAAGGTATACGTCAGCACCGCCACACGACGGGTGCTCGACATGAAGATGGAGTCCTCGGGTGCACTGCGCAAAAGTGGCACGTTGTTCACGCACGAGGGACAGCTGGGATTCCATGAAGAAACCGAGGAAGCATGCGTTCGCGACCAGGCCTTCCTCAGCAGTATCGACATCGCAATTGCGAGTTTTTGCACTGTTGTACCTGCCTACGGACCACTTCAACCCGCGCCTGAGCTACAGCGACTCCGTGACATACTTTCTACGGAAGAGCATGCGTCTCTCATGCTTTGTAAGGAATATGAGGCTGGCCTGCTGACTCTGGATGCACGTCTACGTCAACTCGCCACCATCCTGAATGTGCATTCTGCCTCGCCCCAGATGCTACTCAAAGGCATGGCTGACGCTGGTGTCCTTAGATATGTCGAATATTCATGCGCACTGATCAAAATGATCATCGCACGCCGCGGCTTCATCTCAGTAAGCATCCCTGATCTTATTGGGATGATGGACCAAGGCCTGGTTTTTGCGAACGCAGGTATCAAAAGCCTGCGGGCATACCTCGCGGCACCAACCGTGGAATTCGGATCGGCAAGCTTCACTACCATCGGCTTTATTTGTCAGATGTATGAGTCCGGCAGGTGCACCTTTGCCATGCTGTTGGAGTTGATTGTGCATCTGCTTGAACCTTTATTTCGGCATCCACATTGCCCCGATGATTTTCTCAACCGAAGCCTCAAAGGGTTCTCGCCGTTGCGCGAGTACGGGTTCACAGATAAACACTTCGAGCTCATCAAGCGTTTGCTGATCAGGGCAAAAGACGACTCGCAGCATCCGGAGCAGACAAGAACGCTGAATGCCCAAGTTGTTTATCTGCGGATAGCGCCGCTTTACAGCGTTGAAGACGAGGAAGCGTTGCTGGCCCGTACCGTGCCCCGTGAGCCCCCTATGGATGAGTCGATAACTCCCGAGCAAGGTGCTCAACAGGCAGGCACGCAGGCTGTGGATATCGTCCGGGGGCAAACCACGGGCAATACGCTAAGTGAAGCGGAAGCGCGAGTTAAGACAGGTGATACAGACGAATAAGCATGGCCACCGATTTGGATAACTTTCGGCGTTCTCCCCCCTGAACAGCTACAAAACTGGACGGCTGCAGTGGTTGAGCCTGTGTTGGGGTATCTCCCCTCTCAGGCGATCCTGATTACGAATTCGACTCACATAACAATATTGTTCGAATTCCTGAACCTCCTCTCCCTCGCCGGCAACCAGTACATATGAAATACGATTCTAGGTTCCAGACGAACAGCTGAGCACTTCCGAAATAGCACATTTTTGGAAGATGTCTGGGCAGTTCGGCCAACATAATTGTTCGCTGCTAAAAGCTCATAGCATGGATGCATCGCTCGCTCACGCCTGCGTCTTCTCGTCAGGGCTTGGCTTTAGCAGCATTAGGAAAGATGCCACGTTGCCTACTAAATGCTAGGGAAGCCCTAATGCCGATTCGCCAATCAGATTTGCTCAGTACAAGCTTCAACCGTTCAGCTCAGGGCCAATTTGGCCCGCGTGCAGGGCAACCTAGCGCTTTCCTGAGTCACAGCCACCAGGATGCTCCGCTCGCCTTGGGTTTGCAGGAAATGCTGAAGAGACAAGGATGGGACGTCTACATCGACTGGCAGGATCAGGCGATGCCTGCGACACCGGACGGTGAAACGGCTTTCAATATCAAGGTCGCAATTGTCAAAGCGGACTGGTTCCTATTTCTCGCCACACAGAACTCGATGGTGTCCCGTTGGTGCCCTTGGGAAATCGGCTTTGCTGATGGTAAGAAAGCCCATGACCGCATTGCGATTATCCCCACCTCAGACAGCCGGGGCCAGTTTTACGGCAACGAGTATCTGAGCCTTTACAACAAGATTGACGTGCCCAGTAACGGTCTTGGCCTCGCCCTGTTCGACACACGGGGCAAGGGTACTTGGGTGCGCAACCTTTAACTTCACCTCTACGGTAGTGCAAGAGAATGAAAAGGGAACATTTACGGCTCATCGACACCCTGTCCAAAGAGCTGGCGGAAGGAAACCTCGCAATTTTCGCAGGCGCAGGCTTCTCGCAGGGTGCAGGTTTTGTGAATTGGAAGACGCTGTTGAAGCCAATAGCGGAGGAACTGGATCTTGATATCGACAAGGAGACAGATCTGGTTGCGCTGGCGCAATACCACGCCAACGCAAATGGTACTAACCGCTCGAAGCTCGATCAGATGTTAGTGACCGAATTTTCGGCAAAGGTTAAAACGACGGATAATCACAAGATCCTTGCGCGGCTGCCGATCCAGACTTACTGGACAACGAACTACGACAGGCTGATTGAAACTGCCCTTGACGACAACGAGAAGATTCCTGACGTCAAGTACACCGTCAAGCAACTGGCCATAACCAAGCCAAAGCGCGACGCTGTGGTTTACAAGATGCACGGAGACGTCGAGCACGCGTCCGAGGCGATTCTTATCCGTGATGACTACGAACGTTACCACGTGAAAATGCAGCCATTCATCACTGCGCTCAGTGGTGATTTGATTGCGAAGACCTTCCTGTTCTTGGGCTTCAGTTTTACCGACCCCAACCTCGACTACATCTTGAGCCGGGTGCGCATCCAGTACGGGAAACACCAGCGCCAGCACTACTGCATTCTCCGAAAGGTCAGCCAGGAAAAGGACGAGGAGCAGGCTGATTTCGAGTATCGCGAACGCAAGGAAGAGCTATTCAAGCAGGAGCTGCTTCGTTTTGGGATCAAAGCCATCTATGTCAACGATTTCTCTCAGATCACGGATATCCTGCGGGAGATTGAACATCGTCATAAGCGCAAGACCATCTTCATATCAGGTGCTGCCCACGACTACAGCCCCTGGACAGAGGCCGAATCCGAACAGTTCGTCTACAAGCTGAGCAAGGCCATCAGCAAAGAACAGTATCGCGTGATCTCCGGGTTCGGTCTGGGCATTGGCAGCGCCGTGATTACGGGCGTCGTCGAGCAAACCATCATGAACGGGCATCGTCTGGACAGCGATCAACTCATCTTGAGGCCGTTCCCGCAAAGCCAATCCGGTGAGCGTCCTTTGAAAGAGCTGTGGACGGAATATCGCCGGGACATGCTCGCTCATGCGGGCATCGCCCTCTTCCTCTTTGGCAACAAGCTTGAAAAGGATGGCGAGGTAGTACCGTCGAATGGCATGCGCGAGGAGTTCGATATCGCGGTGGCCAACGGCGTTTTTGTCATTCCGATAGGGATCACCGGCTCGATCTCGGCAGACCTCTGGAAAGAGGTCATTAAGACGTATGACGAAACGAAGTACGAGCATGGAAAAAACATCACTCCCCTGCTCCACGAATTGGGCACTGAAGGCACAGACCTCGCGCGCGCCCACGACATCATCCTCCAACTGCTGCCCCTCATTTAAGGACGATCATCATGGCAAGAAAGGTTTTTTTCAGCTTCCAGTACGAAGACGTACAGCGCGCGATGAACGTGCGCAACAGCAACGTCATCGCCTCCGACGACAAGGTAGGCTTTATCGACAAGGCCGAGTTCGAAGAGGTCGAGCGCAAGGGCGAAGCGGCCATCAAGAAATGGATCAATGATCAACTGTACGGCACGAGCGTCACCGTTGTGCTGGTGGGGGCAACGACGGACAAAAGCAAATGGGTGAAATATGAGATTGAGCAAAGCATTGAGCGAGGCAATGGCATCCTGACCATCGATATCAGCAGCATTTCGGACTTCAATGGCAACACAACCACTTGCTGTGCGCTTCGTGTACCTGGTGCACCCCATTACCTATGGAAGAACAACGGTCGCGAAGACCTCGGCAAATGGATTGAAACCGCCGCGAAGGCAGCGGGCAAGCCATAAAAAAACATGAGGCGCCGGCAGGCGCCCCCCCCCTTCAAGCAACAAGGATTGTCCGATGTATCTAGGCTTTGAAATCGAACACTACGAGCCGACAAATCACTTCCGTGATTATCGTATCGACCGTTATATAGATGACGCTGAGACTCGAATTGGCGACCTCGCACGATTCCTCATCGGCACCTACAACCGCCGTAGCTTATTGGATGCCGAAGCACTGGCGGCGGCAATTTTTCCAGAAGCGCATTACGACGTTTTTCTTTCTCATTCGCATGCCGATCAACGTAACGCTATCGACTTCGCGCTCGCGCTGGGAAACCGCGGTTTGAAGGTATTCGTTGACTCGACCGTTTGGGGGTTTTATGGCGATCTTGTGAGGAAAACCATCGACCAGACGAGTCCACACAATGACGAAACGAAAGCAGAACACATCCATCGTATCCATGCCGATATTCACATGATGCTGGCAGGTGCTCTGCACCGCACGATTGCCAGGGCTGAGACATTCGTTTTTGTGCGCTCTAAAGAGTCTGTTCCTTTAAATTTTGGCGACAAAGCAAGAACCCTGTCGCCCTGGATCTACTCCGAGCTACAGTTCAGCTTCCAAGTCCAGCATGCCACTCCGAAGCGAATACAGCAGAGGATACAAGGCGCGACTTTGGACGACGTCAAAGGGTTCAACAACATGAGCCTTGAGAGCATGCAACATCTCATGGCGTTTAGGGCCTTCAACGACCACTTGCCTCCTGTCCGTGGCAGCGACCTACATGAGTGGCTCATTGAGCTGCCGGCAAGCATTCAAGGCAATGGCGTGCTGGACTTGCTCTACAGTCGATTCGACCTGCCTGGACAATACCGTCGTCGCAGGGAGTCACTGAAGCTTTAACTTCCAGCCGGTATGAAATTGACTTGGTCCACTAACAGGTTTGCTTGGGCTCGGGATGCGGTTTTTGCGCATCCTTGAGGACCTGGCCGATAAGCCGTATGCATTGTCCAGCCTCTCGGGGGGTTCGGAGAACCCCGGAAGCATTCATTGTCATGGATTGGCCACACTCAGTCGCTGCATTGAGACTCAGCTAGGCTGGTGTCGATGCCTTCGATACTAATCGACTGAAATAATCCTGCGCTGTTGTGAACCATTTCCCGTACCAGCCTTCATAGTTTTCGGCTATTGGATACTTGTGATCGTAATCAAAAATATCGTCAAACCAATGAGCACCTGCGGCGTAGGTTTTCTTCAAGAAAAGCGCTGGATGTGTTTGCCCTGATAAGATGTCAGCATGCTCATTAGGGCCAATTACCCTGCCAAAAATTCGACCCCTGTAGTCATCAGCCAGTTGCTTGAGCATGTTGTACACCTCCGGGATTTGGTGCTGGTCTCCCCACCAAGCAGCAAAGTTAAGGTCGAATGCTATGCTGTAGATCTTCCAGTTTTTCGAGTGCAAATGCGCAAGCACGACCAACTGTTGGGTCTCGTCGTTGATCAGCATATGCACGGAGGTTGGGTTTGCGTCCTTCAACCACTTCATTTTTTCCCAGTGGTAGGTAGAAATTGTCTCTACCGGGTACATATTCCTCTCCCCGTAACTCAGCCATTCCACGCTGATACCCGTTGCGTAGCAGACACTGGCAATCTCTGCCTGGCTCATATCGATCGTCTCGGACTCCAAGTACGACAGTCGCTTCTCACTGTCGTAATCGATTAAGTCAATGAATCGACTGGGAGACATCGAAAGGCTATCCCTCACAGCGCCGACCCGTTTCCCACAATCGTAGAAGCGTTTTTTTATTGGATTTATATGCGTATTGGACGAAGGCTGCTCTTCTGACGCCAGTTTTTTCCTCAATGCAGAGATCTCCACAGCACAAAGGGCATCTGAGATCTCAGGGCTTTCGTTGGCAAGATGAGCCAACAGATCCAGGGCATATATCGTGGATGACCAACCGTGCCCCGCACACGCCGCCCGATAGGTCTCCTCATCCGTGCTTCCTGGCACTGATAGACAGATCACAACCTCATCGATCTTATCGCGAACCGCACAATCTTCTCGTCTGAGTTTCTCAATGTCAGCTAAAATTTTTGTCTGGAGCCCGGACATTTGGCCAGAACATATAACTGCGATGTAGCGATCGTTAGCTTTCTTATAAGCCAGCAAATCAGCCGAGCCTTGGGTCACCCTACCCAAGTAATTAAGCGTGTCGGTTAAGTGCTCGTAGTCGTTGGACACGGTTGGCAACAGTCTACGTATAAACTTTTCGAGCTCTGCGCCGTGCAGCAGCCCGATTTTTGATTTCAGTAGTTCAATCAAGTCTAGTGTTTCCTATCTGATAACAAATACGGCCATAGGCTGATAGTTGCGGTGGCCGGTTGATTCTTCCTCATAACCAATCCGATCACAAGATCCATTCCAACATCTCCAATGGGAAAATGACATATTAATCACGGTGACCCAGCAGTGGCCTCCCATCATTTAATGCGCTTTTCGCGTGGCTGTAGCAACCAATCCCTTCACCATATTGAGGGCTTTAGTTACAGGGTCGAGGCCTGTCAAGTAGCGAGTTGCGAGACGATCCTCTAGCCTAAGGCCATTGATGACGCCTCTTGACGCTTAGTTTGCATATCAATATCGCTCGCATTGCACACTACCAAATCCATAGGGCGCCAATGGCTATTAGCAACCCAGACACGACGATGACAGCGATAGATCCGCGTTTGCCGCCTTCTAATGTATGGCCTACGCCGAAGTCCATAATAATGTGCCGAATCCCGGCGACCAGATGGTAGATAAATGTGGAATAGACTATCCAAGTGATGATTTTGCCGAACGGTGAAAACAATATACCTTTGATCTCATTAAATCCTTCCTCGGAGTCAAGCGACTTTCCAAATGTGTACAGCATTAGAATCAAAAAAAGAAAGAGCAGAAATCCTGAAACTCTATGCAAAAAAGATGTAAGCGCAGACAGCGGGAGTTTAATGGTTCGCAGGTCAAGATTAACCGGCCGTTTCTTGTTCATGTCTCACTCCAATTAACGATACTAGTTTCTTTAAATCACCACCTGATAGTCACAGGTATACCCGAGATGCTGCGAATCCTTCGCTTAACCAAAATGATGTGTGTGTTCTTGCAACGTATGCGGCACTCCAACGCTGAACAACCCATCCTCTTTGATCCACAATTCAGTAGATTCATAAGCCCTTTGCACCAGCTGACCTGTCTGGTTGAAGTCGATGACGGACGTGTCCAGAGGACACAATGGCGGAACTACGTGTATGGCCGCCCGAAGGCTATATAACTCAATATCTCGCACTAATTGGCGCATGCTCATGAGATTCAATGTATGCAGCGCTAGAGCCACCAACCCTTTGGGGGGACTGGCGCTCGCGCAACCGAACCCTGTTGGCACTACGATCACTCGTGTGGCACCCAATACCACCGCACTGGCGATCGGTGTATTACTAGCGACGCCACCGTCGACTAAAAATTTCCCACCGATCTGCACGGCGGGGAAAACCAGGGGAATCGCTGCGCTGGCGAGCAAAGCCTGCTCTGCATTGCCACTCGACAATAACTCTTCGACGCCACTGAGTAGATTTGTTGTGACGATATGGAGGGGCAATTCCGTTTCTTCGATCAATTCGATGGGTAGAGATCGACGCACCAAGTGCTGTAAAGCAGACGTGCGAAGCAGGTGACCTCGCCCACGCAGTATTCCCATTACGGTGTCTACCAGCGAAAACGGAAATACATCAGTCTTGCGTAAATTGCGCCAGAAGTCTGCTAGCTCTGACACACCCTGCGCATTAGGTCTTGCAGCAAAATACGCACCATTTATAGCGCCGACAGAAGCACCAACCACCAAATCGAATGTCACTCCCCCCTCGACCAGTGCTTGTAACATTCCAACCTGGACTGCGCCGAGGCTTCCGCCCCCCGCAAGAACGAGTGCAGTTTTTTCAGTAGGCAAGGTAGACCTCCAGGAAGACCTAATACGTAATGAAACCAAAACACAGCCAGTCTATGAATTTTAGATTATTTCTCTGATTATAAAATCTCTCTTAAAGCTATGACCAGCAAACTTTAAGAAATTATTGGATCACTCGAAAACAAATAAGCAAGAAATTGAAAGACAAAACAATCGCAATATACTACTCAATCCTTGTTAACGCTTACCATCAGAAAACAGTTCAACTCCAAGCTGATGGAAGAATGTACTTTATGCACGTACCGCACAAAATTTGCTGAACGTATCTCGTACGACCAACCCAGCTTAACTGATCACCACTGAAATAAAAACCTCGCTCTACCGTCAAAATCTAACTCGATCGAATTCATCTATCATGATTGTGTCGTAACACGCCTCGCAAATAGAGTAATCAATTATTAACTGGTGCCACAAATAATAGATTTAATTCCACGGATTGCGGAAAATTTATTGCCCGCACTTACGAGCGACCTACGTCAAGCCAATATGCATTAGGAACTAGTGAAACTGTAACGTTCGCGTGCTACGTCGCCATGGCGAAGCAGCATTGGATTTGCTTTGTGTACACGGATAGCATCTGCAGCTGCAAAGCACATAACAACGCTGATAGAGCATGCAATTCATCTGTCAGACGTAATAGAGTGAGCCGAGAAACACATAAGGAGGTGAATGCTGACCTATGACCTCGATCCTATACCCCCAAAGTATTAGAACCCGAGTTCACCTTACTGCCCTATGCGGCGGCCGGAGGCAATTTGATTTAACCCCAACTAACAGAGATTTGAACGCTTACCGTTTTGCAGATGCAAAATACAGCTACGATGATTGTTCCGGCCAACGTCGGACAACATTATTGAGAATTGCATTTTTTCACGACACAAACCATCCAACATCAATACTCGCTGTTTTTAGTTGCCAAATTGGCAATTATTTTTTACTTGCAAAATAAACTTCATCCGTGAGAAATTATAAGCATGCACCAAAACAGGCGAAGGAAAATATTATGTCCTATTGCATCAATGTAAGTCATCTCGAAAGAGAAACCGTAGTTTCCGTCGAAATAACCGGTTTAAGTGAGGAGTTCAGATCGGTCAAAATTTCCCAATTTCAATGTATCGGCTGGCTCCTAGGTATATTTGACCATGCCGAACGCTTGGCTGCGAGGACTGATGGGCTGATAAACCCGGAGTACGATCAAGAAGCGCTAGAGCGGGTGGCTCGTTTATCGCCTGATGAGGCCACCCGTCTACTCGAATTAAAAACCCTCACAGACCGATTTCAATACGTGTGGGAAATCATAGGAGAGCATGAGCGCAAAACGGCGAAAATCATGGACTTTCGTTACTATGACAATTTCTGGCTTGGCTTTGAAGCCTACAGCCTAATTTGGAATCCCTCTCCTCCCCCGAACCCAGACCAAAAACCTCCTTTGCAGTAGACTCCACCCAGCCTACTTTCCATTTAAAAATGAGAACTGTGCATAGACAGAACGCGGATGCGATGCTCCGCTGATGTCAGAAATAGATGATCGGTAGCCCTAGGCATGAAAAGTCGCTGCCGATCTGAGTCCTTCTTTCATCCATCTGAAAGATTTTCTAGCAGGTTGTTACGCCCAACTGAATCGAATCTGCGAATTGCAGGCGAGAGCTCAAATTAGCTTCGATGAGGCGCACACAAGCGGCGACGTTCAGTTCATCTTCAAATGCCAATATGTGATAGAAGCTCCGGCACTTGTATCGAGCCGCAACGAATGAGACGACATACCTAAAACTAACACCTGATTAACCACCCTACATATTCCATCGAAAGTCTGGAACATAGATCGACTTCGCTGCGACTTCACTACCAACGTGTAGCATACGCGTCGATTCGTGAGGCAGAAGACCTAAATCACCACGGCGCAACCTCGGGCGTTTTCGACTCGATAACGAAACTCGACTACAGCCTGTCCATTGAGCACGATATAGTATGAACTTTCATGTGTCGCCGACTTAGTCTTTGCCAAACGCCATGGGGATTCATGCGAGCAAAGACTTCTAATCGCCAAATGACGATAACCACTTGAGGAACCGACTCAATCAATCAACCTGGGACACAATTTCTTCTGATATTCACTATATTGCCCGGTGTGCATTCAACGAATTTCTTGAGATGCACCCGGGTTCAAACGTTACGATCTTGAATTCAGATCGACCCAGCTGCAGCTACCAAAGGGAAGTCCTTGTCTGGATCGAACACGTTGTTGAGAAAGTTCGTCAGCGAGTACATAGCTACTAGCGCGACAATCTCCGTGATGTTCGCGTCCGTGTACCCGACGTTGCGAATGATTTGCAGGTCGGCATCATTAACTTGGCCGCGCGTCACGATAACCTTTTGAGCAAACTGGATCGCAGCATCGCGCTTCGGATCGTTCGCATGCCCTTTTCGGGCCAAGATGATGTCATCCGCCGACAATTTTGCCATATGCTCGGCGGTGAAACTATGCACCGTCAGGCAGTAATTGCAGCCGTTCACTTCGGAAACGGCCAAACCGATGCTGTCACGCGTCTTCACGTCCAACGCCTTGCTTAGAGATCCGAGTAGCGTAGCCCAAGCGTTAAAGGCAATCGGACTCTGCGCGAAGACCGTCAACATGTTGGGCGTGAACCCGATGTTCTTAGTAAACTCATCAAGCGTCGGTTTTGAATCCACCGGAACATTTTCCGGTTTAGCTATTGTAATTCTGGACATCAATAACTCCGTCATCGTTAGTGTGTTCCGTAATGGGTTATATCCATACTGTTACGTGATACGCTCATTACTGAATTAATGATTTGGTAGGTGAAGTCAGGGACTTCTGTGACCGAACGAATCGTCTATCGAAACAGACCCAGTACGCTCTATGGTTCAGCGAAAGCTCAGAACGTCGTGCACGGGAAGACGTGGCTTAGACGGCCAATTTCCTTCGCGCATAGGCCCGACCGCGAGAAGCATCACAGGAATTTCGTTGTTGGCGAGGCCATATTCTTTTCTTGCCGCGGCGGGATCAAAACCAATCATAGGCGTTGAACCCCAGCCCATCGACCGGGCAGCGTAAATGATTGCAGCTGCGCCGAAGGTAGCACTACGCATCGCTTCGTCTCTCTGTTGTTGCGGGTTGTCGTCGTAAATACCGCGTGCACCTTTTTCCGCCTCGGGAAGTTGGTCCGCCGGCATGTAACCAGCTTTCACCATCGGACCAAAGACTGCGGGGACGGTGCTTGCATCTGCGAGCTGGCCAATGATGATGAATGTCACGGCCGCTTCGTAACTAATCGCTTGATTCCAAGCGATGGGACGCAACCGTTCCTTTCCTTCAGGCGAACGCACGGCAACAAAACGCCAGTTCTGAAAATTGAATGAGGTCGGCGCCGAAGTTCCGATTTCCACAAGAGCGGTGATCTGCTCATCAGTCAAAACAGCCTCGGGGTCATAGTATTTTGTCGCGCTGCGACTCAACATGGTTTCGATAACTGCATTGGTCATAACCAGGCCTCCGGTAGTATTACGGGTCCGAGTGGTTTCAATAGTTGCGGTAGTCATAACGGTCCTTTCATTTAGGTGTTGAAGATGTTTACATTACGACCAAGAAGTAGTTGTTTCGAGACGAGTTAGGCTCAATCAAAGACTCGATATGCTCATTTTTCTTCGAATCTGAGATACGTTGGTTCGCCGTACTACATGATGCATTTGCATACATGCGATTCATGTCTTGGTCGTTACAGAGATCAAATTAATTGTCGTAAATGGGTAAAGTCGTGCGAGAAACCAATTGCGGGGATAGCCGTGCTGTGAACAGCAATATATGAAATTGATTTTCCTAAGAGTTAGATAAGATCAAGCACATCGGTTACCAACATACGCGGCTTCTGCGGCCAGTTCCCAACTCGCTCAGGGCCGACAGTCAATAGCATTACGGGCACTTCGTTTTTGCCAAGGCCAAACTCTTGATGTACCGCTTCGGCGTCAAAACCAATCATCGGCGTGGAGCCCAGGCCAAAGGAGTGAGCGGCATAGATCATCGCTGCAGCGCCAAAGGTTGCGCTCCGCATGGCTTCGTCACGTTGACGCTGGGGTTGATCGTCATAAAGACTACGTGCTCGGCGTTCGCTCTCCGGCACCATACATGCTGGCATGATCCCGGCTTCAACGACAGAAGCCAGGCGCAGCGGGAGTGTGCTCGCATCGGCCAACTTTCCAATAACGATGAAGGTAACAGCCGCTTCCCTGATCGCCGGCTGGTTCCAAGCGATCGGACTTAGACGAGCCTTAGCTTCAGGCGTACGTAGGGCGATAAAACGCCAATTTTGCAAATTGAAGGATGTCGGCGCAGTGGTGCCAATACGCACTAGCTCGCGAATTTGATCGTCGCTCAGAACGGCGGTGGGATCGTAGAATTTGCTAGAGCGGCGGCTCACGATACATTCGATGATTGCATTAATCTCGGTAGTCACGTTAGTCATGGTTGTTTCTACGAATAAAGGGAGAGATTGAGATACTCGAGTGCTTTCGCTCAAAGCGGGACCGCCGTCACTCACCGCATGTTTAAGCAAACAAAAAACTCGGATGAGCGTTATCCGCACTGCTTGGCGATTTACTCGACGGACGGGAAGTCGACGTCGGTCCCGTTTATTCGATTGAAGGTATTCGTGAAGATGCCGAGTGCCATGGTCAACGATATTTCCGCCAATTGAATGTCGGTGTAGCCGACCTCCCGGATGGCGTTAAACTCGTCGTCGCTAATCGTGCCGCTCGTGGCGTGAAGGTGGGATATAAAGCGCACCAACGCGTCGCGCTTAGCGTCCCCCGTTGGCATCCCTGCGCGAATGGCACGCAGAACGTCGACGGGTAAGCCCACCAGTTTGCCGACGAAGCTATGCGCGGCTACGCAAACGTCGCAACCGGTCTTTTCACTAATCAGCAGTTTGATCGTCTCGTGCTCCTGCCTGCTCAGGTTGCCAGAGTTCAACGTGGCTTGGGCGTCGAGCACCGCAGCCAAGGATGCCGGTATAAGATGACCCAATGCAGCATACGTATTAGGGACGCGACCACCTGAAAGCTTCTTCACCCGCGCATAGATATCAGCGGTAGCGTCGGTGGCGGACTCTATTGAGGGGATAACGATACGGCTCATGATACGGTTCTCTCGTTAGGCGATAAGAGCCACAACATTAGGCTCAGTCGGTATCGAATTCGAGACTAGGTCCGCTCAACAAAATGCTTAAAAGTATCAAGATAACGAGACGACCGATCAGCCCTAGTGAGACGCGGCGGAGGTTTTGCCGAGCCAAGTTCGATATTCGAATGTTCTATCCAAGATATAAGTCAAGAACGAAAACACGTTATTCACCCTCGCGCGCCAAGCGGCGCCATTGCCCCGGCCCCATCCCTACCTTGTCGGTAAAAACACGCCGGAATGCGGCTACTGATTGATATCCGACTGCATCGGCCACGAACTCGGTGGATAGTCCCGGCTTCCTCAGTTCGTTGGCAGCCATGCTCATGCGGATATCCGTCAAGAGTTCGATAGCAGAGCGACCAAGCTTGTCTCGAAAGTGCCGAACAAAGGTTGCGCGAGACATGTTGCACAAATCGGCTAGATCAGGAAGATTCCAGGGGCGCGCCGGATTGGCGAACATGGCAGAAATCGCTGGTGCCACTCGTGAATGGGCGGCCAGCGCCAACAAGCCTGCAGGCGCCTGTTCAGATTCACTTGCCGCACGCAGTGCAAGTGTGAACAGCGCCAGGGTCAGTCCGTTGAGAATAGCGTGCCCTCCTGGTCTTTCGTCAGCGGACTCTATGCGCATCATGCGCACTAGGTTGGCCAGGTGGTGCGATGCAGAATCGATGCCCGGCTCACCACGGCCGTTCGTGGCACGCACCATTAGAGTCTTGGGTAAATAATTACGAATCAGCCGGTCGTGTGGTGGTCCGATGAAAAATCGCCCACACAACATGTCCAGTTGCTCGCCTCTGCCATCGTTATCTCTAAGCATCCATCCTGCGGAAACTTGGCGCCTATAGGTTCGACCCGGCATATGCCCGGTGCCATCGTGCAAGACATGCGCTGACCCGTGAGGCAACAAGACAATATCCCCAGCCACTAATTCTCTCGCCGTCCCCGTTTCCGGATCTTCTATAACCGCACTACCCTGTAACACGACGTGGTAGGGAATTTCGTATAACGCGGATTGAGCAAAAGCTATGCGCCATGGTGTGCCATAAACGCAGCGGACTTCCACACAGCCCGTGACGGGCATCATTTGCAGAAGGTGGCTTAACCAGTCGATTTGAGGCATACGAGAAGTCCATCCCCTGATCTATTACTTTCATGGAAAATCGTATTTGTCGTCTGTCACTTTGATGAAATGGATCATGTTTTTTGGCTTAGAAGAAGAAAGGATGAGCAGCGAGCTCAAGGCCAAGAATTGCGATAAAGATGAGAAACCAGCGTCGAAAGGTTGCCGGGCTTATGCGTTTGCGAACCACTGTTCCAACCCACATTCCCAACAACGCCGGAATGATCGCAAGCGCGGACAACGTAATATTTTCAAGATGAAGAACTCCACCACGAACCAAACCCGCTGCGAGCGCAATTGTTGAGACGGTGAACGACAGCCCCAATGCCTGGATAAGGTCGTCCTTGGAAAGGCCGATCGCCTGGAGATAAGGAACAGCCGGGAGCGTAAAAACCCCAGTCCCTCCATTGATTATCCCGGTTGTCAGCCCGATGACTGGCGACAGAGAACGTTCAAGGCGTGCAGGAACCGATAGCGGCTTCGCCCAAAGGCCGTATATCGAATAAATGATAAGGGCGAAACCCAGTCCAAGACTTGCATATTTCGTGTTTGCGCTCGTCAGCAGCCACGACCCCGTAAGCGTGCCAATCACGATACCGAGCATCATCAGCCAAAGCCTTTTAATCAAAGCCAAGAAATTCGGCCCTGTGAATAGCTGCCAAAAATTGGTGACGAACGATGGAATGACCAGCAGCGAAGCTGCGCTGATCGGTGGCATGATGGCACTGAGGACTCCCATTGCAACGGTTGGGAGCCCCATTCCGACCGCGCCCTTGACGATTCCTGCAACGAAGAACGTCAACATGACGATTAGGGTGCACGACGAAAAATAATCATTCATTTGACATTTCTATTGAGTAGCGCAGCATATCCTTGGCTTCGCATAAACCGATGGTATGCCGCACGCGTTACGCAGCAAGACGACAACAATTCATAGCTATTAAAAAAGTGGTTCGAGAATTTCCCGTTTTTTAACCAAAACAGGCAAAACTTAGCCACTTAAGTCACCTTACGCTCACGGATTGAACATCACAATTGGGCGTTTCCGATGGCATGATTCGGAGAATCCGAAGGAATACAATGCGCTTTGATTTGACGGATATGCGGCTTTTCTTGACCGTAGTAGAGCAAGGCAGCCTTACTAAGGGTGCTGAAATCATGCACCTGGCTCTTGCATCGGCGAGCGAACGCATCTCGGGAATGGAGTCTTCGTTGGGCGCGCAGCTCTTGAATCGAAGTAGGCGTGGGGTGACTACGACTGCGGCTGGCGACGCTCTGGTTCGCCACGCGCGCTTGGTCCTGGACCAAGTGGAGCAGATGCGCGGAGAACTTCGCAGCTATGGCGCTGGACTGAAGGGGCGCATTAGGCTCTTATCCAACACTGCCGGATTAGCCGCTTTCCTTCCACCACGACTCGGCAGTTTCTTGGTCGCTTATCCTGACCTTTCCATTGATCTCCATGAACGACCGAGCATTGAGATTGCCCGGGCTATCTTGGAGGGGCGTGCAGATTTAGGAGTCGTATCCTACAACACGAATCTGACAGCATTGCAGACTCGATTGATTACGCAAGATCAGCTTGTCGTTGCAGTAAATAAAACGCATTGTGTCAGCGGTCGACAATCAATCTCGTTTGCGGAAGTAGTAGATGAACCATTTGTCGGTTTGTTCGACGCTGCGCTGGAGGCGTATATCGGAGAACGAGCAAGCCGCCTGGGCCGTCAGATTCATTATCGCATTCAACTTAGAGGTATCGAGCACGTCGCAATGATGGTGGAGTCTGGAGTTGGAATCGCCGTCTTATCTGAGGCTTCAATCAAGGATTTGGAGCACTTCGCGCTGGCGATGGTGCCGCTGCAAGACTACTGGGCCCTTAGAGAGCTTCACCTTTGCGCACGCGATTTTTCAGCGCTCACACCGCACGCCGGCTTACTTGCGCGACAACTCATGGAGCCGATGGAAGTATCTTCAAAAAACGTTAATGCCTGCAAATCGGGCGCTAAATAATCAAGCGAATCGCCAAAATCGCCAGTCTGATCGTCGGATAGATCGCCACCAGCTTCGTCTTCTGCAGCATTAGGCATGACGACAATACGCGATCTTTCGGCACGCAAGTGGCGATCGAAGATGGTCCCGCACTGTCAGCAGGGTTTGTCCACCTTTTCAACGTGAGCTATCGCATAGAGATAGACCTGTTTCACGATATCCCGAATGTGAACCGCAGTGGCGGTCGCCCCACGCTCCTTGATCTTGATGCAAAAGGTCCACAGGTCTTCCGCCTGAATGCCAGTAAGTAAGCAAGTACGGTAAGCCGGCAGGAGGTCTCGGCCAATGAATGTGGTAACGAGCGGAATGCGGCCGTCGGCCCACCTTTGCGTTGGCCAGCTGTGTCTCCAATGCCGCGCCGAAGGTCTTGATGGTGACCACCCGGCGTTTCTCGCATTGATTTTCAAGCGCCAGTGAGATGCCACTGAGAACGATTTTTAGCATGTTCAAAAGTAATTCGCGCGCCATCGCCAACGAAATATCCTCAGGCCCATTGTGACCGAGAGTTAAGGTTTCGCGGCGTCTATGGAGACGGTTAGGCGCGCAGTTCTTCAGGGTTTGAATGATAGAGATTCGGTTGCGAAGTCATGTCGCCGGTTTCGCAAGAGAGGGCACACGGCTGCGACAGATTGATAGGCCAATTGCGCTGGCAAGCGGGCCATGTCAGACGAATTAGAGCACCGTGATGGCTCCTCCGGAACCGACGCGTTGCCACGGTAAACCGAGCACCAAGGCCTGAAGTTGCTCTGCATCCAACTCGACTTCAGAGCCGTGCCGCGCCTGGCCAACAGAAGCGCCCCTTGATTCAAGTGCCGGGCTGCAAGCCAAATCCTCATGCAGTTATGCACCAGAACTGCAATGCGATTGACGGGCTCGGCGGCGAGCCAGATGAAATCAACATGGATCATCGCGGCAGGTCTCGTTGGAAAGCGAAGCATGACGATGTATTTTCCGTCAGCCAACTCGCCACGACTACGCCTTTTGAATGAAGCACTTCGGTTCGGATCGTAGCGGGACTTGATGCGTCGCTATCGACGGTGCGGCCTTGACCGGAATAAAGGTAGTTTGCGGTGCCAGGTTTTTCTGCGCATGCACCTAAATCCATTTGTGGAAGAGGTTGGCATTGAGGTTGTGGGTCAAGGCGACATTCGCAATCGAGGTGTCAGGCTGCGCACATTTGGCAATGACTTGGGCCATGAAAGATTTGGAATAAGAGTGACGTTCTTGTTGCATGGGCTCTGCATAAAAGGCTAAAAATGGCGCCCACTTAAATTTAGTTGACCACTATCGCCTGAAGCGATGACAAGGAAGGTGTGTTGCCCGGACGGTTACTTTTACAAATCAAACGTTACGGTATTTTGTTGATAACTGGCGATATACCTCCAAAGGCGTCTTTTCGCTCTCATCAAGGTACCTATCGGCGGGAACGGAAACACATTGGACTTGCACAAGCCTCGTCAGAAGGCCGCAAGTTCGCCCCCCCTGCGCATTCGGTCTCGCGGCAAAACATGCACCGTTGATGACACCGGCCGAAGCACCAACCACTAAATCGAATGCAACACTCGCTTAGACGAGTTCTTGCAAACTGAACCCCACCGAGGCTTCCGCCACCCGCAATGACGAGTGCAGTTTTCCAGAGGGCAAGGCAAACCTCTGATAAGAATTCACACCAAGTGAAGCGCAACAGTAGCCCGTCCACGGACCTTAGCTCGTATCACGGATTTCAGTTCGACCTTAGGCGGTAGGATCGGAAGACATTGAGCTAATCGCTTGGGCATTCATCAGCCGGTTGCACCCAACTGCGTCAACAAACTCTGCATTGCGGGCGTGAGGTCAAACCAGCTCCGATAGGTTATACAAAGGTGGCGGCGGGCCCATTCATCTTCAATCTCCAATATGTGATAGGAGTACCGGCGTTTGTATCGCGCCGCGACGCTTTGCGGCAATATGCCTAAGCCTACCCCCTGATTGACCATCGTACATAGCCCATCGAAAGTCTTCATCTGGATGCGAACCGTTAATTCACGGCCAAAGACGCGCGCTTGATCCTGAAGATGATCCTGCAATGCATTACCTGGCGCGAGTCCGACGAAAACCTCATTGAGAACATCAGCGAACTGCACTGTCTTGTGTAACGCCAAGCGGTGAGCTTCGGGAACAATTAGCACCAAATGATCTTTGGCAACCGCGTGCAGCTGAAGCCCCGGCGCGTCGACTGAGTCGGAAACAATTCCCGCGTCGATCAGCCCAGCGGAGACTCCTTGAATGATTTCCGCACTGGTTCGCTCACGTAGCTCTACAAAGATTTGTGGTCGCTCTGAAAGCCAGGCAGCAAGTCTATGCGGAAGAAAGTGAGTCAAGGCTGCTGTGTTGGCGTACAGCGTAAGCGTACCTGCAGCACCGGAGGCAAAGCCTTTTAACTCCCCCTTCAACATCGCTTGCTGTTGCAAGATCAACCGCGCGTGGTGAGCAACAGCCTCCCCCGCTGGAGTTACTACAACTCCTCGTGAGCGCCTTTCTAAAAGAGTCACGCCGGCATCGGTCTCCATGCTACGTAACCGTTCACTCGCGGATGCCAATGCAAGGTTCGCTCGCTGTGATCCTTTGGTGATACTTCCAGCATCAACAACACAAAGAAATAGACGAAGATCTACCAGATCAAATCGCATTTTTCGCTTCCGTCGTCCTTCGACTATTCCGAAGGCTACTGCCAATAAACCTGATTGTCCGTTGAGGCGAAATCACTTGGAATTGAGGCCTGTCAGCCACAGCGGTTTTCGGAGCACGTCATGAAAATTGAAGACATCGAGCCAGGGACACTGCTTACCGCATGGTACGTTTTTCTCGTGGTCTTAGCGATCATCACCTTGGCCGTAAGCGCTGATGGCGCAATTCCATAAAGGGTGATTTTAGTGAGGCACGAATCATGGTTGAACCGAGACTCTCTCAGATCGAAGCCCAAACACCAGTTGAAAACGTAGGTGACATGGGGCTTGGAAAAAATAACAGGAAAACTGCAGCCGAAACACTCACGAACCAAAGCGCTCAACGTCGGCTTCTGAAGTCTAGAGACGAGGCATGGAGCCATTTCCCTATGAGGCTGCTTTTGACGAGCCTTTTTTAAAGGCTGTAGGCGCTCGTCAATACGCTCTCGATGATCGTTTGAGTGTCGATCTGTATTTCCAGCTTCGCATTGTCGAGCTTGAAAAATGCTTGGCCTACCGCAGACCACCCAAACGCATGCTGCCAACACAACATCGCTCGAAAACAGTGGGCCCGCGTCGCGAGGTGTCTTTGCGGACGCATCCTAATGCGTCGAATAATCCTGTGCCCTCCAGTAGAAGCAAATGCATCGCTTTCCTTCGATTCAACAACCATCAGGACCGACCGACATCAATCGGCCACGACTGTCGGCGATGCCAAGAACATTGTGCCCGACAATATGAATACGCCAGGCCATATGCCCCGTTACGCAGCTGGGCTTGGTCATAAGCGCTTAAGGCTTCCTCGTTTTGTTGAAATCTATACGCAGAGCAGCGGGCGAAAGCTGATCAAGAAATTTTCATCACTCCTGCGCCCCCATAAAATCCCGGATCCAAGTCAAATATGATTCCGGCATCGTGTAACGGTAAGCTAGATCGGTCGCGCAAATGTTTGATGTGTCTCGAGTGAGCGGGCGTTGTTTACGAAGGCTGTCATAGGTCGCTTTAATGGAGGCGAAATAAGCACCATGACCTGCAACAATAACTCGTACTCCTAGCTTGGCTAGCCGCTCGCTATCATTAAGTCTTGGGTTTGCGTAAGAGACCAATATCAGCGGAATCCTGATGTGTTCCGCGATCTGTTCGAGGTGTGAAAAATCTTGTATTCCAACAATACAAATGCCATCCGCCCCAGCCCGTTGATAAGCAGTTGCTCGATAAATGACCTCGTGCATCGGTAAATCTGATGCGTTGGTTCGTGCAATAATTGAAAGCTCGGGATCACGGCGTGCTTCTAATGCAGCCCGTACTTTGCCTACACCTTCTTCGGTACTGATGAGACCTGTTGATTTATTCCCGAATTGAGCTGGAACAAGGGTATCTTCGATCGTGAGTGCCGCTACTCCTGCACGCTCTAATTCCTGGACAGTTCGCATGACGTTGAGTGCGTTTCCATAACCATGGTCGGCGTCAGCAATGACTGGTAATTGCGCTACCCGGCCTATCCTGGTCGCCTGCTCAACAAACTCAGGAAGGGTAATGAGCGCGAAGTCAGGTGCAGCCAAAACCTGCAGAGCAACAACTGACCCACTCAGGAAACCTACTTCAAATCCGAGATCGGCGGCCATGCGCGCTGACATCGGATCAAAAACTGAAGCGGTTTGGAAACAACTACTGGATGTCAGCAGCTCACGAAACGAGCGACGTAATGTTTGGTGTGAAACTCTAGGCATCATCGCTCCTCACTATGGCTGTCATCGCGGAGATAAACAGCGCCAATTCAAATTGCGACGAAGCTATCACACGCAAAAATTCTGGTTATGACGTTTCAGAATGACCCAATGCGCAAAGCTCATTACCCATCGTTGAAGATGATTTTCGACTTGGGGACTGAAGTCAATCGGCAGATTTTCCGTGAAGATCAAGGGAAGCCTCTTCGAGTGACTTCCACAAGCTGTGCATCGTAGGGTTCTTATTCGTGACGGAGCAATATGAGCGTATCTCCAGTCGCGTGCTCCATTCATCTCCACCCGCCCTCACTAACTGCCCTCGCCGAAGCTCGTCAATGACAGCACTTTGTGGCAACCAAGCCACGCCATACCCTTCGATCGCCATACGTACCAAAAGCATTGCCATGTCTGCCTCATAGCAGCGTTCGAGCACGTTCACTTTTGCTCCATTCTTGATCATGATTTCGGCAACTCGACCTAAAAAAGTCGTGGCCGTATACGCGAGAAAGGGAACGGGGCGGGCTGAGGTGCCAGGCAAGCGATACAACGGCTGTCCTTTCTTGTCAGGCGCACATAACGGAAAAAAAGCGTCACTTCCCAATGTAAGGCTGCGAAATTTTTCAGGATCTAGAAGAATGGGGGCTAGTGGGTGGTGGTAGACAATCATCAGATCGCAACTCCCCTCCTCTAGAGCGATGATGGCATCCGGAATATTTGCAGCAACAACCCGCGCACTGAATTGCTCGTTGTTCTGATGAAACTGGGTTAACCACTTCGGTAGAAACGTCATTGACAGGCTATGGCCAGCAGCGATCTGCAAAGATCGACCGGGCATTCGCTCGACCTCGCGCAAGGCTGATCGCAGTTTCAACAAGCCTGTTAATGTCTCGCGGCCTTCCTCACAAAAACTCCGCCCTGCTGCGGTGAGCTGGACAGGGAAGGTTCCACGGTCCACCAATTCAACGCCCACCCAATCTTCAAGTGAACGTATACGACGCGAGAGTGCCGACTGCGTGATGCAACGAACTTCCGCAGCTCGAGAAAAGGTCTTCCACTCTGATAATGCCAGAAGATCTTCTAACCATTTGATTTGCATGACGGTATCCCGCTTTCTGAATCTTCAGTTTACTGCGCTCTAGCCGGGAGATGCAGTAATTTCGAGGACTATTCCAAAACAGCATAGCTCTATCAAGATTATTCATCATGTTCTATCAAACCCGGTCTTAAAATCAAAAACGCTTAGAGCATCGCCAATAATCTTCAAGCAATGGCATTACCCCCGACCGGGTAAAAGACAGAACAATGAATTGAGGAAAGCTTCATGAATAAACATATACATGGGCGCCGTTTCCTAACCGGCTCCACCAGAAAACTGCTCGTCAATCGAACGGGCCTGCTTACAAAAGATACTCCCAATTATCACGCTATTGAGTGCAACCCCGACCAATCCGAGCAAATCAAATGAATGATTACGTTTCGCTGCATGTTCTGATTGTTGTATCGACATTCTTTATTGCCGGTATCGTCAAGGGCGTAACAGGGATGGGCTTGCCCACCGTCGCAATGGGCATCCTCGGAGCAATCACCTCACCGGTCAGCGCAGCCTCGCTACTCATTATTCCATCTTTTGTCACCAATTTTTGGCAGCTTTTCACGGGCTCTAATTTCCTTTTACTAATAAAAAGGCTTTGGATGATGATGCTCTGCATCGTGGTTGGCACACTCGCCGGGGCATGGTTCCTGACAAGCGCTAATACGAAATACGCGAGTGTTGGATTGGGTTCGGCATTAGTTCTCTATGCGATTCATGGTTTGTGGGCGAAGCCATTGTCAGTCTCCGCGCGTTTTGAGCGTGTACTGTCGCCAGTAGTAGGACTGGTAACCGGAGCAATCACCGGGGTGACGGGTGTTTTCACGCTACCCGCTGTCCCCTATCTTCAAGCCCTTGGCCTTTCCAAAGATGATCTTATTCAGGCATTGGGACTGTCCTTCACG
The DNA here is from genome assembly GCF_000514395.1 of Pseudomonas sp. URMO17WK12:I12. Lineage (NCBI taxonomy): Bacteria > Pseudomonadati > Pseudomonadota > Gammaproteobacteria > Pseudomonadales > Pseudomonadaceae > Pseudomonas > Pseudomonas sp. URMO17WK12:I12. The sequence goes on from NZ_AZVV01000003.1 coordinate 509,892, forward strand.
GTCTCAACAATTGCGCTTGCAGCAGGCTTGGCTCGCGGCGGAGCCTTCCATCTTGAAAATATTACTTTGTCCGTGCTCGCGATCATTCCCTCGTTGTTGGGCATGTGGCTCGGAACAACGGTCCGCGAGCGTATAAGCGCCGCAACCTTCCGGCGCTGGTTTCTTATCTTCCTCGCAATTCTTGGACTTGAACTCGCAGGTCATCAATTTTTCTTCTGAGGCAGATGACAATCAAGATGACAATAACAATCGCTGACACCGGCCTTTAACAAACCGCCCAGCCTATAAGAGCGACATAGCAGGATTGATCTCGCGGACGCATTGGCGATACTCAATGTCCCTGTCTTGGATCCTAGTTTAGGCATCAGACAGGTACTGTCCCAACTGATTAAGTCCTGCTTCACACCATCGAGGTGGCCTGTCTAGAAAATAAGGCCATCCAATCCTTTAATTTGAGCGCCGAAATAGACATTGTCGTTTGATTTGGGTGGAAGAAAAAAGCTCACGCTAGACGGCGTAACAGCAAATGGCTAGCATGCGACTGCGGCCTTCATAACAACCGACTCAGACCAAGGACGAAGCGATGAAATTAGAGATCCGCGCTGTAAAAGGGCAAGGCGACGCCCCCAATGAATACCTTATGCTGCTCGCTCTTGATGATTGCGACCTGGGCAAATACGCCGTGGTTGACAACACCTACGATGCTTCAGGGAATGCCAGCAACAAAGTTCGGCATACTTTTTTCTTTCCGTCCAAACTGGTTAAGAAAGGTGAGTGGATTGCTTTGTTCACCAAATCGGGAAAATATAGTCTAGGTACAACGACTACTGAAAAACCTCTCCATCGTTTCTATTGGGGCCTGAATAATGCGGTATGGAATGATTCAGGGGACACAGTTCATCTTTTGGAAATAAGCGGCGTTAAAAAACTCAAAGTCCCCCCGAAAGCCTAAACTGCTTACTCCGCGGTTCTACTAAAAACCTTAGGCTGGTACTGCAGACATTAAGAGTCGCTGGCCTCAAGGTGTGGAAAGAGAATCCTGGCTGTCCATTTTCTCGCCTAAATATTGAGCTCACCGAACTCAAACCCGTCCCAATCTTTGTGAGTTCATCGGGTGTGAGAGATCAGGTTAAAACTCTTTCTCCTGCCGCAGCAGTACACCTCTGTTACAGCAATCGACATAGGGTCTCTCCTCTCAGACCATACCCCTGCCTCCCCACTCCGACGACGGCTCCATGCCAAACAGCTCGATAGCTTGGTGTCATCAAAGGGGGAGTGGTAAGCCTTTTAATGTTACCGAACCGGCGTTTCGTCAGCTCGCAGAATGAAACGAGGGTACAGCTCTCAGTGAGCACTCCAATTGTTCGTGCCCCCCCTAAAAATGTCCATCCTGGAATACATGAAGCTCAGTACGGTAGGTGCGCGTATGAGCATATCTGCGCTGAACTACACGACGTAGTCAGTGGGAAACGGATGATAGGCAGCAAGCAAACCCCCTCTATAAACAGCAATTTTCTGAAAGAACCCCCCAAGGATCGATATTAAGGTGCGCGCTCGAAATGTGAAAATTTCGTGAAATTTTGGCTTTTTTCCACCTGATTGTCTCGGCTGATGGTCGGAAACCCGGGGTACTAATGAATTCCGATATTAAAACGTTACAGACCTCATGTATCGAAGCATGTTTGAAGTTGGCTCTAACCGGCATAGCCTTAAGTATGATTTGGTTAGACATCGTTGTATTCAAAACGAATATGTTGGAAATGTCCTTTGTAGAAATTTCTCAAGAGACAATGCTATTTTTGTGTGCAGTACTGTTTTTTGCAGGCACAAGCACCTCAGATAAAAAGGGATTCAGCATTTTGGTTGGTGGCTTTTTCGCATGCCTGTTAATGCGGGAACTGGATGGCTTACTAGACCCGATAAGTCATAGCGCCTGGTGTTGGCCATTCACAGCCATAGCAACAGTCTCCGTTGCTCTTGCCTTCAACAAGAAAAATCGCCAGGGAACACTGATTGCCTTAGCGTCCTTCGCTCGTACTCGAGTATTTGGGACCATGACTACAGGGCTGAGCATTTTGGTATTTTCTCGTATACTTGGTATGGGTGATTTTTGGCACTTAGTCCTGAGCGAAGGTTACATGCGACTCGCCAAGACTACTGTTGAAGAAGGAATCGAGCTACTCACCTATTCGATGTGGCTGGCTGCTAGTATTGAGCACTTCACACATACTCAAATTACGAAGAAGCGCTCAGTCACTCGAGAACCAGAGTTGAGTTCATTTTACGGGTACGCCAATAGCCCTTCATGAGCACCCACCTATCGATTATTCTCTTTAATCCGCTTGTGATTTTTTTCATAAGCGCTGTTCATGCATCTCGTCCACAGAAAAGCATATTTCTGTAAGAACATTACTAAAATCGATGCTAGCGTCTTCGCAAATACCTTGCACTGCATTCACCAGCAGCCGTTTGTTAATCAACCCTGTTCAACTCTGGCGCCTAATTCAATCGTCACCGAAAAATCTCGGTTCAGAAGGAACTTTCCATGAATAAATATACCCTCATTGGTCAATTGTTAGTGCTGGTGGCCGCCCCTAGTTTTGCTCACGCCTATGAAGCTGGTGACATCATCGTTCGTGCTGGCGCAATCACCGTTGAGCCGAACGAGGATAGTTCCGGCGTGAAAAGCTCGCTAGGCAATTTGGGTGGCAAAGCAACGGTCGACAGCGACACTCGGCTAGGCCTCAATTTTGCTTACATGATGACAGACCATTTGGGGATCGAATTATTGGCAGCCACATTTAGCCATGATGTAGGTGTACATGGCCTGTCAGGTAATTTGGCAGGACTCAACGGCGACCTCGGTGATATCAAACAGCTGCCACCCACTCTGAGCTTGATCTACTACCCGCTGGATAAAAATTACGCGTTCCAACCGTACGCAGGTATAGGTCTTAATTACACAGCCTTTTATGACACTCACACTTCAAGCAGTGCTGAAGCCAAAGGGTACAGCAACCTTGACCTGGATAACTCTTGGGGAATGGCCGCACAAATCGGTGTCGACTACATGCTTGACGAGCATTGGATGGTCAACGGCCAGGTGCGTTATATCGACATTGATACTAATGCCCACGTCGATTTGGCCGGCGCCGGAGACTTGAAGCTTAATGTGGACATCGATCCATGGGTGTACATGATCGGCCTGGGGTATAAATTTTAAACCAACCTCTGCGCCAATCCACGTAAGGATCGAACTTTAAGGACAATTCCTTACCGCACTACCACGCAGGTCGCTACGCATTAGGCAATTTAAGAGACCTTGGTAAGACGATTCAGATAGCTGACACGGTCAAGCTAGCCTATATGGAAGCTGTGATTGAATTGCATAGTCGATATTGTCGCATGGGGAGCTTCCATGTGTATTGGCGACGTGCCAAAAAGTAACAGACATTCATAAACCTCCACTCTTTAATCATTTTTACTAGTTTACTGAGTTTTTATAAGCTTGACCCCACAGATGTCACCCTGCAAAAAAGCATATTTTTGAAAGCAATCAGCTAACGGTAATGTTAGCGTCCTTGTGTGACCACCTTAGCTCGAACTTCACAAGTAACTGTTATCTGTAACGACAGTCTCATCCCACCAATAAATCGGTTACCTGAGGGTCTTTCAATGACAGTAATACCCAGACTCATTCTGTCAGCAGTGGCTATCTGCGTCAGCTGCATTGCTTTCGCGGACAACGAGAAAAAATTCCTTTACACATTAACGAATAACATCAAAGAAAATGAAAATGCAGTCGCGCAATACAAACGGCTGAATGATGGCACAATTCAATTCATAAGATTCTACAAAACGAATGGTACAGGAATTAATAATAACACCCACGGAAAACTTGGACCACAGGATAACGATTCGCAAATCATCGTCACGAATGATAAAAAACGACTTTATGCAGTGAACACGCATAGCAACAATATATCAGGATTTAATATTAAAAAAGATGGCACGCTGACCGAAATCCCGGGCTCACCATTCCCATCAAAAGGTATCGCACCAGTCAGTATTAATATTTCAGGCAACATCCTGGTGGCCGCTAACCGGAACGAGGACTATCATCAAAAAGCGAGCTTAGCTGACCCTGAGGGAGCCAGTTATACTTCATTTGAAATTCAGCAAAATGGATCCTTGATGTATGCGGATAACTTGAAGGTGCCTGGCTTTCAAAAGCCTGCACAGATTCATGCATCCAAGACAGTGAAAAATTTGTTTTTTGCCGATGAATTTCAGGTTGACGTTGATTTTGACGGAGATGGTAGTCGGTCTTTTTTAGCAGGCCCTAAAAACAGCGTTCAAGGTCAAGTTAGAACCATGAGGGTCGACGAAAGGGGAAAAATTACACTTACTGATGTAGTCACACTACCAGAAACTATTGAGAATTATCTATACATTGGATCGCCAGGCGTTCCCTCAATGCCATTAGGCCTTTGGAGTCACCCATCGCAAAATATACTATATGCGGGGTTCGTAACGAGAAATCAGCTAGGTGTATTCTCATACGACCACTTTGGACGTCTCAAATTTGTAAATGCAGTAAACAATAGCGGTCAAGATATCTGCTGGGTGCTGGTCAACAAACAAGCAACGCGACTTTACACAGTGAACAACCTGCCACGCTTAAATACACAACAGACTACTAGCACAATATCTGTTTATGACATTGCAGGCGAAAACGCCTTGTCACCTATGGAAATTCAAGTCGTTGACGTTCCTATCCCGGGTGAGGCGTTCATCAACAACCGAAGCTTGGTACAGCCAGGGAGCACTTCATTCGAGATAGCGCTTTCACCCGATGAGGATTTCCTTTATGTCATCAATCAAAGAATTAATCAGACCGAAGAAAACACTGGTAAAACTGGAAACGCCATACACAGCTTTTCCGTCCAAAAGAATGGTTTGATTAAGGCAGCAGCCTCAGTCGATCTTTCAAAAGACGGATTTCCTTCACATTCCAGGGCTCAAGGAGTCGTTGCGGTTGACCTTTGAATCTCAAAATTTTTGAGATAAGCGCTGACTCTCGTATGAACTACGAATTTCAGCGCAATCAAAAGCTTTGACCAATAGTTACTAACTCGTCAAACCAACAATTAGGAATTAAGTGCCTGATGAATATTTTATTTAAACTCATTTTTGACTTAACGATCACCCTCACTAGCACCGACCACTAATTTTGTATTTTAGAAACATGCTTTTTTTTGTGTATAATTTTCAATATTTCTGTTTCACCCACTTGCATTAACACCCTGTCACGTTATATACAATAAAGGCGAAACGGAAACCGCTAATTTTGCAAAAAACTGTTCACCTGGTTTCGTAACCCATACTCATTACCGGAGTAAATCATGAAAAATAAATTCGCTCTGATCATATCAATTGCCATTTCCATATTTTCCATCCAGTCTCAAGCTGCTGACAATTTGTGCGACGTCAATCTACAAAGCATTGATGACGTTATACATACGGCTGGTCAGAATCTCGGAGGAAGTGCGATAAACAATCTTGAACAAGTAAAGAAAGAAGCAATGGAAGCAAAAAAGGCCGGGAATATTGACAAGTGTATTGCTTTGACACAGCGCGCAATCACTAGTATAGGAAATTCCACAATGGGTGGAGGTCGTAACTAAACGCAGCTTCCTGATTTGGCGTGCGAGTAAAGGTAGACTAATGGAAAGAATGTATTCTAAAACTGGAAATTACGTTCGCCTCAATTCCACGCCAAATACCCAATGCTTCTACCCCGCATAGAGCAATATGCACCTACTGAAATTTCACGCTGAAAATACCATGCCTCGGGTCGAGCCTCCCCTTGGCAAATACGGCATTTGTGCCTTTTGCATTCTTTATCAGACTTGCGCGAACACAAATTCGACATTGGTAATTCTGAGGAAACCAGGATGATCTCCTGATAAAACCTTCAGCGATTAAAAATCTCCTTTGAATCCAAGGTTCCAAGAAGCGCGCAGCGCTGCTTTTTTCAATGCCCGGACATGCTCAGGATCCAGCTCACGAGAAATATTCTGCACGGTCGCCACGAGCGCCACAGTGCCAATAAATTCCTCATTGATGCCTAATATCGGTGCAGCGATAGCGGATATCCCTAATGTTTCTTCCTCGATGGCAGATGCCCAACCTTGGGACCTGGCTTCGCTGACTTGGCGCGCCAGCTCGACATGGTCGGTCACAGTATTGACGGTGATAGCAGGTAACTCGCCTGGCAGCTGATCCATGCTCAACTGCTTGGCGAAGGCCAAAGCGACCTTACCCTGAGCATTGCAATGCAGCTGCAGTTCAGTGCCGGTACGCACGCCAATTTCAAGAGTGGATTTCCCCAACAACGTTTCCACCACCATCAATCGGCGCGCTTGGAGCACCGACAGAACCACTGTCAATCCCAACTCATCTCGCAGATCTCGAATGGCGTCAACGGAAGCACTCAGCAGGTCGATGCCGCCGGCTGCTACCTGCCCGAGCACATAGGCCTGGATGCCGAGCCGATACTTTGAAGTCTGCGGGTTTTGGCTCAAGTAACCACGCTCGACCAGGGTTTTCAGGTGCCTGAACACTGAGCCTTTGGTAATGCTCAGTTGTACGGCCAGATCACTGACCCCCACCTCCTCCCCTGCACTTGCCACCCGCTCGAGTACATCGAGGGCCAGTTGCACCGACCTGACCCCACCTTTCCCTGCCTCGTCGCTCATATTTGATCCCCATTAATGCAATACATCGAAGCTCGATCGAGCAAGCAAGCTTGCGCTGCAAATAAGCACGTTGTTCGCGTAAGCGAAACGATACATCTGTGTGTCACTCATCAACAAGCCTTAGTCTCGCATTTTTGCCTCGCGCAGCTTCTCATCTCGAATTTTTATTTGCCGCAGCTTAAGCAGCTGATTTTTCTATAAAAGCATTCAACTTTTCAAAAAATCCTCGGAATGGTTTTCTCTGATAGAAACAGCATTACTCCTAGAGATACACAAAACATTTGACGCCCATCCACAATAGTCGTAAAAATAAAACCACGTACCGCATACGCATACGACTGATTGATGATTGAAGAGGATGACGTCATGACCGCTCGTGATTCGGCCCTGGCCAAGCGAGATATCGCCCACCATCTCCACCCGCAGACCAATCTGCGTCTGCACGAACAGTTGGGTCCATTGCTGATCGAGCGTGGCGAGGGCATCTATGTATTTGATGAGCAAGGCCGGCGTTACATCGAGGGTATGTCAGGCCTGTGGTGTGCAACGCTGGGCTTTAGCCAACCGCGCCTAGCTGAAGCGGCGTATGCGCAAATGTTGAAGTTGCCCTATCAACAGACGTTTGCTCATCGTAGTCACGGACCGGCTGCGGACCTTGCGGCCGAGTTGGTCGCTCATGCGCCGGCAGGCCTGGGTAAAGTGGTGTTCCAGAGTTCAGGATCGGAAGCGATCGATACTGCGATCAAATTCGTTCGTTACTACCACATTGCGCTGGGAAAACCGGGCAAGACACGCCTGATTGCCCGACACCGCAGTTACCATGGCACCACTCTGGCCGCGGCTAGTCTCACCGGCTTGCCTAATATGCATAAGGGTTGGGGTGAGCCCTTGGCCGACGTCATTCATGTGCGTTGCCCCCACCTCTATCGCCAAGGTCTGCCAGGCGAAACCGAAGAAGCGTTCTCCACCCGCCTCGCCAAAGAATTGGAGCAAGCCATTCTCGACGCGGGTCCCGAAACCATTGGCGCATTTTTCGCGGAGCCCGTAATGGGTACCGGTGGCGTGATCCTGCCGCCAGCTGGCTATTTCGCCAAGGTTCAGGCGGTGCTGCGCAAATACGACATTCTGATGGTGGCCGATGAAGTGATCTGCGGCTTCGGTCGTACTGGTTATTACTGGGGTTGCCATGCCATGGGTATCCAACCGGACATGTTGACGTGCGCCAAAGGTTTGTCCGCAGCGTTTCAGCCGATCTCGGCTTTGCTGCTCAGCGATCAGGTCTATCAGGTCATTGCCGATCAGAGCAACACCTTGGGTGGTCTGGGTCACGGCTATACCTATGGAGGACATCCAGTGGCTGCAGCTGTAGCGTTGGAAACCCTGCGCATGTATGACGAGATGGATATCGTCGAACACGTGGCTGAGGTGGCCCCGGCCTTTCAGGCTGGCGTCAAAGCCTTTGCCGATCACCCCCTTGTGGGTGAAGCACGCGGCATCGGCTTGATGGCTGCGCTGGAGTTCGTCGCCGACAAACAGACGCGTGAACCCTTCCCTGCCGAGCTCAAAGTGGCCAGCAAAGTCAGCGATGTACTGCAACGCAACGGCATTCTGTTGCGTGCCTTGGGTGACACCTTGGTGATGGCACCGCCGCTGATCGTCGATGCCGATCAGATCCAGACTATTCTCAAAGCAGTGGCTCAGGCACTCGATGAAGTCCTCGCGAGTATCCGACCATGACCGCACACTCCAGCCGCGCGTTGACCAGAGTGCCTATGCCAATACCCGACAACATCGCAGCACCCGAAACGCAAAGTCCGGTATTGGTTCGGTTCGAAGGTGTACACAAAACATATGACGAGCGTAGTTGGGTTGTGGACAACTTGGACTTGAGCATCCGTCAGGGCGAATTTCTGTCCCTGCTGGGTCCAAGCGGCTCGGGAAAGACCACCACGCTGATGATGCTCGCCGGTTTCGACGCTCCGGATCGTGGCCGTATCCTCATGGACGGCCATGACATCAGCAAATTACCAGCTTATAAACGGGACATGGGCGTGGTCTTCCAAAGCTACGCCCTCTTCCCGCACATGAGCGTGGCCGAGAACGTCGCCTTCCCCCTCAATTTGCGCAAAATACCGGCCGCCGAAACAAAGGTTCGGGTCAAGGAGGCGTTGGCACTGGCGCGCCTGGAAGGATTCGAAGATCGCAACCCCGCCCAGTTGTCCGGAGGCCAGCAGCAACGTGTCGCGCTCGCCCGGGCGCTGGTGTATCGCCCGCGCATCCTGTTGATGGATGAGCCGCTCGGCGCCCTCGACAAAGGGTTACGTGAGCACATGCAACTGGAACTCAAAGCCATCCACAAACAGTTGGGCATCACGTTCGTCTACGTCACCCATGATCAAGACGAAGCCATGACCATGTCTGATCGCGTAGCAGTTTTCAATGAAGGCAAAATCGCCCAGATCGACCGGCCGGAAACCATTTACAACCGTCCTGCTACGCGCTTCGTAGCGAATTTTCTGGGCGAGACCAATATTCTGGAAGGTGTTCTGGTCAGTGTCTCGGGCAACCTCGCACGAATCCGCCTGACCGAAGGCGGCACGGTCCATGAGGCCTTTTGCTCTGACCCCGAGCTGGCCGCAGGCAACCCGGCAGCGCTTGCAATTCGCCCAGAGAACCTACGACTGGCAGCTCCGGGAGAAGCCTCGATTCAAGCCAATGTCGTTGACAGCATCTTTCATGGCGCTCACTGCAAGCTGCGCCTGGTGATGACCAATGGCTGCGAGCTGTCGATGACTTACAACCCGGGAAACCTAGGCCAGGCCCCTCCCCACCCCGGTGAAAGCGTGAGGCTGGCGCTGCCCGCCGCTCAAGCAATGGTTTTGTGCTGAGCGCTGCAAAAAACAAGAACGCTTCGATCTGTTACGTCACTACTGCCGACCACAACTAAATCAAAAGTCTGGGAGTCACATCATGTTCAATTCATGCTCCGTTCGCAGTCTCACCTTCGTTTTGTGCGGGCTTGCCCTGCTCCAGGGAACCGCCCATGCCAGAGACCTGACCGTGGCCTCCTGGGGCGGTGCGTATCAGGATGTGCAGCGCAAGATCTTCTTCGAACCGTACAGCCAAGCCAGCGGCAACAAAATCATCGATGACAGCTGGGAAGGCGGCATCGGGTTGTTGAGAACTCACGCGGAAGGCGCAGACAGTGGTTGGGACGTGGTTCAAGTCGAGGCCGAAGACTTACAGCTGGGTTGCGGTGAAGGGCTTTTCGTTTCGATGGACTTCAAACGCATCGGCGGCAAGGACAACTACATTCCCAGTGCGGTCAGCGAATGCGGTGTCGGCAGTGCGGTCTACAATTTCGTGCTGGGCTACGACACCAGCAAAGCCAGTCGCGCCCCGAAAGATTGGAGCGACTTTTTCGACACTAAATCTTTCCCCGGCAAACGCGCATTGCGCCAGGGTCCCAAGGGCAACCTGGAAATCGCTCTCATGGCCGACGGTGTTGCACCGGCCGACGTCTACAAAGTCCTCAACACCTCAGGCGGCGTAGAGCGTGCTTTCAAGAAGCTCGACACGATCAAGAACCAACTGCTGTTCTGGAAAGCGGGTGGCCAGCCGATGCAATTACTGGCATCAGGTGAAGTGAGCATGACTACGTCCTATAACGGCCGCGTCACCAACGCGATCCATCAGGATCACAAGCCATTCGGGCTAGTCTGGAATCAGTCTCTGCAAACCATGGACAGCTGGGTGATCCTCGCCAACTCGCCCAACGTCGACAAAGCCTATGGCCTGCTCGATGTAATGGGAAAAGCTGAGAACCAGAAGAAATGGCCAAGCCTGCAGCCGACCGGAATCACGTCCGTCAAAGGGATCGCCGAAACTGACCCGGCGGCTCTAGCCGACTCCCCGAGCGCCCCACAGAACAGTGCCAACGTATTGGTGCTCAACGACAAATTCTGGGTCGACCGTATCGACGAATTAAACGCCAAATGGACCGCTTGGTCTGCCCAGTGATTCGAGTCGAGTAAAAGACATGAGTGCAATCGCAATTAATGCCTCATCACCAGTGGTCGCCCGCAGGGATCGCGGCGCCCTCTGGCGCGCCTACGGCCTGCTGGCCCCCTTGGTGGTGTTTCTTGTCCTGACTTTCGTCGGTCCGATCGGCACATTGCTGTGGCGCGCAGTCGCTGACAGCGAGCTGCCGCAGGCGATGCCCGCGACGGCCAGTGCCGTCGCACAATGGGATGGCACGTCGGCCCCTGATGAGCAACTGTTCAAACCGTTGGTACAGGATCTCAACGCGGTATCGCCCCGCGACTTGGCAGCGGCTGCCCGTCGCCTGGCCTACGAGGCACCGGAACTGCGAGCTTTACTGATGGCGGCCAAACGCGAGGCCGGTGACCTGGACGGCAGCAGCGCGGGCATGCAAAAGCTCGACCCACGGTGGCTGGAAAATGCTACCTGGCAAACCTTCAAACGCGCCTCAGGCCCTGTCGGGACTTACCACCTGCTGTCCGCCGTGGACATGAAACACGACTACCAACAGGGCCTGGTCGGCAAGGATGAAGCCGGCCTGTATCGCTCGATCCTTGGACGCACCTTTGGCATCGCCGCCATCACAACCCTGGTTTGTGTGCTGCTGGCCTTCCCGCTGTGCGTGTTTCTGGACCGCCGAACGCCCAAGACCCGCAACGCACTGTTGCTGCTGATTCTGCTGCCGTTCTGGACGTCGATTCTGGTTCGCACGACTGCCTGGATGGTGCTGTTACAGGACCAGGGCATCGTCAACGCAATGCTGTTAAAGCTGGGATGGGTCAACAGTCCGTTGCACCTGTTGTACAACCGCTTCGGTGTGATCCTGGCCTTGGTTCACGTAATGCTGCCGTTTATGGTGTTCCCGCTCCTTGCCGCCATGTCCAGTTGCAATCGCTTGCTGGTACAGGCGGCCTACTCAATGGGTGCTCGCCCACCGCGGGTGTTTTTCCAGGTTTACCTTCCACAGGTCCTCCCTGGACTGGCGGCCGGTGCATTGATGGTCTTCATCGTCACCCTCGGCTTCTACATCACGCCCGCATTGCTCGGCGGACCGGCCGATCAAATGATCAGTTTCTACATCGCCCAATTCACCACCGGCACACTGAACTGGGGCCTGGCTTCGGCGTTGGGCCTGGTGCTGTTGGTCGCGACCACCCTGCTCTACCTCATTCAGGCGCATCTTGCCCGCCGCAGCACAGGAGCGAAGTGATGATCCGTAATCCCAATCGCGGGCCGATGGCCTGGGCCGGTAATTTCGGCGTGTCACTGAGTGGCTGTCTGGTACTGGCCTTTCTGTTGCTGCCTATTCTTATCGTTCTGCCGCTCTCGTTCAGCGACAGCCGCTACATGTCGCTGCCGCTGGGGCACTTTACTTTGCGTTGGTATGAGGACTTCTTCTCCTCCTCACAATGGCTGAGCGCGCTGTTCAACAGCTTTGCGGTGGCGCTGGCGAGTACCGCGCTTGCCGTGATCCTGGGTGGACTGGCTGCGCTGGGACTTCGACACCCGGCCATGCCGGGTAAACGCTTCATCGAAGTCCTGCTGATCGCCCCCATGATCGTGCCGGCGGTGATCGTCGGCGTGGGCATGTATTTTGTGTTTTCCAATGCAGGCCTGACGCGAACCTACCTGGGGTTGATTCTGGCGCACACCACCCTGGCGGTGCCGTTCGTGGTGGTCAATGTCGGTTCGGCACTGGGCGGCCTGAACCAGCGTCTGTTATGGGCCGCGGCCAGCATGGGCGCCACGCCCTGGACAACCCTGCGCAAAGTGACATTACCGCTCATCTCGCCAGGCCTGGTGTCCGGAGGACTCTTCGCCTTTGCCACCTCGCTGGATGAGGTCGTGGTGACCCTGTTCCTCGCCGGCCCCGATCAACGCACACTGCCTCGCGAGATGTTCACCACGGCCCGCGAAGCCTTGAGCCCGGTATTGTTGTCGGCCGCCACCATCATGGTGCTGTTCGCCACCTTGCTGTTGCTGTTATCACGCGTTGCGACTCGACGCTCGTAACAGCCAGATCCTCATGCAAAAAAAGGACAGGCCCGCATTGCAGGTCTGTCCTTTTTTCCATTTGAGCGTCCCGAAGAAGCCCCGACGGCCAACCCCGGAATCGAATGAAGCCCAAGTGCGGGGTTGCGGCGACTCTATCCGTCACAAACGCTTGTAGATCCCGGCATGCAAACGCTCGCTGATTTCAGCCGCTGCCGATTGCAGCTCGCGCAGCATGGCGGCAGGCGGTGGTGAAGGAATCGCCGCGCTTGGGCCCACGATGCCAATGGTGCCGACTATCACGTCGTTCTCGCGAAAGATCGGACAGCACAGGGCGTTGATGCCCATGGTCACTTCACCGTCGGCATCGTCATAGAGCCGTTGACGAATCAGTTCCAGACGCTGCATGAGCGACTCGGGATCGTGCAGGGTACGCTCGGTCAGACACGGCATCTTGCGTCGCATGACCCGTTGCTGGCTGGCAGCATCGCCGAAAGCGAGCACGGTGCGCCCTTGTGCCGAACAATAGGGCAACACGCGGTTACCGGGCTTGACCGAAATGCACACATTGGCTTTGGACTCGACACACGACACCACCAGCGCAGTGTCATGGGTGGCGACCGCCAGCAGTGCAGTTTGCCCTGTGGCGTCGCGGATACGCGTCAGGTAAGGATCAGCAATGGCGCGCAGGTCAAACTGCTCACCAGCTGCTTCACCGTAGGCGACCAGGCGGGGGCCGAGGAGGTATTTCTCGGTGACGGGGTCTTGTTCGAGTATTCCAAGCTGACGCATCGAGGCCAGATGCCTGTAGGTTCTCGGCTTGGCGGTTTGAAGCAGATGCGCGAGTTCAGTCACCCCCAAGGGGCGGCGTGCAGCCGTCAGCTCATCGAGCAGACGGAACACCATTTCCACCGATTCCAGCAATACGGGGCCGGTGGCGGGCTTTTCGTCATCCTGTTCCAAGAGGTCACCTCTAGTCGATAACTGGAAAGCCCAATTGTATCTCCTGCCGAAACACTTGTGTTGTTCTGCGATATCAGATGTTCGATAACTCAGGCAATCCTTTAACAGCCCTGGCGCCTGGAGGCTTGATTGAAAACATAACCAGTGCCCCTATCAACGTCATGCCGGCTAACGCATAAAGGCCATATTCCAGATGCCCGCTGCTCTGCTTGACCCACCCCATCATGAACGGGCTAGCATAGCCGCCAAGATTACCGACGGTGGCAATTAGGGCAATACCTGCTGCCGCCGCAGTCCCGGTAAGCAGCACACCGGGCAGAGCCCACAAGACACAAAAACCTGCCAGGCCGCCAGACATGGCCAGACTTAGCCCTGTCAACGCCAACACCGGCTGATCATGGAAGTACGCCGCGATGGCAAGCCCTAGGGCAGAAGCCAGATTGCAAAGCGTACCGTGCCAACGTCGCTCACGCTTTTTATCCGAGTGGCGGCTGACCAATACCATGACGATCGAGGCTACCGCAAAGGGAATGGCAGCGATCAACCCGGTCTGAAACAGACTTTTCACCCCAAGTCCCTGAACGATCTGCGGAAGCCAGAACGACACCCCATAGGTGCCGCACAGTAGCGCGAAGTTCACGTAGATCAGGCACCACAAATCTTTACTGACGAATGCTGCACGAAAGTGGTGGCCAGCCCCTGCCGCCTCCTGTTGCTGACGCTGAGCCACCAGTTGCTGCACCACGCGGGCGTTCTCCTCAGAACTTAACCAGTGCACGTTGCCAGGTCGATCGTCCAAGTAAAAGAACACGGCGATACCCAGCACTATGGCCGGGAGCCCCTCCAGCAAAAACAACCATTGCCAACCCGCCATGCCCGCTACGCCGGCAAATGTCTGCATGATCCAACCCGACAACGGACTGCCTAAAACGCCGGCCATCGCAATGCCTAGATTGAACCAGGCCATGCCCTGGGATCGCGCGTAGGAAGGAAACCAGTAGGTCATGTACAGAACGACCCCTGGATAGAACCCGGCCTCCGCCATGCCCAACAGAAAGCGCAAAATATAGAAGGCTGTTGGCGTTTCGACGAACATCATGGAGATCGACAACAACCCCCAGGTGATCATGATCCGGGTGATCCAGAACCTCGCCCCTACGCGCTGCAGGACCATATTGCTGGGGATCTCGCACAGGCAGTAGCCGATGAAGAAAACCCCCGCTCCGAAACCGAACGCCAGATCGCTCAAACCGATATCGGCCGACATCTGAAGCTTGGCAAACCCAACGTTCACACGATCCAGAAAGGCGACGACGTACAAAACGAACAGAAACGGTAGCAGGCGCCAGGCGATACGGTTGTAGAGCACGCTGTCCTGTTCATTGTCGAAGGTGCTGCGGGATATAAGGTTCATCGCTGTACTCTTGTAATTGTTGTGCATGCGAAGAGGTGCGCATCAGGCGCAGATTTGAAGGGATTACGCGGCGCTCCCCAAAATGAAATCGGCACACCGCTCACCGATCATGATGCAGGGAGCATTCGTATTGCCGCTGACGATGGTCGGCATGATCGACGCGTCAGCGACGCGCAGCCCCTGCACGCCATGCACCCGAAGATCGGGCCCGACCACTGCGTTAGCATCCGTCCCCATGCGACAGGTACCCGCCGGATGGAAAACGGTTTTTGCAACACTGCGCACGTAGTCCTCCAGCACATGGTCTGGAATGTCGTCGTGATCAGGTAGCAACAGCATCTTTTCCACCACGCAGGCCAGCGATGGTGCACGCAAGATGCGTCGAGCAAATCTCACGCCCGCCACCATGGTCCGAAGGTCGTGCTCATCACTTAGATAATTGCCCTTCAGTGACACCTCCTGCATCGGATCGGCACTTTTCAGGCGCAGTTGGCCGCGCGAGCGTGGGCGCAAGGCGCAAGGGTTGATCGAGATACCGTGGCCACTGGGGGGCAACCGGTCGATGTCGCCCACCAGCGCGGGCACCACGTGAAATTGCACATCGGGCCGACCGCAACCGGTGGCATCGACGAAAGCGCCGCTCTCGACCACATTGGAGCTGAGCAGACCCGAACGGTTGGCCAGGTACTTGAGCCCATGCCCCAACGCCCGCAAGCCGCGGTCATGTCCGAGCAAGCTGACAGGTTCGCGTGTTTGCGCATAAACAGAAGCACTGAGGTGGTCCTGGAAGTTCTCGCCCACACCCGGCGAATGAACGCGCGTAGCAATACCCATTTCATCCAGATGAGCTCGCGGCCCAATCCCCGACAGCATCAAAAGCTTGGGTGAGGCGATCGCGCCGGCACTGACAATGACCTCTGCACGGGCGGCAAACCTGACCACAACACCTTCGCGATCCGTGGCCTGAACGCCCGTGACCCGACGACCATCGAACAGCAGTTCGGTGACATGCGTCTCGGTGCGTACCTTGAGGTTTACGTTGTTGCGCAAAGGCCGTATGTAAGCCACCGCCGAACTGGCGCGTCGACCGTGTGAAGTGGTGGTCTGATAGAAGCCCGCGCCCTCCTGCCTGGCGCCATTGAAATCGTCTGTCTCGCGTACCCCCGCTTCGACAGCGGCCTGCACAAAGGCACGGCTCAGGGCATGCCGGTGCCCCGCGTCACTGACATTCAATGGGCCCGACTGGCCGTGCAAGGCACCGCTCAACCGGACATTCGATTCACAGCGCCGAAACACCGGCAGAACATCCTGCCATCCCCATCCGGGGCAACCATTGGCCTGCCAATCGTCATAATCCTGTGCCTGGCCGCGAATATAAATCATCGCGTTCACCGAACTACCGCCCCCCAGCGTGCGGCCTTGGGGAATGTAGACCTGGCGTTGATTGACGAAAGGCTCGGGTTCAGTGCGATACATCCAGGTACGCCGGGAGCCGTGAACCCGGATGAAGGTGCCGGGAATGTGAATGTACGGGTGGTTGTCAGCCGGTCCGGCTTCAATCAACAGCACCTGTTTGCCAGCGTTCGCCAGCCGTGCGCTCAAGGCACAGCCAGCGGAACCGGCCCCGACCACAATGTAATCGAAGGTTTGCATTGGCATTGATCTCGGTGTCGGGTGTTTCTGTTCAGCCGATCTGGCTGACGAATTTGGTGGTGAAGTACGCGTCCAGCCCTTCACTCCCCCCCTCGCTGCCGTAACCGCTGTCCTTGACACCGCCGAATGGCGTTTCGGGAGCAGCAAGGCCGAAGTGGTTGATGGAGACCATGCCCGACTCCAGTTCATCAGCCAGCAACGTAGCGCGCTGGATCGATCGGGTGAACACGAACGCTGCCAGCCCGAAGGACAAGCCGTTGGCCTTCTCGATCACTTCTTCGACGGTATCGAAGCGGACAATGGACGCGATCGGGCCGAACGGCTCTTCGTTCATTACCCGTGCGTTTTCAGGCACATCGGTCAGCACCGTAGCGGGATAGAAGAAGCCTGCGCCGTCGGTGGTTTTGCCACCCAACGCCAGTTGTGCGCCGACAGCCAAGGCGTCATCGACATATTCCTGCACGGCAGCCACCCGGCGTGGATTGGCCAACGGGCCCAGTTGTGTCGAGGCATCGTGGCCATCACCGACCTTGATGGCAGCACCGGCTGCGCAGAACGCATCGACGAACTGCTCATACACCGCCGATTGCACATAGAAACGCGTCGGCGAGGCACAGATCTGGCCGCCATTGCGGAATTTCAGGCCCGCCCCCAGCGCCGCCACGGCCTTGACGTCAACGTCATCGCAGACAATGAACGGAGCATGTCCTCCCAGTTCCAGTGTGCAACGCTTGAGGTATTGACCCGCCAGCGCACCCAACGCACGACCGACCGGCACCGATCCGGTGAACGACACTTTGCGAATGACCTCGGAGCGAATCAGGTAATCGGACACTTCGGCCGGCACGCCAAACACGAGGTTCAGTACGCCGTCAGGCACTCCGGCATCCTGAAACGCCCGGCACAATTCGATACAGGATGAAGGCGTTTCCTCCGGGCCTTTGGCAATGATCGAACAGCCGGCCGCCAGTGCGCCCGCAATCTTGCGCACCAGCTGGCTGACCGGGAAGTTCCAGGGGCTGAACGCTGCTACCGGCCCCACTGGCTCGCGCAACACGGTCTGCCGGACGCCTCGGGCACGCGCAGGAATCACTCGACCGTACGCGCGACGGCCCTCCTCGGCGTACCAATCGATGTGATCTCCAGCGCCGAAGGCTTCAAGTTTGGCTTCCGCCAACGGCTTGCCTTGTTCCAGAGTGATCAGCGCCGCTATTTCGTCCGAACGCTGACGCACCAGGTCGGCCGCCCGACGCAAGATTTTCGAGCGCTCGTAGGCCGAGATCTTGCGCCACACCTGAAAGCCACGCTGTGCCGCCGCCAGGGCGCGATCCAGATCGGCAGTCGCAGCCAGGCTCAGCTTGGCAATCAACTCGCCGGTGGCAGGGTTAAACACATCGGCATAACGCTCGTGGGCACCAGCAGACCATTGACCGTCAATCAACAGGGATTCGATAACTCGCATAAAAAAGAACCTTTCGGGACTGAACAGAATTGGTTTCATTGAGAGAAATAAGATTTCTCTGTGTGGCGCAATCCTAGGAGTCTAAAAGCGTGAATGTCAAGGCGAAAAAGTCGCTTGACCATCTATAACTGAGCGCGCTAGGTTTATCTCACAGCGAAACACTATTCCTACAATAGAAACAAAGGTGCGAACCGATGAGTATTGCCAATGCACTGCTTCACAACTGGGATGACCTGCCCCGCGAAACCGTCCGCAAAGGCGTCGAGCGCGTGGCTTTCCGCGGCGATGACACGCTGTGTGTGATGAACTGGCTGACCCCGGGCATGGACGTCAACCCTCACAGTCACACCTTCGAACAGCTGGTGATCATCGTGCAGGGACGCGTGCGCTTTCACTTGGGTGACGACGTGGTCGAAGGGGGTCCGGGCAGCATGATCCGCATACCGCCCCATGTAGTGCATTACGCCGAACCGATCGGTGACGAAGTGGTGATGAACCTGGATGTGTTCTCGCCGATTCGCGACGACTACCGGCACTTGATCGAATACCAGGCGGGTGAGTTCGCCGACGCCGGGCAAGCACAGCCATGAACGGCATGAGCTTCTCGTCCCGGCTTCGTGCTGGCCAGTCACTGATCAGTACGTTCATCAAGACCCCGAGCCATGCGCTGGTAGAAATTGCCGGTGACTGCAAACTGGATGCAATCGTCCTGGATGCCGAGCATGCCCCCTTCGATCAAGGCAGTCTTGATCGCGGTCTGCTGGCCTGTCGCGCTGCGCAGGTGGCTGGTTTGGTACGTGTCGCCGACGACCGCCCAACCACGCTGTTGCAGGCGTTGGACCTGGGCGCCGACGGCTTGGTTTTGCCCCATATTGTCGATGCAGCTCAAGCGCGCCATATATTGCAGGCAACCCGGTATCGCAATGGCAGCCGCGGTTTCTCCAACTCACCCCGGGCCGGCACCTATGGTCGCGCCAACCTCGCCGAACACATGGCCGCCGAAGATGGTCGTCACTCGATCATTGCCCAGATCGAGGACCGCGCTGCACTGGACAACCTGGTGGCAATCGCCAGCGTCGAGCAGATCGACTGCCTGCTGGTCGGACGTGCCGACCTGGCGGTCTCGCTCGGCGTCAGTGCGCTGGATGATCCGCGCGTCGAATCTGCTGTCAGCCGCGTGATCGAGGCCGCACGGCAAGCTGGCAAGGCTGCCGGGATTTTTGTCTCCAACAGCGAAGACCTGGAGCGCTTCAGCAGCCAGGGAATGCGCTTTTTCATTCTGGGTTCGGACCAGGCGGTGCTGCGCACTGGCTGGACTCAACAGGTATGTCATTTCCACAGCCTCACCCGCTGAGCCGCCTGCAAAACAACAAGAGGTAACTCCATGAACGTCATCATTAATACATCCGCCAACGAAGAGCGCCAGGCGCGCATCGACAGTCTCATGCGCGGCGCCATCGACTTGCACTGCCACAGCGGCCCCTCGGTCATGCCACGCTACTGCGACCATGTCGAAGCCATGCGCGAAGCCAGCGCAGCTGGTTTAAAGGCGGTGTTGCTCAAGGACCACTATTACAGCTGCACACCAGTGACAACCCTGCTGAACAAACACTTCAGCGAGCTTGACGTTCACATGCTATCGGGTGTGCCACTGAACAACGCAGTCGGCGGGCTCAATGTCCATGCCGTCGAACACGGCTTGAAGCTGGGTGCGAAGCTGGTCTGGATGCCAACATTTTCCTCGGCCAACCACATCGCCCATCACCATCAGGACGAGAAATTCACCGAAAAATTTCCGCAAACTACCCAACGCATGCTGCAACCGATTCCATTGACCGTCCTCGATGACGACGGCCGCTTGAAGGAAGAAGTAAAAGCGATCCTCGACCTGATTGCCGCAGAGGATGTGGTGCTTTCCGCCGGACACCTGAACATCAGGGAGATCTGGCCGCTGTTTGAGGAAGCCCGCAAACGTGGCGTCAAACGACTGCTGGTCAACCATCCGACCTACGTGGTCGATGCAACGCTCGATGATATGCGCCAACTGGCTAAGGAAGGCGTCTACATGGAGCACTCCATGTGCATGTGGGTACCTGGATCGAAGTTCAAATTCTACGACGATCAATTCCTGAAACAGGTGATCGAAGCCGGAACCGTGGACCTGACCATCCTCGGATCCGACCTGGGTCAGCAAGGCAATCCAAGCATCGCCGAGGGCTTTCGCAATGTAATCGGCCAACTGCTGGGTTTGGATTATAGCGACGAGGATATTCGCAAGATGACCTCCGGCAACGCTTCCCGCTTGATGAACCTGTGAGCACCCGGTCATGACGCGACTTACCACTCAGATTGGGCCACTGTCCTTTAAGAATCCTGTTATCTGCGGGGCTGGCGAGCAGACCATGACTCGCGATGCCATCCGCGCGGCCCTAGCCACCGGCGCTGGCGCGGTGGTAGCCAAATCCACCAACGAATCGCAAGCCGCCAAGCACCAACTGGACAAGACGGACTATGTGTTACTGGATTCGAACTGGAACCGCTTGCCGTGGGACTTCTCCCCACCACCGGATGCCAGTCTGTTCGGTCGTTCGGGTCTGGTACAACGCAGTTTTGGAGAATGGCTCGACGACCTGGCGAAGCTGGACCGCGAAGCTCGGCAGCAAGATGCTTACGTTATCCCAAGCCTGATCCTCAGTGACCTTGAACAATGTGCGGACTACGCCCAGCAGATCGAACAGGCTGGCCTGAGAGTGTTGGAGCTGAACATTGGCGCCCCTCACGGTGAAGAAGCCGCCAAGGGCGCCATCGTCCTTGAACGCGGCGCGGCACGCATTGAGGCTATTGTGGCGCGTATCCGACAGGCCACGACATTACCGCTGTGGATCAAACTCACCGGGCAAAGCGAGGACGTTGTCGGCCTGGCTCAGGCTGCACGCAGAGGCGGAGCCGACAGTGTTGTGATGATGGGTCGATTCATGGGCTTTCTTCCCGACCTGGACACCGGCCTGCCCATGCTCGGCACCAGTGCCGCAATCGGTGGCGGCTGGGCGCTACCACTGACCGCACGCTGGCTGATGATGACTCGCAAAGCAATGGGCGACGATTACCCGCTGATCGCCACCAACGGAGCTCGCAACGGGCTGGACGTCGCGCGTTTTTTGCTATCAGGAGCCTGCGCCACAGAGATGACTTCAGCGGTATTCACTGGCGGCTACGAAGTATTGTCCCGCGCTGTGCAGGAACTGGAGGAATACGTCGCTAAACGAGGACTGAGCATCGAACAACTGTTAGGCAGCGCAGCTGATCAGGTGCAGACCTATCAGCAGCAACCAGACCGGCCTGAGTGGTGGAAAGGCTTCGCCCCGGAGTGCCCAGGGTCTCCAGCCTGAAACGGCTTGGCCGGGAGATCACTGATAGTTGGCGGTTGATGTTGCCGTGAGGAAAGGGCCCAGTGGGCTCTTTCCATTTTACAGTTTTCAAATCAATGGACCCTGTCCCCACGCGTTGAATAGCCATGAACAAATTAACTCAGCCAAAGTGATGTGTGTGCTCCTGCAGCGTATGCGGCACTCCAACGCTAGACAACCCATCCTCTTCGACCCATGTTTGAGTGGATTGATAGGCCCGTTGCAACAGTTGATCTGTCTGGTTGAAGTCGAAGACCGATGTGTCCAGGGGACACAGTGGTGGAACCACATGAATAGCCGCCCGAGGACTATACAACTCAATATCGCGCACCAATTGGCGCATGCTCATGAGATTCAATGTGTGCAGGGCTAACGCCACTAGCCCTTTGGGTGGGATGGTGGTGGCACAACCGAACCCCGTTGGCACTACGATGACCCGTGTTGCCCCCAGCACAACCGCGCTGGCAATCGGCGTGTTGCTGGCGACGCCGCCGTCGATTAAAAACTTCCCACCGATCCGCACGGTAGGAAATACCAGCGGGATCGCTGCACTGGCGAGCAATGCCTGCTCCACATTGCCACTGGACAGTAATTCTTCGGCACCGCTCAGTAAATTTGTGGTGACGATATGCAAAGGCAATTCTGTTTCTTCAATCAATTCTACCGGCAGTGACCGGCGCACCAGGCGCTGTAATGCCGAAACGCGAAGCAAATGTCCTCGCCCCTGCAGGATTCCCGTCAAGGTATCTATTAGCGAGAACGGAAACACATCGGACTTGCGTAAACCTCGCCAGAAGGCCGCGAGTTCGAACACCCCCTGCGCATTCGGTCTCGCGGCAAAGTACGCACCATTGATGGCACCGACCGAAGCACCAACCACCAAATCGAATGTAACACCCGCCTCGACGAGTGCTTGCAACATGCCAACCTGAACCGCGCCGAGGCTTCCGCCACCTGCGAGGACGAGTGCAGTTTTTTCTGTGGGCAAGGCAAACCTCCAGCGAAAATCAACACAAGATGAGCTACAAGAGTAGCCACACCCTGCCCCCTAGCTCATTACAAGAATGATAGGATCGACTCCAGAGACACTGTCGCCGCGGATCTGAAACCGTGAATCGCAGAGACTTCTGGTCAAATCTAACGGGCAACTTGTGCCCTCGGGAATCAATGAGTAGCAGGAATAAAGTATGGCAGTGGCGGTGCACAAGCTGACGGGAACTGACATTCCGGAATGTTTTCGAGGACCGAATGTCAGGACAGTATGGCTCGTAGTGGCTGATGGTGCGGCAATCAAATACTGTGCAACTGAAGCTGAAGCATATGCATTGGCTGAGTTACACACTGGCTGATTGTATTTTGCTAGCGATATCATCCAGCCCTCGTACAACCAGATCAGGTTCGACACCCCACGGATCAAAAATCACCGTTGGATCGCGATTCAGCCAGACCGTACGCAAACCGTAATTAGCGGCCCCAATGACGTCGAAAGGATTACTGGAGACCAACCAGACATCTCGTGCGGGCACCTCACATTGTTTAACAAGGTACTCATATACAATTGGGTCCGGCTTGAAGGAACGCACCGCCTCAACGCTCAGTACATCAACAAAGCTCTCTCGTAGCGTTGCATGCCGCAAGAGGGCGTCAATGGCCGTACGGCTGCCATTGGAGAAAGCAAACAGTCGGAGCTTTGACATTAGCAAGTCAGCCAGCCCGTCTTTCACATCCTCAAAAGCATTCAGCTCTGTATAAGCATGCATCGCCTGCTCCTGCTCTAGGATGCTTAGCTTCACACCATTGCTTTCACAAGCAAACAGAAGTGCATCACGTGTACAAACAGAGAAGTCCCGATACTCCTGCATCAATCCTCGACGAAAACTGTATTCCAACTGCTTCTGTCTCCAGAGCTCCGAGACAGCTACAGATTTTTGGCCTACCAACAATCTCAAGACTTTCTCTACGGACCTCGTGTCGATCAACGTACCGTACACATCGAAAGCAATTGTTGGAGTCATCGGGAGATCCTCAGTAGTGACGCTGGTGCGGTTAAATACGAACCAGTCGGTTCAATTAATCCGGCAATAGACCAAGCGTTTGTGCCCTCATGCGAGCCAAGGCATACACGGTACGCACGCGAGACATCGGCGCCCCAGCTAGATCAGCCACCGACATCAGCGCTCCCAAAATAGCCTCGATTTCAACGGGTTTGTGCCCTTCAACATCTTGCAGCATCGACGTTTTCACTTTGCCGAGTTTTCGTGTAATCGCGATCCGCTGCTGAGGATCAATCTTGGGTGAGATGCCCAACCGGCTTCCTAATTCAAGGAGTTCGCTCATCATTTCGATGAACAACACGTTGAGGTTAGTGTCATCGATCATCTCATCGGTGGAGCAATTAACCAGCAGGCTGACGGGATTGAAACACGCATTTCCCAACAGCTTAAGCCATATTTCTTCACGTATGTTTTCGTGCGCATGAGCATCAAAACCGGCCTTGAGAAAACAGTCCGTCACGTTTGAAATACGGCTACTGATGCCACCACCAGGCTCTCCGAAAACGATCTTGCTTCCGGACATATGCCTCACCACGCCAGGGCTCTCAACCCTACAAGACGGAAACACAACACATCCGATGATGGCGTCAGTCGGGATATTCATTTCGATCACGCCGTCAGGATCGACTGCCTTTAAACGCGTACCTGACAACGCCGAATTGGCTTTCAGGAAATACCACCAAGGAAGCCCATTGAGCGCCGGGATGACGATGGTTTGTGGACCGATCAACGCTCTTGCAACTTCAACAGCTGTCGACAAGGCCGGTGCCTTTACGGCAAAAATCACCACATCCTGAACACCCAGCTCTTTTGGCTCAGATGTAGCCTTAAGTGGAGCGATCAGAACATCGTTGCCCGTCTGCAGACGCAATCCCTGCTCGCAAATAGCATGAAGTGTCGCGCCACGAGCTATGACACTGACGTCATGCCCGGCCGCAAACAATTTGCACGCCAGAAAACCTCCAATAGCACCAGCACCTACGACAGTGATTTTCATAATCGACTCAGATTTCCGTGCTTTTTTGCCGTTTCTTGCGTCCTTGCGCTCCTTAACATCCGCTGTTCATATGACCCCTGACAAATTGCGACCGCTGTTTATCGAACCGTGCTCGCATCCTGGTTGAACAAGAGCTTGCGCGTCTTCTCGTCGACCACCGGCGCAGTGTTGATCTGATCGGCCAACGCGTAAGCACACTTCGTCGCAGGACGAGCCCCTACTCGCGCAAACCATCGAGCCAGGTGTGGGAAGTCATCGAGGGCTTGCTGTTGCCTTTGGTGAGGCACGATCCAGGGATAACTAGCCATGTCGGCAATGCTGTAGTCGCCCGCAATATAGTCACGACCATCAGCCAAATGTTTGTTCAACACCCCGTACAAACGAGCGGTTTCCTTGACGTAGCGCTCTTGAGCGTACGGGATTGGCTCAGGCGCGTATTGGACGAAGTGATGGTTCTGTCCCGCCATCGGCCCGAGTCCTCCCATCTGCCAGAACAGCCACTGCAATGCCTCATTGCGGCCGCGCAAATCACCTGGAATGAACTGATGCGTTTTATCAGCCAAGTACAACAAAATGGCACCCGACTCGAAGATCGATAACGGCTGACCGCCATCCAGAGGTGAATGGTCGACGATGGCAGGAATGCGGTTATTGGGTGCGATGTTCAGAAACGACGAAGTGAACTGATCCCCCTTCCCTATGTTCACCGGCACGATGCGATATGGCAGGCCAGACTCTTCAAGAAACAGGGTGATCTTGTGCCCGTTGGGGGTCGTCCAGTAATGCAGGTCGATCATGAACTTGCACCTCTACTGAGCAATCTGAGGGAACATGACTTTACGGGCGTCAGCATCCATCTCGGTCTTGTAACTGTGCTGGGTCTTCAGCGCTTCAGCACGCTGAGCGGCCGGACGTGCGTTGATCTCGTCAAGGAGGCGCTTTACGTTCGAAAGTTTCCCCCAGGCTTCATCCCCCAGGATGAAAGGTACCGCGCGTGCCCAGCCCCACACCGCCATGTCCACCAACGTGTACTCATTTCCCAGCATGTATGGCAGGTTGGCCAGGCGATCGTTGATGATCGTCCAGTGACGCCAGGCTTCGAAGGTGTAGCGAGTAACGGCGTAATCTTTTGGTTCCGGTGCGTAGTGTTTGAAATGCACCGTTTGCCCAGAGTAAGGGCCAATACCTGTCGCAACGAACATCAGCCAGGAATACATTTCACCGCGTGCTTTCAGGCTGTCGGCAGGCAAGAATTTCCCGGTCCTCTCGGCCAGATAGAGCAGCATCGCGTTGCTGTCGAACACGATGTTGTTACCATCAACCAATGCCGGTGTCTTGGCGTTGGGGTTGATTTTGAGGAACGCTGGATCGTGCTGCTCGCCCTTACGCGTATCGACAGGAATGAGTTCGTATGCAAGACCCGATTCTTCAAGGAACAACGCTACCTTGGCGGGATTGGGAGACGGGTGATAGTAGAACTTGATCATGTTGACTCCTGGCAGGGGACATCAGTGAACGTTGGAATGAATCAAGGGCGGCAGCCCCAGGCTGTTGAGTGCAATTTCGATCGCTTCAGTGACACATGCCGGGTCCGGGCTAACCCGAGCCAGCACTCGAACGCCAAGCAGTACACTGAGCAGATGATTTGCGCCCTGACAGCCATCGGTGCCCACAGCACCGCTTGATTGTTTGCTGAAAGCATTCAAACGTTCTCGAAAAAAAGTGCGAATTGTCTCGAGTTCAGTTGCTATGGCCTGACGCAAATCAGGATCTTCTGCCGTCGCTTCAAGGGCAGAATTCACCAGCAAACATCCACGATGAAGTGGATCGGTCAGCGTGCGATTCAACACTTCAGCAAAAAACTCTGTAATGGCCATTCCTGCGTTTGGCAACACCTCAAGGCGGCGGATACGATCACGCACGCTGCACTCCAAGTAATGCTCAAGGGAGCGAAGATAGAGGCTACGTTTGTCGCCAAATGCGTTGTAAAGGCTCGGCTGGTTTAGGCCGGTGTACTTGACGAGATCTCTCGTCGAAGTGCCTTCATACCCCCGCGTCCAGAATGCTTCGACTACAGCGGCAAGAACCTTTGATTCATTGAATGCACGAGGGCGAGCCATGGACTAAATATCTCTACAGGTTTGTCGTCGACCCTATCATAAGTTTTGTATCGACCGCCACAATACTAAAATAACAGGAAGCTTTCACCTGCACCAAGCCCCTACGGCCTGGGTAATCAGGATCTATCTGGGCATTGTCCGGAGACAGAGGCGGATAGGTCTTTTGGTCCATTCGGCTAGCCGATATTCATACCGACATTTTAGCTTTGGTCAGTCATTTTCAAGTGCAACAGCACTGTGCTATTCACCGCTCTTGTGCTGCGCTATTTCGCCATCTGAGCCCAACTGCGGCTCGGAAGGTAGCAAATTGAAATCGCGCAGGCTTGCTGGAGCATGAGGGTTGCCAATCAGCAATCGCGTCGATTTGAATCCAGCGTTCACGATGCTTTTTGCAGGATCGAACTCATCGAACCGCAGCCCAGCCAGATCCACCCAGCTGTGAATAAAATGCGATGTACTGTAAGGACGCGTCAGGTATTCAGGAGGCTCCATTACGGTACCTTGCGCCGATTTCCAGCTCGGCGATTTCCACACAATGAAGGGCACGGTGTACATCGGCCGCGTCGGGGCTGCTTCATTACGGCCCAAGACATCCGGAGCGACAGGGTCGTAGACGGACTCTCCGTGATCGGACAAATAAAGCAGAAAGCCGTTGGGGTCAGTTTCACTGAATCGCTTGATCAGTGACGACACCACATAGTCGTTATAACGCACCGCGTTGTCATAGGCGTTGTAAAACCCCAACTGGCTTTGCGTAACG
Organism: Pseudomonas sp. URMO17WK12:I12; assembly: GCF_000514395.1. NCBI lineage: Bacteria > Pseudomonadati > Pseudomonadota > Gammaproteobacteria > Pseudomonadales > Pseudomonadaceae > Pseudomonas > Pseudomonas sp. URMO17WK12:I12. Next base: position 537,516 of record NZ_AZVV01000003.1, read on the forward strand.
TTGTCCGGCACCCCTGCTCGATCCTTGAAATAATCGTACGACTCAGGGTAACGATACTTGTAGCTCATGTGGGTGCCGAGCAGGTGAACCACAATGAGCTTTCGCGGGGCGTCGTCGTCCAACACCTTCGAAAAGGGTTCGAGTACATCTTCATCGTATTGACTGGTCTGGTTCTGGTCGCGATTGTTGTTCAGGTACGTCTGCTCATCAGCCTGCTTTGAGAACAGCGTTAACATGGTGTTGCGCTTGGTCATGGTCTGCTGATTGGTGATCCAGAACGTCTTGTAGCCTGCTTGTTTCATCACGCTGATCACTGTCGGAGTGCTCAGGAAGAGATCAGGATGTTCCTCGTCAGCAAACGTCAGTACCTGCTCCAACGTCTCAATTGTGTAGGGCCGCGGCGCAATGACCTGATCAAAAACCTGCAATTGGCCACGCAGGTGATCCAGGTTTGGCGTGGTCTGCCGAGAGTAGCCGTACAGACTCATGCGCTGGCGGTTAGTCGATTCTCCGATGACCAGCACCAGTGTTGAACGTTGTCCGGCATGGATATCGGAAAGGTTTTTCAATGGAGGTATCTGCGCCTGTACCGTCAGCATCTTCGACATTTCATCCAGTTGCTGGAGGTACTGGTGATAACCAACGATCATTTGCCATAGCGCCGCAGCCTCAATGTTTTCTTCGAATTTGGAGATCGCAAGGCTCAGTGTCGGGCGCTTACGCAACTGATTGACTGCATTGAAGCCAGCACCCACCACGATGAACATCGCGCAACACACAACGATCGTGCTGCGAGACATGTACGTGGGCCGAACACGAGTCCAGAGCACCAGCCCGACAATGCTATAGGCGGCGAGCACGCTAACAATTGACCAGGAGAAATAGTGCCCCAGATATTCGGCGGACTCCTGCATGTTCGAATCGAACATGATGAAAATTACGCTTTGGGAAAATTCCTGACCATATATCAAAAAATAAACCAGGCCTGACAACGACGACGCCCAAAGGACAATGCCGATCAGCCCTGCCAGTACCCGCGCTCTGGTTGGGAAAAGGATCAATGGAATCAACCACAGCACCGTGACCATCGTTGCTTGAATCATTCCCTTCCAACCCGCCACACCTGCATGAACAATCAACAGCTGCGTCACCCCGGAGAAGTACCAGAAAGAAATGAAACTCCAGGCTAGGCCAAGCCAATCAGTAGGTTGACGGACTGAATCAGATTTTTTAGCGTTCATGAAACCTCTCTTTGTCTACAAACAACGTCCACCAGCACCTCCCTCACTGCAGATATCGGATTACGTGGTCGTTTCGAGAAGAACAGCGGTACACACAGACTGTTTAAACAAACCTGATCACAAGTGAACGATTAGGCACGACTCATCATTTGCATGATCAACTCCAAACACTTGCTCTGAACTTCGAGTAGAGGCAACGTCGCATCGACATCAACGATTCGCGCACCGCCGAAACGCAGCAACGGTGTCGCGTCCACTTTTCTTTTGATCAACTCTGGGTTGTGATCAGGCTTGCGCACCAGAGCAGTTTCCACATCAATATTCAAACGGATCACCAGCGTGGGTCGGTAACGAGCCATTCGCTGATATAGGGCGAACTCATCAATGGCAAGCAAAGCTGTCAGGTAACCACGTGGTCGCGCGGCACTGAGACCCGGTCCATCGTAGAAGCCGGGTAGCTCTACTTGTGGGTAGCGATCACAGATGATTAGCCCCATCCTTTTACGCATATTGAGCATTTGCTTGAACCGGCGAGCCCGCATCAAGGAAAAGGCGTAAATGGTCAGTGCCGTGATGAGACCGGGAATTCGTTCTTCCACATTACGAGCCTGCTGCGCCTTGGATGTCAGATGCTGCTCAAATATCGGGCCGATCAAAGGCCATGCCCGAATCTTCAACCCGATCGTGCCGGAGCCAAGGCCAAGGTACGAATAAGTTGCTCCATCGCCTTTCAAGGCGTTGCACAGATAGGAAGCGATTGTGGTCTTGCCCGCTCCATCAGAACCGATGATAGCAATCAAGGGGGCCCACTGGCCGTCGTGTTCATTGGTAGGGATGTAGGACTTGGAATCATTACCAGGCATAGATCACTCAACCATTTTATAAATGAAGAGACACGGCTGCTTTTGCTCGTGCGATGACTTCCTCAAGCGGCAAGCTGCTATCCAGATCCAGAATGGGTGCACCTTGGTATTCGAGTTGCGGAACACTCGCGATTTTCAATGCGAGAGACTCATAACGATGATCCGGTTTGCGTGAAAAAGCAGTTTCCAGGTCTACGTTCAAACGGATGACTAGGTCAGGTCGGTAGCTGATCATGTAGGCGTAAAGCGTACGTTCACACCCAGCCAAAAAACGAACAACTCCATTACGATGCTTGACCTTCAGAAGACCTGGTCCATCGATCTTCACGTTCGCCACCGCAATCTGGGGAAAGCGATCAGCAACGACGGCAATACCGCGGCGACGAAGCCCCATCATCTTTTGGTATCGCCTCAAGCGCCGAACAGACAACAGAAAAATTACGAGTGCAACGAGTGTGCTCGGCCCTTTCCCATTGCTACGAAATGAGGGGTTACCACGAGTGGAATTCGCAATAATCAGTCGTCCGATCGCAGGGCCCACCAAAGGCCACTTCACCAGCGCCTCACCTATTGATTTGGACTGGATACCCAAGTGACAACTCTGTGCTTCTCGGGATTCTTTCATCCAGACAAGAACAGCATCGGACACAGTGGATTTGCCGGCGCCATCGCACCCCACGAAAGCAATCAGTGGTGCCAGTTTGTCCGGTAAAACATCTGAAAAAGGCAATTGAGGGTGTACAACATCAGCTTGAAAATTCTCTTCCGCATCCTCGCCAGCCACCGTGTGTTTGTTATGGATTGCGCTGCTCATTGAAAGGTCTCCACCTCGATCATTGGGGGCAATACGGAGTCACTCATTGCTACTGAATGATCTCGTTCGTTTCAGCGGTAAATTTGGAGACGCGCGTTACCTGTCCATCCCTCACCTGCATGACGTGATCAGCCTGTGCGATCAGGAGAGGACGATGAGAAACGGCGATGATCGTAATTTCTGGCGTCAGAGCTTTAAGGGATGTGCAGATATCGAACTCGGATTCGGGATCAAGCGCGCTCGTCGCCTCATCGAGAATCAGGAGGCGTGGACGATGGGCCAGGGCACGGGCAATAACGATGCGCTGACGTTGCCCGCCGGAAAGTTTTCCGCCGCGCTCACCGACGATCGAATCCATACCATCGGCAAGACTTTGTACGAACTCCCATGCCCCAGCTTGACGCAACGCTCGTTCAGCGTCAGCACGTGCAAGCGTTGGCTCCCCCAAAGTGACGTTCGCAAAAATACTGTCATGCAGGAGGAGAGTTTCCTGCGTTACATACCCAATCATGCGGCGCCACTTACGGCGATCGAGGTCATTAAGGATGGCGCCGTCAACGCGTATTTGCCCTTCCTGAGGGTTCAGCAAAACGCACAATAGATCGAGTATGGTCGTCTTGCCTTCACCAGACGCCCCCACCAACGTGGTCATCGCCCCGACTTTAAACGTAAAAGAAGCGTTTCTTAGGACTGTACGTTGCTCGTAAGTAAAGGACACGTTGTCAAAATCAATGCGTTGTTCAAGCGTGGGCTCGCCCCTACCGCCCCGAGGCTCTACCTGGGACGCAGCTGTCTCAACCGCGTGACGTAACGCCCAGAATGCACTCTCCTGTCCCGCCATCCGGTGATATCGCTGTTGTGCCTTGTGCATAAGGCCGAGCACACGCACGACCATAAAGATCAACACCATCACCGATGACAACGGTAACTGCCAGACCACCAAACCGGCATATAGCCCGGCGGCCGCTAAAATGGCTAGTAAGGGCTCTTGCAGAGCACGCAGTGTCTCCCGGCTAGTCACTTCTTTTTCCATCGCAGCATTTAGCTCGGTGGCTTGGTGTCTCAATAGGGAATCGGCAATGTCTTCTCGGGCCATGGCCTTCAAAGGCTTCACCGATCCAAGAGTGTCGGTGAGGTTCACCAACAAATCCTTCATGAGACGAGTCTGACTTTTTCCTGCACGACGCGATGTTTTGACCAACCCTCGAAGACCAATAAGAATGGCCAATCCAACGACCAGGCATACCACTGCCGCTTGCCATGACACGATAAGCGCAATGGCTGCGTAAGCCACTGCTTGAATCGATAAGGCAAGCATATTAGCGGCGTGTTCATACGCGGTGGACGCTCTGTAGGCTTCCGTGGCAACTGCATTGGCTAGCGCCCCACCTGGTTGATGTAGGTAGTACTCCCATCGGCTTCCCAAGGTGGCTTTGATCAGATCTACCCGCAGGTCGGTGGCCACACGCGCAACGGTGTATCCCACTTGGCGGTTGGCCAAAAGGATCAAAAAACTGCTGACTGCCATGCCGACAACAATAATGATCAACAACGTAAGAATCGTCGGCTCCAGCCCCAGGCTCCGCAGTACGTCGACAATATGCAAACCAAATTTCGAATGAGCGTTGTCGCCCAACATCACCGAAACCAGTGGCAACATGGTGGTCAGACTGACGCTCTCAACCAGTCCGGCGACTACGAGGCTCAGCAACATCAAGGTAGTACGTCCCGGGTAGGATCGACCAAACGCAAAGATAATTCGCATAGCACTCACAGGTAATAACAGGCTAAGCGCCTTCAGTATTTTTGTCGCACACCCCGACCTGATGACTCAGTTCAAAGGCAGGCTCGCTATCGACGAAACAACCTGACCACCGTCAACCGACCAAGCTCGCCGTTGAACGCAGCATCGCGAAAGCATGGATAATCTGGTCGATCTGATCAGGGGTGTGGGCAGCACTGACGCTGCATCGAACCAGCGTCACGCCCGCAGGGGTCGCAGGCGGCAGTACCAAGTTGACGTAGACACCGTGCTTAATCAGCGCATGCCAAAACTGTAGGCCTTGTTCTTTGGTACCCACCATGACGGGTACGACCGGGCTGACATTCGGGCCTAACGAATAGCCGAGCTTCTCCAGCCCTCGGTACAGACGATGGGCGTTGCTCCAAAGCTGATCTCGAAGCTCGGGACGTGTCGCGATCGAACGCAGTGTTGACCGAACCGACGCGATGGCCGAAGGCGACGGTGATGCTGTAAAGATGTAAGGTCGACTTGCATAACGCAGTATTTCCATACTGCTGCTCTTGCCTGCTGCAAAACCACCAATCGCTGCCAGACTTTTGCTAAAGGTGCCCAGCAGAATGTCGACCTCGCTCTCTACACCGAGTGCTTCGGATAGACCTCGTCCATTGGCGCCCATAACTCCGAAGGAGTGGGCCTCGTCAACAAGCAGATATCCGCCAAGCCTTCCCTTGACCTCAACGATTTCTCTGAGCGGCGCGGTATCTCCTAACATGCTGTAGATACCCTCTACGATAATCAGCGCATGTTTGGCACGCTCGCCCAGACGATGCATCCGTCGTTCGAGATCTTTGGCATCGTTATGCTGAAACCGGATAATTTCAGCGCCGCCCAGCGCACACGCGTCATAGATACTGGCATGACAATCTGCATCCAGAAGCACCACCTCCCCTGGCCCGGCCAACGAACCGATTACCCCCAGGTTCGCTACATATCCTGTGGAGAATACGATGACTGAAGGCCGATTTAGAAAAGCCGCAAGCTCAGCCTCCAGCGCTATATGGCCGCCATAACTACCGTTGGCCATTCGCGACCCCGTGGTGCCCGTGCCTTCAGCGTTCAGCGCCTGTTGAGCGGCCACAATGGCGTCCGGATCAAACGTCAGTCCCAGGTAATTGTTTGTTCCTGCGAGGATGACTCTTTGATCGCCTATGCGCCCCTCGGTAGGCGAATACACCGCATCAATGCATGTACCAAATGGACTCGGCGCCGCATTCTGCAAACTGGAACGCTCGGCTGCCAGGCGGTTGAAACGGTCATACAACCCCATAGCTTTTCTCCACATAGGCCACCAGAGAACTGGCCAGCTGTTGCGGGGTTCTGACGTCCATCAATATGTTGATGGGAATGGACAGGTCGTACTCGTCTTCCAGTTTCATCAACAGGTCCATCATTTTGACGGACTCCAACCCCAAGTCGTTAACCATGTCACTCTCGGCGAAAACTTCTTCCGATACCGGGACCATTTCCCGCAGGCATACCAGGACATTTTTTAGAATCGTATCTAGCGTAACCATGGCCAACCTCTTGAGCGTTTGATTTGACGCGTTTTTAGAACAGCCTGTCTTTCAGTGCGCGACGCAGCATGATCTGGGGTACCCACCCAATGGCATCGGTAATGCCAGCGTTGCTGCATTCCCAATTGTCGTGAACAAGCTCTTTGACCTTGCTGGTCGTAAGCATCGGCTCGCCGGGAATCAGGTAGGATAAAATGAGGTTCAGTTGCGCCAGGCTGTTCAGCGCGCCACGAGGAATGGTCATCTGCCGCACAGGCGCGCTGCGTATATCAGCCCCGATACTCGCCAAGCCGTTCCAGCTGTATCCACCTAACGTGCCATCGCTGATCTCATACGTCGCAGGTATCACCAACGGTGTAGTGATCCATTGCAATACGGCTGCGGTGAGATCAAACACATGGACGAAACTCAAATGCGAGTCGCTCGCGCTCAACCTAATCAACAGCCCACGCAACAACCAGGAAAACAAAGGCTGCAGCTCTCGATCGCCCGGACCATACACAGCGGTAGGTCTGAAAATACCGACGTTGATGTTTCCTGCCTCATGAAGAATTTCTTGCTCCGCGTTAAACTTGGAATTCGAGTACCAGGAAAGCTCAGGATGACGCGCGGCCAAGGACGACATATGAAGAAATCGCTCGCAGTCTCCGCCGACACGTGCGGCCTTTATGACTCGACGGCTACCGTCGACATTGGTGACATGAAAGCCAGATTCATCCCGCCCTCTGACAGCACCTGCGCAATGGACAACCATGCGTGCGCCCATCACAAGCTCAGCAAGTGATCGTGAGTTTTCCAGCGAGCCTCGCACCCAATAAATACCATTGCACAAACCCGACCGCGTCCTGCTCAACGCGCGGACATTGAATCCTTGGGCTACCAACACTCGCCCGATCGGGCTACCGATGAATCCGCTCCCTCCGGTCAGGGCCACCGTCATTACCATCACGCGGAACCTGCGGCAGCGAGGGTCTCCTGGCGCACCACCAACTGACTGAGAAAGCGCTTACGCGCTTCAGCTCGCGCAGGCTTGCCTGATGAGGTTCGAGGAATGCTATGTGGTGGAACGAGCTCGATCATGGGTGAGAGCCCGAACTCACTATGGATCTTGGCAAACAAGGTGTGCAGCAGTAATTCGCGCGCCTCTTGAGCAACGATTCGACATTGCACCTGCACTACCACCGATGTCTCCCCGTTGTTCTGCACAATGAACACGATGGCGTCTCCTGGCCTGACCTCCGGCTCTGATTCGGCGACCAGCTCGATATCCTGGGGCCAGATGTTCCTGCCCCGGATGATGATCAGGTCTTTCTTGCGCCCGGTGACATACAAGTCACCGTCAAGCAGATAACCCAGATCACCGGTGTCCAGCCATCGTGTAACTTCAAGCTGCTGTTTCGACTCCTGATCCTCAAAGTACCCTGCCATGAGGCTTGGGCCAGAAATGACAATTCGACCAATACATCGCTCGGCGAGTGCATGACCCGTGTCATCTAGCACCTGTAGTTGATGGCCCGGCAGAGGGCGGCCACAATTAACAAATGTGCTGACGGCCACGGATTGCTCAGTGGCTTTAACTGCCCGCCCTTCTAGTTCCAGAATGTCCCGGTCCACCCGATCAACCTGCCCGCCAGCACCAGGCGCTGCGAAGCTGACGGCCAACGTATTTTCAGCCAGGCCATAACATGGCATGAACGCGCTGGCTTTAAAGCCCGCTGGAGCAAAGTGCTCGGCGAAGCGGTTCAGCGTGGAAATCGCAATGGGCTCAGCGCCTACACCTGCCACCCGCCACCACGAAAGATCAAGGCTTTCTACCTCGGCAGTACTACAGCGTCGCACACACAAGTCGTACCCAAACGGCGGCGCAACAGACACAGTGCCTCTGTTACGGCTCATCAGGCTCAACCATTGCTTGGGGCGCATGGCGAAATCCCGTGTCTGCAGGTAGTCAACCGATAGTTGAGTGGCGACCGGAGTCAGGACGAAACCAACCAACCCCATATCGTGGTAATACGGCAACCAGGAAATGCAGCGATCGTGGGGTTGCAGCCCGATCCCATGAAGACTGATGCCTCGAAGGTTAGCCATTACCGACCGCTGTGTTACGACCACACCTCGAGGAAAGCGGGTACTGCCCGAGGTGTATTGCAGGTAGGCGATATCATCCGACTGCGGACGCACGAGTTTGACGTCAAACATGCCGAGCGCTTCGACCGAATCAAAGTCACCAGAGAATTTCAGAGCGGTAGGATCTACAGCCTCACCCACAAACGGCAGCCACTCTCGGCCACCGATAATTGCAGAAGGAGAACAACTGGCCAACAACCCTCGCAGCTTTTCAACGTACGCATGATGGTGCCCTACCCCTGCGGGAATAGGCAGTGGCACTGGGATCAGACCTGCGTATTGGCACGCAAAAAAAGCTTTAACAAAGCAAGGTGTCGTGTCTGCGATAAGCCCTACACGGTCGCCCTTTCTTAGGCCAATACCCAGTAACTTCTTCGCCGCTACAACGGCTCGAGCCTGCAATTGTCTGTACTCAACAACGGCCACCAGATGACAACGTCGGTCGTAGAAGTTCATGCCCGTCTGCCCGAGCGCTGCGTAGTCAAGCGCTTCGGTGAGCGAAGAAAAGTCCGCAAAACGTTGAGGCAGTGAACGCACAGCACTTGTCTCTGACAAATAGAGAACGGTCATAGGTCTGAGCTCTTTATCAGGCGCACCACTAAATCTCGCGCTAGGTTTTAGGTCACGACATGCACGGGAGGAAACTTTGCACTACGCAATTAGCGAACAAACCAAAATCATGCTCACCAACCGACAAATCGTATGAATACCTGGACATTTTTAATTTTTCCGCCTGGGCGTCCTTGCTATAAAAACGCATAAAACCGACCTACAGCCGCTGACAAGTACTGTCATTGAAGACCCGTCTTCGAACATATCATTCAGATGAAAATAGCCAGACCACTACAAACCAGCCTGCCAACTTAGGATGTAACCATAGCCAAGGCACACCATGCTCAATACATGGCTACCCTAGGAACCATGCGCCTAAAAGCTACCGTAAAACGGAGCTTTAAGAAAAGGATCACTCCACTCTTTGGCTCTAGGGCCAATCGGTTTCATAGCGCTATATATAGCCGTATCAAAATATTTCAGCAACAGCTAAATACAGTTTTCAAGCACCCTACCTCAATGGTACACAGACATGCGAATTGACTCCCTCTCATTTATGCAGAAAACAAATAACAGCCATGGACAAAATGAATTCATTAATAAAAACAACAATAGTTAAAAGTCAGCAAGATCTTGATATCTTTATTTCACTTCCTGGAGTGCTATATAAAAATGATCCCTGCTGGATTGAGTCGCTGCACTTAGAACGGCGTGAACACCTGTCGAAAAGGAACCCAACTTCTGAACACATTAGCTGGCAAGCTTGGATCGCAACATGCGAAGGCGTACCTGTGGGTCGCATCCTCGCTCAGATCGATACGCTGCACCAAGAGCTCCATGGTGCAGACACTGGTCATTTCGGGATGCTCGATGCAATCGACGATCCGGAGGTATTTCTCAGCTTACTCTCCACCGCTGAAGCGTGGCTGCATATGCATGGAGTCAAGCAGATTACTGGGCCGTTCAGTATGAATATCAACCAAGAGAGCGGCTTGCTGGTTGAGGGTTTTGATACACCTCCTTCGGCTTTCATGAATCATCACCATCCTTACTACCAAACACACCTGCATGCGCTGGATTACCGCAAAGCCATCGACCTTCTGGCTTACTGGATGCGTACCGACGAGCTGAACTTTCCGACACCCCTTCAGAAGATGATGAATCGCGAACGCTCCCAGATTCGTATCAGAATGCTGGACAGGTCGAGGTTCAACGAGGAGATGCAAACGCTGCGCAATATTTTCAATGACGCCTGGGCAAATAACTGGGGCTTCGTACCCTTCACCGAAAGGGACTTCGGCGACATGGGTACGCAACTAAAACTCCTGGTACCAGACGACCTCATCTACATCGCTGAAATTGACGATGAACCTTGTGCGTTCATCGTTGCCATGCCGAACATCCATGAAGCAATCGCCCCCCTCAAAGGCAAGCTTTTACCTTTTGGCTGGCTTCGGTTGCTTTGGAAATTGAAGGTTACCGGCATTCGAACTGCGCGAGTTCCATTGATGGGCGTCAGGCAACGCTACCAGTTCAGTAGGCAGGGGCCGGTATTGGCGTTGCTGCTGATCGAGGCGCTCAAAGCCCCCTTTGTCAGACGCAAACTCAATGCTTTGGAGATGTCATGGATTCTTGAAACGAATACAGGTATGCGCACGATTCTTGAACGCATTGGTGCAACAGCCTACAAACGGTATCGACTCTATGAAAAGAACATCTGAGCCGGTGCGCTTTTCAGCGCTTGTATTGGCAGGTGATCGACATGCCAATGATCCCGTAGCAGCTATGAGTGGTTTGGGGTGCAAGGCCCTCACGAAAGTCCAGGGTATACCGATGCTTCATCGTGTACTGGCTGCCTTGAGAGCGAGCGATCGCATTAGTGAAATTACTCTGGTGGGTCCTTCGCGCCAGGCTTTGGACAATGACCTGCGCATGCACACACTTTTGGGACGCGGAGAAATTTTCGCACTGGAACCTGCGTCCACGCCCAGTGCCAGCGCGTTATTGGGACTACAGCATGTCAAAACCCGACCCTTATTTGTCACGACCGCTGACCATGTTCTTCTGAGCCCGGAGATCGTTGACTATTTTCTTGATCGTTCGCGCCACAGCGGTTGCGATGTTTCAGTTGCTGTAACGCCATTGGAAACGGTAACGACAATGTTTCCAGGACATCGTCGCACAGCAATCAAACTCAAGGGTGGCCCCTATTGCGGCAGCAACATGTTCGCGTTCATGACACCGGAAAGCGAGAAACTCGCCGCATTCTGGCGATCTGTCGAAGAGCAGCGCAAAAGTCCGAGAAAGGTGATTGCAAGTGCCTTGGGGTTGGCCGCGACCTTGAAGTACCTCATGGGGACGCTATCGCTCGAACAGGCGCTACAGCACATCTCATCAATGGTCGGATTGAAGATCGGCGCTGTCCTCATGCCATTTGCTGAAGCTGCCGTAGACGTCGACTCCGTTAGTGATCACGCGCTGGTAGAACACTTTTTATCGGAGCGAGAGCGTTGATCGGAAAGCTCTTTTAACTGCCTGATAAATCCTAAGCCCCTTACGTTGTGATGCTTCGCCGAAGCCGCTAAGCCTCATGGCTCCGCGGAGGGGCAAATAGGAACAACTCATTGCACCGCCTGACCACAAGGCCCAGAAATGCTTTTGATCGAGCGCTACATCATTGCTGAAATTCGCCACCCTGTATCGATCATGGTGGGCATTCTCACGTTTGTATTCGCAAGCTATTCAGCGCAGCGCTATCTGACACAAGCGGCCAACGGCACTCTGGCTTTGCAATCAGTGATCGACATGGTGGTTTACAAGGTCATCATCGCGCTCGAAATGCTGGTGCCGGTCGCGTTGTACGCCTCGGTGGCCATTGCCATGGGCAGGCTGTACCACGACTCGGAGGTCACCGCTATTCTGGCCTCCGGTGCGAGCCCATTACGGCTCTATCGGGCCATCGCGTTGATCTCCACTCCGATCGCCATCGCCGTGACAGTCCTATCAGTCTACGGACGCCCGTGGGCGTATACCCAGACCTATCGCCTGGAACAGGAGTCCAAGGCTGATCTGGACGTGAATCATCTATTGAATCAACGATTCAATCTCAACCCCGACAACGGCCGAATGATTCTCGCAGAACAGGTTGACCACGAATCAGGCAACCTGAAAAACACCCTCATCTACGATCCGGGCGAAGGGAAGACTCGTGTCTTTCGCGCCAATCTTGCGAAGGTGGTCGACCCTAATCCAGATGATCCGATAATCGCGATGACGAACGGGACATCCTACACGCTGCAGCATGCGGGAACGAAGGACATTACGCTCCTTTTCAATACCATGGCGCTGCACATGAAGCCCATCGAAACGGAGGAAAACAACAAGCGCAAAGGAACATCGACAGAACTGCTGAACGCGTCTTCCCTGCCGAAAGACAAAGCAGAATTACAATGGCGCGAAACACGCGGTATCTGTGCATTTCTCCTCGCGCTACTCGCTGTCCCCTTGAGTCGAAGTGCGCCACGCAAAGGTCGCTTCTCAACCTTGCTCCCCGTCAGCATGCTGTTCGTAATCATCTTCTACGCCGGCAACATCTGTCGGACGCTAGTGGCCAATACCACCATCGCGCTTACACCTGGCGTCTGGCTGATGCCGTTGCTCATGGCATTGGGAGTTCTTGCGTTCATGGCCCGAGATTTGTCTCTGTTGCGTCAGCGTTCGAAATGAAAATAGCGAGCTCGTACCTCATTCGTAATGTCCTCATCGGGTTCGTCGCGGCAGCAGCACTGCTACTCCCCTTATTTACCACTTTTGACTTGATCAATGAGCTCGAAGATGTGACGTCCGATGGCTATCGGTGGAACCAGGCACTTATGGTTGTGCTGATGACACTGCCCAGACGCGCTGTTGATCTGAGTCCCTTCATTGCGTTGCTGGGAGGCATCGTCGGATTAGGCCAACTAGCAACCACGCAAGAATTGACAGCGATGCGCACGGCCGGCTTCTCAATCGTGCGCATCGCAACCACTACCGTTGTAGCCGGTTTGATTTTCGTCGTAATGATGGGAGTCATAGATGAATGGGCTGCATCGCCACTGCAACAGCGCGGCGTATTCATCAGAAACGAAGCCCTGGCCGTTTCAGGTGAGTCCACAAAGCCCAACGGTAGCATCTGGGCAAGGCGAGGCAATGAGGTGGCGCGAATCGGCGCGATGACGCGGCACAACACTCCAGTCAGCATCGAGATCTTTCGCTACGCCCCAGACATGAGCCTTAAATATTACGTTTTTGCCGACAGTGCTGACACCCGTCCGGACGGAACCTGGTTGCTCAAGAATGCCCAGATCCGGGAGTGGAAACAGACCGATGAAAGCATTAGTCAGCAAGAGTATCTCGTGTGGCAGTCGGTGTTTTCAGAACGACGCTTGAAAGAATTGACCCTGCCAACTGACAGCTTCTCCGTGATTCAGCTTTATCACTACATCAAGTTCTTGGCCAGTTCTGACCAACCTACGGCGGAATATGAGATGGCTATTTGGCAAAAACTCGGACGTCCAGTTCTGACACTGGCAATGATCCTTTTTGCGGTGCCCTTCACGTTCGTTCAACAGCGCTCTCCCGGGTTAGGTGGGCGCTTGGCGATCGGAGCCGTATTAGGCCTACTGATCTATGTGAGTAATCAGATCATAGCCAATCTCGGTTTGTTGTTCGCGGCCAACCTCATGCTGACCACACTACTGCCATCGTTCGCTTTGCTTGGCATCGCCATGATGCTCGTACATCGATTCGACCGGGTGAGCTGATGAGCTGATGAGCACAATACCTTCAGTTAACCGGCACGACTGCTTTGTTCCATCCATCACAACCGCAGGTTATTCCAATGATTGATCCGATAGCCCTCCCAAAGCATGTTGGAGTAGTTTTCAACCCCAAGAGCGGACATGTCAGTCGAAATCTCAAAACGCTTCGCAGGCTCGCGTTGCAGATACCGCAATCAATGGTCATCGAAGCTTCAAACCCTATCGAGATTGCAGAGGCGTTAGACACTTTCAACCTTGGGGTAAACGATCTGCTAGTGGTCATCGGCGGAGACGGCAGTCTTCAGGCTGCACTTACCGCCTCACTCAGACGCTCCATGAAATTGACGCCCCTCATTCTGGCGCTACCTGCAGGCACAACCAACATGAGTGCGGTTGATCTGGGGATGACCATGACACCGGCATCCACGCTTGAGGCGCTGATCAGTTGGCTCATAGGAACTGCCCCCCCACCCTCGGTCAGCACTCGATCAATCCTGCAAGTCTCCGATGCCGGTTCTGGCCTTCCACAATTCGGCTTGTTTTTTGGGGCCGGCGCGATCATCGATGGCGTCAGATACTTCCACTCCCAAGTGCGCCCCAAGAACATACGGGGCGCTTTGGGCCCGGCTTTCACCTTTATGCGCATGCTGCTTTCCTTGTTTCGACGCAATGAGCAAGATATCAATTTAGCTACACGGGCAGGCCTGCAACTGCAGCATCAATACCTTTATTCCCCATGGCTACTGATCCTCGCCACTACGCTTGATAAGCTGTTACTCAAGAGCACACCCTACTGGGGGCTTGAGCGAGCACCGATGCATTTCACCGCAATCGCCCATCACGCACCGCGTCTTCTCTCATCTCTCCCATTCCTGTTGCGTGGCAAATCCAACGCAGCCATGCAGGAAAGCCGAGCATATGTCAGCCAGAACCTGACTCATGCCGCTATTCACAACCTCAGCGAATACCTTTTGGACGGGGAGCTTTTTGCGACCCGCAGTCCACTATGTCTATCGGCAGATGTTAGCGCTCGATTCATCCTATTTGATGCCGAGTCACGCAATGCGTAGCACACGACTGGTCGAGCCCGCACAAGCATTACTGCAAAGCGTGAATCAAGAAAGTTCACGTCCGGTGGCATCGGACCTTCTGACGATCACCGAAACGCTACAAGCACGATTTGGTACGGCGCTGATGGCGCTGCTGTTCTATGGCTCGTGTCTTCGTGATGGAAATCTGCAGGACAGCCTGGTCGATATCTATGTGCTACTGGATGACTACACCAACGTACGTATGGGTCTTTTATCCGGATTGGCCGGTCGGTGCCTACCGCCCACTGTCTTCCTACTCAAATCACCAGCATCAGGTGGCGGGCTCTTGCGCGCAAAGTGTGCTTTGGTAACCCTGAAAGACTTCGAAAAAGGAACATCGATCTGGTTTCACAGCTATTTGTGGAGCAGGTTTTCGCAACCCTCCAGGCTTGTGTATTACCAGAACGAAATTATCAGATCACGCATCCATTATGCGTTGAGTCGAGCAGTGATAAGGATGGTGTCCGAAGCTGCCCCCGTTGCACACTCCACCCTCTCAAGTACTGAACTCTGGGAGCACGCCCTGTCGCTAACCTATGCGACTGAATTGCGGCCTGAGAAATTGAGCCGGTCGAGAGAGATCGTCAGTGCAAACGCCGAGTACTTTATCCAGATGACACGCGGAGCCGCCGCCTCGATACCTGATCTGAGCCCAGTTGAAGGTCGACGGGAAGTGTTCATGTACAGCGGCGATATATCGGAAAGGCAACACTGCCGATGGAAATGGAAAGTCAGGCGTCTGCAAGGTCGTATGCTGAATATCTTGCGGCTGATCAAGGCTCTTTTTACATTTGAAGGGGCTGTCGACTACGTCCTCTGGAAGCTTGAAAGACATCTGGGTGAACCGATCAAGGTCAGCCCATATTTGCACCGATATCCGCTCATTTTCTGTTGGCCTTTGCTATGGCGATTGCTGCGTAGTCGGCGCCTTCGCTGATCAACGTTGCTCGCGCACCAGCTCAATAAAGAGCTCAAGATAAAACAACTCCTGCTGATTATATATCAGCACGATCAATCATAAGATTAAGCTTATTATTCTTCGAACTTATCGTCGTTGATCCGCGACCTAACCATTCCCCCGATGCAGGCTTCCCATTTTTTGAGACCCTAGCAGTCACCTGAATCGCTCCCGCTCGCGATAAAGTACTGCTGATGATCATCGCGTCCGCGTCTGAAAACTCTAGTTCTGCAGGAAGGTTGGAGACCTTCAACCGCTTAGCTGCAAGAGGTACTTTTGACCCCGAAATCGTCTGAACAAACACGAACACACTGTCATTTAAACTGACCTTGTTTATAATTTCAGGAGAAATTTCAACCCGCACCCGAAGCAATATCGGGGATATATCAACTGCGCCAACATTGATCAAGTCGATGTTATTTTCTCCCTTTGAAGCACCTTTTTTTGCTTTTTTAATAGCCTCGATCAAAGCAGAGCGTGATGCATCATCAGGGCTCATTCTTGCCAATGTTTGATTCCAATATTTTAAGGCCTCTACATAACGCGTCTCTTCAAAGGCTGCCAATCCCAAGAGGCTTAAGCTCACTAGCTCACTCGGATCATTCGCTAGCGCTTCATCTGTCAGAGCTTGCATCGTCGCTGACCATTTTTTTCTATTTGAAAAATATAGCGCCTCAGCCCATCTACCTAGCAACTCTGGTCGACGTCCGGCCAATGACACCGTTCGCTCAAACATTTTGGCCGCATCCTCAGGCCGTCCCTGAGCCATGTAGTTTTGAGCCAGTAAATATGCGCTTTCAGCTGACTCTGGCTGCGCGTTAACCGCACGCTCTAAACGACTGGTCATTTGAGTCAATGAACCAGGTGGTTGGGCAAACTCGCGACTCAGCTCAACCTTGTCGCGGGCGCCAAAATGCAGGTACAAGCACAAACCGAGTACCGGAACCAGGATCGCCACCAACAACGGGAACGATTTACCCAGACGAGACTCGCGCGGCGCAGCAACACCCTCGGTGTCAGCCAGCAACTCACGCGCCGCTTCAGCGCGGCCAGTGTCCATTTGCGCAACATTGAGCACGCCCTCTTCCTGCTGCGTCTGTAACTCAGCCACACGCTCTTGATACAGCGCGACGTTCAGGGCAGTACGATCCTCTTCGAGCTGCGCGCGACGGCCACGCAGAACGGGGATCAACAGAAAACTCAGGGCAACCAGAATTAGCAGACCTGCTGCGAGCCAGAAATCTATCATTCTTGGTTTTTATCCAACAGGTGGTTAAAGCGCTCGCATTCCTCGGCTGAAAACGAGTCCGGGATTTCGGCACGATGTAAACGACGACGGACGATCACGGCGATGACCACGAAGCCGCCCAGCAGCAGGCCTGCGGGGCCGAACCAGAGCACAGCAGTCTTGGCGTTCAGAGCGGGTTTGTAGCGGACGAAATCACCGTATCGATCCACCATGAAATCGACGATCTGCTGGTTGTCCTTGCCTTCGCCGAGCATACGGAAAATCTCTTTGCGCAGGTCGGCGGCAATCGGCGCATTGGAATCGGCAATGTCCTGATTCTGGCACTTGGGGCAACGCAGTTCTTTGGTCAGCTCGCGGAAACGCTCGCGATCTTCGTCCCTGGCAAACTCATAGGTGTCGATGGCAGAGTGAGCTACATTGGCTACGCTCAAGCCGAGGATTACAGAGGCGAGCCAGCGCTTCATAGCCTGGCCTCATCGACCAGCGCCTGATACTTGGCCGCCAGTTTTTCGCGCCAGACCTGCTCGTCGATCACACCGACGTACTTGTCACGAATGATGCCCTTAACGTCAATGAAGAAGGTTTCTGGTGCACCGTACACGCCGAGGTTCAAGCCCAAGGTGCCTTCGTCGTCGCGGATGTTCAGTTGATACGGGTTATGGAATTCGTTCAGCCACTTCAAGGCGTCGGCGTTGGCGTCCTTGTAGTTGATGCCGTAGATCACCACGCCCTTCTCGGCCAGTTTGTTCAGCACCGGGTGCTCGACCCGGCAGGAAATGCACCAAGTACCCCAGACGTTGACCAGCACCGGCCTGCCAAGGATATCGGTGCGGGTCAAAGTCTTGTCGCCCTGCACCGCTGGCAGGGAAAACTCGGGAAACGGTTTGCCAATCATCGCCGAAGGTAACTCCGCCGGGTTCAGGTACAGGCCGCGATACAAGAAAACAGCGACCACTAAAAAGATCGTTAGCGGCAGCAGCATCAACCAACGTTTCATGCTGTGGCTCCACTCATGCCCAACGCTTCCCGCACACGGCTTTTGACCTTGACTCGATAACGCCGATCCAGCGCCGCCAGCAATCCGCCAAAACCGGTCAGCAAACCGCCGAACCAGATCCAGCGCACGAACGGTTTGACGTGCACGCGCACCGCCCAGGCGCCATCACCCAGCGGTTCACCGAGGGCGACGTAGAGGTCACGGGTGAAACCGGCGTCGATCCCGGCTTCAGTCATTACAGTGTTCTGCACGGTGTAAAGGCGTTTTTCCGGGTGCAATACAGTGACTTCCTTGCGGTTGCGGGTCACCCGGATGGTGCCCTCGTCGGAGCTGAAGTTCGGGCCTTCGAAGTGCTCGGCTCCTACGAAAATGAAGTGGTAACCGGCCAGGTCCATGGACTCGCCCGGCGCCAGGCGCAAGTCGCGCTCGGCACTGTTCTGGCTCGACAGCACGACACCGAGGGCACACACGGCGATACCGAGGTGCGCGATCTGCATGCCCCAGTAGCTGCGAGTCAGGGTCGGCAAGCCTTTGATCAGGCCTTTGTGGCGAGTCTTGTCGACGATGTCACGCACACCGGCCAGCAACACCCAGGCGGCGAGCATGAAGGTCGCGATCACCGCCCAGTTGAAATCGCCGTAAACGACGCCCGCCACCACGGCCAACGCGGCACTGCCGAGCAACACGGGGGTGAGCATGTTCACCAGCCATTTGACCGGGGTGTCTTTCCAGCGCACCAGCATGCCGACCGCCATCACCACCATCAGCAACCCCATCAACGGAATGAACAGCGCGTTGAAGTACGGCGGGCCGACCGACAGCTTGGCGCCGGTCATTGCATCAAGAATCAGTGGGTACAAGGTGCCCAGCAGAATCATCGATGCCGCCACCACCAGCACCAGGTTATTGCCCAGCAGCAGGGTCTCCCGGGACCAGAGGTTGAAGCCGACGTGGCTCTTCACCACCGGTGCGCGCAGGGCGAACAGCGTCAGCGAACCACCGACCACAAACAGCAGGAATATCAGGATGAACACGCCGCGCTCCGGGTCGGAGGCAAAGGCGTGCACCGAGGTCAGCACACCGGAGCGCACCAGGAAGGTACCGAGCAAACTCAACGAGAAGGCAGCGATGGCCAGCAACACGGTCCAGCTCTTGAACACGCCACGTTTTTCCGTGACCGCCAATGAGTGAATCAACGCGGTGCCCACTAGCCAAGGCATGAAGGAGGCGTTTTCCACTGGATCCCAGAACCACCAGCCGCCCCAGCCGAGTTCATAGTAGGCCCACCAGGAGCCTAAAGTGATGCCGATGCCGAGGAAGGCCCAGGCGACGATAGTCCACGGCCGCGACCAGCGCGCCCAGGCCGCATCGAGGCGACCGCCCAGCAGCGCAGCGATAGCGAAGGAGAAGACCACGGAGAAACCGACATAGCCCATGTACAGCATCGGCGGGTGCACGATCAGGCCGATGTCTTGCAGCAGGGGGTTAAGGTCGCGACCGTCCACCGGGACCTGCGGCAGAATGCGCGAGAACGGGTTGGAAGTGAGGATCAGGAATAGTAGAAAACCGGTACTGATCATGCCCATCACCGCCAATACGCGAGCGAGCATCACTTGCGGCAACTGCCGGGAGAACACCGACACAGCAAAGGTCCAGCTGCCGAGGATCAAGGCCCAGAGCAGCAATGAACCTTCATGCGCGCCCCACACGGCACTGAACTTGTAGTACCACGGCAAGGCGCTGTTGGAGTTAGTGGCTACATAGGCGACGGAAAAATCGTCGGTCATGAACGCATAAGTCAGCGCACCGAAAGCAAACAGCAAAAAGGCAAACTGCCCCCAAGCAGCCGGCTGGGCCAGCCTCATCCACAAACGGTCACCGCGCCAGGCGCCGAGCAACGGAATCACGGCCTGAACCAGCGCGAAACACAGCGCCAGGATCATGGCCAAGTGACCTAGTTCGGGGATGAAGATTCCAGCTGTCATCAGTTACCCCTCTTTAACAGAAACAGTTGCCGACTTACCGCTGTCTTTCAACGCCTTGGTCACTTCCGGCGGCATGTATTTCTCGTCGTGCTTGGCCAGGACTTCGTCGGCCACTACCACGCCCTCAACGTTGAGCTTGCCCAGGGCAACAATGCCCTGCCCTTCGCGGAACAGGTCCGGGAGGATGCCACGGTAGGAGATGGTCACGGACTTGTTTAAGTCAGTGACGATGAACTTCACGTCCAGCGAGTCATTGGAACGTTGCAGCGAGCCCTTCTCAACCATGCCGCCAGCGCGAATGCGCGTGTCATGGGGTGCTTCGCCGTTGGCGATCTGGGTCGGCGTGTAAAACAGGTTGATGTTTTCCCGCAAGGCACTCAGCACCAAGGTGGAAGCAGTGCCAATCCCTGCCACCATGCTTAGCACGAAAACCAACCGTAACTTATGGAGCTTACTCATGTGCTTTCCTCCCGCCGTAGTCTCCGAAACTCCTGCTGCAAATAACGTCGATGCGCCAAAAGCGGCAGTAGGACATTTATGGAAAGAACAAGAAAACAAACACCATAGGCTGACCAAACGAACAGGCCATGCTGTCCCATGTCAACGAAATCACTGAAGGAAGAAAAAATCATTGCTTTAGCCTCCTTGGATAGATGACCAAGTGACTTTTTAAAATCTCGTTTTGAACCCAACTAGTTCGAGACTCACGCCTTAGTAGTTCCAAACGAATGCGTAACAACAACACCGCGCCAAAAAAACAATAGAAGCCGAGCATAGTTAGTAACAAGGGAAGCCACATATCAGCCGGCATTGCCGGCTTTTCAGTAAGACTAAAGCTCGCACTTTGATGGAGCGTGTTCCACCATTCGACCGAATATTTTATGATAGGGATATTGATTACACCCACGATCGCCAATACGGCGCAAGCTTGAGCTGCACTATTACGGTTGGTGATCGCATTACCTAGTGCGATGAGTCCGAAATACAAGAATAACAAAATCAACATAGAAGTTAACCGTGCATCCCAAACCCACCATGAGCCCCAGGTTGGCTTACCCCAGATAGCCCCGGTGACCAGCGCTACTGCAGTCATCCACGCACCGACGGGGGCCGCGCACTGTAGAACGACGTCAGCAAGTTTCATTTTCCAAACGAGCCTGACTACTCCACACATCGCTAACATCACATAACACGACTGCGCAAGCATCGCGGCTGGAACGTGAACATACATAATACGAAAACTATTGCCTTGCTGATAATCCGGAGGAGCAAAGGCCAAGCCCCACACTACACCGGAAATGATCAGGAGTACGGCAAGCCCACTCAACCAAGGCAAAAAACGGCCGCTCAGCTCATAAAACCATTTGGGCGAACCTAACCGATAAAACCATTGAAATGCCATAACGATATGTCCGAATTATGAGTGCAATAACTGTCGTACACAAACAGCTATCGTAACAACGGCACGCAAGCGCATTACGAGATAACTTACTATTTACCGAACGTCGCGATATACGCAATGACATCACGACGAGCCTGTTCATCACTAATTTTTACAGTCATTCTCGTAGTAACCGACTCATCATGTACAACACTTTTGATGTAGTTCTGTGGATCCCCGAGCCAGCTAAATATTTTTTCTTTATCCCAACTAACCCCTGCCATCGACGCCTTCTGCAAACCGGTGTCATAAGAAAAATCCGTAACCGAGCCCATCTTCCGGCTCAACACACCCGTCAAATTCGGACCGATTCCATTAGTTGCAGCCGGCCCAACCTGATGGCAAATCGAGCATTGTTGAAAAACTATTTCACCATTTTTTGGATCGCCCTCCTGAGCAAACACCGACTCAACGGAAACAAGCGTCATCAAACCAATCAAAACTGAAACAGAGCAATTACTTGAAATGATTTTCATATAAAACTCCAATGCTAGTACGTACTAGTCGGTTCTACTGGAACGTCAAAAGGCGCTAAACTCAGGCACACTCAGCAGCATACAAAGCGAAACCGTAAGAAATTAACAATACGCCATGGAGATCTAAAAAGATCTTCCCTAGTAGCGAGGACGCATATATTTCCTGGTTCGCCCATCTTCTTTAAGAGTGCAACAGGTATGCCTTGCTAGATTTTATTCTCGGAACGTAACCCCCCAATGTCAAGCGATGCAGCCAACGAATGACAAAGTCCGCACGTTTTTGAAAGAGGTGCATCAGCACGTGCGCTAGCCTCCACTTCGCAGCATAACTAAACATCCGTGTCCTGGATCAGAAAATCTGCATTTTGCCTACTGGAGAACACACAATGAAAAGCCTGAGACTCAATACGGTAACTGCAATAGCAGTTACTACATGCATAGGATTATATGCCGCTGCTGCGCAATCCACAGAAGAATATCCTGATGTAAAAATCGGGCCAAAATTCAACGAAAAAGGTCAATTAATGCAACCTAAGGATTTTCGGCAGTGGGTATTTATCGGAGCCCCTATTACACCAAACGGACTAAACAACGGGAAAGCCGGCTTTCCTGAATACCATAACGTTTACGTAGAGCCAGCAGCTTTTGAATTCTATCGAAAAACAGGTACTTGGCCTGAAGGTACGATGATGGTAAAAGAATTACACCTGACTCAAAAAGGCCAGTTACCTGATGGGTCAAGCGTGGAGCCATCAGGAAGAGGCTATTTTCCGGGCGGCGGGCCCAGCGGTATGGATATATCAGTCAAAGACAGTAAACGCTTTGCAAAAACCAAAAACTGGGGCTTCTTCAATTTTGGTCACCACGCACCTCCATTCGAAGCAGTTTCTACTGAAGCACCGAAAGAATCTTGCGCCGGATGCCATATCGATAACGCCAAGGAAGATATGGTGTACGTCCAATTCTACAAGCCAATTCTGACCCCACTACCACTTCCTTAAACAAGGAAAAAACGGATCAAAAAAAATAAGCCTTATTTTATCAAAAAATAAGGCTTATTTTTCATTGGGTGCAGCCCTCCACAGCACACCTTTTAATTTTATCGCCCCCCCCTTCCCTAACTTTCAATTCTTCTGCACAGAACCTTAACCTGGATTGAGTTCAATATTCCCCTTTACCCTAAAATCCGCCTCTATACAGCAGAAAAAAAAGCGCAGGTTTTTGAAATATACCTATAAAACAATAGGTTACGATATCAGAAGCTTTAATAACGTTCAATTTAGGCGCTAACAAACATAAACCCCAGCATTCCGAACTGCTCGACGCCAATGTTGAAGCTAACAGAATCAAACTAAATGTGATCAGGGAAAATTGATGGTGCTTTGCACGCAAATGATTGACTTTTTAGCTGGAGATGAAAATCCGCTTGCGGCTGAGGATCAGAAAATTTTACGAAATTCGGTTATGGAACTTTGCGAATCTAATGTTTCAACAGGGTCAATCAAAGCTGGTGACCGCGCACCTGACTTCACTCTTGTCAGTATCGGGGGAGACGAAGTTCGCTCGGCTG
Organism: Pseudomonas sp. URMO17WK12:I12; assembly: GCF_000514395.1. Lineage (NCBI taxonomy): Bacteria > Pseudomonadati > Pseudomonadota > Gammaproteobacteria > Pseudomonadales > Pseudomonadaceae > Pseudomonas > Pseudomonas sp. URMO17WK12:I12. Next base: position 560,997 of record NZ_AZVV01000003.1, read on the forward strand.
ATCTGGTTCGAAAGGGACCGTTGATAATTGTTTTTATCAGAGGGCTATGGTGCAAGTATTCGAACACAACGCTTACCGCTCTTGAGGCAATTAATAAGTCCATCATCAGCAGGGGCGCTTCAATTATCGCCATTTCACCACAAATACATTTTTCCAGCACTGACATGCAGAGAAAAGGCCTCCTGAGTTTTCCAGTGTTACGCGACACTCATAGTCGAGTCGCGCTGCAATTCCAAGTGACATGGCGCCTGTCTTACTTGCTGAAAAAAAAGTACCAAATGCTAGGCGCAGACCTTGATAAGTTGAACGGAGATGACAGTTATACGCTACCAATGGCTTCATTATTTATTATCGACAAACAAGGAATTATTGTATACTCAGAAGTTAATACAAATTATGTACAACCAATTAACGACGATGAACTTTTCTTAGTGCTGGACAATATGCCGCGGCTTCGAAAAGCTCGAGCGATGGAATAGCTGCTTACCCACTTCAGCGAAAACGAGATAAAAAATGCGACACCAAAGGCACATACAGTCAAAAAATGAAGCACACTTTCACCCTGTGGTCCTGGTCAGTGCACGCATTTTAAATTGTGAATCGCCGAGCAGCTACGTTGCAAACACCGGGCGCTTCACGTTAATCATTTTTCTAAGTGGTAACGGGCGCTTGGTTTTTAATACTGCGTCAGCCAGCATCGACGTAGAAGTAAAAGTAGGAACCACAGTACTTATCGGCGACATCGAAAAAAATCACACCATGTCGTGGGGCGCACCGAACAAATTTCTCGAAATCGCTATCGAAGACAGATTTGTATCTGCAGTAATAGCCGCTGTTACGCCAAGTAAAACGGCACTGTCAGACGTCATAGGGGTTTATGGCCCGGAAGCCGGGTTTGGCGCACTGGCAAAGCGTTTAGCAGAAAAAATGCACGGCCAACGGTATAGCAGTGCGAGCTTAGTAGCGGATGGCTATTATTGCGCTCCTGCCGCACGATTTCTGATCGCCATGATGGTTAGCATTCGGAACAATAAAATCGACAATAAACGGAACCAGAAGAACCTTCAGCTTCCCGAAAGGACATTGAAAGCTATTGTCGATTACATTGAAAATGAAATTTCATTCGCTATCAGTGTGTCAGAAATGGCCGAAATCGCAACACAGAGTAGATTCTATTTCGCTCGAACTTTTCGAGCAAGTACTGGCCGCTCCCCACATTCATATGTTTTAGACAGCAGGCTACGTCGGGCAGAGTTTTTATTATCTGAAACCGATATTAGTTTGTCGCAAATCGCAAACGACTCTGGTTTCAACTCCCAATCGCATTTCACGACGACTTTCAAGAAACGGATAGGTATTACGCCGGGTCAGTATCGAGATCTTCATCGTTGAAAATCTTAACAGGTAAAGAACTTTGGCCTACCAAAAACTATTAATAAACCTGGACAACAGGACTTAGTCTTTCTGATCAAAGGCCATAATATTGATCTTGGATTCTTCTAGTAGCCGCTTGATCATATTTTCTTGATCTTCGTAACTACCCTCTCCGAAGTAGACAAAGCGTATTTGCCCTTTAGCATCGATGAGGTAATGTGCAGGCCAGTACTGATTGTAAAAACTGCGCCAAATTGTATTGTTGTTATCAATGGCTACTGGGTAGGTAATACCGTACTCCTTCACTTTATTTTTGACGTTTTCAACAATACGCTCGAATCCATATTCTGGTGTATGTACACCAATTACCAACAAACCTTCTTTTCCATATTTTTCTGCCCAGAGCTTAACGAAGGGTAAATCTCGCTTGCAGTTGAGGCAATCAAAGGTCCAAAAGTCCAAAAGCACGACTTTGCCTTTTAACGAGTCGTTCGTAAGTGCAGGTGAATTAATCCATTCCACAGCGCCTGACAAAGAGGGCATGGCACCTAGGCTATTGTTTTTAGGTTGATCCTTTACTTGCCCAGGGAGATAGCTTGTCCATTCTGGTAAGTGTTTGAATACGCTTTTCTCGACATCACCGGCTCCTTTCGACAATGCTTCGGGCAGAAGCACGCTAACGGTACCGGTAGAGATCACTGCCGCACCAACTAACATTGCCACTCCCCCACCCCGCCGCATCCAGCCCGCTACCGACATCGACGGTTTAAAACGATTAACTATACCGCGCCCGGCGAAGATGAAAAAACCGAGAGACATCGCGCTACCTAAACCATAGGCTACTAACAGCAAGCTAGTGTCGACGCTGGCACCTTCAAGCATGGCACTTGTGAGAATCCCCCCTAGAATCGGCCCCGCACACGGCGCCCAGAGTAAACCAGTTGCAACACCGATTAACACTGAGCCAGGCATTCCTGATATTCCGCGCTTGATTGGATCGAGAACATTGGCAAGCAAAACAAAAGGTCGTGTTACCCAGTCACCAACTCGGGCAAACATTAGCGACAGTGCAAACAACACCATTACAATCAGGGCTACATGACGACCGACGTTGCTGGCACCTACAACCCACTCGGTACTGACCACCGCGAGACTGGATATCAACGCAAAAGTCAGTGCCATTCCGACAAGCGTCAGGAGTATCGATAACCGTGTGCGATTAGCGCCAGCGAATAGAAATGGTACTACTGGAAGAATACAAGGGCTAAGAACAGTCAACATACCGCCGAAAAAAGCAATAAACAACATGATCCACCCTTTTTAAATAAGGATATAGAAATGCTACTCAGGCAACCGACTTTATCGCATCGCGCGACAAAGTCGGTACTTTCACAGTCATGTTGACTGTCAATTAGCCAAAACAGGATATCCCCTGGTCCGTTACAGGCGCAGCTGAGAGATAGTTCCCTGCGCGTGAAAACGTATTAAGGCACTCAAATTTCCGGGTAATCTAACACCGTGTCGTTAATCCGATTAACCGTATTGATAAACATGGTGGCGGCAATTGTGAGCGATATACCTATGATCTGACTTTCGGAATAGCCTGCATCAATGATTGACTGCACATCTAACGAGCTAAGAGTCCCCGTGCTTGATACGATATTTCGAACAAACTCGATAAGCGCATCTCTTCTTGGGTCCTCAGTACTTCTGGACCCCCGTATTCTCACAATGGCATCATACGAAAGCCCGGAGAACTTGGCTTTTAGACTGTGGACCGCGATGCCGTAACGACACCCCGACCAAACACTTACAACCAGTCTTATGATTTCTAAATCAGCATCTGAAATTTCGCTCTGTGCGACTACCTCATCTAGCCGTAATACAGCGTGCAGTCCCTCAGGACTGTGCGTCCCAATGGTTAGGTAGGTGTTAGGTATCATGCCCGCGGCTCTTTTTATAGACGCAAACGTTTCGGCCACTAATCCGGTAGCTTCATGCGGCTCCATAGTGGTTAGGCGTGACATCGAAAACTCCTCTGGATATAGCTTCCAGTAGCGATTTATGACAACTTCAAGCCTAATCCTCCACATTCGCCATGTTAATGCTAGTATTTAGCATTATTATGCTCGAGCGTCTCAAATGGACATCTTAAGCAGCCTACTTTTCCTCATGCCTGTGAGCGGTGCACTCGACACCCGATGTCATTTCAGCCCTCCCTGGAGGCTGGACTACGCTGCCACCGGTCCCTGTGAGATCCCTTACCACGTCCTTTTGCGCGGGACAGCACAGGTGGACGATGGGAAAAACCCCGTTCTGTCAATGCAAGCGGGAGATATCTTACTGATACCCTCCGGCGTCCCCCATGTTCTGTATGAGGGCAGCGGGTCACCATCGACGGTTGGCAAAATGCACCGCGAAAGGGGACTTCAGGTTCGAACTAACAGCAAAGACCCGAAGCCAGTCAATATGCTGTGTGGAAGATTTATCTTGCCATCCTCCCCACGACAAATGATCAAGGAAAGCTTGCCTCAACAACTAATCATTAGAGGAGTAAAAGTGCCAGAAGAACTGGCTCACTTGACAGAGGAACATGTTGCCAGTAGCCGCTTGGCTCGCTTGATTACATTGATGCATGAAGAGGCGATAGAGCATGGTCCTGGCAGTGAATCAATGATGAATCACATGTCTGGAGCTCTTTTTGGCATGACCTTACGTTTAGCCAGTGAGAGCGCTGAGCCCCCTATAGGCCTACTGCGCCTGGCACAGCGACCAAGGCTCCAGCCAGCTTTTACGGCGATGTTTGAAAACTACTCCAGAACATGGACTATGGCTGAACTAGCGGACTTGTGCTCAATGTCGAGAGCGACGTTTGCAAGGCAATTTGCTGAAGCTGCAGGCAGATCCGCCAACGATCTGCTTGTTGAGATACGGATGGCAAATGCAAGTAAGCAACTCGCTGAGACATCTGACCCCATCGCTAAAATAGCTCAAGACTGCGGTTATCAGTCAGATGCGGCATTCCAGAGGGCCTTCAAGAAACATATGGAAATGACACCCGCAAGATGGCGAATTCAATCAGCATACCTTGCGAAGAGAGACTTTGCTGACCAAAGCTAGTTTTGACCCGCCCTACCCCTGACACGGCTCTACCTAGGCTAAAAGTCGCGCGACAATTTTCCAGTCAACACTAGCCTGCCTTTTCAAGGTAAAAGATACGAAAAATCAGCACGATTTTGAAATAAACAATTGAACAAGCAAGATAATCTGTGCCAACTCTGAAGCTGAAATATATTCAGATTTTAATTTAATCTGTGAATACGGGTCTCGCTAAAGGAATTAGTAAGGTCGTCCCTTGGGTGGGCGCATGCTTTAGAGATTATGCGCCCACTCTTTTTTAAACTAACTAATCACTAATACAAAAACACGCCTCCAAAAACACTAGAAACTGTCACGCGGGGATAATTCGTCATTTGCAAAATCTGACTTCGATAGATCAATGAGCAAATCCCAATCTCAACCATGAAACAATATCAGCGCAACTTGAATTCACGTACCTGGCCAAACTCCAAGCACAAGTACAGCGCCAAAAATCAACTATCAACGTCTCTTTGATAGGTAGCGGGCACCATCTGATAACCACTTCTCGAGGTAATACGATGAACACTCCCCTCAATCAACCACCTAAAAACGAGCTGAAAATCCTTACTGTGTTAGACGAGCCAGCAGGCTCACTCATCACGCGTATCGGTGAGATTACTACTTTTGCCGCTTTAACCATAATTTATCTATGGTTCGGCGGAATGAAATTTACCATGTATGAGGCGAATGGCATCTCCGGTTTTGTGAGCCACAGCCCACTTCTATCGTGGATGTATAATTTCATGAGCATTAATGGATTCTCATACTTCCTGGGCATTCTTGAAATTTCAATTGGGTTATTAATCGCAGCGAGGTGCGTATCCCCAAAGTTTTCAGTTATTGGAGGCATATTATCTGTAGGATTATTTGTAACGACTCTTTCCTTTATGCTCAGCACTCCACTTGTATTTGAGCCGGCTCTCGGCTTCCCCGCCATAACTGTTGTACCTGGTCAATTTCTATTAAAGGATATCGGCTTACTGGCTGCATCCTTCGTTGTAATCGGAAATTCCCTCTCAGCCATCGAGACTCAAAAAAAATAGAAGTTGGAGCAACCGCTTTCTTCACCAAAACCAGAGCACAAGAAGAAAATTGAGATACGAGCTTCCCGAGCTGCTGTTCAGGGAAGCTCGATGCAGAGGTCCTGTTTATTGAACTCAGACGTCAAATGACTAACAAATGATCGTGCGACCGTCTTTGATGCAGCTCCTGCAGGGAGCGAAGCGTACAGTTTGATATCACCCATATCCCAACCTTCAAGTACGCGAATCAATACACCCGAGTCTATTTCGTCCTGGCAAGACCAAAGCCCTGTGGACAAAATGCCAACGCCACTCACAGCAGACGCCATTGCTACCTCGCATGCATTGGCAGTGATTTTCCCATCGATACTGATCGACACTGCTTTCCCATTTCGGGAAAACAACCAAGGTCTTCCACCTGCCGGTGAGGGCTCGACAATAATAGAGTGCGCAAGCAATGCTACAGGTGAACCCGGCATCCCTTTACGTACGAGATACTTTGGCGAAGCTACTAACACCCTAGGAGTACTCGTAATGAGTCTCATCGCTGTTGTAGCCTCCTCAGGCGTTACGACTTGCAGGGCAAGATCGACCTGCGCCCTCAAACCGTCTCGACCAGGCTGATCCGCAACCAGATCAACATCAAGCGTTGAGTGAGAATCAAGAAATGCTGATAACTTAGGTATAACTTCTCTAAGGGATACTCCGGCATGTATACCTAATCTCAGCCGCCCTCGAAGCTCCTCCCCCCCTTGAGCCGAAAAATTCGCCTCCTCAAAGGCCGCCAATATTGGCTCTAAATCCGCCAGGTAACTAGCACCCGCCGGTGTTAATGCCATAGCTCGCGTAGTCCTAACTAACAACATCACCCCGAGATCACGCTCCAAGGCGGCAATTATTCGCGACGCTGATGACTGAGAAATACCTAGCTCTCTGCTTGCGCGCGAGAAACTGCCTGTATACGCAACGCGAACGAACAGTCGAAAGGGAAAAAGATACTCATTCATGCAAAATCCAAATTTATGTTATCTACGCTGGGTGGCTAGTCAATTAAGTAATAATAACCGACTATCTTAGAGTTGGAGAGTTAACAATATACAGAAAAAGGACCAAGATCAAGATTAATGCTTAGATGCAAATGTCGCTTCGAGTTTTTTTGCTACGCCGTAGTAGCCACTACACCTATTGCGGTAGTCATCATCTAGCTTGAGCGAATAATTGCAGCATTTCGTTGCAACTGTCGGACTTAATAAAAGCAAGCGTCATCATCAAAACGCTTAACAATTACCACACCATCAGACCTGGGGGAAGCTTCAATGTCTCGCTTATCCATAACCCACCCTTCGTCAGCTCAGGGTACTATTTCAGAAATTTATGCCTCTATAAAAAAAGCGGCCGGTATCGTTCCAAATGTTTATGCGACGATTGGAACGCACTGCCCGACCGGTTTAAAAACAATAATTGAGCTTGATAAGGTTATCGAGGGAAGTACGCTTTCAGAAGCTGAACTAGCTGCAATCAGGCTTAAGGTAAGCATACATGCATGCTGTGACTACTGCATAACCGCATACGCATTTCTCGGGCAATTTTCGGGATTATCTAAAGCCACTATAGAAAACATAAGAACCGCACGGCCAACTTTAAACGAAAAAATAGATACGTTACTCGATTTCGTTTGCACCCTGATCACGTCAAAAGGGATTGTCGACCTCTCCAGCATCCAGACCCTTTTAGATACCGGATATACCGAAAACAACCTAATAGAGATTTGTTTAGTTGCGAGCAATACGACGTTCATCAATTTAGTTAACAGAATAAATAATACGACGATTGACTTTCCTCAGTTTGACTTCAAAAGTGAAGCCACGGAAAAAAACTCATAAAATGCGCACGTTTTTGTAATCGCTTAGCTCTTGATTGGGCTAGCCTTGGCTCATCTGTCATGGGCGATGCCCGTCAAATTGAGATGTCGCGATAAAGCGACAAAGCGGTGACATTCATGCCCTGGGGGCCTCAAGCTCTTGGGGCCTCAGGAGAGGTTGAGTCAGCTCGACGCGGAAAGGAGTATGCTTTCCAAAAAGCGAAGGGCTTTCAAACGCAGCAGCAGCGCAAAAGGAAGGCGCACCTACGATGGAGCAAAAAAATGTGCCACTACGTCCTTCTGTCCACGGATTTTAGACCAAGCGTTTCAAGGATTGCTCTCGCCCAGTTTTCACAGTGCTGCCGCAGCACTATGAGACAAGATTTGGATTCCGATCGTAGTTTAAATTCTCGCTAACAAATCGCGGGACATTTAATAAGAGAGGCTAATATGGCGACGCTACTCCTCCCTAACTCTACTTCAAACTCTACAGCAACGCAAATTTATAGCGTTGTCTGCGCACGATTCATGAAGCAAAGAGGCAATCAAAAATATTCATCGAATAGCGGACAGATGACGATTTTAATTTTCCTAACGGGAAATGGCGTGCTTTCGCTAACAGAAGCCAACATGCACAAAGAAGTAGAAATAAAATGTGGTACTTGCATTGTACTTGGATGCGCTGAAAGTGAGCAAAGCGCTGCATGGGAGCTACCGAATAACTTTGTTGAAATAATGATTGATGATTACTTTCTACTAAGAACAATTGAAACTTTAAAGCTAAACCTCACATCCCTCAAAAATATAGTTGCACATCATGGTCCAGAGTCTGGTTTCGATTGTGTGGCTCGTCGCGTCGTCGAAAAAATTGGAGAAGGATTTAGCTCGTGCGCCAGCCTGGTCAGGAACGGCTTTCACTGTCCCGCTGCGGCGAAATTTATTCTCGCAATGCTGCTAAAGGGTCGCAAAAGCAATCAATTTAATTTCGAAATGGTAATACCAAAATCACAGTTACCAGAGCCACGGTTCAACAAGGTCGCTGAATACATAGATCAACGTATTAGCTCCGCAATTCATGTAGGAGAGCTCGCGAGTATCGCTTCACAAAGCCACTTTCACTTCACACGCACGTTCAAAGCCAGGACCGGACAATCCCCTCACGCCTATATTTTAGAACATAGAGTACGTCGTGCCGAATACCTGTTGGCCGAGTCCACCTTAGGCTTGGCACAAATCTCTCAAGAATGCGGATTTAGCTCGCAATCCCATTTCAGTACTGCGTTCAAGCAACATATTGGTATAACGCCAGGGCAATACAGATACCTCTGGCTTTGCTAACCGTCACGTGAAACACCAATTTTGCCATGGAAGGTAAGATTCGAGACCATGGCGGATACCTCGATGATGTTTATCAGACGATGGGCCTCGGTTGCGCAGGTGAGTGCCGCATCCTAAACACACTATAACGGTCTAATTCCAAGGCAGGTTACTAATATGAGTGCCAAGAACTTTAAAACTGTGTTCGCCTGCATGACTTTGGTCATATGCCTTCAGCCAGCAATATCAAGCGCAGGCTCCCCATCAATACACCCAAGCAGTAACACACCCAGCTATTCACGTACTTTTGAACTGTATGTCGACAAGGCCGGAAACATAAAAGTCCCTAAAGATTATAGAACTTCGTTTATATTTTTAGGCTCATTCGCCGTGCCTGGTGGAGATTCACTAGGCGGACTGAAACAACTACACCAGGTGTATATCGATCGAGATTCAATTGAATATTACAAATCCCACGGCGAATTTCCCGATGGCGCTATGTTAATTAAAGAGTTGCAAGGAGCCACTGCTGCTGACTTAACGACAGGACACGCATCATTTTGGGATAAAAATGATGGATGGTTTGTGATGATAAAAGACACTAAAGGGCGTTATCAAAACAGTGGAATATGGACTAACGGTTGGGGATGGGCCTTAATTGCCCAAGATGCTCCGACAATAACAACCAATAAAGATACAAGCACATGTATCTCCTGTCATACTCCTGTTAAGAAAACGGATTGGGTGCACGTTTGGGGATACCCTCTCCTCGAAGCACATGACAAAATTTCAACACTTAACACTCAATAATTAAGTTTTATTTCAGATATTTCGGCGAGCGAATTTCATCGGAAAAACCAATGAAATCCGCTCATCCTCGCAAAATTTTAATCATTAAGCGTTTCGAACGGGCACCAGTTTAAGGCACCTGTAAACTCAGACATCCCTCATTGCACGTAAAAAGCACCTGTTTCTCGCGCTCGTTTACGCTATAACTAACTTGCTATAAAAACATATTTTTTTGCCATATCGATGTCATTCGACAAACTCATTGACTATCTTATAAACCATGTACTAACGATTATATTCCACCTTAGCACCGTACGTCCACTACCCCACCCACTAACGATGGTGACATACCTTATGCCCTCTTAAGATACTAGGCGATAAAATCTTAGCGAAAAAATATGTGCTAATGTATGTTTAAGCACGTCATCTTGTGCTTGGTATTGACGAGGACTAACGCAATTGTCGCAATTAAACACTATATTAGCCACAAGCGTACCCCTTGCTTTTATCATGGGGTTCGCCATAGGACGTGGAGACGTTTGCGCAGTCGCTGCGGTCAATTATTGGATAAACTATAAACGAACAGCTTATCTTCGGGCTTTCATAGTAGCTACAGCTTCGGCTGGGCTTGTGCTGTTGCCAAGCGCATGGTTCTTCCCCGCCACCGTTACCTTATCTCAAACCTACCAACCATCTGGAATCATGCTCATTGCCGGTGCGCTTTTTGGTCTTGGTGCCTTTTTGAATGGTGCATGTGTGTTCGGTACTCTCGCGCATATATCAAAAGGGGAAATGGACTATATCGGTACGATTGCTGGCATGTTTATCGGAGCTATTTTTGCTCCATTAGTTACATCCAGAACTGAAGGCTATTTTTTTTTAGAATTATCGAAACCAACTGCACTAGCCCTTTTCGTGTGGCTGGTATTTATCGCTATCGCTTCTCATGAACTAGTAATAAAGCCTCACTTGATCAAGTCTGGCGATTTTGATCCCTCTTCATATCGCGCTTGGAGCCCTACTTTATCAATGTCGGTAATTGGTATTACGGGAGGATTGCTCTATGCATTGATCGGGAACTGGGGGTATCTGACAGTGCTTTCTCACGGTGCAGCTAAGCTGATCACCCCCTATGTGCCGAATGTCACCCTCCAGGTATTTACAGCCACAGGAGCACTCATTTTTGGTGCCATTGTGGCAGCGTGGAAAACTCACAGATTGAAATTACGTAAGCCTGGTTTTCTTCCTCTTTTTCACAAATTTGTGGGGGGCTCATTAATGAGTTTCTCCGCCATAGTTATTCCCGGCGGTAACGATGCTTTATTGTTATATGGCATTCCGTCTCTAGCCCCCCATGCCATCATCGCGTATTCCATTATGTTATTGGTATTAGCCTCACTTTTTAAGATTCGCTACAAGCCTGAAATCTAATTATCGCTAGTACTTTTGATTATCGCTTTTACAAACAAAAATTATTTCAACCCTCCACTATTAATACAACAAGTGCATTCACATTTCCCTCTAAATCATCATCAATACCGGCTTCCGACTAGCCGACAGATGAGGGTGAGAGACCTCAAATTATATATCGACATAGCTAACGACAAGCATAATACGCACGTTTTTGGAAGAGCTGTTTCAAATCGTCCGCTAAACTCCCCCCGCACCAAATCAATATCCGGCCTTTTTGATCAAGGTGAGGAGCAGTTGCAGTATGGATACAGCTTGCGCTGCTCCTTCCTATTAGGCAAGGAGGATTTGAGAAAGGATTTCCTAGTTGGTGGTGGTCGATTTGCAAAAATCGATTCCGAATTCTACCTCAGCGAAGCGGCAAAATTATGATGACATAAACCCCTGAAAGCCCTGGATTCTTTGGCATATTTTCCTAGGCGGGTACGCGTTTTCTATCGAAGCGTTATTTGCTAGTTTCTTATATTGTCGCCACTACCTATTCTTACTCAGGATTGACTAAATCCAAACAAGGAGAGTACAACTTGTCTATTCAGCGACTTTTTACAATCATATTCTCAGCCATTATCATCAGCGCGATAACCCTCAGCCTGGTCGTAATGGCGATGATTAAAAACCAACAAAACCTAAGCGAAAGCGAAGAAAACCGCTATAGATCCTATTTATTAGCCGATGAATTACGACAAGGTTCTGACGACTTAAGTCGAATGGCTCGCACCTTTGCAGTCACCGGAGAAAGTCGCTACGCTCAGTTGTACAAGCAGATCTTATCGATTAGAAATGGACAAGAACATCGACCGACTAACTATAACTTTCCATATATTGACTTCCTTGCCGCAGGCCAGCAAGTTGATACTGGGTTCGATCCTGCTATGCCGCTATTCGAGTTAATGCGTCAACAAGGAATGAGTCAAGCCGAACTCGCAAAGCTTAAAGAGGCTGAGGAAGCATCGAACGAACTGGCGAGAATCGAATCTGACGCGATGGACGCCGCCTCCGGGGCCAAGGGCACTGCACCTGATCTCAATGCGTCCACTCACTTAGTCTACAGCCCTCGTTACGACGCGGAAAAAGCGCGCATTATGGCGCCTGTAAAAGAGTTTTTCGTCTTACTCAATCAGCGGACTCAGCAAGAAGTAAATGACTTGCGCTTCACGAGTTCCGTTTATATGAGCGTGGTGTGTGCAATGGTTCTACTGCTAATCATTATTGCGGGAATTGGTATTTTAACTATACGGCGCAAGGTAAGTGGCGCCCTGCTGCGGCTTTCGAACGACGCCCAACGGGTAGCTGAAGGAGATCTCAGCACCAATTTAGATACTCAAAATGGAGGAGAATTTGGGGTTCTTTCTCATGCATTTGGAAAGATGGTTATCAAATTACGAGATGTCGTGACTAATGTTGTGAACTCGAGCAGCCAGCTCGGCGTCTCCGCAGAGCAACTCACCAATACAACACGAATCACACTTGAAAACATAAGGCAGCAAGAGTTACACACTTCAGAAGTGGCGACAGCCATTACGGAAATGGCAGCTACTGTACAAGAAGTTGCCCACCACTCTGCTCAGACAGCAGAAGCAGCTCAAAAAGCTGACAGTTCCGCAGCAAACGGCCGCGCGGTAGTAGAACAAATGGTCAGCACCATTCAGCAACTATACGATGATATTGGCAAAGCTGCGGAAGTTATTCAAGCCTTGGCCGCAGACACTTCTAGTATCGGCGGGATTCTTGATGTGATTCGTAGTATAGCTGATCAGACCAACTTGCTGGCTCTCAATGCTGCAATCGAAGCGGCAAGGGCTGGAGAGCAAGGCCGAGGTTTCGCCGTTGTAGCAGATGAAGTACGAAACTTGGCGAAGCGCACTCAGGATTCGACTCAAGAAATTCAAGATATGATCATGCGCTTACAGGAAGGCGCTAAACAGGCTGTATGTGTTATGGATCAAAGTCGTAGTCAAGCTGAGGCGGGCTCCCGCCAAGCCGACAATGCCGGCCAAGCTCTCCAAAACATTACTCATGCCAATCGGGTAATCAGTGATATGGCTGTCCAGATCGCCAGCGCTGCTGAAGAACAGGCGGTAGTTGCTCACGATATAAGTCAGCGAATCGAACAAATTCGAGAGTTAGCTAGTAATAATGCAACGGGCTCCGATCAAGTGAGTAGCGCCAGTGAAGGAGTAGCCCGTCTTGCTGAGGGCTTGAACGCACAGGTAAGCCATTTCAATCTCGTGCGCTCCTAACCTCTAAAGGTTCATACGGAGCAATAAAAAGCTCCGACCGATCGACAAATATCTAGAGAGATTTTCTTAAAAAGAGAGTAAAACCAGGTTAATTTTTCGAGCACACTGTCACAACAATCACGATGTTCACGCGATTGCGCGATTGCGCGATTGCGACACCATAGACAAAATAGGCCCCTGAAGGGCCTTTTTTGTTTTTGCTAAATCTAAATTAATTGGTGAGCCATGATTCAACAGTGGCGGCGCCGTGCGCTGCTTTCCATTCCTTTAACGTCTTGTGATTGCCGCCTTTAGTTTCAACAATCTCGCCACTGTTCGGGTTTTTGTAAACCTTTACCTGCCGTGGCTTGCGCGAAGCTGACTTAGGCTCGGTTGTTGGTGCGCGACGGCCTGCTTGAGGGTCCAGCAAACTGATCACAGTTTTTAGGCTGAAATTGTATTCAGCTAACAATGCACGCAGTTTGCTCTCAAACTCCATTTCTTTTTTCAGTTCAGAGTCACCCTTCATGGACTCCAGCTCTGCGAGCTGCTCTGCAAGTTGCTGTTCGAGCTTACGAAATTCCGCCAGACGAGACATGAGTCAATTCCTTAACGTGTGGATAGTGCAGATTGCTGGAGCACCATGATATAGGGTTCAACGACTTAAATCCCTTTCGAGCTGATCCTTACGAACACCGTCGCTAACATGGCTGCCATTCACCAGGTACCACTGTAGCTGATAATGCATATTTGAGATTCTGTTCTTAAGCAAACTAGGCTAGGCAGAGGGCAAAATAGACCGATCGCTGCGCCCTAGATCAGCAAAGGGTATTTGAGTTTCGAATTCAACCGCCCCGGCCCGTTCAGTCTTCAACGTACAGAGAGGTTGACGTCGATCAGCAGCATGGCCTCTACACGCTATCAACCGGTTTGCTAAAAAGCTTCGAAAAAACTATGACCTTGACAGCGAGCCACCAGCCGAATAAAGCCGCAGAGGGTTTTCTCGCGTCGTTCCCCATCGCGCAACTGATTCGCCTCAAGTGGATGTCTACGTGATTGCTCTCCAGCACCCAGGATTCTTCGATCGTGTCGAAGTCAAAACCCCGCCTTAGGCACTTGCGGATGAGAAGACTGAAGAAGAGTTTGCGATTACAGGAGAGCGACAGCGCTTGAGGGCACAGACCTTTCAGATCTGATCGTCACAATCGTAGATAAGCGAGAACAACCTGGCTATCGGTATGGTCTCATGTCACTTGCAGACCTTAGAAACTCGATTCGTTGAGTTGAAATCAGTCGACCAAATCGGCGGGGACAGATACCGATTTTTTTCAGAAAATGAGCGCTCGGTCTCCAAAGCAGCCGAATACGCTGACGGCTACTTCTTTGAAGCAAAGCTTCTTCACTGCCAAGCCATCCAAACACTCACGCGCCTACGTACATTGTGTATCCCTGTGGCGAGGTGTGTGAGTCGGAATCACAATTAGCGCATCAGACTAATAATTTCCGGTACTGAATAAAGCTTGAACGATCAGCAATACGGTCGTAAAGCTGCATAGCATTGTGGTTGGATTCGTGCGTAAGCCAGTGCACACGAGACGCTCCGCGACGCCTGGCCTCCGTATAGACATGCTCGATCAATGCCCGGCCAATACCGTTACCACGTGCGTAGTCCGCGACAAACAAGTCCTGGAGATAACAGTGGTCGCTCATTGCCCAAGCAGATCGATGGTAGATCGAATGCACTAAGCCTGATGCTTGTTCACTCACCATGGCAAGCGCCGCGAACATTGGCTCCACTGGGTCCAAGAAGCGCGCCCAGGTGTTGAGCGTCACGGCTTCAGGAATATCTACTTCGTAAAATCGCTGATAGCTTTGCCATAGCGGAAGCCAGATATCAAAATCCTTGTTATCAATGGCTTTGATCTCAATTGATTTCATAGAGTGCTCCCATAATTTAGTTAGCCGCCCCAGGTCCTTCAAGGGTGCGCGTGCGAAGAGGTGGTCGAACACCTCCAACTGACAATCGAAATGATCTGCGCGGACGATCCACTCAGAGCCAATTCGAAGACCGAAAACGAGGGGCAACGAAGCGAACTAACCCTCCTCCCCTATCAATGATCAAAAGTCTTGCAGGGCGCACACCCAGCAACCTTTACGTCTCTCTTACCCGTGACGAACGCCTGCTCGGTTTGCTTCATGCCAACGTGGTTCATTCAGTTGCAGTGCCTACTCTGTGATTGGTTTCAAACCATACTTTTGAAAGTAGGTACTTTGGATTTCGTCCTGGCTTCGAGGAGGGCGGGCAAGGACATGAGCAGGGGACAGCAATGGAGTGATCGACGTGATTTCGATTTTGACAACGTGGTCGACAGGATAATCCGGGCCATTCGCCGCTCGAACCCAGTTGGCAATCACCAAGGACTCGTCATCGGTTGTTGGAAGTATCAATGCCCGCCCCTTGAATCGATAACCGCGCCTCTGGAAGATGTCGACTACATTAATTTCTACGGCAGGATTGCGCTTCAAGTTCAGTATCGTCCGCGGCGAAGCGATATCTGCGAAGTAGAGGACGCCGTTCGTGACTGTCAAAGACGCCTTCGGCGATAGATTGGGCGTGCCGTCTTCGTTGACTGTCGCGACGAACGACAATAACGCCTGCTTGACGATCGCCTCCATGTCATCAGTGATTTCAATCATAAAAATGAAGCCTCGCTCATGACCGTCAAGTCGATCGCTGCGAGCGCTTTGTCCCTCGCGAATATGGCCTGGTCCTGGTCAAGAAATGCAGTGGCCTGCACAGGAAGGAATTGCAGGGTTTTCAGGCCCACGCTCTCCAGTACCACCGATAAATACGTTGTGAGAAAATCCGGTTGATTGGCTCGATCACCGGTAAAGACGCCTCCGGAAGCGATGCCGATAAACACTGGACGATCTCGGAGCATTCCCACCTTTCCGGCCGGCGTCGAAATGAACGTGCGGCCGGCGCGAAGGATTTGGTCTATCCACACCTTGAGGACCGACGGAACAGTTAAGTTGTTCATGGGGGTTCCGATGACAATCACATCGGCTGCATCGACTTCCTGAATAAGCTCTTCGGATAGCTCCAACGAGCCCTTCGGCGGAGCCGCCAAGGTCGCTGGCGACGACAGTGCAGTCGCGTAGTCAGACGAAGCATGCGGAAGAGGGACAGCAGCAAAGTCTCGCCGGCTGACGCTCGCACCAGGCACTTCTTCAAGGATCATTTTGACGATCGCTGCTGAAAGCTGGCGGCTATGCGATTCTGGACGCGAGCTGCAATCAATGTGGAGGATATTCATAAGAACGATCCCGATGCTTTTACGAAGCCGATCACGACTATCATCATTTACTCTCCTCGGTCAATCCAGTCACTTCGAGCCCGCGCTGCACCGCCGGACGCACGAGGCCACGGTTGAACCATGCTTTAACATGAAGAAAACGGTCGAAGCCGACGAGTTCGCGCGCTTCGTAAAAGCCGATCAGGTTACGTACCCAACCAAGCAGCGAAATATCGGCAATGCTGTAATCAGCCCCCATTACCCAATCGCGATCCGCGAGCCGGCTGTCCAGGACACCAAGCAGCCGCGCTGATTCGGTTGCGTAACGGTCGCGTGGGCGCTTGTCCTCATAGTCTTTGCCGGCGAACTTATTGAAGAAACCGACTTGGCCGAACATCGGCCCGACTCCACCCATCTGCCACATCACCCACTGGATCGTTTCGTAGCGCGTGTTCGGATCAGTCGAAATAAATTGTCCTGTCTTGTCGGCAAGATAGAGGAGGATTGCTCCAGATTCGAATAACACAAGCGGTGCGTTGCTCGGTCCATCAGGGTCGTAGATAGCAGGAATCTTGCCGTTGGGGTTGAGCGCGAGAAAGGCTGGGTCATGGCTTTCGTCTGCCATGATGTCGATTCGATGCGCCTCATACGCGAGGCCAGTTTCCTCAAGCATGATACTGACCTTCACCCCATTGGGCGTCGGCAGGGAAAAGAGTTGCAACCGATCGGGATACCGTGCCGGCCAGCGTGTGAAAATCGGATGATCAAGTGTCACTTTCTTGCCCCTAAATTTGTCGACACGTACGAAAAACCCGAATACGGTCCCAAGAATCCCTCTAGGGTGCATCCGGGCTTTCGCATTACGCTCGTATCACATCAAACCTACAAAGCACCATCAGAGATCGTCGATGTGAACGGATAAACTTTAGATCGAACCAGCCGGGGTTACGACAGGGAAATCTTTCTCGGGATCGAACACGTTATTGAAAAAATTCGTCAGGGAATACATGGCCACCAACGCTATGATCTCCATGACATTCGCATCTGTGTAGCCTGCGTCGCGGACGGCTTTCAGATCGGCGTCACTGACCTTGCCGCGGGTCTCGATGACTTTGTGCGCGAACTGAAGGGCAGCGTGGCGCTTTGGGTCGGTGGACTGGCCCTTGCGAGCAAGAATGACTTCATCGGCTGGCATCTTCGCCATATGCTCGGCTGTAAAGCTGTGAACCGTCAGGCAGTAATTGCACCCATTCGCTTCGGAAACAGCGAGGCCGATGCTGTCACGCGTCTTCACGTCGAGCGCTTTGCTCATGGAGCCGAGCAGCGTCGCCCATGCGTTGAACGCAATTGGGCTCTGCGCGAAGGTTGCCATCATATTGGGAGTGAACCCGATGCTCTTGGTGAACGCATCAAGAGTCGGTTTCGAGTCAGCCGGCACGTGTTCCGGCATTAGAACTTCACATCTAGGCATTGTAGTCTCCGCAAGTTATTGGTGTTACTGACAATTAAACGAAATCCAACACTTCAGCCACCGGACGGCGTAGCTTCTGCGGCCAGTTTCCTGGACGCTCCGTACCGACGGACAACAACATGACCGGCACTTCGTTTTCGGCCAGTCCGAACTCACGGGCCACCTCTTCGGCATCGAAACCGATCATTGGGGTCGAGCCAAAACCCAGTGAGCGGGCGGCATAGATGATCGCCGACGCACCGAAGGTAGCCGTACGTACTGCCTCATCGCGCTGACGCTGCGGGTGCTCTAAATATAAGTCGCGTGCAGGAAGCTCCCAATCTGACACCATCTCCGCAGGCATTACACCTGCTTTAACCAACGGTGCTAGACGCTCTGGTATTACGCTGGAATCAGCCAATTGACCGCAGATGATGAAGGTAACGGCTGCTTCTGTAATCGGAGGCTGGCTCCAAGCAATCGGACTTAACCGCGCTTTCGCTTCAGGTGTGCGTACTGCAATAAAACGCCAGTTCTGTATGTGGAAGGATGTCGGCGCAGAGGTGCCGATTCGCACCAACTCGCCGATTTGGTCGTCGCTCAAAGTTGCAGTAGGGTCGTAGTACTTAGCGGCGCTACGACTTACGATACATTCGATGACGGCATTGGTCATGATGGTTCCTATGGTCGAAGAGATAAGTTGAAGCTCCAGAGAGCTGCGTCCTATGCACACCTGGTTCGCTTGAAATATCGGTAGTATTTTTCTCCTTTACTTCTGGTGGTTATTAGACAAATAAGCTGCTTGCACATAGAACGAGCAAAACCGACAACAAGCTTGTCCTTTTGTTTTTTGTTGATGGGTGAACAATTCACAGGCACAGAGGTAGCGTCATGTCTTTAACTACCCTGCCCCCTCACTCTCTAATCGGTCGAGGCTCCGAGGATGATTGCATTGGACTTTTGAATTGTTCCCGCAATGCACCTTGATCATCGATGATGAGATTCCATCACCAAGCAAAAGGGTTCTAGCTCCGCTATGGCTGCATTATGTGGCACAAGGGTCACAACCATCTCACGCTCCGACACCACGCTATATCACCTTCTTGCGGTGTTTCTGCATGCGTGTTCAAGCACAGTGTTTACTTGAGTGGCTTGGTCAGGGCATAGAAAATCGCACCGCCTAGTGCCTACTTTTTCGACAGTTGAGTCAGCGTCTGGTTAAGCCACGCGTGTAGTTGTTCTAACAATGGGCTTGCACGGCTTTGCCGAACCGCCTTTCTCTGATCGGGTGGTGGCCCGCGAATCTCGCTTTCGATGACATACAGGGCCGCAATCCGTAGCAACGCCTCGGCGGCGAGCGGTTAGGCCCGATCTTTTCAGACATCCTAAAACTTGCGTCGATCGTGAGCCCAACCGACGCCTTCCTGTTAGGTGCCCGCGGCATACAATTGAGCAAAACCGGCGTAGCAATTTGTCAACAAACTTAGGGAGCCGCACATGGGCCAGCAAGGCCTCTGGCTATCGGGCGATGTGCTCGCAGCGGCGGCAAACCAGCTTCGGACGCACATGGCAAATCACCTTGACGCGCGCCGAGACGTACTCCAGCACATCAGACACCTCCTCCCCCTAATGGCGAAACCTCACACCGCAACCGAGCATTGCGCCTCAGGCTGGTGGACATAGGTTTTATGTGGCAGCTGTTCAGGCAACAGCTGCGCCGAGAGACAACGTGAGGTGTCGGTTCGATTGGCCGTGTCAGTTCGATTGAGGTGTCAGTTCACTCTGACTTGTGTTTGAACTCTGGTGGGAAGTTGGAACGGTGACCGCGTCGACGGGCAGCGGCAGCGGCAGCGGCAGCGGCAGCGGCAGCGGCAGCGGCAGCGGCAGCGGCAGCGGCAGCGGCAGCGGCAGCGGCAGCGGCAGCGGCAGCGGCAACCTAGACACTGTCCACTAAAAAATGATGGACACTATTTTTGCTAATTCTGGATGTTGTCAGGACTAGGTGCCGGCCGCGCGTTTACGATCGTCCCGCTACTTCAGAAGCGTCTTCAGCAACTGATCAAACGTCTGAGGTGCAGCCTTCCAGACGTTCACGGGTGTAC